>NZ_JBHUME010000007.1:230346-898193 GCF_042684925.1 Paenibacillus gansuensis | reverse complement strand
CACGCCGCCAGCGTTCGTCCTGAGCCAGGATCAAACTCTCCATAAAAGTTCGTTTGACTTGCTTATCTTAATGCTGACTTGTTTATTAAAGTCACTGTCATGTGACTGCTTATTCGCTCGATGTTCAGTTTTCAAAGATCAAACTGTTTGCTCACCCAACCGTATGTTTTGCGGCCGGAATAAGAATATATCATGTTTAGCTTCCCCAAGTCAACCGTTTTTTCGTTTCCAAGTTCTGACTTCTCATTGCTTGCGAAACGCAGGAAACGCGACCGGACTGATAATGTAACACGAAAGTAAAGCTTACTTCAACAGGTAATACCTGGTCTATAGAATATCAGCATATATAGAAACAGTCCCTTCCTATATACTCTGCGAAATATGTCGGGCCACCCTAGCCTCTCGGGTCCCCAGATTTTCATAACGAAAATTCTCGCTGTCTTCAGATGTAAGCATGTATAGCAATGACACTCCTGAGTCAAACTACCCTTCGAGGTTATTTGGAAAAGGAGGTGCCCTAATGGCTGATCGACAAAACAAGGCATCCAAAGCGGAGGTTCAATCCACAGAATTGAACAAAATGCCGGTGTCTGGAGAAGCAGATACGGAGTTTTCTGCTGAGGAAGCTGCGGACGTATTTCAACAAAATCAGTCCAATCGATCCGATGCTTCGTATAAAACGAATCAAGAACAATAGTAGATACTGCGCACAGCTCGGGTCCTACACCGGGCTATTTCGCTTATCTTGACATCGAACTCTATAGATACTAAAATATTTAGTATTGCTTATTTCATATAACTTGTTATTTATCATACAAAGTTTGGCGGCAGCAGGCTTAACGCCTTTCCTGCCGCTTGCTTATTTCGAAAAGAAAGGATGGGAAATTATGAGTACATCTACTAACTATCAAATTCTTCTTTATTATAAATTTGTAACGATTCCTAATGCCGAGGAATTTGCTGCTGAGCACTTGGCCTACTGCAAGGAACTCGGATTGAAAGGCCGTATCCTGATTGCGGGTGAAGGGATTAACGGAACCGTTTCAGGCACTATCGAGCAAACTGAGCAATATGTACGCGATATGCAAAGCAATCCGCTCTTTTCCGATATGGTTTTTAAAGTTGACGAAGCTGAGGGACATGCCTTCAAAAAAATGTTCGTCCGTTACAAAAAAGAGCTGGTAACTCTCCGATACGAAAAACCGTTGGATCCGAACACCCTAAGCGGTACTCGTTTAAAACCGAAGGATTTTCACGATTACTTGTTAAGAGACGATGTGATCGTACTTGATGGACGTAATGACTACGAGTATGATCTGGGTCACTTCCGGAATGCAATCAGGCCAGACGTAGAAACATTCAAGGAATTCCCGGAATGGATCAGGGAAAATCTGAGTGAAGCCAAAGACAAGCCGATCTTAACGTATTGCACCGGAGGAATTCGGTGCGAGAAACTGACAGGAGTCCTGTTAAGCGAAGGGTTTACCGATGTATATCAATTGGATGGCGGCATCGTCACCTACGGGAAAGATGAAGAAGTAAAAGGCAGACTATTCGACGGGAAATGCTATGTATTTGATGAACGCATCTCAGTACCCATCAACCGGACTGAGGAAGACATCGTGGTCGGAAAATGCTACCATTGCGGTGAATCTGCGGATCACATGATCAACTGCGGAGACGACACTTGCCACAGACAGCATATCGTATGCGAGTCCTGTGCGGAAACTCGTCACGGCTTCTGCTCCCCGGCCTGCGAAGAGAATGAAATGAATCGCTTGGTAAGAAATTGATTACGTAAACCTGCGCTGCGGCGCAGGTTTTTCTTTTGGAAACATAACATCTTGTTTTACGAATTGAGAGTTCATTTTAGGTCAGAAGAAGAATAAAGATATCGTGAGTCAAGGCATACTAATCTGCGCGTTGACTTCCATCGAAACGGAGGTATTGCATTGGCCGACCAACCATTGACGGAGGAACAAGCCTCGCCCGTTCTTGAACCAACCCCCATCTACCGTTGTAAACAACCGGAGTGCAAAGCTTGGGTCCGAGAGGAATATGCCTCTGAAGACAAGGCGTGCCCATTGTGTAAAGAACCGATGGCCAGAAGTATCAAGCATCTGCCGGTTGTACAGAAGCCGAAACGGAAGCGAAGCAGCAAGAAATCGTGATTTCTTAGCTGCGGTGTTTGCCAATTGTTTTTCGGTACCGGGCTAAAAAGAACATATAACCGCCGTAAGCAATCAACCCAACAGCGGCTGCGCCCAACAGCCACGGTCCATGGGGCTGACGAGACAATGCCCATAATGACTCGTCCAGTCCTTTGGTTTCGTGGGGATCTCTTTGCACTGACGTTTGAATTAGGAAATAACCGACCATGAGAAACACAATTCCTCGGGCAGAAATACCTGTACGTGAGATCCATACGGCAGCTTTTTTAACCTGGGGCTCTAACCGGTAGGATTTGATACGCTTTAGAAAGGAAGAGCGGTAAGCTTTATGTCCTTGATGAAGACCATATGCAATAAAGGCTGCTCCAACTGCTCCAATGATCCAAGCACCAAAAGGCTGTTGAAGAAGCATCCCGGTCCAGCTCTGCTCCTGACGGCTGGTATCCGGTGTCTGCTTTCCAATAGACCGGACAGCACTTACGGCAAGGCTGCCGTACACAATACCGCCTGCAAAGCTGCCTATTCGCTTGCCCCACCCTTTCCATCCGCTTCCCTCTCGATCAGGATCTGCAAAAGCCTGCACCATGGACCAGGCGAAATATCCGCAAAGTCCCAGCGCAAGTAAGCCGAGAATAAAGCCTCCCATAGGCTGTGATCCAATCGTTCTCAGAGCCCCCTCCTTATCAGTTACTTCGCCTCCCCGTCCAATGGAAGCAAGTAATGCTAATATTCCGATAGCAGCATACACGATCCCCTTAGATAAATATCCAAATCTCGCCCATTTATCGATCCAAGGAACGGCTTCTTTGATTACACTTTCTGGTTTTTTCATGAAAATCTATACCTGGCCCAGCCAATCTTCCCTGGCTGTATTTTTCCATTTAGAACGGATTTCATTCATCTGTGCAGCCGGCAGACGGCCTGCCTCCAGCAGCTTGGCATTCTGCGTCCATCGGTCAGGGTTGGTGGTTCCCACGATTGCCGTATGAACTCCGGGAACTGTTAAAGTAAAGCGCAGCGCCGTCGAAACCGCTTCTTCTATAGAAGTATCGTTCAGGAAACTGTAGTTCAATTCCTGAAACCTTCTCCAATAAGTTTGATGGTATTGTTCTTCGGGCAGCGTTGTCGTCTTCCAAGCAGTGTTAGCAATCGGACGTTTCGCAATCACGCCCATTCCCGATTCCTGAGCTTTCGGCAGGATCAGATCAATCCCTCTTTGATCCGCAAGATTCACCGAAGTTTGCAGCGTATCAAAAGCTCCGGTTTCTATAGCATACAATGCAGCTTCATTTTCTCCGCTGTAACCTATATACCGTACTTTCCCCGCTTCCTTTGCTCTTCGCAGGACTTCAATGACGTCTCCTCTTTCTAATACTTCTTTCGAACAGCTATGCAGCTGGATCAAATCCAAGTAATCTGTTTTTAATCTCCGCAAGCTCCGGTTTATTGATTCCTCCAACATAGCGGGTGACCAGTCTTCGCCTTCCAGACCGGAAGCATGTCCGCATTTGCTGAACAGATAATATTCGCCTCGCCGATGGGAAACGGTACTTCCGATCAACTCCTCGCTGCCTGCATAGCATTCCGCTGTGTCGATGACGTTCAAACCTGCATCCAATGCGCTGTTAAGCAGCTTTGCCACAGCTGCGGGTTCAGCATGTTCAAATCCGATTTCGGCACCGCCGAAGCCTAATATGCTGACCTTCATGTCTGTTTGGCCAAAACGACGTATTTCCATGGGTTTTCAGCTCCTTAAAAAGGGTAGACAGCCATATATATTACCCGTATATACATCAACCCAAACATTCAACGTAGTTCCTTAAGCTCGTAAAAAGCAAGTTTTCCAGCTCCCGCGGCGGAACCGGTTTACCGAAGAAATAGCCTTGTGCCGTGTCGCAGCGCAGTTCCTTTAATATCTGATAATGCTTTACATTTTCAACTCCCTCAGCAACGATCCTTTTGTGAATGCCATGGCCCATCGTAATGATAGCTTTGGCAATCTCCAGTTTATCATGCTGGTGTTCAATACTGCTTATGAACGAACGGTCAATCTTGATCGATGAAATCGGCAGCTGGGTCAAAACGCTCAACGAAGAGTACCCTGTACCGAAATCGTCGATAGAAATATCCACCCCGATCCGGATCAGTTCCTCCAGCATGTACTTGGCCGATTCCAAATGATTCACAACGGAACTTTCCGTTATTTCAAGACATAGAAGCTTAGGATTAACCCCGGAAGCTTGAATTGCAGTCATCACCATCTCCGCGAAGTTCGGCTGCCTAAGCTGTTTGGCCGATACATTCAATGAGACGGTTAGAGGCACCGGAAGGGAATCCTGCCACAATTTCGCCTGCCTGCACGCTTCTTGTACGACCCATTCACCAATGGGGACAATGAGTCCGTTTTTCTCAGCAACCGGGATAAAATCTTCCGGCGAAACAGCCCCTAAAGCTGCTGAATTCCACCTGATCAGTGCTTCAACCCCATACATTTGGCGAGTCTGCAGGTTTACTTGCGGCTGATATACAAGTGTGAACTCCTGCTCTTTTATTGCATAACGCAGATGGCGCTCCATTTGCATTTCCTGCACAAGGCTCTCATTCAACTCCTTGTTATGAAGCCGATATTGGTCACCGCCGTTTTTCTTTGCATAATACATTGCCATATCTGCGTGCCGAATCAGGCTCTCGGCGCTTGTCCCGTCAAAAGGATACACGCTGATTCCCATGCTCCCCCCCAGAAAGAATTCTTGTCCTTGCAGTAGCAGCGGTTCTTTAAACACCTGGAGTATCCTTTCG
The DNA here is from genome assembly GCF_042684925.1 of Paenibacillus gansuensis. Classification (NCBI taxonomy): domain Bacteria; kingdom Bacillati; phylum Bacillota; class Bacilli; order Caryophanales; family Paenibacillaceae; genus Paenibacillus; species Paenibacillus gansuensis. The sequence goes on along the minus strand of NZ_JBHUME010000007.1, from coordinate 893,223 downwards.
GCACAATCGATAACCTGTTCATACTCATTTACTTCAGGCAGCAGGACAATGAATTCATCTCCACCCAAACGGGCCATTCGGTGATCCTCACCCATAACTTTCTGAAGGGAGTAAGCAATCTTGCATAGAGCTTCGTCCCCGTATATATGCCCTAAAGTGTCGTTAATGATTTTGAATCGGTCCAGGTCGATCAAAATGACCGAGAGCTGATGACGGCGCTCCTTGGCAGCTTGTATGGCGGAAGTTAACTCTTTCTCCATAAACAGCCGGTTAGGCAATTGTGTTAATGAGTCATGATGCGCCATATGTTCCAATCTTGCTTCTTCCTCTTTCATCCTTGAAATATCCTGAAGCACTCCTAGCAGGTACCATTCATCGCTGGACCGGATGATCTCCGTGTCGAGCAGTAATGACACCTGCCTTCCTTGAGCGTTCGTAAATGAATATTCCTCTTTAAGCAATGCGGCGTGCGGAAAATCAGTTAGAAACCTGTGTAAAAAACGCTCTCTATCCGAAGGATCGAGTAAGCCGGCAAACGCTTTACCTTGGAGCCGGGTGCCGAATAAGTGAACCGCCCTCGGGTTGGCGTCTTGAATCATACCGTACCGGTCCATCATGACGATGGCCGCAGGGGAAATTTGATACAAGGCACGGTAACGCGTTTCTACAGAAGGCCATAACTGGTATTTATTCATGAGTATACGTAAACAAACACCCCAAAGGGCCGTCATGAAGAAAATGAAAGTGGACGGAACCGTCACCCATGGTTTTAAAATTTCCGTTACTGTGATCAAAAGAATCACGGAAGCCTGAAATATCAGATTTGTACGGAATAAGACACGGCTCCTAAGCCTTTCCAAATTACTCTCCGACTTTCGGACTGCCCACCAGGTGACAAGCAGATTACATAAGGATAAAGCCATCAATTCAATCATTACCGCCATCAGGCCTTCGGCAAACATTTCTACATTCCAGATACCCTGCTGCTCACTCGCGGACAAGAGCGCAGGTTCACCCCAAATAACAAGGATTGCTGTATAAGTCAGAAAAGGGACAAAAGCTGCAGTTCCTTTCCAACCATATCTTATTCCTGATGCAAATCCGGTTTGATGCAGATGAAACAGCAAGCTTGTGCCTGCAGACAGAAAGACGCAAGGATAAACCATATACAACGCTATCAGGTTAGTGTAATCAATGGGGAGAAGCTGCTGTATACACTCAAATATCAGGAGCAGGGTAAGAAGAAAAACGGTTGTAAATGCCAGCCTATATTCGGTCTTCCTAGGATTTCGCTTAATGATAACCATCGCGGTGTCGAACAGGAATACAATCGGTACTAGAAATAGAACAAAAAGCAAGGCATTTGCAAATGTCGAATTCATCCCGCACATCCCTTCAACGGTGTTGGAAGATGTCATAATATGTATTAGCATTAGTTCTCACGAACTATTATCTCTATATTACATTGGGACCAATGGAGTGTAAATGAATAATTTTTCGAGTCCGCGCAACCGCTTCTTCAAGTATACGGATTGCCATTAGGGAAAGGATAACATAGTTGAAAATTTATAGACTGCGGGGTTTGTTGACTATGGGCAAAAATACTGACAAATCACATTCCAAAGAAAAAGGGAATTTACAGTGGTGGCAGCTTTCGCTACTGGGAGTAGCGTGTACCATAGGAACGGGATTTTTTCTGGGTTCAGGTTTGGGGATTAAGATTGGGGGGCCATCGATCCTTTTCGGGTTTTTATTGGCAGCCTTCGGTACTTATCTGGTTTTTGAGGTGCTTGCTAAAATGACCGCCGAAGATCCGTTAGAAGGCTCGTTTTGTGCCTATGCCAAAAAAGCCTACGGCAGATGGGCAGGCTTCAGCAGCGGCTGGGTTTATTGGTGTTCCGAGCTGTTAATTATGGGAAGCCAGATGGCGGCCTTATCTCTTTTTACCCGCTTTTGGTTTCCGAATATTCCGATGTGGGTTTTTGCTGCGGTGTATGCCGTTTTGGGATTATTGATTATTTTTATCGGAACGAAGGCATTCGAGAAGATGGAAAATATTTTTGCGGTTACGAAAGTAGCTGCGATTGTCATGTTTCTAATTCTGGCTTGCCTTGCACTTTTTGGAGTAATCGGAAATGGAAGGGCAGCAACGGGCACGCTGAACTCGTGGAATGCCTGGTTCCCTGCAGGAGCAAAAGGTTTGTGGTCCTCCCTGCTTTACGCTTTCTACGCTTTCGGCGGTATTGAAATTATGGGGTTGATGGCACTCAGGCTGAAGAATCCGAAAGATGCGCCAAAAGCAGGTAAAATCATGCTGACGACGCTCGGCATTATTTATTTCCTCTCTCTTGGGCTAGCTCTTTATATGGTTTCCTGGGACAAATTCGACGGCAAACGAAGCCCGTTTATCGTTTCGCTCAGTTCGTACGGTCTGCCTTTTGTGCCGCATCTGTTTAACGCAGTCCTGATCATTGCGGGCTTTTCGACGATGGTCGCTTCCTTATTCGCGGTCACTTCGATCCTGGTTACTCTGGCACAAGATTGCGATGCTCCTCCGTTCTTCTCGAAGAAAACCAAAGGAAAGAAGCCGCTGCGAGCCATCGGACTGACTACATGCGGCCTGATTCTGTCTGTAGTATCCGCCTTGCTGCTTCCCGAAAGTCTGTATGAATATGTAACAACGGCGGCAGGTTTGATGCTTTTATATAATTGGATGTTTATCTTGATCACCAGCGGCAAGATTCTTAAATTAAAAGGATTCGGCCAAGTGAAACGAGTGCTGGGCATGTTACTTCTGCTCACGGCTATCAGCGGAACGCTTCTTCATCATAGCAGCCGGGTCGGATTTTATGTAAGTTTAGTCTTTCTAGCGCTGATTATAGGAATTACCGTTATCATGACGTTTATGTGGAAAAAGCAGACGAAGTCTCAACGTTAATTAGATACCAAACAGAACTTTTGCCGCCTGCCAGCCAAAATACAGGCCGAACCCGATTAAGGAAATTCCAGAAATGAAGGAAATGAAATATAACGTGCGCGCTGCCAGGAAACGGCGGAAACTGCTGGCCACGGTCGCCATGGAAATATCCCAAATCGCAATTCCGGCTAGAATCGCCAGGCTGTAGATAATAAGGTCCTTGGTACCATAGGTTTGAGCAGTCTTAGCAAGTACGGAGCCATAAATCCCGAGCCAAAACAAGATGGTCAGTGGGTTGGACAACGACATAAAAAAGCCGGAAAGAAATGATTTTTGCAAAGGCTCGTCCGGCTGGCTTCTTGTTTCCGCCGGCTTTTCCGCACCTTGAAGACTTTCAATTCCGGTGTAAATCAGGACGAAGCATCCGAATAACCAAAGAAAGGTCTGCACGAATGGAGTATTCACGAAATGCACCAATCCGAAATATACCAATAGCATGTACACCACATCTGCGGATAAAGCCCCATAACCAAGCATTAGTGCATTCCAAAAGCCATATTTGATTCCCTTGTCCATTTGTGCGGCATTAATAGGGCCAATCGGGGCTGCCAGCGATAACCCGAGGAGCATATAACTTAGAAACATAGTCATCCTCTCTTTCTTCCCTTGATCATCTACAAACCACAGCTTGTACGATTGTATTCAGGAGGAGGATTTTACATACCTGGAGAAAATGGAAACTGATGAATACGCATGATCTGCCCCCCTCATTCATACGTATAGAACATCAAAAGAAAGAGGTGTAATACTTATGCCTTCCATTATTGTTTCACCCATTAAATTTTCGGATGTTTCCGGCAATGTCACATTCGGAGACGTGTTTCAAATTTCTCCGAACAGCGTATCTAAAACCTTTTCCGGAGCAGGCGGCGGGAATGTCGGGGACTTTTTACAGGCGTACTCCCTCATGAGTTACACGATCACTTCAGATCCGGATATCGCCGATTCCATTTCCAAACAAAAACCGGTAAACGTAGTCTAAACACACTGTGCAGGACCTTCCATTGGAGGGTCTTTTCTTTTACTACTCCAGAAACCGGACTCTTGCTTCATAGTACGTATCGCTGATTTTCGCTTTTTTCAGATGCAGCTGAAGTATGCCGTTCTTGTATACTGCCTTGCAACTTTGGGGCACTACATGGCTGTGGAGAGGTATATACTGGCTGTTCCCGTCCGCACCATTCTCTAATTTAACCCGGGTAGCACTGACGTGAGGTTGTATGTTCTTCGCCGTCGGAAGATCGGGAACGCTGATTTTGACAACAACATTGTTATGGGTTTCAAACACTTCGGATGGGAAAGTCAATTTAGCTGATGGCTTTCCGGCAGTACTAGAGGTAAAAGCCCTTTGAAGGGTATCTTGAACATAATTCTGAATCCATCCGGTATCTACCGGGGGCTGTCCGTTTCCCGAAGGGAAATGGCCGCGGAACAGTTCATGAAATTGGTTCCAGTTAAACGGATCTTTATTGTCTTTGTCCATGTCGGCTCTTCTCCTCCCTACTATATCCTTATGCGAAAATCCCTCCATACATGTGCCTTTATCGGAACATAAACGGAGGACGGTTCTCATACAATGTAGTCAATGCAAATGCGATGAGAGTAGGTGTAAGCATGCCGGCTATCGTCGGAGCTATTAAAATATTGAGTGTCGGCCCAAGTTCGATCGTCCATATCGGTGATTCCATTCAGCTGGCTCCTGTCAGCACTTCGAAAACTTACGCGGGAGCAGGCTCCTTCAATACAGGCGAAGTAGTCCAGACCAATAACGCAGTGAGCTCTACAAATACATATGACACGGATGCTGCGGACCAGAATGTAGTCTCACTTCCCGGGGCAGGTGGCATTAACTTATGAGTATCATCGTTCATCAGAGCATTGTCATACAACAGCTTCGCATCGATTCCATAGCGAACTCTTCCGTGCTGCAAATTGGAACCGCGGGCATTATTAAAAGCATGTCCAATCTATATAATACGGGGGGATTCACGGGACCCGCCCCGTCTGCAGCGGGATCGCCCGGCACAATTTCCCCTTATGTTCCGCTTTCAGTGAGGATTTGAATTTCCATGGAAAGGAGCGATCCGAAAATGAATGAAATCCCGATTTCCTATATGAAGCAGTTGAATGCCTATTTGCAGTGGCAAACCAATCAAATCCAAGGGCTGAACAGCAGGCTGGATTCTATGCAAAAGGAAATTGACATGTTGAAGACCAAAAAGACGATGAACGTAGAAAGGATCGAATACAAATTCGATCAATTAAAGATAGAGAGGCTAGAAGGAACGTTGCATATTGGAATTTCTCCGGAACCGGAACAAACACTTGAAGATTTGATCGACTCGCAGCAAGCAAACCCCGCTCCTGACCAAGCTGGCTACTTGAGGTCCCGGATAGATGATTATTTACACGGCGGCTTTAGACAATATATGAGGAACCAGGAAGAAACCCGCGGTAAGTCTCTCCAAAATACCCATGAGGCAATCATAGAGGATCTGCAAAAACAAATGGACGGAAGAATTCAACAGTATGTAACTGCCGCCCGGGTGGAGAATCAGAATCGGTTGTTAACTGAGGCACAGTTGGAAGAGCTTTATCAAAAATTGGTACAAGATATCCAAACAGCACTTGACAATCATGTTTCTACCTTAATTTAGGAGGCCTAGATATGAAGTTATATGTAGAGAATAAACAACTCTCAGTCGGATCCATCAAAATCACCGGGGTAACGAGCTCCTCAATCGTTCTGATCGGAGACACCCAAACCGTAACTTGTTCTTCGATTTTCGATACGCCCCCTGAATCGCTGATCATCGGCCCCTTAGTGCCTTTGCCTGCTGCGGATGGGAGTGAATAATGGTTCGGACATCGGAAGTAACTGGAATCGATGTGGATTCTATAGCCATTTCCTCCACCTTGTTTATAGGAGACATGCTGGAATTTAAACCCAAAAGCAACGTATTGGCTGTTCAGCGTCAAGTTGCTGAGTTTTGGGGCGAAGAAGGAGACCTTGAGGCATTTCCGATCTTCCGAAGACCCATTCCTCAACCTGTTATTTATGAGCCTCTTGAACTGACCATACATCATTCTGTCCCTGTCATTAAAGTAGGATTCGTAAAGGTGTTCGGGATTTCCACATCTGCTCTGGTTCAGGTAGGCAGCACTGCACATATCAATTTGGAAAATCGTACGAAGCATATACGGCAATTAGTAACTTCTGCTCCACCGGCGCAAACCAGTGTAGAGATAAAAGACTTAAGCTGACTTTCTCCGCTTTAAACCACGAGCTCCCGTCCGCTTTCTCCTGCAGCAATCTTCACTTCACAATGTAGTAACGTCTAACAATTGATAATGTTTCCACTCCTCGGGCAGCAGACGCTGGTAAGCGGTATGCAGATACCGGTCGTCCACAAGTACCAGCAGTCCGCTGTCTTCCTCCGAACGGATCAGTCTTCCGCCTGCCTGAAGGACCTTGTTTATGCCAGGATAAACGTAAGCATAATCATAGCCGTTCCGGCCTGACTTGTTGAAATAATCCTTCATGACGTTTCTCTCCACCCCAAGCTTAGGCAAGCCCACACCTACGATGATAACGTTCGTCAGGCGGTCTCCTTGCAGGTCTATACCTTCAGAGAACATCCCGCCCATGACTGCAAAGGCGAATACTCTTCTTTCCCCCTGTGCCTGGAAGGAGGACAGAAAGGCTTCCCGATCCTGCTCCGTCATCACCTGCTGCTGAAGCAGAATGTCCGTGTCAACGGACTTGGCGTCTTCACTCTCCTGCAAAGCATGATAAATCGAATGCATATATTCATAGGAAGGAAAAAATACGATGCCATTGCCGGTCCGTTCCGACAGGATTTGCTTGATGAGCGTTACAAGCGGGCCGACGGAAGCATCACGGTCTATGTACCGGGTCGATAAAGGAAGAAGACGAACATCCAGCTGCTCCCGGGAGAAAGGAGACGCAATGGAAATGCTATAATCCTCTTCGCCGGCGCCCAGCATTTCCCGAAAAAAAGACATCGGAAACAACGTAGCCGAGAAATAGATCCGGCTGCGAAACCCTTTTCCTGCATGCTTGAGCAGTTCCGACGGGTCCAGGCAAAACAGCTTCAGACTGACCTCACTCTTGTTCGTTTCGATCAAAGTTACATACCTAACATCGTAGAGCTTGCTGATCCTGATAAAGCCTTGTACTTCGTAATAGGTATTCAACAACAGCGGCTCCCCATCAACGATGGCTTTTCCTAGCATGAGCGCCTGTTCGGCTGCAGCTGCAAATTGCTCTAGCAGTACCGGAAGTTCTGCCGGCTGTTCTTTGAGCGTACGTTGCTCCAAGCCTGCGCTTTCCTTTCGTATCTGTATGAAGAAGTCATTCACCCCTTTGGCAGCGGCAGCAACAGCCTGATCCAAATCCTTATAAGCTCTTTTCAGGTCTAAAAAGGAGGATTTAAGGATCTGTGCCGAGTACATCTCACGCGCACGGTCGACCAGGTTATGCGCCTCATCGATGAGGAGAGCCGATTTCTTCTTCTGTTCTTCCAGCAGCCTCTTCAAGGATACCCTCGGATCGAAAACATAATTGTAATCACAAATCACTGCATCCGCAGCGTATGCGATGTCCAGGGAGAATTCAAAAGGACACACCCTATGTTTGCGCGCATAGGCATCAATCACCTCGCGGGTCATACGGGTCTCATGCTCCAAGATATCAAGGATGGCATCGTTGATACGATCATAGTACCCCTCTGCATAGACGCATAACTCTTTGGTGCATTGAGGTGTTTCCTGGTAACACACTTTGTCTTTGGCAGTAAGCGTAACTGAGTGCATATGCAGACCGGCCAGCTCCAGCTTCAGAAGCGCTTCTTCCGCCGCGGTCCTTGTAATGGTCTTGGCAGTCAAATAATAGATTCGCTGCAATAGGCCTTCGCCAACCGCCTTCACCGCAGGGAACAGAGTTGATATCGTCTTTCCGATCCCCGTCGGAGCCTTAGCCAGCAGTCCGGTTCCTTCCCTAATTGTCTGATATACAGAGCCAGCGAGCTTTCTTTGTCCCTCACGGTATGCCGGAAACGGAAACTTCAGTTTTTTCATGCTTGCATTTCTTCTCTCCTCATGGTTCATCCGCAATTCCGCATAAGGGTGAAACGACTGTAATACGCTGTAAACGAACCTCTCCAATTCTTTCAATGTGAAATGCTTCAGTAACCGTTTCTGTCCGCCGTTCCGTATGTGAACGTAGGTTAGCTGGATAGATACTCGTTGAACCTGATGCTCCCGTGCATACATATAAGCGTAACATTGAGCCTGCGCCCAGTGGACCGGTCTGCCTTCTTCACTAACCCCCGACAGATCCTCTGAAAAAGACTTGATCTCCTCAATCGTAACCTGCCCTTCCTCCAGAAATAAACCGTCACATCTGCCCTCGAGCTGGTACAGTATATTTCCATAGGCTGCTTCCGCTTTCAAATGAACTTCCTTCTGCTGCGTATCGCCATAGGTCATCTGGATCGCCTGATGAGCTTTCGTGCCCTCTGTTAACGCTGCTCCGGTCCGGAATCCGGATTCGATACTGCCGCTGCGAAACACATATTCCACTAAAGACCGGACATTGATTCTATAGATTCGTTCCATGCTAAACACCGCTTCCCGCTGACCACGATCAATCAGAACGTTTGTTCTTTTTTATATTATAGCAAGAGATTAACCCGTATGCACCTTTCATGACATGAAAAAAAGCTCCCTTAGGAGCTTTGAAGATAATGGATCAGCGGACAATCGGATAATCTACAACGATGACGTTATCCAGGATCCCGTCCAGCAGACTGACGAATTCCTGATGAACCGGATGCGGCCCGTATTCGCTTAAAGCTTCTTTGCTTTCAAAAGTAACCCGCAGTCCAAGCGTATATCCGTGTATATTGCCGACTTCTTCGGTTACATTGATGCCTGCCGTCACTTCCACGATTCCGGGAATGCTTTCTTTAAACGACAAGAGCTTGTCCAGCAAGACCCCGTCTTTCTCGCCCTTATATCCTTCCAGGAACTTAAACGTTACCAAGTGCTCGTACATTCTACTCTCCTCCCATTCATGTAAACAGGTTAGACCGTTCCGGTTGTATTCTCCGTCTGGAGTTTCTTTTCCTCTTCTTCCAGGTAAGTTTTGAGCAAATAATACTCCCTATAAATCTGCAGAAGTTCATTCTCTTTCTCTTCAATAAGCTCTGTCAGTTCCTTCACTGTCTTCGCTACTTCCTCGAGGTCTTCTCTGGTTTCAACAGTTTTTTCCACACCGAATGTGTCGACAGCCCACTTTTCCGCAGTATATCGTCCGTTCTTACGGTAGATCGTCGTGAACAATGCAAAGATCGAATTGATAACCTGCCTGCGTTCATAGCTTAGCACGCCTAAACCATTTTTGGCATGAGCCACCGCCAGCATAAGCTGAAAGTCGTTAAGTTTACCTCGGGTGCGTTCAACTCTGTCGATTTCGCCGATCAGATCGGGATATACTCTTCTGAACAATTCCGCTTCCATCACCATCTCTTCAATGGTCACTTCCGCTGCTTGGTGTTCCATCTTCTCATCACTTCCCATCTAGTTGAGCTTATATAGTACATACTTTCGTATGAGATTGCAATTTTCGGACAAGATGAACCGGCTTACGCCGTCCTAAAGGCGGGGAGATCGTTTCCTTCAGGAGAAATATCAGAACAAGGTATAGCAAATATCTTCTGTTTTTGATATTTTTAGAAAATGAAAAAATCCCCGCTGCCGGGGATTTTTGTTATAGGAAGATGAGATGGCCGCTCATTCTGTCATTATGCTTATGCGATACCTTACGCTTCTTCTTCTGAAGCTTCCTCTTCCGATGCCTCTTCTGCATCAGAGGCCGCAGCTTCTTCTTCGGCAGCTGCTACTTCTTCTGCCGCAGCTTCCTCTTCGGAACTAACTTCCTCCGAAGCTTCAGCTTGTTCTTCAGCGACAACTTCTTCCTCACGCGCTTCTTCTTCGCTCAATTCAGCCTCAACCGGAACGAACTCTTCTTCTTGGCTCATTTGACTCACCTTCCCTTCTTTTGTACTAATTGTAGCGCTTTCATTTGGGCTCAGCAAGAGGTGTAAAATGTCGTAAACTAAGAGGTTTTAGCGGAAACTTATATTACTTTCACATAGATAATAGGACCGGCACCTTTGGAGGGCCGGCCCTTACTTTGTTAAAAATAAATTGTGCTCAGTTATACGTAAAAGGGTTGAATGCAAACAGGTTTGGATACGTTGACACTATGACCGGTGTAGGTAAGCCGTCCGCTGTCCCGATCGACCCGGAAGACCGCAATGTTGTCGGTGTCCCGGTTGGCTGCAAGCAAATGAGTGCCGTTTGGCGTCAACCCAAAATGTCTGGGATGCTTCCCTTCCACCGGAACATGCTCCAGCACTGACAATCTGCCTGTCTCTCCATCAACACTATAAACTACAAGGCTGTCATGTCCTCTGTTCGATCCGTACAAAAAGCGGCCGTCCGAAGAAATCGCGATTTCTGCACAGCCGTTCTCTCCGTCATAATCCGCAGGAAGCGTAGGAACCGTTTCGATCGTCTCCAGCTTTCCTTCCGCACTATGATAACGGAACGCGGTTACCGTTGAATCCAGCTCGTTGATTACATAAGCAAACATACCGTTCGGATGAAACGTTAAATGTCTCGGGCCCGCTCCGGGATGCAGTTGCACTTCGCTGTGACGGATTAACTGCTCACCGGTATCATCCGTACGGTACACGATGATTCGGTCCAACCCCAAATCCTGCACAAGAATGAACTTTCCATCGGGACTGTAAAAGGACGAGTGAGGATGCGGCCTGTCCTGCCTTTCCGGGTCGACGCTGCCGCCGGTATGCTGGCGTGTGTCCGTCAGCTCGGCCGTGCTCCCGTCGGAAGATAATTTTAAATAACCGACCATACCTCCGTGATAGCTGGTTACAATGAGGCGCGAATCCGCTTTGTCCCTCTGTATATGGCAGGTTGGAGAGTCCGTAGTGTTAAACGTATGCAGCGGCGATAATTTACCGGTTTCCGGCGTAAACGAGAACGATGCGGCTTGCGCTATTTTGGCTCCGTCCGGGGACAACCCCTCCGCGATAGCATAGAGAAGATTCCTTGAAGGATCGACGTTTAGGAACGTAGGGTTCTTCAATCCCCCTGCGGAGTCCAACAGCGTAAGCTCTTCTTTGGATTCATCGAACTCGTACACATAAACGCCCTGATTCTGCTCCTCGGCATAGGAGCCTGCAAATACCAGCATGCGCCGGTTTTGTAATGGTTCCGTCAACATAACTTCCTCCTTTTGTGTATAAACATGCAGCCAACATCTATTCTTTATCATTATAGTGAAAGCCTGCTTAGGAAACAAATCCTCCTAAACGAGGCAGTCTTTCCTAGCTGTCATTCCATTTTCACTCGTCTTCATCATCGTTTTTCTTTTCTTTATTCCTTTCTTGTTTATCCGATTTCTTACTGTTTTCCTTTTTGTCTTCCTTTTTGTCTTCCGACTTCTCTTTATCCTTATGTTCGCCTTTTCCGTTATGACTTTTTTCGCCTTTGTCTTCTCCGGTTTTTTCCCTTTGTTTCTTATCTTTCTTAGAAGTGGATTTCATGCCGGCGAATTCAAGTTTCGGCTGACCTTCTAACGCACGGGCCATCAACTCGTGAAAAACGGCCGCTGCCGCCGAGCCGGTAGTGTTCAGAAACAACTTTGAGCTGCTTTGATCATATCCCAGCCATACCGCAGCAACCAGTTGAGGGGTATATCCTACAAACCAGTTATCTTTGGCTCCCGATCCGTTTCCTCCAGGTACCTGCGTCGTTCCGGTCTTTCCAGCCACCTGCCGGCCTTGCAGCTTCGCCGCTTCTCCCGTCCCTTCTTCTACAGCGTCTACTAGAATGGACGTCACGGCATCCGCTGTTTCCGGACGGATGACTTGTTTCGGGAGCCGGGGCGTTTTTAGTTCCCGGTCTTCCCCTGCCACGACAATCCGTTGAATGGCATGCGCTTCCTCCTTCAGGCCGCGATTGGCAAAAACAGAGAAGGCTTGTGCCATTTTCAGTGGGGATGTCCCTTCATGCAATCCGCCTAACGCCAGGCCAAGTGTGCCGTCTTCCGAAGACAGCGGGATACCGAAAGCTTCCGCGCTTTCGACACCTGCCTCAATGCCGAGCTCATGCAGCAAGTTAACAGCCGGCACATTATAGGAATGGATGAGCGCTTCCGACAGCGTTACATTCCCGCGGTACCTCCCGTCCGCGTTGCCCGGACGGTAGCCGCCGTAATCGACCGGCTCATCCTTCAGGATACTGTCGCCGGTGTATCCCTTCTCGATCGCCGGCGCGTACACGGCAATCGGCTTCAAGCTGGAACCCGGCTGTCTCTTCAACTGTACAGCACGGTTGAAACCGCGGAAGACCGGCTTCCCTCTCCCGCCAACCATGGCCCGGATCCCGCCGGTAGCGGGATCGATCATCACAGAACCGCTCTGGACCAGTTGCCCGCCGGTACCTTCTGGAAATATGCCGCTCTCGTTATAGACGGCTTCAGCGGCTTGCTGTATCCGAGGATCCATCTCCGTATAGATGTGTAGACCGCCATAAAGGACTTCATTCTGGCTCAAGCCATAGGTTTCAATGGCCTCTTGAATGACATAGTCCGTATAATACGGAAATTTACGTACTTCCGATGCGCTGTCTTTTCTCTTTTGCAATACCACTTGTTCCTTTACGGCCCGGGTATACTCCGCCTCGCTGATCTTTCCCTGTTCTTTCATCAATGACAGCACAAGGTTTCGCCGATCCAGCGCATCTTCCATGTGTTTATAAGGCGTCAGCCTCGAGGGAGCCTTGACCAGCCCGGCAAGAAGCGCGGACTCGCTTAGCGTCAGCTCCTTAGGAAGTTTGCCGAAATAAACGGCGGCCGCCTTCCGGATTCCCCAAGCCCCTTCTCCGTAATACACCTGATTCAGGTACATCTCAAGAATTTCTTCCTTGCTGTAAGCCGATTCGATTTTCTGAGCAAGCAGAAGCTCTTTCCACTTCCGTGCATAAGTCTTCTCTGCCGACAAGAATACGTTTTTGGCCAGCTGCTGCGTAATCGTGCTGCCTCCTTCCGCTTTTGCTCTAACGGTCAGATTTTTGCCGGCAGCCCTGATGACCCCCATCCAATCCGTCCCTTTATGCTCATAAAACCGCCGATCCTCAACAGCTACCACCGCCTTGGTCATATAAGCCGAAACATCACGCAAAGCGGCCTTTTCTGTTTTGGAAGAGGATAGTTTAACTGCGACTTGTCCGTTGACGTCGTAGATGTAAGTTGGGGACGGCTGCACCGCCCGTAATTTATCGATATTTTGGGAAGCGCCGGCTATCTGTAGTCCTATGAATCCAAGGAGAACACATACTGCTGCAAGCAGCATCCATTTCACCCACCGGCTTCCCCTTTTTTTGTGCTTTGGTTCCTTTGAAGACGCCTGTTTTGCTTGCTGCTGCCGCTGCCGAAGCTGTTGAATTCTTCTAATGTCCGAATAATCTTTCCCACCTGAAGCCATGTCGTCCCTCCGCTATGAAAGTAAAGTATTCCCAAATTGTTAACCTCGATTTTTGAAAATGAAGCATGCGATTTCACCATATAGTTTCCGGATTGCCGCACCTTACAAGTTCGGCGGAAGGCAATATTTTGTGACCCGTTTAGGACAACAGTTGATGAAAGCCGCTTTTTTAAACAGAAGGAATCAAGTATCATAAAGAAGTATGCAACTTTCCAATGAGGTGATCATATTGAATTTTGAAACTATGCTTAACCGCTATGCAGAATTGGCTGTCCATGTAGGCGTTCATCTGCAGCCAGGACAAACGCTATGGGTAAATGCACCGATACATACAGCGGATCTCGTTCGCCTGATTACACGTAAAGCTTATGAAGCGGGAGCACAGCATGTCCATGTCGAGTGGCAGGACGAAGCCGTAACCCGATTGAAATATGAATTAGCTCCACTTGACTCGCTGGAACAATACCCGGCATGGCGCGTAGACGCCTTACAGACTCTTGTGGATCAGAATGGAGCCTATCTCTATATTGATTCCGGTGATCCCGAGGCTTTTAAAGGGGTAGACTCAAACCGGATCGGAACCTTTTCCAAAGCGGCGGGCAAGGCATTGACGTCTTGGCGTAAGGCGATGACCTCCGATCAGATTACTTGGTCTATCATGGCGGCGCCTTCCGCTGAATGGGCAAAACTCGTATTTCCGGGCCAAGACCCGGATCAGGCAGTTCGTTTATTGTGGGAAGCCATCTTCCGTGCCGCTAGGGCCGACAAGCCAGACCCCGTGCAGGCATGGAGAGAACATAATGCTCAACTGGAGACAAAACTGCAGTACTTAAATGCCAAACAGTATAAGAAGTTGCACTATATAGCTGAAGGTACGAATCTGACCGTAGCTCTGCCGGAACATCATATATGGAAAGGCGGACATACACGCAATCGTCTAGGAAATACGTTTAACCCCAATCTCCCTACGGAGGAAGTGTTTATTTCCCCTCATAGAGCGGGTACAAGCGGTGTGGTCAGGAGCAGTAAGCCATTAAGTTACCAGGGTAACCTGATCAATCACTTCTCGCTTACGTTCGAAAATGGGAAAGTTATTGATTTTGAGGCGGAAACGGGTTACGACACATTGAAAACAATGCTGGATATGGATGAAGGCGCAAGATACCTGGGCGAGGTTGCACTTGTTCCCCATGAATCCCCTATTTCACAATCCGATATCATTTTCTTCAACACCCTGTTTGACGAGAACGCATCGAACCATCTTGCGCTCGGAAAGGCCTTTGCTAACTGTATTGAGCACGGAAATGACATGACACCGGAACAGCAGCGTCAGGCCGGTCTGAATGACAGCTTCATCCATGTGGATTTTATGATTGGCACTGCGGAAATGGATATAGACGGAGAACTGGCAGACGGCACGTTGGAACCTGTATTCCGTTCCGGAACTTGGGCAACCTGATTTCACATAACAAAAAAGGCGCTTCGGATTTTCATCCGGGCGCCTTTCCCTTTATCCCACGAAAGTCTAACTTTAATCAAATCCGAACCCCTGCTTCTAAAGTGTTTCCCCAAGCATGCGTTGGGGGCCCCTAAACTTGACGTTCATCATCTCCGACCAGTTTGCGTTCCGTTGGCCGCCTGTCCGTTCGATCATATAGCTGCGGATTGTTTCGTTATATTGGGCCATCAAGGACGAATAGTGTCCGCTAGTATAGCGGTTCTCATGCAATACAACATCTATAGGCTGTCTCGGATGAGGAGACGGTTCCTGATCGGGTACACCGATACACATGCCGAATACAGGAAATACTCCGGCCGGCAGCTGCAGTATTTCGGTTACTTCACGAAAATGATTACGAATACCGCCAATATAAACAATGCCAAGACCCATGGATTCAGCTGCCACCGCCGCATTTTGCGAGGCCAGCGCCGTATCGACCGCGCTCACCAGGAAGTTTTCGGCTGTAGGTTCAATTGAAGCCGTCTCCCCGCCGGACAGCCGCATCGCTGCCTGTAGACGATAAAGATCCGCACACCAGACCAGAAACTCCGGAGCCTGTTCGACGTATCCCTGATTCCCGGCCAGCGCTGCGAGCTGTTTGCGAAGTTCGGCATCTGTAATTCTGATTACACTGTAGGCCTGCATATTGCTCGACGTGGACGCCTTCTGAGCACAGGCTACGATCATTCGCAGCTGTTCTTCCGTAACGGGAGTGTTTTGGAATTTACGAATCGATTGATGGCTCAATAACTGTTCTACTGTTTTATTCATCATATTCCTCCTCCACCCGTGTTATCCGAATCTTCTTCGGTAACCGCACTTGCGGCAAAGTTCTTCCACTACTTCCCTGCGCGAAAACCCTTCATACATATTCGTTGCCCGTTCCCCTTGAATGATGTTAGAGAACGAGTCCTTATGAATATTCCCGAGATTGAGTACGCCTTCCCCGTCCAAACAGCAAGGAATAACAGTGCCGTCCACAAGAACTCCCGCCTGGTTTCTCAGCGCATGGCAAAAACCTTTGCCTTCGTCCTCTTCGACTTTCAAATCCGGCCATTCAAATTCGTGATCATGATTTAAGTAAACCTGGTCACTGATTTTGATTCCCCGTCCGCGCTCAAATTTATCTTCGATTCGATAGTCCAGTTGAAACTCCTCTTCAATGATAGATAGGATTTCCCGGTTTCGGTTTCTTTCAACATTCGTAGTATTATTTTCATCCAGATTCCATAAGCGCAATGAGAAAATAATGCCTGTACCCTCTGCTTCCCGAATAAATGACAGCACGCTTCGAACATAACCTTCCTTGTCCTGCGAACCAATGTGTCCGTCAAAGCTGTGAAGAGAGAAGTTCATCTGGCGCAGAGCGGGCTTCATCAGCAGTTCCTGTCTGTGCTTATGCAGCAGCGTGCCGTTCGTTGTGATATTGACCTTAAAACCTTTCTCATGGCTGATATCCAACAGCTGAGCAAGCTTCGGGTGCAATAACGGCTCACCTTTTACATGGAAATAAATAAATTCCGCGTGAGGCTTTACTTCATCCAGCGTTTTTGAAAAATCTTCGGTCGAAATAAACTTTGCAGCCCTTTCGGTAGGCGGGCAAAAGGTACATTTTAAGTTGCAGACACTTGTAATTTCCACATAAAATTTCTTGAATTTTCTCATGACCTTACTCCAATTCGTTCGATTACTACTATCATCATACCAACCTATCGGCGGAAGGTAAACCGGACATCCCCAATTCCCAGGTCATCCCACAAGCTCCAGAGGCTTTTTACTGGCAAATCTACGCTCTGCTGGTTACAATGAAATCAATGAAATGACGGCAGGAGATGGCGCAATGGATACGCTTTGGACGGACTATATAAACAGCCATTGGCATGATTGGCGAGGCAGCGGCCTCTCAGAGGACAGGCTTTCCTCTCCGAAGTGGCAAGCTTCGTTTCTAAAACGATACGGGTTAACGGCGCCGGTGCCCGCATCACCTGAAGAGCTTGTCAGCATGCACCGGCTGCGGATTCATTTGAGGGATATGGTGCATTCTTTCGCAGAAACAAATACGGTCACAGACGCTCAAATTAAACTGCTGAATGAATATTTAGCTAAAGGAACCCTCACCCGAAAGCTCAGGAGAGCGGATTCTGCGCTCCAGCTTGAGTACATCACGCTTTCAGGTGCGGACTGGTCGCTTGCATTGGCGGAAGTGGCCGCAAACTTTGCCGAAACGGTCGCCCGCGGCTCCGGTGATCGAATCCGTATTTGCGGAAACCCGGACTGCCGTTGGATCTTTTACGATGATACCCGCAGCCGGACGAAACGATATTGCGAAGAGAAGTCATGCGGGAATCTGATGAAAGTCAGAAGATTTCGTGCTAAGCATAAACAGGAATAAGACCGTACGTAATAAGAAAGAACCGGGTTCCCCCGGTTCTTTCTTTGCATTTTTGAATGTTAAGAAGCAGTATTTGTCTTCTGTTCGGCAGAATCGGCTTGCTTGTCCAGCGAATTGGTAATCTGCGCTTTTGTTTTCAGATCCGCCAAATACTGCTGCCCTTTCGCACCAACCTCTTGGTCGACTAGAAGCTCTTTAATCTCCGCTTTCTTCTCGTCAAATGTAGCCTTGTGCGCTTGTTTATGATCCGTCACTTTAATGACATGATATCCGTATTCCGTTTGCGCGATGCCGATTTCATCGACTTTTTGCTTAAATGCCGCATCTTCGAATCCTTTTTGCATGGCGCCCTTGCCGAAATAATTCAAGTCCCCGCCTTGCTCTTTTGAACCCGTGTCCAGAGATTTCTCCTTAGCCAAAGCGGCAAAATCCGCCCCGCCATCCAACTGCTTCTTGATGGCTTCCGCTTCTTCTTTCGTCTTCACTAGAATATGGGAAGCACGAACCTGCTCAGCCGTGTCGAAAGAAGCTTTGTTCTCATCGAAATATTTCTTCACTTGCTCATCTGTAATTTTGAGGGTCGGTTCGAGCAATTTTTTCACTTTCAGCTGTATGGATATCTGCTCTTTTAAGTTATCCAGGGTCATGCCGGATTGGGCTAGAGCTGCGTTGAACTCTTCATCCGACGGGAAATTCTTCTTTACTCTCTGCAGCTCCGCTTCATAATCCGCTTCTGCCAGTTGAACGCCGTTCTTATCAAGTTCCTGCCGCAGCAGCTCGTCGGTAATAAGGGAATCTACTGTACGTTCTCCGCCTGCTTTTACCATGGCATCATACACCTGATCTTTGGAGATATCCTGGCCATTGACAGTCGCCACGGCTTCAGCGCCCCGTTTCATGGGAGAAACAAACAGGGATACTACCAGCAACGCTGCAAGAATGAACGAAGCAGCCATCCAGGCTTTGTTGGAACGCAGCGGCGCCTGTTCCGCAGGAATTCCGGCGGCAGGCTGATCCAGCGGATCTGTCCCCGATAACTTTACTTCTTCAGGCGTTCGGGCCGCATTCTCTTCCAGATCTTCCGGCCGTACAAACTTGACCTCTGTTTCCTTTGGAGCCGGGGTCACCTGGTCATCCTGATCATTGCCCGGACCCATCCCGTCTCCCCCTTGTAACTGCTTGTCCTCTGGTTTCTCATGTTCGCTCATTCGTTTGCAGACTCCCTTCATTATCTATCTATCTTCTGTTTTCTTGATATCATCTTACCAGACAGAGACAATAGTTTCCTTAAATAAAACTTAAAATAACGGAAAATTGTTTCAAATAGCAAAAAACAGGGCAATTTCTGCCCTGTCTTAATCAAACAGTTCCAGCTGCTTCGGTGCCAGCCCCTGCTCGGGTAGGCCCAGTATACGGATCATCTGCTTTGCATTGGAGGCTGCGTCGCCTCCCGAATTGTTGTTAAAAAGAAGGATGACTTCCTTCGATTGCCCGTTCAGTTTCTTCACCAAAGGAACCCACCCGGAAAGTTCGTCTTCCGTATACTTGTACAAATACCGGATCTCCCGCCAATTCGGATTCCCGTCCTGGTTCCACCCGGCTTCGTTTCTCCCGTGAAAACGGACGATCGTAAGCTCCGGATGTGTAGCAACAGGCACCGCGGGCACGGAACCTGAACCGGCCTGTGGCTCATCGCAAACCGCATGGATCCAGCCTTCCTGTTCCATAAACCTCAGCGTTTTCTCTCTGATATCCGGACGAAACCAGCTTTGATGGCGGAACTCGAGCGCCAGCGGCCACCCTTCCCCCATAAGCTCCTGATGCTCACGCAGTAACGCCACATTCTCCTTCGAACATTGAAACCAGGGCGGATATTGGAACAGCACTGCTTTAAGCTTTCCAGCTGCCAGCAGAGGGTTCATAGCAGACGTAAACTCATCAAACATGCTTCGCCGGTCGGGATAAGGAATTGGCCCTCTCATGTGCCCGGTCATGCCTTGATAAGCTTTCACAACGAATCCGAAACCGTCCGGCGTAACGTTCGCCCATTTATCTGCCGTTGCCATTCTTGGTATCGCATAAAACGTACTATCAATTTCTACCACGCGAAAATGGCTGCTATAGACATGAAGTTTATTTCGGGCGGCTACGCCGGACGGATACAGCTCCGGATGATCTCCCCAGCCAGCCAGTCCTATACTGATCATGGTATCGCCTCTTTTAGTAAGAACGTACTTATTTGATTACAATTCCTCCGCATCGTTCCAATGTTCATTACAGAACGTTAAGAGCGCTGCTTCTTCCTCTTCCTCCAGATCAAACTCCAAATACTTATCCGTACCTCTTTCAAGCAGATCATACTTTACCAGGGAACCGACACCTTCCCGCATGGCATAGATGGCACGAATATATACCCCGTTTCTTGCGGAAAGTTCATCGTCCTCATCCACATTGATATCGATCAGAAATTCATAACGCTTACCTTCCACGATGCCGAACGGATCTTTAATATACTCTACACTGTATTCTGTTATATCTAACATAACAAACTCCCTTTCTCGTGTTCTGCTGAATGTTTATTATACACCAAGATTATGGCAAGTCATTCCTTTCCTTGGACAAATCAACCGAATTTTCACCAAAAATATGCTGGACAAACCCGCTAGTTCAAGTAAAATGAAGACACGAACCTGTGTTCTTTCTATCGTAAGGAAAGTACCCTATCGGGAGGTATGCCGCCCCATGTCATTCACCTTTGTCGCCGCCGATTACCCGGAAAAGCCGGGTTGTTATTTAATGAGAGACAGCGGTGGAAGGATTCTGTATGTAGGCAAGTCCAAAAATTTAAGAAACCGCCTGCGTTCCTACTTCACACAGCATCATCAGAAGAGACGGTTGATTGAGCTCGTTGCGAATATCGACTCTATCGAAATCGTCCTTGTCAATAACGAACCCGAGAGCCTCATGCTTGAGAATAATTTGATTAAAATTCATAAGCCGCCCTATAATCGAGCCCTCAAAAGGGATAACAGCGGTTTCGCCTATTTGCAGATGGTTTCGGATCCGTTGCCGCGCCTCGATGTTTATTACCGGGACCGTCGTCCCAAAGGAGCACGCACAACTGCCGGCAGTATCGATCAGGTGCAAGATCAGGAGAAGATGAGCCTTCGCTTCGGCCCCTATGTAAGCTCCCGTTTTCAACATGCGGTAATGGATTTCGTTACCGATCATTACAAGCTCCGAACCTGTACCACCCTGCCCAAGCGCGCCTGCCTGCTTTATCACATCGGGAAATGCAGCGGCGTCTGCGAAGGGCATATATCAAAGAAGGATTACATGGAATCCGCGCAACAGACCGCCGACATGCTGCAGCACCGGAACGACCAGCTGATCGGAGCTATGAAAGCCAAGATGGAATGGTACGCGGACCGGCTGGAGTACGAGAAAGCGGAACATATCCTGCGGCACATCCGAATATTGGAACGAATCCCGGAGAAACAAATCGTGGACCGGGAGACCAAATGGAACCAGGATGTCCTGTACTTCGGGGAAACCGGAGTGCTGATCGCCTCGGTACAGGAAGGAATGCTGAGAGATTTCCGTTATATCCAACAATCATTACATGAGAAAGAGGATGCAGGCTGCGATGTATTTATCCTGAAATATTATGGTGCAGACCCTCCGGATGAATTAATTGTGAATCGGGTGCACCGCCCTGATGCTGTGCGAAGCCAGCTGAGGCACAGCTCGCGCAGAAGCGTTCGGATTACCGAGCCGAAACGCGGGCTCAAATTCGATCTTTTGCAGCTGGCCAAAGCGAATTATGAATTTCGTGCGGGCGGCGGCCAAGCTGCAGCTGCGTCGGCACATGAATAAAAGAAGCATCCCAGCGCCGGGCAGATGCTTCTTTTTTTGCATACCCCGTTCTTCCGCATCCCTTACCTCCGCCGGATCAACCTGTTTTCTAAAGCAGCTACCAGTTGATACATGACCGTCGCAACAACTGCAATCACGACCAGACTGCCGATGACCAGCGTGAAATTAAACACTTGAAACCCATAGATCATCAGGTATCCCAAGCCTTTTTGTGCAACTAGAAACTCCCCTACGATGACCCCTACCCATGCCAATCCCACATTTACCTTCAATGTCGAAACAATAGCCGGAAAAGAAGCAGGCAGGATAACTTTAGTGAACGACTGTATCCGTGACGCACCGAAGAGGAGAACCACTTTCAGCAGATTCGGATCCGTTTCCCTGAATGAATTATAGATAACCAACGTCGTTATAATGACCGTGATGGAAAGGATGGTCGCGATAATGGAAACGACACCGGAACCCAGAGCCACAATAAATAAAGGGCCCAAAGCAACTTTCGGCAGGGCATTCAGAACGACGAAGAACGGGTCAAGTACCCGTGCCAGAAACGGGCTCCACCAGATCAGGGTAGCCAAAAGCAATCCGGCCAGCGTACCCAATACAAACCCTGCGCACGTTTCGCCGACCGTGACCAGCACATGAGGAAGCAAGCTGCCGTCCGCAGCCTTTTCACCAAGCAGTGCCAAGATTTTACTGGGGTAGCTGAACAGCAGGACATCGATCCACTGCCATCTGCCCGCGGCTTCCCAGCCGCCGATAAAAAGGAATAGGATCGTAAACTGCGTTATCCAAACGTACCTGTTCATCCTGGCCTTTGCTTTGCGGTATTCTTTAAAAATCTGGTCTGGACGGGTTGAATGTAACTCCTGAATATCCTTATCCTGTCGTAACTGCATTTCCCGCACCTCCAGATTCCATTGCGTCAAATTCGTTCCATACGTCATGGAATAATTGAAGAAAGCCCTCTTGCTCCCTGGCACGCAAAGGCATCGATCGGGCAATGGAATCGGGCAGTACGATCTCTTTCCGGATCCGTCCCGGATTCGGGGCCATGACGATTAGCCGGTCACTCATGGCGATGGCTTCAGAAATATCGTGAGTTACGAGCACGGCTGTTTTCCCGTGGGACTTCATCGTTTCAAAGACCAGATCCTCCAGCTGCAGCTTAGTCTGGTAATCCAATGCGGAGAAGGGCTCATCCAGCAGCAGCAGGTCGGGCTTCACGGCCATTGTGCGAACCAAAGCGACACGCTGCCTCATTCCTCCCGATAACTCCGTCGGATATTTGCCCTTTTGTGCACCCAGCCCGAACTGATTCAGTAAGTGAAGCACATACTCCCTATTCTCTTTTGTTAATGTGCCGTTCAGTTCCAGGCCAATAACCGCATTTTCCTCAATCGTCCGCCAAGGGAATAAATAATCCTGCTGAAGCATATAACCCACCTTAGGAGACGGTCCAAAGACGCGGTGCCCGCTTACCTGAACCGACCCTTCCGTCGGGAGGATGATCCCCGCAATGATGGACAGCAGCGTTGTTTTACCGCATCCGCTGGGACCTACGAGAGAGACAAATTCTCCTTGTTCCACAGTAAGACTGAGATTTTGCAGCGCAAGGGCAGCCCCTCCGTCATTCACATAAAAGTGGCTGATCCGTTTTAATTCCAGTGCCGTTGACGTTGACATCATGCTCCCTCCTTCATCCGCAAACAGCCGCTTTGATCAAAGCGGCTGTGGAAACGTCTGATTATTTAACGGACTGAACCGCTAGTTCGGCAAACGAATTGTCCACCAGCTTTTCGAATTCTGCAACGCCTTTCAATTCTCCGGCTTCCTTCATTACATTCTGCAGGTTAGCCCACTCTTCTTTATCAATCAACGGATCCGCGGCGTAAGAGCCTTGATCTTTATATCTTTTTACAACATTCCGGATAACATCTATGTCCGTGTTCTCGAAGAACGGGGCTACCGCATCCGCAATTTCCTCCACGCTGTGTTCCTGTACCCATAATTGTCCCTTGTGCACAGCATTTGTGAATTTCTGCACCGAGGCTTTGCGGTCTTTCAGCATGCTTTGCCTTGTCATAAACACCGTGTAAGGAAGTCGCCCGCTCTCCGTGCCGAAGGAAGCGATCACATGGCCTTTGCCTTCCTTCTCAAAAATGGTCGCCTGAGGCTCGAACAACTGAACGAAGTCTCCGGTTCCGGAAGTAAACGCAGCCGGGATATTGGCAAATTCGACATTCTGGATTAATTTCAAATCGTTCTGCGGGTCGATTCCATGTTTCTTCAAAGTGAATTCACCCGCCATTTGAGGCATTCCTCCTTTGCGCTGGCCGAGAAAGGTAGTCCCCTTCAAGCTATTCCAGTCAAAAGATGATATCGGTTCCCTTGCTACCAAAAATGTGCCGTCCGTTTGCGTTAGCTGTGCGAAATTAATAACCGGATCTTCCGTTCCCTGAAGCGAAACGTAGATGGAAGTTTCCGAACCTACCAGGGCGACATCAATCTGCTTGCTGAGCAGCGCCGTCATCGTTTTATCCCCGCCCGGGGTTGTGATCAGTTCTACATCCAGGCCTTCTTCTTTAAAGAACCCCTTGGTTAAGGCCACATACTGCGGCGCATAAAAAATGGACCTTGTCACCTCGCCGATCTTGATTGTCCCGTTATCTTTAGAGCCTCCACAACCTGTGAGCAGCACCGTAAGAAACAAAACAGCGGTCAACAGCTTTGCCACTCTTCTTGCCATATGAATTCCTCCTGCTAATCTGTATACGCTATATTATTCATGAGCCTAGAAAAGGTTCGGAGGAAATGTTCAAAAAAAGCCGATAACCCTAAGGTTACCGGCCTGCTTGCTTCCATATCGGTTTGTAGTCTTCTAAATATTGTTTCATAGAACGGGGCTGTTTGCCGGTCAGTTCCTGGAACACCTTGGTAACCCCCTTGGCCAGGCCCAGTTTCGTAGCAAAATGAATGCCGGTAACCACCTGTACATAGCCGGAATCAAGTCCTTTGGACAGCATGCGGATTTTAAAGTCTTTCACGGTTGGGTTCGTATAGGTAATCTTACGACCCAACACCTCCGTCATCATGTCCGCTACTTTGAAGAAATCAAGCGATTCGCTTCCGGTCAGAGGATAACTGGCGTTCCGGTGCTTCTCCGGTTCGATAAGGGATAAAGCAGCAACTTCCGCGATGTCCCGGACATCGATAAAGCTTGTTTTCCCCCTTCCCGCTGCGACAAAAATCCGGTCTTCCTCCCTCAGCTCATCCAGAAGGAACAGATTTAAATTTTGCATAAAGTAACCGGCCCTTAAAAAGGTATAGGGTATCCCTGTCCGCTTTATTTCCTTTTCATTTTTAAAATGAGGCAGAAACGGAACGTACTGGACATCTTTCAGCGAGAGATAGGTGATGTGCTTAACAGCTTCCTCTTTCATTTTCCCGATGAACGCGTGAAACGCTGCAAAGGAAATTTCGGGAGGGAACATTAGAAAGACACGGTCGATGCCCTTTAAGGCAGATCCGTAAGTTTGCGGGTCGTTATAATCCAGTTTAACAAACTCGTACGACCCAGCGAAATCAGCTTCGGCCTTCCCTGGGTTCCGCACCGCGCATACCGGGCTCTCTCCCATCGAAATCAGCGCGTCAGCGACCTCGCGTCCGACGGTACCGGTAAATCCTGTAACCAAAATAGTACCCATAAAACAACCTCCTATAGTAAACAGCATGTCCAGCATGCCGGCAAAACAATGCTTTACAAACAACGTAAGGATCATTACATTCTAAAAAGAGGTGAATTCCAATGAATGCCAACGAACGGTTGGAACAATTAGAACGTAAAGTGCTTGAACTCGAACAGCAGATGGAGAAACTTCGGCAAGACGCCGGGAATCGGTCTGGACAGGAACAAGAACGGAAACAAAGGGAAACTCCTGCTCCATATCGCGTGAAGGATCAAGAAGAGCCTGTCCGCCAAGGCGGGACCCCTCATCCGGGAACAGCCAGACCTCCCCGCCCCCAGCATCCGGCTGTGGATTGGGAGCATGTGCTGGCGAAAATCTGGCTCCCGCGCATATTTATGCTTGTCCTGATGGCTGGAATGGTGTGGAGCTTTAAAGCAGCGGTCGACTCCGGCTTGTTGAATGAGCCGGTCCGGTGCTTGCTGGGTTTTGCTGCCGGGACATTTCTTTTATTCTGGGGAATCCGCGAGCAGGAGAAGCATCGTGAACTGTTAGCCCAAGTTTTGATGGGCGGGGCTGTCGGCCTATACATGTTGACAGCATACGCTGCCGCAAACTGGTATCAGCTCATTCCTGAATCAGCAGCCTTCGGGTTTACCGTTGTTCTCGTTGTTGCTTCGTTGTGGCTCTCCTACAATTATAAGCTGCAGGGCATTGCGGTCATTGCAAGTGCGGCGGGTGTTATGGCTCCGTTCCTGGTCCGCAGCGCAGAACCGGCAGCGGTTTTCTTCACAATCTACGAATCCTTGCTGTATGTGACATTTCTTGTATATGCGATCCGTTTCGGTTTTACCAAGCTCTTTTATGTTTCGTTCTTACTCCTTCATGCCGCCTTTGCGATCTTCGTACTCAAGGAAGGACATTCCGGGGTTCTGGTTTGGGGAGTCTTGGTCCAACATGCGGTCATTGCAGGTGCCTTCTTCATTGGACGATTACCAAAGCCGCAGCTCAAGGCGTTTTTGGCGAGTTTTGCCCTTGCCGCCTTGTGGTCCGGTTTCAGTCTCGGAGATGCCGGCTTTGAACTGCTTATGCTGGTGTTCACGTTGGTTTATGCTTCGGTTTCTATTGTAATGATAAAACGATCCCGCCGTCAAAATTTGCCCTACTCGATAACCTTAGGCTGTTATGCACTGCTGCTGTTTCTGTTCAGCGCTGTACATGCGGAAGGGGCATTGCCCGGACTTCTTCTAGCGGAAGGATTCATAGGATACATGTTAGGCCAAAAGATACGCTCCAGGTTTCAAAAGGTCAATTCGCTGATCATTTACGCACTAGGCATTATCTCCTCTGTTCCTATTCTTATCGAGGGGATGGAACGTATCCTTTCATGGAATTCGGCTATTTGGATCATATTGCTGTCCACGGCATACGGAATGTACTTTTTGCTGCGGAATCAGCCAGAAGAAGCTTGGAAGGCATCCGGCGGAAGGACAATTCTTGTGATGTTGTCGGTTGTAGTACTCCTTTTTCTGACTGATGTGAGCAACATACTGGCTTCAGGGTTTCCTGCCGGCATTCAGCATTTATCGGTATCCGCCGTTTGGGCAGCCTATGCTGTTGCGGTCATTCTGACGGGGATGAGAAATAAACATAAAAACCTGCGTATCCTGGGAATCGCCTTATTGCTGCTCACTTTAATGAAAGTCGTTTTTTGGGACCTTCCGGCCGTATCCGTCTTTGTTCGTGCCATTCTGTTCCTTGGACTAGGAGGGCTGGGCGTTCTTTTATCCCGCTTGTGGTATAGGGAGGACAAAACCTCCTCGATATAATCCAAAATCATCCATTGACATGGAGCCCCCCATTTTGTATCGTGTTCAAGTATGTCATCCAAGGGAATAACTAAGGATAAGAGTACTAAAATGTTACAAAACAGGGGGAACCACCGCAGCATGAAGGAATCAAAACAACAAATTCAACTGGTCACGGCAGATCCATCCGCCCTCGGATTGTTCGGCTTGGCCATCGTCACTCTGGCAGCATCCTCGCAGAAATTGGGATGGACCGACGGTACAGCACTGCTTCTGCCATGGGCCGTGTTTCTTGGCGGAGCAGCCCAGCTGTTCGCAGCGGTTCAGGATGCCAAACATAACAATACGTTCGGAAGCACGGCGTTCGGCGCGTTCGGCCTCTTTTGGCTCGGCGTAGGCTTGACGTGGCTGATCCAGGCAGGGGCGCTGGGAGAAGCGCTTCATTCCGCGGCGGATCCTCATCAACTGGGCTTGGCTTTTGCCGGATATCTGATCTTCAGCCTGTTTATGACACTAGGCGCCTCCGAAACGCATAAGGTGCTGTTTATCATTTTTGTTCTGATTGATATTCTGTTTATCGGTTTGACGTTAACGACTTTCGGCATCGCACCTGAATTCAGCCACAGGCTGGCAGGAATTGCAGAGCTGGGCATTGCACTGGTCTCCTTCTATGGATCCGCTGCAGCTGTGCTGAATCCGCATTTCGGATATGTCTTTCTTCCAATAGGCAAGCCCTTCGGCTGGTTTAAGCCGAAACAAGTGAAGTAATTAAACCTTGTTCTTTCTTGTATCAAAAAAGACGCCCTTTCGGGCGTCTTTTCTATCTTATTTCATCAGCTTGTTCATCGTTGTCAACAGTTCCTGTATGACCTCTGTGTCTCCATCCTGTATCCGCTCTACGACACAGCTTTTCATGTGATGCTCCAGCAGCATCTTTCCTACCCCGTTCAATGCGGACTGCACGGAGGAAATCACATTCAAAACATCGTCACAGTAGACATCCTTCTCGATCATTCCCTTAATGCCGCGGACCTGTCCTTCAATCCTGTTCAACCTGCTGATCAAATTGCTCTTGGTTTTCTCCGTGTGATGGCTTTTCCGCTCATCTCCGCAACAACCGTCAACGGAAGGCAGGGCTTGTTCATCAGTTTCCATGGAGCTGCACCCCCTTTTTTGAACCTATCGTATCACGAGCGTTCCTATTTTGGCAAAATCATATGTCCTATCTGTTATAATAAAAAGACCTAATGATGTAAAGGAGATTTACGAAAATGGCGATTAACCGAAGGCTGACAACGGATTCCGATTTTCAGGAAGTGCTGGAATTGCAGCGTATGATCCGTGTTTTTCAAGACGATCACATCGTATCTTCCGGCGGCCGCGTCATCCGCTTTACCGAGGAAACGGTTGTTGTTCAAACCGATGTGAGCGATGTTGCTTATTTTGAGCGGGATGCCTGTGAATTTTTTGAACTTCGAAAAAGATAACGGACGCATATTCCCATCAAACAGCCGCCTATTCCCGGTGACACAGTATAAGCGCCTGGTTCGCTGCAGGGAAGTTTTGCATGTAATGCACGCAGCTTTTTCGCATCCGGGCGGAAATTAGTGTAGAATAGTACCAAACGTGAGTGGCACCTAAGGTGCATAAGGAGATGCAAACATGGCAGATGAGCAAGTCATCCTAACCCCGCAAGGGTTGAAGCAGCTGGAAGAAGAACTGGAAGAATTGAAAACGGTGAAACGCAAAGAATTGGCGAGCAGACTTAAAACAGCCATTAGCTACGGGGATCTTAAGGAGAATAGTGAATACCATTCCGCCAAGGACGATCAGGCTCACATGGAGACACGTATTCTGACTATCGAGAGAATACTGAAGAGAGCCCAGGTGGTGGAGCACTCCGACACGTCCAAGGTGAACATCGGATCCGTTGTGACCTTGAATGACATTGAGTTTTCCGAAAAAATCGAGTACCGGATTGTGGGACCTGCAGAAGCGGATGCGTCGGAGAATAAAATTTCGTACGAAAGTCCGTTGGGAGTAGCTCTGATGGGCAAGACCGTAGGGGATATTGTTACGGTAAATGCACCTGTGGGACAAATCCAGTTCGAACTTTTGGCTATCAATACACTATAATGTAAAGGCCCGCTGCTCATGCAGCGGGCCTTTCATTAGTCGCCGTAACTGGCAATTCCCTTTTTGATCAGATAATCCATCTCGGTTTCAAGGATTTCCTCCACCTGAAGCTCATTTAACTTCATTCCCGGGCGCTTTAGTACATAGTCGACAATATCGTCCATATCAATGTCGACCTCTCCCCTGGCATTGGCTTTGACACTGTTCAAATAGGACTGCCCAAATTTTAATACCTCGGCAATATGTTTGGCATTGATTTTCGTCTTTTGTTCGATAAACCGGATTACATCTTGCTCGTTAATCTGTTTTGGCATGAACTCTTGCGTCCTCCTGTTTCTATCCGTGCACGACCTCGGTGCCGGCTATCATATCATGAATCGATCGTTTATCTTCGCGGAGCCCCACCATAAAGGCGCTCACCACCAGCGCAATCCCCACGGTCAATCCGTAGATCAGTGCCGAAGAAACCACACGCAGCAGCATAGTGCCGATACCGGGATTGGAACCATCCCTCTTCTGAATACGGATGCCGCACATTTTCTTCCCTACCGTCGCCCCGTTCCATAATGCCGGGACCAGCCAACCGTACAAGAACATCAGCAGGCGACTTAACGAATCGTCAGCAGAACCCCTAACAGAATCGCTGCCACAATCGCTACCGGGATACCAACGATAATTCCATCTAACAAACTTGCCCCAAACCTAATCCAAAAACCTGCAGGATAATTCATTACGCTCCCCCTTCCTTTTCAGTATACTATTCTTCGCCCTCCTGTCCAAAGACTAGGTATCCTTCGAAAACAACAGAATTCCGTCACGCTTCGTCCATCCGGACCGCTCCCAGTAAAGGCTTCCAAGCTCATTGTCCTCCAACACAAACAAATAGCAGCGGATGATCTCTTCCTCTTTTAGCCCGTCCAAACACCGCGTTATCAGTTCCCGTCCGATTCCGGAGCCCCTATAATCTTCATCAACTGCCGCGTGGTACAAAAATCCCCTTTTGCCGTCGTGTCCGCATAGTACAGATCCGATCAGTGTCTCACCGTCAAAGCATACGAAGCTCAGACCGGGATTGCGCCCCAAAAATTTACGGACAGCCTCTTGGGAGTCGGACTGATTGAGAACCATGCCCGGTGTTTTCTCCCATAAAGCAAAAGCAGCTTCGTAATCATCGATGGCCATGGGCCTAAAAGTGAACCTCATATGATGTTTCTCCATTTCCGCCATGGATCTCTCATGACTTTTTAATAGCATTCTAATATTGCAAAGGTTTGGTTTAGCATAGACAAGGTTAATTCATACCATGAAACAAAAAAACAAGAACCAATAGGAGGTCATTCATATGTTAAGCAAACGTTCAATGTTTACAGCGATTGGTCTTGGAGCCGCTTATTTGCTCAGAAACAAACAATCCCGTGACAAGTTGATGGGACAGATCTCCTCCATGACAGGCAAAACCAAGCCGAACAATACACAAAATTATTAGAATGGCAGGGCCCCTCATTTGAGGGGTTTTTGTTTGCTTACATAGCAGGAAATCAGATCTACCGCTAGAGATGTTTGGCTTAATCCATTACATATGATGTCGGCATGCCATTTACAAGGTTCTACATACTGCTCATGCCTCGTTCTTATCAACTGCAGATAATCGGAATAGTCCTCTTCCTGTATCCCCCAACCTGCTAATTTTGAGACTCTTCTGAGCAGTCTCTCGTCCGGCGGGCAGTCTACATAAACTTTTATATCAAGCATCTCCTTGAGCGTTTCGAAGTGGAACAGCATAAATCCCTCAATGATCACTATGTCAGATGTACCTGATTTCATGATCAGGGATAATTTTTGTTGAATGCTTGTACTGTCGATCGAATCGGGATGATCAAAGTCTTCATACACTTGGTTGGAAAATGGGGATCGGGACTGCACGCGTTCATGTTTATAAAATCGGTCCATTTCAATGAGTTCAACTTTATACTTCGTCAGAGCATCATATATTTTTCTGCTTAATGTAGTCTTTCCGCTGCCGGAGCCTCCGGCAATACCGATAACGATTGGGGAGTTCAATGGGATTCATCCGCCTCTATGATAGGATCAGCAACCTCAACAATCCCTTGCGTTGCATAAGGATAGTCAATTTGTTGTTTCACCTGCTTTTCGGCCTCGCTGCCGGCAAACAACCGGATCAGATATAACCCTAGATCGATGGAAGTACTGACGCCCCCGGCTGTAATCAAATTTCCGTCTTTTACAATCCGGGATCGGATCACCTCCCGGCAATAGGGTTCGAGCAGCTCATAAGCCAAAGGATGGGTGGTCGCTTTGGAACTGCTCAAAAATCCGGCGGCCCCCATTAATAACGATCCTGTGCAAACCGAAACCTTGTATTTCACCTGTGAAGCCGTCTTGAGCCAGTCAATGAACTGCAAATCAAATCTTAGTTGACGTGTCCCCATTCCCCCAGGTATGAAAACCATGTCATATTGTGATAAATCCGGCTTAATCACTCCTGCTTTGACCGTCAGGCCCAACTCATCCGTAATGTCTTCTTTCAGCGCACAAAAGTCCCACGATGCACCTGCCGTCGGCTCAAACTGCTTTAACCTGTAAATGACATCGTAAAAGCCGACTAAGTCCAGAAACGTTAGCCCGTCAAACAGGATCAGCGCTATTTTCATTAGTTTGCTCCTTAAGATAACTTAGTAGTTCGTGCACGCTTGACACGGTATGTATAGGTTTTACGGTAACACTTTCAGGCCAGGGCTGGTTTCTTTTCATCCAAATCGATTTCATTCCGGCAGAGGCTGCGCCTTCGATATCATTTTTAGGATGATCGCCTACGTATAAGCTCTCCGTTGGTTTCATATTCAGCTTCATAAGAGCCATTTCGAAAATAGTCCGGTCCGGCTTTTTCACTCCCGCTTGCTCTGAAACTAAAATAACGTCAAAATACCCTCGAATCCCCAAAATGTCAATTTTACCGTATTGAATCTCAGTTAGGCCATTTGTAATCAAACCTAGACTATACTTGCCTTTGCAATAATCCAACAGCTTCCTTGTTCCCTGCATTAATTCAGCATTAGCCGGATATTCCCGTGTATAGAAATCCCACAGTTGATCAGCTGCCAGTTTGTCCTTCCACGGAAGGAGCGGCAGAATGTCATGAAATAATTCCTTTTTGTTTTTGTACCCGTCATTGTCCAGCTCTATTATTAGGCTGCTCCATCTGTTTTTTTCATCCGTAGTAAGTGCTGTTGCGAAAGTATCCAGGAGCTTGTCCGTAAACTTAGAAAAGGTCAAGGTCCGGTCCAGCAGCGTATTGTCCAAGTCAAAAAGTAATGCTTTCCATGGATTGATCACAATAACACCTCCGATCTTGTATCTATTCGATGTTCAAGCAGCCTCCTCCTCCCTTTTGCAGCCAATGAAAAAGGACCCCTGAAAGAGGTCCCATCGTTACTTATCGTTGTCCTTCCCACTCCGCATAAAACTGATCCAAGTACAGTTCCATAAACTTGTGCCGCTCGGCAGCCATGTTCCGGCCCGTGGTCGTATTCATCAAATCTTTCAGTTTCAGCAGTTTTTCATAAAAATGATTGATCGCCGTATCGTTCCCGTTTCTATATTGTTCGGGTGTCAATTGCTCTCGTGGAGACATCCGCGGATCGTGTATGGGCCTGCCTTTCCAACCGGAGTAGGCAAATACTCTGGCAATTCCCATCGCTCCGATCGCATCCAGCCTGTCCGCGTCCTGTACAATCTTCCCTTCGAGCGTGCGGACAGGAGGACGGTTACCGCCCTTAAAGGACATCGTCGAAATGATGTCCATGACATGATCGACAGCTGTCAACTCCACACCGGTGTTTAACATCCAAGCGTACAGATCCCGGGAAGCCTGTTCAGGGTCGTCATTCAGCTTCTCGTCCGCCATATCGTGTAGCAGTGCGGTCAATTCACAGAGAAATACATCGGCATGTTCCTCCGCGGCTATCGTTTTAGCTGTTTCCGCTACACGGTAAGTATGCCACCAATCATGTCCTGAGCTGTCATCGCCCATTTTTTTTTGCACGGCAAGCCTGGCTTGCTCTAAAATGTGTTGCTGATCCATTACGGCAAAGGCACTCCTCTGGAGCTGACATACAAAGTGTACCATTCGTCACGGGTAAGCGTAACTTGCTCCGCGTCGCGGCATGCACGAATACGGTCAGCATTGGCTGTACCGATTACCGGCTGAATGCCGGCCGGATGTTTCATCAGCCATGCAAGGACAATCGCCTCAGCGGTGGTGTTCTTCTCCTCGGCCAGTTGTTCTACCAATTTAGCGGTTGTTTGAACAGATTCTGGCTGATCTGCCGTGGACGCTCCGGAAAAAACACCTTTAGCCAACGGACCCCAAGCTTGAATTTGAATGTTTTCCATACGACAAAATTCCACCGTTCCTTCGGGGAAAATATCGTTTTTAGCGGATTCGGTGTTCAATTGTACGACGCTGTTCAGCCATCCCAGCTTCGCTAAGCTCATCTCAAGTTGGTTTACTACAAATTTTTCATCGGTATAGTGCTGCAGCAGTTGAATTTGAGCCGCACTCATGTTAGAAACGCCGAACCGGCGCACTTTTCCGGATGACTTCAGATCCGAAAGTGTTTTGGCTACTTCTTCAGGATCCATTAACGGGTCGGGGCGATGAAGCAGGAGAATGTCGAGGTATTCCACGCCGAGCCTTTTAAGAATACCGTCAACACTTTTATGTATATGCTCCTCTGAAAAATCGTACCGGCCGGGAACTCCGCTTTCCTCGGCAAAACGTATCGCACATTTCGATTGAAGAATAATGGATTCACGCAGCTCCGGCCTGTCTTTCAGCACCTGTCCGAATACTTGCTCAGCCTTACCCCGCGTGTAAATATCCGCATGATCAAACATATTGATACCGATGGACAAAGCCGCTTCCACCGCGTCATGCGCCTGACGGAGGTGCTCGGAAGTAACCGGACTGCTGTCCCAGCCGCCTCCCAACCCCATACAGCCTAAAACCAGCCTGCTGCCCTCGATACCGTGTTTGTGCAAAGGTAATGATTTCGTCATGTTCCTGGTCATCTCCCGCCATTGAATTTACGTAATTATGTACTAGTTCAAATCTTATCTAAGTTTACTACAGGCTGCTGGGCAACTCAAACAGCTCAGCAAAAACAGGCCTCTAAAAAGAGACCTGAAAACACTTTGGAATCAAGCTTCCATACGCTGACTTGGGCGGAGCTCCGTTTCAGCTGCGGAGCGAAGCTTTACCAGTGCTTTCCATGGATCCTGATCACCAAGGTAAGTCAAAGACAACACTCCATCGAAACCTGAGGCTGAAGTCAGCGCGAGGCATGCCCGAAAATCTTCCGTATCCGGCTCCCCGTTCGGGAAATTACGCATTTTGGCATGGACCGTTTCTGCAAAAGGAAGCACCTTCTCCAGCTGATCCAAATGATCTCTTGTGAAATTCCCGTAGTCCGCAGTAAAACCGAGCTGATCTTTGCATAAATCAAGCAGCGTGAGGCATTGGTCCGCTGTAGACAGCAGTTCCCCTATGTTTTCGGTCACAACACGCAGTTGATAGTGCTCGGCATATGCAGCTAATTCGCAAAGGGCTTTAGCGGCTCGTTCAAGTGAATTCTTATCCTCCGGAACCGATTCCCCCGCCACTACCCTTACTCTTGACGCTCCAAGCTTGGAAGCGGCTTCTATCCACTTTTTGCACCATGCGATATCGGCATCCCTTCGCACAGAGTCACTGCTCGATAGATCACCATAGTCTAAAAGAACAGAAGCAATTTGGATACCTGCCGCATCAAACGCTTCTTTCACCTTAACCAGCTCTTCGTCCTGATCTATAAGGTGGGCATATGACAACTCAGCAGACTGATATCCCCTTTCCGAAAGCTGCGAAGCCCATGTTGAAAGCGTCCATGTTTCCGGATAATCCTCTATTGTTTCTTTCGTCTGCTGCTTTTCCGGATCCCATTCCGTAAGGTGAAGCGGCCCAAGATGCCGCCCAAAAGTCCAGCTGTTTACAGACCATAGCATAAAAGTTCCTCCCCTGTTCATGTAAATGCGGTTGAGTTGAATTACCCAATTCTTTGAGGAATGATTGAGAAATATCCGGAACTGTGCAAGGTGATCCGGCCTACGCCGTCCTTTAGGCGAAGAGATCGTTTCATTCCGGAGAATGCATGATATTCCTTCATAAATGTTTCCAATTCCCTGTTTTGCGTTGTACCCGCGTAACTGTTGTGCTATTTTTAAACCTAACCTCTTCTGAGTGAAGCATCTTCATAGGAAAGGATGATTTGTTATGTCTATTGAACAGAAACGATGCCTGTTCTGCGAAAAAATTGTATATGCGAAGGTTACTTCGGAAGGTTTCGTATTTCGGGACTGCTACTGCACTCCTGACGGTTCTTATGAAATGAGCGCTTCTTGCTATGAGCCTTTTAATACGTTGCCGCACAGCCGGAAACGGGAAATGTTCCATATTGTATCGGCATACATAAGGGAAGTAACGGATTTGAAGCAAGCAGTCCATATTACAGTAGATAGTCTGGAGCAGATCGAACGATCGCCTATCGTACCCATTACGATCGAAAGTAAGGCCGAAAAGCTTCTTCAATATTTGCACAGGCATGCGGAAGGGCCGAACGACCCTGTCATCATTCACCAGCTTGCGCACAGCTACAACTTAACCTATTCCCCTAATATGCAGGAATTCGTATATATTATGGAGCAGCTTAAGACGGATTTTCTGTTGGATCGTGTAGGGCCGACAATCAAATTGACGGAAAAAGGCTGGAGAACGGCTCTCGCCGCGGCTCTCGCCGAAACTTTAAAACACTGCTGTATCGTGATGTCTTCCGACCCGGATCTGCGCTCAGACTGGAGTGAGTGGATTCTGCCCAAAATCGAACAATGCGGATATCAGGTACATGTCCCGGAGGTTAAGCGTACCGGTGATATTCTGGCAGAAACTGTGCAAGCCATTAATCACAGCGAATTATTGATTGTAGATATAACAGGTCTGACGCTTGAGGCTTTTTATGCGGCCGGTTATGCAAAAGGCAAGGATATGCCGATTATCTGGACTCTGCATAAAACAGCCGAGCACCAACTTCCTTTCCCCTCGGAAGAAATTCGCCCATTGCTTTGGGAAACGGCTGAGGAGCTTGGTGCCCTGCTGCAGCTGCGTCTCACACAGTAATGCAATGATGAATTTCACAAATATGGCTGTTTTATAACGAAAAAGACTGGGACCCCTAGGTCCCAGTCTTTCGTTGTTTAGTTATCATTACACCGCAAAAATATGCCTTCCGATTTTCACAGTCTGCTTACGGGTCCAAATCCACTTCGATGTGGCGGTCTGCGGATTGAAATAATATAGCGCATTATAGGTAGGATCATGGCCTTTGACTGCATCTAATGCCGCTTGGTAGGCTGCGTAATCCGGCTTAAGCTTATACTGGCCGTCATGCACGGCAGTGAATGCCCAAGGTTGAAATAGAACTCCATGCACAGTTTTCGGAAACTCAGGTGAGGACAGGCGGTTCATAATGACTGCCCCTACGGCAACTTTCCCTTTGTAAGGCTCGCCTCTGGCCTCTGCGTAAATCATTCTCGCCACCTGATCAAGTTCATGCCGGTTCACAGAAACTTTACGGAGTTTTTTCCAGGTAGTCGGCCCGGTAATCCCATCCGCTTTCAACCCGTACCGCTTCTGGAAGGATTTTACCGCCCGGGTTGTTTTGGGTCCATAATAAGAGGTTATCTCCCCCTGGAACAGCCCTACTGTTTTCAATCGGTACTGCAGATCAGGCACATCCGTTCCCCGTTTGCCGTAAGACAAGGTAGCTGATTGTACCGCTCCGGCCGGTTGAACCCATCCGATGGCAGTAAAGCCCAAAATGAAAAGCATTGTAATCCAAATCCATTTCTTCATGCTGCTGCAACCTCTCCTTATTCTTGTGGTTCCCTCAAAATACGGGAACGACGCAAAAACAACGATGTACGCCGTGATACTAATTGTATCATAGGGCTTGCAGCGGGCGGAACCGGATTCGAGTAATTACAAATAATTACCACCCTTCTCCGTGATTCTACGGAGGCGGATGCGGTTATAACGCTGGGCAGCGATGCAAGGTATATTCGCAGCTGCAGCATACAGACACATAATCAAAAAAGAAGGCAGGTCGCACCATAACAGAAATACGGGCAAAGGAAACATGGCCAGCCA
Source organism: Paenibacillus gansuensis (assembly GCF_042684925.1). NCBI lineage: Bacteria > Bacillati > Bacillota > Bacilli > Caryophanales > Paenibacillaceae > Paenibacillus > Paenibacillus gansuensis. The sequence goes on along the minus strand of NZ_JBHUME010000007.1, from coordinate 855,989 downwards.
ATGGGCAAGCTCCCCCCTCCTCGTCTCCATAATAAATCTCTCCAAATAGACTGCCGATGCACCTTTCAGCCGCTTCTTGGCGAACCCGCCGGTAAATAACCGGCTGCCATCGGGCAGCAGCGCTTTCCATGCCTTCACCTTAAGCCATTGCTCATAGAACCGTCCATTGCGCTCAAAAGGGTATATACGCGTAAGTATGCGGCTCTGTTCGAAAAAAGATAAGGGAAGCCGGTTGCAGAAGATCGCGGCTCCCATTTGAATCAGCAGCCAAACGGCTATATCAAGAATGATATTCCAAGCAGTCGGCAGCACCCATACCTGCATAAAGGACTTCCCTCCCTAAAACATCACGTTTTCTTATTGGCGGCCTTGGATCCGGCATCGACAATTCTGCCTTTCCACCGGACTTGGCGGCGAATAAACGTCTTGTAGGCCGAAAGGGCGAAGATTCCTGCGAAAGCCGAAACAGGTACAGGAAAGAAAACGGAAGTCAGGAAGGAAAAACTGCCGGCACGCCGCAGTAGGATGAACAGCAGTGCGGCATAGGCAGCATAAAAAACCGCAATACCGATGCCTTCCCCGAAAGAGGACACTCCATAAATTAGTGTCGTTATGAAGCGTATCGAGATGGTTATCATGCCCGCGACCCAGCAGATGATCGCAGCAAGCAGCCATGGGCGGAGGCTAACCGCCCCTCCGGCGAAGTTCTTGCTCCACCCTTCGGCCAGGGACGCGAAGCCTTCCGGATACATCCGGAAGGCTGCCGTTCCTTTGCCGCTGTACAGGTGGAGCGGCAGCCCCGAGGCTTGGAAGCGACGCCCAAGCGCGTAGTTCTCCAACACCTCGCCCCGCACAGCTTCGTGTCCGCCGAGACGCTCGTAATCGTCGCGGCGGCACATCACGCAAGGTCCGAAGGCGCCCGAAGGGCGCACCTTTGGACCGAGCACCGTCATCGCCCCCATGGAGGCAATGACGACAAGGTTGAACACGGCGGAAAGCTGCTCGTAGGGCCGGATCACTGTGTGATACGGCTGCACCGCGAGCAGACCGCCGTGGCGGCACTGCGCCGACGCCAGCTTCGCCAGGGCGTCGGGGGCAAGGCGCGTGTCCGCATCCAGGAACAGCAGCAGGCGTCCCGACGCCTCTGCTGCTCCTGTGCGGCATGCCCACGCCTTGCCCTGCCATCCGGGCGGAAGCGGAGCCGCCTGGATCACATTGGCGCCGCCGGCTGCAGCAACGGCGGCGGTCCGGTCCGTAGAAGAATCGTCCACGACGAGGACCTCGAACGCCTTTACAGTCTGCTTCTGCAGGGAATCCAGCAGCGGTCCCAAATTTGCTTCCTCATTCCTGGCCGGAATTATGACGGTAATGTCATTCCCCTCTTCGGGAACACTTCCCGCAGGAGGCAGCAGCGCAATGCGGCCCAACAAGACGCCAAGGCAGATCAGTCCGCTGCTCACTAGGATTACATCGGTTAACGACACATCAATCCCCCGTCCGGAATGAATTCGCTGGAATAGTTTAGTTTATCTCGCCTGTGGTAATAGATGGTAATAGGCAGTATATGTAGTTACCCCATTAAGCCAAGGCAGTAACACAAGCATTCTCATTAAAGCCTTGCCATATTGGTAACGGTATCATACATAAACATAAGCTTAGAACGATTATAGTACGAGAGGATGAGCGGTATGTCTATGCTGGCAAAGAAACGTGTAATTGTAATCGGCGGCGGGTTGGCGGGGTTATCTGCAGCTATGCGGCTGACGGCGGACGGCCACCAAGTAACGGTGCTTGAGCAGGGTGAACGTGCCGGAGGGAAACTTAATATACGCAGCGGTCAAGGGTTTACTTTCGATACAGGCCCTTCCATCCTCACCATGCCATGGGTGCTTGAACAACTTTTTACAAGCTGCGGGCGTAAACTGGAAAACTACCTTACCCTCCAAAGAGTTGAGCCGCAATGGCGCACGTTCTTTGAAGACGGGGTTAACATTGATGTAAGTGCAGATTTGCCTACGATGCTAAACGAAATCAGGAACGTATCGCAAAAAGATGCGGCCCGGTTTATGGATTATCTGCAATACTGTGCGAAAATGTACGAACTGTGCATGTCCAGTTTCTACAAAGAGAGCCTGACAGGGCTAGCCGATCTGCGCGCCATGCACTCTTTAAAGGAACTGCTGGCCATGGACCCGCTTCGTTCTATGGATCAAGTAACCGGAAAGTATATAAAGGACCCTCATCTTCGTCAGATGTTTAATTTCTTTATTATGTATGTAGGCTCTTCCCCTTATGGAGCGCCTGCTGTACTCTCCCAATTGATTCATGTGCAGCTGGGCCTAGGGATATTCTATGTCAAAGGCGGCATGAGAAAAATCGCGGAAGCTATGCTGAAGGTTCTTGCCGAGATGGGTACCGAGGTTCGCACCCATGCCAAAGTAACTGAAATTCAAACGGCTGGAACGAAAGCCGCAGGCGTTAAGTTGGAAAGCGGTGAAACCCTGCAGGCGGACCTTATCGTGTCCAATCTGGAGGCTATTCCGGCTTACCGCACCCTCGTTAAGAATCACGGCCAAGCCGAGAAGGCGGCTGAAAAACTTAAAAAATACGCACCGACAGTGTCTGGTCTGGTACTGCTTCTGGGTGTAAACAAATCTTACGAGAAGCTGCTGCACCACAACTTCTTCTTCTCGCAAGATCCCGAACGTGAATTTAGTGATATGTTCGAAAAAGGGATTCCGACGGAAGATCCGACAGTGTATGTCGGAGTGTCTTCAAAGTCGGATCCGACACAGGCGCCGCAAGGAAAAGAGAATCTATTCGTGCTGACCCATGTGCCGCCTCTGAAAGACGGAGAATCATGGCAGCCGCATAGGGAGCGTTACCGCGAACTGGTGCTCGACAAACTAGAGCGGAACGGATTGACTGGATTGAGGAAATCCATTGAGTTCGAATATCAGTTCACACCGGATGACCTGCAAAGTCTATATGGCGCCAACGGAGGATCCATATACGGTGTGGTTACAGACCGCAAAATGAACGGCGGGTTCAAAATTCCAAGCCGGAGCGAACTGCTGAGCAACCTGTATTTTGTCGGAGGTTCTACACATCCGGGCGGCGGCGTACCTATGGTCACTCTGTCCGGCCAGCTCACTGCAGACCTGATCCGGGAAGATCTTAAACAACCCGGCGCCGCAGACGCAGGATAACGGAATTTTAACCTTTCAATGACAGGGCGGCGCAAGCCGCCCATCTTTATGTTCCCGCGTTCTCCCCTGTTCTGCCCGCTTTGGGTTGAATAAGCCCCAAGCCGATGCCGACAGGATCCACCAGATAGGCCAGAAAGAAGTCATCGAATTCCATCTTATCCCTGACAATCTTCGCACCCCGGAGGACAGCTTGGCTGATTGCCTGATTCATATCGGCGACTTCAAGATGCAGCCTGACCCCATGCGGGTAATCGGCAGGCCCCTCGGAGATGCCGCCGTCCAATCCCTTCAGATCCTGGCTTCCCGCCCCCGTTGATACTTGGCGGTATCCCCAGTTCTCTTCCCCCATCTTCCAACCGAATACCTCACTATAAAAGGATGAAGCTTTCTCCGGATCCTGGCTGTTGATCTCAAACGAAATCACTCGTCCCACGGTCTCTCCTCCAGTCGTCTAGCTAACTTACGTTCATTATATACGAACATATGTTCACTTACAACAAATATTTACCAAACATTCATTATTTTCTCGGCTTAGTCCTATTCGTTGCTTCCGCTTCCAACGGATTATCCGGCCAGTAATGTTTGGGATAGCGGCCTTTAAGGTCCTTTTTCACTTCAAAATAGGCATGTTCCCAAAAACTCGCTAAATCCTGGGTAACCTGAACCGGCCTGCGGGCTGGGGATAACAAGTGAATGGTGACGGGAACTCTGCCGCCGGCGATCCGCGGCGTTTCTTTCATCCCGAACAATTCCTGCAGCCTCGCAGCCAGAACCGGTTGTTCTGGATCCGAGTAATCAAGCGTGATCCTGGATCCGCTTGGAACGGTAAGCTGCAGCGGTACCAGCCGGTCCAGTTCCTGCCTTTGCTCCCATGGTATCAGCTCAGATAAAATATGTCCTATCTGAATCTTCTGCAGGTCGCTCCGGTTTCTCATACCGTACACATGCGGCGCAAGCCAGTCTTCCAAATGATTCAACAGCGATTCGTCCGAGACATCGGGCCAGTTCGCGGGATCGTATTTATGCATGAAGGACATCCGGCTTTGGAGCAGCCTGTCCCCTTTCGTCCACGGCAGCAGCTTATGCCCGCCCTGACGAATGCCGTCCAATAAAGCTTGAAGCATAAGTTCAGGATCCGGGGATTGTGAAGGAGTTTCTTGAATCAAGACCGCCCCGATCTTCCGAACCGTAAAAGTCCGGACAGTCTGAGCCTCCCGGTCCCAGTAAACGGACTGCTCTTCACGTATGATATCGGCAAAATATCGGTTGATTTGCTCCAGACTGATTCCTGCGCCCAGGTAGACCTTACTTTCTGTGCCTTGATCGTCAAGTTCTGCAGCTACCAGATAGGGCTCCGCCGCAAGCTGCTGACCCTCTGAAACTTCAGCCCCCCTGCCGTTAGCAAGCGTGAATTTGCCGATGCTCCGCTGCTGGCCGATTCGATCCGGATAGGCGAATCCTAGGAGCACCCCGCACATCTCAACGGCGCTTACCTCTGCCGCGGAGGTTTCGTTATCCTCTTCCCTAGGTGCCTCAAATGCTCCGCGACCGCTTCCCTCAGTGCGCAGAGCCGCCAGAGCATGATCCGCTTCCGCGATAACACGCCGGCATATCGCCGGATCGATCTCCATGCCGCCAAGCGTATCAGGGAGGTCAGCCCCGCGCCATGTCCGCGCCTCTTGCAGCATCGCCAGGCGGCTGCTCAAATCCGCATCAGTCTTCGCCCGGCCGCCGGTGCGGACCGCCACGTCGCGCTCGCCCAGCATCGCCGCCAGGTCGCATGCGATCCTGGCCAGCCCCAGCCCCTCCGCCCGCAGCACCATGTGCGCGAGCCTCGGGTGCATCCCCAGGGCGGCCATGCGCCGCCCATGGGGCGTGACCGCACCTGTCTCCGCTATCGCGCCGAGCAGGTGCAGCAGTTCCCGCGCCTGACGGTACGCGGGAACGGGCGGCAAATCCAGCCACGCCAGCTCGGCCGGATCGCCAACCCCCCAAGCCGCCAGCTCAAGCGCAAGCGGCGCAAGATCCGCCTCCAGCACCTCCGGTGTGCTTCGCGGCGGGAGGCGCCGGTCTTCCTGCTCCGTCCACAGACGGTAGCAGACGCCCGGCGCAGTGCGCCCCGCCCGGCCGCGGCGCTGGTCGGCGCTGGCCCGGGACACGGGCACCGTCTCCAGCCTTGTCATCCCCGTCCGGGGCGAAAACCGCGGAACCCGCATTAATCCGCTGTCGATCACGACACGAACTCCTTCAACGGTAAGACTCGTCTCCGCAATCGACGTCGATAGCACGATCTTCCGCTGTCCAGATACCGCCGGCGCGATCGCGGCCTCCTGTGCTGCCTGAGGCAAATTCCCGTAGAGCGGCGCGACCCTTACGCCGGGAGACAGTCCTGACTCTCTCAGCTTCCGCTCCGCACGGCGAATTTCACCTGCTCCAGGCAGAAACACCAGCATGTCTCCGTCATGGTCCTGCAATGCCTGTTTAACCGCACGTACCGTTCTGTCTTCCAGCCGTTCGGCACCATGACCGGGATAGTATACCGTTTCCACAGGATACATCCTGCCTTCCCCTCTGATGACGGGGGCATGATTCAAGATCTGCGAGACCGGCTCCGCATCCATCGTTGCCGACATAACCAGCAGCCTCATCTCTTCCCTGAATAACTGCTGTGCCTGCAGGCAAAGGGCCAGCCCCAAATCAGCATGCAGGCTGCGCTCATGAAACTCGTCAAACAGGACGGCGCCAACCCCGTCAAGCGACGGGTCCTGCTGCAGCATGCTGGTTAAAACCCCTTCGGTAACAACCTCGATCCTGGTCCGTTTGCTTACTCTGGTGTCCATTTTCACCCTGTAACCGACTGTTTCGCCGGCTTGTTCCCCTAACTGCCGGGCCATGTAAGCCGCAACAGACTTCGCCGCCAGCCTCCGAGGCTCGAGCATAAGAATACGGCGGTCACCCAGCCAGGAAGCATGTAACAGCGCTAAAGGCACTCTGGTGGTTTTGCCCGAACCGGGCGGGGCAATCAATATGGCATTCGTATGATCTGAAAGAGTATCCATAAGCTCCCCCAGAACATCATCTATAGGCAAATTTATGTTAGTCATATACAACTTCCTTCATTACTTGAGCAAAAGGCTCTCTGACGACGCAGCCGGCATAACGGTCGTAAGCAGTCTCGCTCTTATTGATAACTGCCAGTCGATCCCCTTGAAAATAAGGAACCAAATTGGCCGCTGGATACACCGACAACGACGTCCCCGCGACGATCATGAGATCCGCTTCGCGTATGGCGGCTTCGGCCTCGGCAAACAACTGCATATCCAACGGTTCTTCGTATAAAATCACACCGGGCTTCACAATACTTCCGCATTTGACGCATAGGGGCACTTCTCCCGCAAGGGACATTAACTCTTCCAGTGTATAGAATGCCGCGCATTGTACGCAAAAGTTCCGGTGAACGGAACCATGCAGCTCCAATACGGACTTGCTTCCCGCTTTTTGGTGCAGCCCGTCTATATTCTGCGTAATGATTGTGCGAAGTTTCCCTCGATGCTCCAGTTCCGCGAGGGCCTGATGTCCGCTGTTAGGCTCCGCATCCGCATGGATCATCTTTCTGTAATAAAACCTGTAAAATTCCTTTGGATGTTGTTCAAAAAATGAACGGCTCAGCATCTCTTCCGGGGAATGACTGCTTCCCTGCTTTGTGGTAAAAAGACCCGCTTCCGAACGAAAATCCGGTATGCCGCTCTCTGTAGAAGTTCCCGCTCCCCCAAAAAACACAATTCGGCTGCTCATACCGATCCACTCCCGCAATCGGGTGATTCCCATTTATACCGCCTCCACTAGTTAACATAATATTTATTATGTAAAGTAAATGAATGAATCCATGAGAATAACCTTCCTTCCATGATTATCCTCCACTAATTAACCTTCACAGTCAGTTCAATCAACAGGTCCATATCCGTATTTATCCAAATCCACAAAACGATCCCTGTTCAGTTCCACGCCTTCCGACTCCAACAAGAATCTCTGCAGCTCGAACGATTCTTCGTCCCTGATTTTAATTTCCCCGTTCCCGCTGACGACACGGTGCCATGGAAGCTGATACCGGCTGCTCATCGAATGCAAAATACGAACGACTTGCCTTGCCGCTCTCGGACTTCCGGCTGATCTTGCAATTTGTCCATAGGTCGTTACACAGCCTTCAGGTATCCCCCGAATCAGGCTGATTACCGTCTCTGTAAACGATGTCATCTTTTCTCCCCTAACTCCAACAGAACATGAATCCACGAACTCCCAGTTTAAAAGGAGCATGTTCCGGGCTATAATATAAGAACAGATGTTCTATAGGTGGTGTATTTATGAAAAACGTTGAGAAATACGTCAAACGGCATGCCGAAATCATCTATATGGATGCCAAAGGGAACTTTACGCAGCGCGAAATTTTCATTTACTCCGTTCAGGAAGACAAAGTCCAGGCTTTTTGCACTGCCTCCGGGGCTCCAAGAACGCTGCTAAAATCCAGTATTCTGGCCATGCAGCCGCCAAAGTGCCCTAAGGGGATATCTCCTTTTATACATGATATAATATAATGCAGGCACGCAGACAGCTTAACTCAACGCCAATATATCTGTTAAGGAGATGGTTTCATGTCCAACAAGTTTAAGAACGATCCTGCCCTAAAAGACCGCTTGACTCCCATACAATACCACGTGACGCAGAATAACGGAACCGAAGCTCCGTTTACGAATGAATTTTGGAGACATTCCGAAGAAGGCTTGTACGTCGATATCGTATCGGGCGAACCTTTGTTCAGCTCTCTGGATAAATTCGATTCTTCCTGCGGCTGGCCTTCCTTCTCCAAACCGCTTTCGGAAAGTAAGGTTTCCGAGCATGTGGACACTACACATCATATGGTAAGGACGGAGGTCCGGAGCAAAGACGCTGATTCCCACCTCGGTCATGTATTTGATGACGGTCCCCGCGAATTGGGCGGACTCCGGTACTGCATCAACTCCGCAGCCTTGCGTTTCATACCGAAAGCTAAGCTTGAGGAAGAAGGATACGGCCAGTATCTTTCCATTTTTCAAAAGAAATAATCTGCAAAGAAGCATCTCCGAGGCAAGCCTCATGAGATGCTTCTTTTTCCATACTACATAACTTGCCTCGTTCTGTTTAGTTCTGTATCAGAGCAATCAAATGCCCGTCTTTCACCTGTATTTCAAAACAAGCCAATTCCCGGACAGGTACGTTCTGGCACACCCCGGTCTCAGCATCGAATGTCCAACCGTGCAGCGGACATACGATTTCGTCGTCTTCCGCTTCTACCGTATATCCTGCATGCGGGCAATCACGGGAAACCAGCTTATATTTCTCCCCGTTTTTCAAAATGTAGTATTTGTCTCTCTCCTGCTCCACTGCCGCCGGAAACGACGTAAAGCTCTCCAATGCGCCTAAATCCCATTCCTTCATGATATGTCATCCTCCCTTGCTTCGATAACATATCCATTCGAGATGGAGTCCGAATTTCCTCCCCGCCTTCCAACCGGCCGGTGGACATTCTTATATGGTAACAAAAAAAGAGCGGGATCCGCTCTTTCTTTGGCCCTTTCTATTCTTACTCTTTAATCAGTGCCCAACCGGAAGGATACACCTCGACACAGTCCGGCTGTTCGTGCTCCGTATTGTTCACAAGTGTCGTAACCGGATAGGTCTCCATCAAATGCTCGCCGGTCGGCTGCAGCATCCACTCCAGCGAGGCTGTATTCGTGTATTCGGGACTCAGCCAGGCATCGATATCTTTCTCCTGAAGGATCACGGGCATCCGGTCCTGATAAGCGGAGACGACTGCATTAGGTTTGGTGGTCAAAATCGTACAAGTACGAACCTCTTCCCCTTGCGGTGTAATCCAGACATCATACATTCCCGCAAATGCGAAAACTTCCCTGTTTCTTAGAACGACATGCATCGGCTGGCGTATCTTTCCTTGCGTTTTCCAGGCATAGAACCCGCTGCAGGGAATAATGCAGCGCTGCTTTTTCAGAAGCCGCTCGAATATGGGTTTATCATGGATTTTTCTGCAGTCCGCATTAATCGAATCTTTGGCCCAGAACGGGTAGAGCCCCCAACGGAACTCCTGGAGATATCGTTCCTCCCTGTTCTCTGCAATAACCGCTACGTTTTGCGTAGGAGAAATATTAAAACGTCTGGCATACATTCCCTTATTGCTCCGAACCTGGTACCGCTTCATCAGCTCACTAAGTTCAGACGTTAACGAATAACGTTCGCACATTGCGGATCACCACCTTTTTTCAGGTAGTATCCGCAAATTGGAAAAAACTATACATACAGTCTAAATGTACCTTTAGATTTTCAACCGGTCCCTAAACTGACTTCCGAATAATGCTCTACCACAGGAAACGGCTCATAAAAATGATGCAGCAGCTTCCTCCACTCCTGATATTGCTCCGATTGGCGGAAGCCTACCGTATGATCTTCGAGTGTCTCCCACCATACGAGCAGAAGATACTGGTTGCCATTCTCCATACAGCGGTGCAGTTCATGCCTGATATATCCTTGCATGGAAGAGATAATGGCGGAAGCCTGGCGGAAGGCTTCTTCAAAACCGGGCTGGAGCGTAGGCTTTACCGGCAGTACGGCGCTCTCTAGGATCATGGTCTATTCCTCCCTCTTTACTTTAACGGATTCGATGATTTCCATCTTGTTATCCCAGCATTCAGGACTTAAATCCACCGGATATTCTTCGGGGTGCATGGACCTCTTGTACTCATCCCATAACAGTTCCAAGTTGGCGGCTGCGTAAGATTTGGATTCCTCCACGGAAGGGATCGCATAGATAAGCTTTCCATTTTCAAACACGGTCCGATGCACTTCTCTTGCCTCAAAGTTTTTGACCGTTTTACTTTGATAAGTATGCACAGGATGGAACATATATAGGGAAGGCTCTTCATTCGGACGCTCATGATCCAACGCAATATAATCGCCTTCCGATTTACCCGAATTCTTGTTAATGATCCGGTATACCCTTTTCATGCCGGGTGTGCTGATTTTCTCGGGATTGCCCGATATTTTTATTACGTCCCGCATCCCGCCGTTCTCGTCCTCAACGGCGACGAGCTTATACACGGCACCTAAAGCTGCTTGCTCGTAAGAAGTAATCAGCTTTGTGCCGATGCCCCAGGCGTTAATTCTGGCCCCCTGCGCGCGAAGGTTGATAATGGTGTACTCGTCAAGGTCATTGGATGCAAAGATTTTTGCATCGGAGAAGCCCGCCTCATCGAGCATTACACGCGCGCGTTTAGACAAGTAGGCCAAATCGCCGCTGTCCAGCCGGATCCCGACAAACCGGATCAGGTCTCCCATCTCTTTGGCCACACGGATTGCGTTCGGCACGCCGGAAAGCAGCGTGTCGTACGTGTCTACAAGAAACACGCAATCGCGGTGATGCTCCGCGTATTTGCGGAAAGCGGTGTATTCGTCCTCGTAAGCTTGGACGAATGCATGGGCGTGCGTGCCGGCAACAGGAATGCCGAAAAGTTTGCCGGCACGCACGTTGCTGGTCGCATCAAAGCCGCCGATGATCGCGGCTCTGGCTCCCCAGACAGCGGCGTCCATTTCTTGGGCACGCCGGGTCCCGAATTCAAGAGCAGTCTCATCCCCGATCACCTGCTTCATCCGCGAAGCTTTTGTGGCAATCAGCGTCTGATAGTTCACGATGTTGAGCAGCGCCGTTTCGATCAGCTGGGCTACCGCCAGAGTTGCTTCTACCCGCAGTATCGGCTCGTTTCCGAACACGAGCTCCCCTTCTACCATACAGCGCAGCGTTCCGTTAAAGCGAACGGTGCGCAAATAGGCAATAAACTCTTCTTCATAGCCCATCTCATGCTGCAAATAAGCTAAATCCGTTTCCGAGAACCGGAACGATTGCAAATAACTGACCAGCCGGTCCAGTCCGGCAAAAATGCCGTACCCGTTACCGAAAGGGAGCTTTCGAAAGTACATTTCGAATACGGCTTTTTTATCGTGAATCCCGTCAGACCAATACGATTTGGTCATATTTATCTGATATAAATCGGTATGTAAAGCAAAACTGTCGTCATTGGTGTGATTTGTATCCGGCAGCATCATGACTCCTCCAATCTGTTTGTTTACAGATTTCTCTATTTTTCAACATACCATACGAACGGCGGCATCGTCGATAAGAGTAACGGCTTAAGACTTCAATTCCGCCCTGCGGAACAGGCCCGTTCTGGATAAAGTAAAGACGGCAAGCGATGCCCAAATGAACAAGAAGGCAATCAAATGCACATGGGAGAAGGTTTCCCCATAGACGAACACCCCTAAAATCAGGCTGATCGTAGGTGCGATATATTGAAGAAAGCCGATAAGTGAGAGCGGAATCCGCTGCGCTCCAAGAGCAAAGAGCAGCAGCGGCGCAGCAGTAGCGGCACCGGAGCCGACAAGCAGCAAGAGTGTTGCCCCTTCCCCTCCGCCTACATCAAGTTTGCCTTGAAAGGAAAGCCAGATTAGATAAGCTGCTGCAAGCGGGGTAACAATTAGCGTTTCCATCGTTAAGCCGATGGAAGCTTCGAACGTCGTTAATTTTTTAGCCAAACCGTACAGCCCGAAAGAGACAGCAAGCGTGATCGCGATCCACGGGAAGTTCCCTAAGCGGATCGTCAAGATAAGCACTCCGGCTGCCGCCAGCGCAAAGGAGACCCACTGCATCGTGTTCAGTTTCTCCTTGAGGACGAACATGCCAAGCAAAACACTGACCAATGGATTGATATAATAGCCCATACTGGATTCTACCAGGTGCCCGGAGTTTACGGCCCATATATAAACGAACCAGTTGATGCTGATCAGCAGGCTCGCGGCAGTCAGGGAAAGCAGCTTTGCCGGGTGCTTGAGCACATCTTTCAGCTGCCTGGTAAATTCAGTCCATTTCCGGCTGACTCCCAGCAGTGCCAGCATTAATATACAAGCCCAAAATACCCGGTGCGCCAATATCTGATCCGACGGCACATGGCCCGCTACTTTCCAATAAATCGGCAGCAGTCCCCAAAGCAAATAGGCGCCTGCAGCATAAGCTGTTCCTTTTGAATGTTCAGTCATACCCTATCCTCCAAGCGGAAATCCATACTGTAAAGACTTTATTGTACTCCTGTTTCTGACCATCGGCAAATAAATCTCTAGAATGTCCTGTAGTCCCCTGATATGATAGAAAGATCGGCTTACAGTCATCTTAGGGGGACAAGTTATGTTTTCATTATGGAACAGTCTTTCTGCCGGAGTGAGGCGATTTGCGATGACGGAGGCGCTCCTTGGCATCGGGATCGGTCTGTTCTCTTTGGTATTGAACTATCATTTACTGTCTATGCATCTGAACGAGAAACAAATTGGTGAAATTACATCCGTTTCCAGTATCATCACCGGATTGATTTCCCTGCCGATAGGGCTGCTTACGGATCGCTGGGGCGCCAAAAACGTAATGGTCTGCGGAATAGGCCTGATGGGCATCGGGTATTTCCTATTCGCAGGCGGAGATACGCTGCCCTTGTTCTATAGCGCTCAAATCATAACATCCATTGGAATCACATTGCTGGTCAATTCGGAAATTCAGCTTTTATTTTCCTACACGGCATCGAAACAAGAAGAAGGAACGGCTTACAGCGTGCTTTTCTCTGTATTTACTCTTTTTACAGGCGTAGGTACGCTGCTTGGGGGATGGCTTCCGCAATGGCTTGACGGAGAAGGCCGTTACGTCGGAACACTCGTTTTTGCAGGGGCTCTGCTTTTGCTGCTTGCTGTTCTGCGTTGGGCCCTGCTGCCCGCCAGGCCGCCGGTGATCAGTTCGGAGAAACCATCCGGCGCAAAGCTTTCCATCAAGTTGCAGATGGCTGCCATGTACAAAGGAACCAGCTGGAAACTGGCTGTTTTCTCCTTATTAGTTGGCACGTCGCTGATGCTGGTTACTCCCTACTTAAATTTGATGATTAAAGAGCGCAATCATTGGAGCGAATCGGCCACTTCCATACTCCTGACGATAAACGGACTCATGCTGTTTGCCGGTTCTTCCGCAGCTCCCATGCTTACCCGGAAGCTAGGAGTCCGGAGAACATTCGGTTTGTTATTCCCTTTGAACCTGCTTGCTGCCGTTTTGTTGGGCCTGCAGTTGCCGGTCTTGCTTTTTAGTTTGCTGCTGCCGCTGCGGGGAGGGTTGTTTACACTGCTGAATAATCTCGTGGAAAGCGAATCGATGTCCGCTGTCCCGGAGGCGGACCGTAACCGTTTCGCCGGCATGCGAACGGTATCAAGAAGTATCGGTTCTTCCGCCGCCGTTTACGTAACCGGGGCCTTGCTTGCATCCGGTCATACCAGGCTGCCTTTCCTGTTATCCGCGCTTGTTCTTCTCGCAGCTTATGTCTATTTCTACCGTACGGTCCTTCCGGTCTATGAGCAGACGGAACAGACTTCCCCGCTCAAGTCGGCATCCGACTAAAGCTGTTTAGCAAGGTGAAACGGCTTACGCCGTCCTATATGCGGGGAGATCGTTTCTTTCCGGATCAATATCAGAACAGAGCATAGCATCATGCTAACTTTCTGATTATTTAAACTAAAAAACCGGCCTCATGGCCGGTTCTTATTCATTAAGGGATATATTGTTGAATAATTTTAACGACAACGCCGTCTTTCACCACCAGGTGATACGGGTAATCTTTCAGGCTTGCATCTTTGGCAATAAGTTTTTTAAATGCGGCCAGAGATATTTTTTCGTTCCAGACAATATCTGCGTCTTCCCAGTTCCCTGTACGATTGTAAATCTGCATATAGACGGCAGCCTTAGGGGAGACCGTTAGTTTGCGGAGCTTGGCATTGTCATTCACAATATAATATCCGTCCGGTGCGCCTTCCAGACCCGAATCCGGTTCTCTATCCAAAAATACTTTATCAGCGCTTGCCCCTTCGTACCACTGTATATAATCCGCTACTACAACCGTTTTGCCGTTAGCAAGTGCTAGTTTATCGATATATGCTGCATGCGTGTCCTTTGAAGGTTTCACCGGTGTGTAGGCCCCCGTCGCGGAAACCGCCCCCGTATTCATGCTGAATAATAAAACAGCTGTAAGCATTGCTGCGAACTTGACCGAAATTGTTTTCATCGTATTCGTTCCTTTCCTCTGTGTAAGAATGTCCCATGGTTGTCCAACTGGAATACGTTATAAATACCTATAACGCCATTCTATGATTTAGAAACGAATTTAGACCTAAACAAGTTGCATGATTCGGAAAAGAAATAGTTTCCAACAGCAATGATACGCCTAGGAACCAGCACTTATAATCTGTTTTACTCTTCCTACTTGACCATCTGTAAGCCTTACTTTAATGCCATGCGGGTGCGTCGGGGAGTTGGTCAGCAAATCTTTCACAATCCCGCGGGTCAGTTTGCCCGTCCGCTGATCCTGCTTAAGTACGATATCTACCTCGATGCCTGGTGTAATATTCTTTCTGATTTGTCCGTTCACGTATCCAGCTCCTCTTCCTCTATGTTGATTGTTTCAGAATTCGGCTTATATTTCTGCTGCCACTCTTTCCATCCGTCCTCGGCTTCCTCCCGGCTAAAATTGCCTTCCATGAGCTGCTGATCATCCAGTTGGAAAAGCGTATCATAAAACCGCTTTCCAACCTCATATACCCCGCTGTCCAATTTATGGGGGAGCCTATACAATAAATTTTCCGCTGCATCATAACGGCCTTCACCTGTATAGTAGTCCATTAAAAACAGTTCGGTCAGCGCAGGGAGATCCGCTTTATCGGCATTCATCTCCTTCAAGAGGCCGGAAATTTCCCTGCCGGTCAACCCATCCGGATCAAATCCTTCGCGCTTCGCTGCCAGTAAGAGAAACAGAGCTTTTCTCAGCCCATTGGCCCGGTCCGCTTCGATCTCCATATCCTTGTAGATATCTGCCTGGTGACGGAGCAGCAGCCCGGCCGCAGCCATTTTATCAGACTCTGGCACCCCGTTCACACTAAACATGTTCAGCAGATGTTCTTCGCTAACCGAATGCAGCAGCTTGGATTTCGGGAGATACAGCTTCGTCAGCTGCTCGTCAATCAGCTCCAGGCCTTCCTTCTGCTTCTTTTCCTGCCTTAGCTGGAGCAGCCGGGTTCCAAGAACCTCTGTCATTTGTTCGATCAGCCGCATCAAATAATCTCTCTTATACAGATCGTCCGCCCCCATTTTGTTGTCGCCTGTCTCTAAGTATACCAAGCCGGGAACACGAAAATCCAATTGTACACCTGACCAAGCTATACTACAATAGTACAAAAACAGAATTGGGAAAACAGGTGAATAAGGTGTCCGAATCATCTAAAGCAACAGAACAGGAAATCAGAGAATTGGCAGCCCAATACGCTCTCGGTCCGGAAGTGGAAATTCGGTTGGAATCCAGCGGAATGAACAATACGACCCGGTTTCTATACGCCGGAGACCAGGTCTATGTGCTTCGCATTTATGACAACCATAAAGATATCGCCAAGGTTCAATTTGAACACGAGGTGATGCTCCGTTTAGGAGAGATGAAGCTTCCTTTTGGAGTTCCCAAGCTTGTGCAAACGGAATCCGGTGCAACCTATGCACGGTCATCCGCAGGAAAGTTGTCGGCTCTCTTTGAAAAAGCACCCGGCACCCGGCCCTCTTCGGATACCCCGATGCATATCGAAGCGATGGGTAAAGCGGCGGGACAGCTGGTTGAAGCCTTATCCCGCGTAAAATCAAGTGTCCCTTCTTCCTATTTGCCTTATTATGAAATCTACGACGTTCATCCTTTATTGACTAGGGACAAGCTTCCTGGAGCTGCTGCCTTGCCTCAAGTGCCCGAGGTTGCATCAGATACCGCGTACTTGCTTGATGAAATCCAGCGCTTAGAAGAAAGCATTCCCGGCTTGAAATCCCTCCCTGTTCAAATCGTCCATAGCGATCTGGTGTTCAGCAATGCCTTAATTTACGGTGATTACGTAACGATTCTGGATTTTGAGTTTGCCACTTTGGAGCTTAGGGCTATGGAACTGGCAGTTCTGGTTTCAGAGCTTATCCGGGAGGAAGTTTCCAACGATGTACAACGATCGCGGATTATGCTGCTGTTTCAAGGTTATTCATCCAGTCATCAGTTGGAAGACAGGGAGATCGTTGCCCTGGCAGCATTAGTCAAACTGCGGTTTCTGGTGGTGTACGTGCATTTTCTGGGACGTTATTTGGAAGGCCTTGACGGCGCGGACGTACTTGTACACCAAATTGCCCGGGCAGCCTATGGGTGCCGCTGGTTTGAGCTGCATAACACTTCCTGGGAAAAGCTCATTGACCAACTCTAATTCCTCAATAAAAAAGGGCTGCGTTCGCAGCCCTTTTTCCCATCTTTCTTATTTATTTAAGTTCCGGGAGTTCGGTGTGGCCGTTCCGTATTCCTCTACACTTTTCCATGCATCAGCATCATCCATCCGATTGTTAGGGAGCAGAGGTTCCAGCAGTTCCT
Source organism: Paenibacillus gansuensis (assembly GCF_042684925.1). Classification (NCBI taxonomy): domain Bacteria; kingdom Bacillati; phylum Bacillota; class Bacilli; order Caryophanales; family Paenibacillaceae; genus Paenibacillus; species Paenibacillus gansuensis. The sequence continues at coordinate 839,227 of NZ_JBHUME010000007.1, read as the reverse complement.
CTTCCACAGGCCGTTCGTCCACTGCATCCGACCGGTCAGCATGGTCTATACAGCAGCGTGCTGCGGGCATTGCCTCTAAACGTTCATAAGGAATCGGCTTACCGCATTCCTCACAGACTCCATAGGTCCCTTCCTCCATTCGTTCAAGGGCCTGATCGATCTCCCCCAAATTTTCCTGCCAGTGTACATTCATTGACAGGTCCATGCTTTTTTCAAACGTTTCCGTCCCGCTGTCCCCTGGATGATTGTCATAGGCAGACAAGTCTCCTGTTGCTTCCAGCATTCCCTCCCTGACTGTATCGTTGTTTTCCTCTATCATGTTCTCCAAGTCAGCCCGCTCGGAAGCCAGGCGGCCTTTTAATGTGTTTAGCTGTTCTTTCGATAATGTACTCATGTCCATCCCTCCGGTTCTAAACTTCTAGTCGGTAACGATACATAGCTTTACCCTTAAGGGACAGGAATTGACTCATTCGGTATAGACTAAAGCTGCAGGAAATGGAAATTAATAGGCAGGTAAACCCTGCTGCTTGCTCCGCTTGGCAACTTTACTAAAGATGTTGTACTATGTGAGAAGTCAGTTGTCATCCCAGAGATCGGAGGAATCACATCTATGGAACAGGTCATCATCGTAGGGGCAGGCCCTTGCGGACTTGCGGCCGCCATCGAGCTTCAAAAAGCCGGGTATAACCCCCTCGTTGTCGAAAAACATAATATCGTACACTCCATTTATCTATACCCGACTCATTTGCAGTTTTTCAGCACTCCGAAAATGCTGGAAATCGGGGATCTCCCTTTTTCGACACCGTACGAAAAACCTTCCCGCTCCGAAGCATTAGCATACTACCGCTTAGCCGCGGAACACTATCAACTGCGGATTAAGACCTATACCGAAGTCATCTCGGTTAAAGGCTCCGAAGGCGAGTTCACGGTGAATACGGTAAATCGTTCAGGTGAAGAAGAAATTCTAAAAGCAAGATATACAATCATTTCCACCGGATATTTCGATCACCCGAATATGCTGGGAATTCCAGGAGAAGAAGGGGCCAATGTTACCCATTATTACAGGGAAGCCCATCCTTACAGCGGAACAAAAACTGTCATTATCGGAGGCAGCAATTCCGCAGTTGACGCAGCTATGGATCTGCTGCGGGTAGGTGCGGAAGTGACAATGGTCTATAGGGGTTCCTCCATCTCCTCCAGTGTGAAACCTTGGGTGCGGCCTATCTTTGAAGGTATGGTCGACAAAGGCAGGATCCGTCTGCTGTTAAACTCGCATGTGACCGATATTACGCCGACTTCGGTTACGGTGAATACCGACGGGCAGCTGCAGCAGATCCCCAACGACTTTGTTCTTGCATTAACCGGTTTCCGTCCGGACCGGAAACTTCTCTCAGGTGCCGGAATCAAGTTAATCGGTCCACATGAACTGCCCTCTTTTACTCCAGAGACGATGGAAACCAATGTTCCCGGATTGTACATCGCGGGTGTCATCTCTTCAGGCAGTAACGCAAACGAGATCTTCATTGAGACCGGCCGGTTTCACGGCAGAAAAATTAGAGAACATTTAGACAGTAAGCGCTCATAGAACACATAAAGGCCGCCGAGTTCATCGGCGGCCTTTATGTTCAATAACGAGATGTTAGAAGTTAAAATTATCCGGGTCCGGTCCTGTGCGCTCATTGCGGTTCAGACCGTCAATTTTCGCCATATCGTCTGCCGAAAGCTCGAAGTCGAAGATTTGTGCGTTAGAAATAATCCGTTCTTTCTGGATCGATTTCGGAATCGTCACGACTTCATTCTGCAGATCCCAGCGGAGGATGATTTGCGCAGTCGTTTTGTTATATTTCTCCGCGAGCTCTTTCAACACCGGCTCATCCAGCAGTTTTCCCTGCATGAGCGGGCTCCATGCTTCCAGCTGAATGTTGTGCTCTTCGCAAAAAGCACGGAGCTCAAGCTGGGCCAACCGCGGATGGTATTCAACCTGATTGACTGCCGGCACGACTTCACTGTCTTCCATGAGGTCCTGCAAATGATGCACTTGGAAGTTGCTTACTCCGATGGCACGAACCCTGCCTTCTTTATATAAATGTTCCATAGCTCGCCATGTTTCTTTGTATTTGCCTTTTACAGGCCAATGAATCAGGTATAGATCCACATAATCCAGACCGAGTTTTTGCAGGCTTGACTCAAATGCATCCAGAGTGGACTGGTACCCTTGATCCGCATTCCAAACTTTGGTGGTGATAAACAGTTCTTCGCGATCCGTGCCGCTTTGGGCAATGCCGCGACCGACGCCTTCTTCATTTTTATACGCAGCAGCAGTGTCAATGCTTCTATATCCAGCTTGAATAGCATTCACGATTGCGCTTTCCACCTGTTCTCCTTCCTCTACCTGCCATACGCCTAAGCCAAACCAAGGCATTTCTACGCCGTTATTAAGTACAGTGCGGTCTTGTAATGATTTTGCCATGAATGTTCCTCCTAATTGTTAGTTGTCTCGCGATCCCTACAAACCTACTGTTTCCCCCGGTGTCATAATCAAGCAATGCTGCCCGTTTTCTTCCACGCGCGCTGCAAACTCTTCCGCATTCTGATTCAGCAGAGGAAACGTATTGTAGTGAACCGGTACGATTGTCTTCGCTTGGATCCACTCAGCTGCTATGACAGCGTCGTCAGGTCCCATCGTATAGTGATCCCCGATCGGCAGGAAGGCCACATCGATATCATACATATCCCCGATCAGTTTCATATCACCGAACAAGCATGTGTCGCCCGCATGGTAGAACACCTTGTCCCCAAAATGAATGATCAGCCCCGCAGCGGATCCCATATGCAGGGTTTGTCCCTCTTTCGTCACCAGGCTGGAACTGTGGAAAGCAGGAACCATCTTCACTTTGCCGAACGGCAGGTGAACGGTCCCGCCCATGTTAATATCCAACGTTTTAAGGCCTTGGGTTTGCAAATAATCCGCCAATTCGACAATTGCAAGAACAGGTGCTTCATTGTTCCTGGAGATGGTGTCGGTGTCTCCGAAATGATCGTTATGGGCGTGCGTAAGCAGTACATAATGGACTTTGATCTCGTCCGGTTTGGCTGTTGCCGCAGGGTTCCCGTTCAAAAACGGATCGATGATAACCGAATGTCCCTCTGTCTCCAGCTGTATACAAGAATGTCCATGAAATGTGATTCTTATCATTAAGTATCGCCCTCCTGGATCCTGATTGAATAGACTATGGAATTAATAAAATCTTACCTGTACTTTTGCGGCTTTCTAAGTAGAGGTGGGCTTCCTTCCCTTCTGCTAACGCGTAGCAGACTGGCTCTGTAATTTTCAGGTTTTCATCTAGAATCCACTGAAAAAGAATTCCCGCGCGCTTCACTCTCTCTTCATGGGAAGTCAGATAACTCCACAAATCCCCGCCCGTCAATGTCTTGGAAGTATCCATGAGCATACGCGGGTCGACAGGCTGTGGATCTCCCCCAGCCATACCGTAAAATACAACCGTACCTTTCGGCCGCACCGAGGCAAAACTTTCGGCAAGCGTAGATCCAACAGAATCAAAGGCTGCATCCATCCCCTCCCCAGATCTGGAACAATCCACAGCTTTTTGGACCCAGGACTCTGAATAAAGCGCACAATGCTCCACTCCGGAAGAAAGGATGGCGGACCGTTTCTCTTCGTTTGAGGTAAGTCCGAACACGTTGCCTCCTTGGAATCGGATCATTTGGGTAAGGAGACTCCCTACGCCGCCGGCTGCAGCGTGCACCAGTACATCGTCACCTGCCTTTACCCGGTAACTGTCCGTGCACAGATAGTGGGCTGTTAAGCCTTGCAGTAAGGAAGCAGCTGCTGTTGCAAAGCTGATACCTTCCGGGAGCGGAATCAAATGATCCGCCGGAACAAGCACCTTTTCCGCATTCGCATAGGGAACATCCGCAAATCCTACACGGTCGCCGGCTTGATACCCTTGAACATCGTCCGCTACCCATTCAATTACGCCCGCCCCCTCATATCCTGCAATAAAGGGAGGTTGTCCTGACAAATGGTAGTTGCCTTTACGGCGGTAGATATCCGCATAATTCAGCCCGACTGCCTTCATTGTTACAATTACGCATCCGGAACGCTCCAGAGGATCCGGAACGTCACGATACTGAAGGACCTCAGGCCCTCCGAATTTCTCGAAAGTTAAGGCTTTCAAATTTCACTTACCCCTCCTTTCGGCGTTAGCCATGTATGTATTCCCTATATCATTATAACGATTCAACAGCCAAAATAAAAACCCGGGCGGAATGCCCGGGTTTCTGCGTCCTATTTCTCAAACCATTTCTTAACAAGTTTATCCATTTCGCCGTTCTCTTTCATTTCCTTCAGAACGTTGTTGAAGGCTTCAACTTGATCAGAACCTTTCGGGAAGGCGATCGCAGATCCGCTTTCTCCCTCGTTCTCAACTGTCGTGAACTCCAGATCATCGTTGGCTTCTGCATAGCCTTTGGCTACCGTGTCTTCAATGATCGCTGCATCTAGACGGCCGGCCTTGATTTCCTGAATGATTTCCGGAATTTTGCCCAGCGGCACGATTTGCAGGCCTTCTACTTCCTTAGCTGCATCCTCTTGAATGGAGCCAAGCTGTACGCCGACTTTCTTGCCTTTCAGGTCTTCCAGTGTTTTAAATCCGCTGCCTTTTTTTGAGAAAATCGTATTCTTGGCGTCGAAATAAATGTCGGTAAAATCAGCGTTTGTTTTACGCTCTTCGGTAGGTGTCATTCCCGCCATGACGAAGTCTACTTTCTTCGTAGACAATGCGGCGAGCAGCCCGTCAAAATCCAGGTTCTCCACCTGAACTTCAAATCCGAGCTTCTCTCCGATGTATTTAGCGATATCTACGTCGAAGCCGATGATTTCATTCGTTGTTACATCTACATCTTCATAAGGAGGATAGTCTGCGGAAGTCCCCATTTTCAAAATCTTCTTCTCTGTGCTGCCGCCGCTTTCTCCGCCATTGTCCGCGGCTTTGTCGTTCTGTCCGCATGCTGCAAGCAGTGCAACCATGAACAGGGCAACCAATGCTGCCGATACGAATTTCTTCATCGTTTCTAACCCCTCCGGATCTGTAATGTTTCTTTATAAATATTTAACTATGCTAATAATTATACCAAAAGCATTGAAAGAAATTCAATCATTTTTTTGGGTTGCTCCGGTTCCAGTTCATAGAAAAACGCCGCCAAGGTCTATACCCGGGCAGCGCCGTTGTTCTTCTTCGTTGTTATTCACTGCAGCTGGAGGACACGGGAGCCGTACCTTCTTCTACATTAATATTTTCTGAGACCGTATCGCGGATGACAGAGAAAATCAATTGAAGCAGATAGTTCAAATCAGCCTGGCTTTGCTGAAATTGGGCAACGAGCGGAATACCATCCAACTCGTCCTGCAGTGTCTCGATTTCTCCTTCGATTTTGGCAACCATCTTCTCATTTTTGAACGTTTGGAATGCTACAATCTCTTTTTGCTTTTTCTTAATGGCACTAATTAATTGTTGAATCCGTTCATTTCCATTAATCAGCGCCTCTGCCTTCTGATAGACGGTCACCTCTTCGGAAGTCGAAATCAGTTCAGCAAGCTCTTTTGTTTTGGCTAAAATATCTTCACGCACTACCATTTCCGTATTCGTGTAATGTTCCATTGAACACTCTTGATCCCCATGCATATGTGCCAATTCATCCACTCTCCTGTTATCTATCATAACTTACGCTAACGCTGCTTCTTCTTGAAATTCCAATTCGCCTTTAATGATCCATGTTTGGGAGACGGTAACGCGTACATTGACGAAAGTCCCGATTAAATCGCGGCTGCCGGTAAAGTGAACAAGCTTGTTGGAGCGTGTCCGGCCTGCGAGCACATCCGGGTTGTTCTTGCTTTCGCCTTCGACCAGCACTTCGACTGTTTCACCTAATAAATTCTGATTGGCCTTTAAACTTTGCTGGTTTACCAACTCGTTCAAACGCTGCAGGCGCTTCTTCTTAACCTCTTCAGGAACATTGTCCTCCATCGAAGCTGCCGGTGTCCCTTCCCTCGGTGAATAAATAAACGTATAGGCAGAATCGAAACCGACTTCCCTTACTAGAGACAGGGTGTCCTCGAACTGCTCCTCGGTTTCTCCCGGGAAGCCAACGATAATATCGGTCGTCAGGACGGCATTCGGAATTGCCGCCTTAATGCGGCCTACCAGATCAAGATACTGCTCTCTCGTATACTTTCTGCTCATCAGCTTAAGTACTTCCGTACTTCCTGACTGGACCGGCAGATGTATATGTTCTACTAAATTCCCGCCTTGAGCCAGCACTTGAATCAGACGGTCATCGAAGTCCCTGGGATGGGACGTAGTAAAGCGTAACCGTGGAATATCAATTTTGTGGAGATCGTCCATCAGATCGCCGAAAGTATAGTTCAGGTCCTCGAAATCTTTCCCGTACGCATTCACGTTCTGACCAAGCAGCGTAACTTCCCTAAAGCCTTGACGAGCCAGCTCTCTGACTTCGGCGATGACATCTTCCGGGCGGCGGCTCCGTTCTTTCCCGCGGGTATAAGGGACGATACAGTACGTACAGAACTTGTCGCAGCCGTACATAATGTTGACCCACGCTTTGAGACCTTGCCGCTTCTTCGGCATGTTCTCGATAATGTCGCCTTCTTTAGACCATACTTCCACTACCATTTCTTTGCTGAACAGAGCTTCTTGCAGCAGCGCCGGAAGTCTATGAATATTATGCGTTCCAAAAATCAGGTCAACGAACGGATGCTTGCTAAGTATCCGGCCTACTACAGCCTCTTCCTGAGACATGCAGCCGCACACGCCAAGAATCAAATCCGGTTTTTGAATTTTCAGATGCTTCAGATGGCCTAATTCACCGAACACCTTATCTTCCGCATTTTCCCGTATCGCGCACGTGTTCAGCAGAATGACGTCAGCTTCCGTACGGTCCTCTGTGGAAGTGTAGCCCATTTGCTCCAGCATGCCTTTCATCGTCTCGGTATCATGCTCGTTCATCTGACAACCGTAAGTATAAATTGTATATTTCTTGCCAGCACCGATCTTTTGGAATTCTTCCGGTATCGAATAATCGATGACCTGTATTGCTTCTTTCCCTCTGCGCTTCTCATCCTTATATGAAGGCACAGAATTTATAGTTACATCCCTACCCTTAATCCGGTACGTCGTTTTCTCGTCATCCTGCTTTACAACTTTGGCAGTGGAGAAATCAAAATATTTCGAGTAGTCTTTCGCTTCCTTACTCAACGGGATACACCTTCCTTTTACTACGACAAACTTACCTGAAAATTATATCACTAATCCCTCTCTATATCCATCCAACGTGAAAGAATAGAAAAGGGGAAATTTACTTTCTATACATTTCTGTTTACAAAGTAGATTTCCTCCGCTAAAGTTAGGTTACCAAACGAGAATCACTAGAAAGATCAGGTGAAAAACATGAGTATGTCATTCGTAAGTAAGTACCCCAAAGAAGCTTGGCCCTTTATGGCCGCCAGCTTAATTAATTCCCTCGGCAGTGCCTTTATGTGGCCTGTCATAACGATCTACGTGCACGAAGTACTTAACCGCTCCTATGGTGATGCAGGCTTTGCGCTGCTATGCTTTTCCAGTGCCATGATGATCGGCCAGTTTGCCGTCAGCGCTTTATATCAAAGGCTCGGAATCAAAATCCTCTTAATTGGGGGGCTGCTTTTACAGGGGCTTGCTCAAATCGCCTTGGTGGCTGATACCGGCTGGGCTTTATTTTTGGTGCTGATGACGATGAACGGATTTTTCTCGGGACTCTCTATGCCGGCAATCCAAGCCTTTGTCGGGCTTCGCTGGAAAAAGACAAGCGGAGGCATTTTCAATTTCATCTATGTCGGTAATAATATCGGGATTGCAGTCGGCACTGCGCTAGCCGGCGTGACGGCCACATTCTTCAGCTTTGGCGCCAATTTCGCGATGAGCGGGTTGACTACTCTACTCTTTGCTTTTTACATGTGGTTGACCATTGGTAAAATGAAAGTGGCGGAACAGAAGGAAATGACACTTGGCGGCAAAAAGAACGCAGGCACCGTCAACAGCCGAAAACTGCTGCTCAACTACCGTTTATACCTGTTTATGTCAGTAGGCTCACTACTGATATGGTTTTCAAATTCTGTATGGAATACGGGGATAGCTCCATATTTAAACGAACAAGGGGACAACGGGTTAACATCGTACGGTTTGTTATGGACTATAAACGGCATCATTATTTTCGCAGGACAGCCAATTCTCTCTTTCTTTAAAAGCAGGGTGCTCCAAACTCTGACTTCCCAGATGACGGTCAGTGCGTTCTGTTACGGAGCCGGTTATACCGTTATGCTCATAGCCCCTTCATATCATGCCTTTATCATCGGCATGATCATCGCGACCTTCGGAGAAATGCTGATTGCCCCGACGATGCCCGCATTCATTACGGAGCATGCCGGCGGATACGCTCCATTCTATCTCGGCATCGCTGGAGCAATCAGTGCGGCTGGCCGGATCGTCGGTCCTTATGTACTCGGTAATGTGTATGACTGGGGCGGATTACATCAAGTGCTGCTCATTTCCATAGCTGGAACAGCGGCTGCTGCTATCAGCTTTATGGCTCACAGCAGTCTTCACCAGGGCTGGAGAGAACGGAATTGGAAAGCCGCACCTTAAAAAACAAAGGAGCGTATCGTATAGCCGATACGCTCCTTTTCGTTCTTTTGTTGTCCCGCTTAATCTAGAATTTCAGCCATATCTCCTGTTTTCGCACCGGATGCATTAGCTTCATCCGTATCGATATGCATATCGAGCGCATACGTTTCATGAACCCTTGCAACTACATTCTCAAACACCAAACCGCGTTCGCCGCCAACACGTACTCTTAGAGACTGGTGATTTTGAATGCCCCATTTTTCTGCATCCGATGTATGGAAGTGAATATGGCGGGCAGCCACGATAACACCTTTGTCGATTTCAATTTCTCCAGCGGGTCCCACAATTTTGATTCCCGGCGTTCCCTCAATGTTGCCCGACTCGCGTACAGGCGGATTTACTCCTAGTGCAAAAGCATCCGTTCTGGAGACCTCCAGCTGGGTTGCACCGCGCGCAGGACCTAAAATACGTACTTTATCGAATTTGCCCTTAGTGCCGATGACTGCAACGGTTTCTTCCGCTGCAAACTGGCCCGGTTGGGACAAAGCTTTCATTTCTTTAAGTTCATAGCCTTTACCGAACAACGCCTCAATGTGTTCTTTGGATAAATGGATGTGGCGTGCAGATACACCTACAGGTACTTGTTTCATTTCGTTTCAAACCTTCCTATTGTAAGTTCGAATTTGCATAAACCTGACTTATAAAACCTATGTAACCTAAATTAGCGTTCGCAAATCCGCTGTCCAATATACCACTTTCGCCGGAAAATTGCAAAATATGCAAAAAGGACGTAGGAACCTTCCCTACGCCCTTTCCTGACCTTGCCTATATTATCTGAATTCAGCTACCAATTTATCGAATTGTTCCTGGGTCAGCTCCAGCTGCTGCTTCGCCAGTCCTTCTTCTTTAAAACCGGCTACCATATTTTCATAGCTCCGCTTCTGTTTATCCTGATAAATCAAGCCGGTGATCATGCCGCCGGTTTCCATCAGTTTCGTCATAGCTTGGATACGGTTGCTCGGATCGTAGCCAGGCACTTCTTCCAGATCAATGATATTTTCTTTAAACCAGTCGTACGTATTAATCTTATTAAACGTAACACACGGGCTGAATACGTTGATCATGGAAAAACCTTCATGCTGTAAACCTTGCTCGATCAAAGAGGTCAGCTGCTTCAGATTGCTGGAGAAGGACTGCGCCACAAAAGTAGCGCCAGCCGACAAAGCAATTTCAAGCGGCGCCAGGGTCGACTCGATCGATCCTTGCGGGGTACTCTTGGTTTTGAAGCCCTCTGCACTTCTCGGGGAAGTCTGTCCCTTTGTAAGACCGTAAATCTGATTGTCCATAACAATGTAGGTGATGTTCATATTTCTGCGGATTGCATGTACGGTATGGCCCATCCCGATCGCAAAACCGTCCCCGTCTCCTCCGGAGGCGATAACAGTAAGTTCACGGTTTGCCATCTTCAAACCTTGTGCGATAGGCAGGGATCTGCCGTGGATTCCATGGAAACCATAGGCGTTAATATATCCTGAAATCCGTCCTGAGCAACCGATACCGGAAACGACAGCTAAGTTCTCAGGCTCAAGGCCGATATTGGCAGCTGCTCTTTGAATGGCAGCCTGAACGGAGAAATCTCCGCAACCGGGGCACCAGTTCGGCTTGATGTTATTTCTGAACTCCTTAAACGTTGCCATGTACGATCAGCCCCTTACACTCTTTATGAATTTCTGCAGGCAGGAATGGATTCCCGTCATATTTAAGTACATTAACAATCTTGTCCGCACAGCCCGCATGAAGCTTGATCTGGTCAGCCAGCTGTCCTGTTGCGTTATTTTCAATGACTACGATTTTCTTAGCTTTAGCCGCTTCCGCTTTGAACGCTTCTGCAGGGAAAGGATGAATGAGGCGTACCGTCACATGGTTGGAAGTAATGCCTTCCGCATCAAGCCGCGCTCTAGCTTCGTCGATGGTTCCTCCGGTGGACCCCATGCCAACAATCAGGAGGTCTGCACTTTCGTGAGGAGCATTGACGTGAATCGGGTTTGGAACCTTCAGGTTTGCCAGCTTGCCAAGTCGTTTATCCATCATCTTCTTGCGGTTTACCGGACTTTCTGAAGGACGGCCTTCTTCGTCATGCTCTACCCCTGTAACGTGGTGAATCCCGTTCTTCTGTCCAGGCAAGATTCGAGGGGACACGCCGTCCGCTGTGAATTCATAACGTTTGAACAGCTTCCCGTCTTCCCTTGCAGGCGCATCGGTTGCAATGTTTCCGCGGCGGATTTGCACCTTGTTCAAATCAAGCAGCTCGGAAGACTGCTTACCCAGGGACAGCTGCAGATCCGTTAACAAAATGACCGGCACCTGGTACTCCTCTGCGATATTAAAAGCTTCGATGGTGTCGTAGAAGCACTCTTCCAGCGAGCTGGGCATTAATACTACTTTCGGGATTTCACCGTGCGTGCCGTTTATCATGGCATTCAGGTCTGACTGCTCTTGCTTGGTCGGCAAACCGGTACTCGGTCCCCCGCGCATCGTATCAACGATAACGACCGGCGTCTCGGTCATGCCTGCAAGGCCGATAGCCTCCATCATAAGCGATAAGCCAGGTCCGGCCGACGCCGTCATGGATCTTACCCCGCCATATGCAGCTCCAATCGCCATCGTAACTGCTGCAATTTCGTCCTCCGTCTGAATGACAGTGCCGCCGAATTTAGGAAGCTGTTTAATCAGGTACTCCATAATTTCCGATGCCGGTGTAATTGGATAGGCAGGCATGAAACGGCAGCCGGCAACCAATGCCCCCAAGCCGATTGCATCATTGCCGATCATGAACAGCTTTTGTTTCCCGTCAGCCGGTTCCAGCTGAAGCTCATTAATGGGTCCGCCGGCCAGTTCCAGAACGAAATTCGCACCGCGGGCAACGGCTTCTACGTTCTTCTCTACAACCGTCGCACCTTTGCGTCCGAATTCTTCTTCCACCGCTTTGTTAAATACATCAATTGGCAGGCCTAATAATGCCCAGGAAGCGCCTGAAGCAACCATGTTCTTCATCAGGGAAGTTCCCAGCTCCTCGGCGATTGCCGTAATAGGTACGGGAAACAGTCTTGCATCTATTCCTTCCGGTACGGTAGGGCTGAATTTCGCGTCAGCAACGATGACCCCTCCGGCCCGCAATTCATGGGAATTTAAATCTATAGTTTCCTGGTCAAAAGCTACGAGAATATCCAAGTCGTCCGAAATGGCGCGGATCGGCTTTGTGGAAATCCGGATTTTGTTATTGGTATGTCCGCCCTTAATCCGGGAAGAGAAATGCCTGTAACCGTATAGATAATAGCCTAAACGGTTTAAAGCGGTTGAAAAAATCCGGTCTGTACTTTCTACCCCTTCCCCTTGCTGTCCCCCGATTTTCCATGACAATTGACTAATCAAGCGTGTCCACTCCTTTATTGGTGACCCTGAAACTGCCTGTGAAGCAGCAACCCCGCGAAAATATTAATGAAAACTACACAAACGATATAAATAGTCATGTAAATTTTATGTCTGCGTGCCCTGATTTGCAAGGTATTTCGCCGAAAATGAAACATAGCAAGTTTAGATTGAATCCATATCATTTAGGCATTGATTTATCCCCTATTATGCTCGTCAGGCAATTCCTTTTCTAGAAACCTGTACATATTATCATATAGCAATCCGTTTACTATAGATTCCGGGTAATGCTTTTGCAGCTCATTGACTAAATCAGGATAGTTCCCCGGGTGCTCCAGCCCTTTTATATAAGAAGGAATCCCGTCAAAGTCCGAACCGAAGACCAAACTGCGCTCTCCGCCCATGCCGCAGACATGGTCCGTATGTGCCAGAATATCTTTGATCTGAACTGTTGTCCTATCGGAAACGAAGTATGGAACAAACGTGATACCGATCCTTCCCCCGTCTGCTATCACTCTCCGGATTTGATCGTCCTTCAAATTCCGCGGATGGCTGCATATAGTATAAGCGTTGGAGTGGGAAGCAAGGTAAGGCTTTTTTGACGCTTCCGCCAAATCCCAAAAAGCCCGCTCGGACAAATGAGACACATCCAGGATGATGCCGAGCCGGTTACACTCTTCGATCAGACTCAGGCCTTTTGTTGAAAAACCGCCGTTTCGCTTCTCCAGTATCCCATCCGCCGCCCAGTTGCCATAATTCCATGTAACCCCGAGCGTCCTGACACCAAGGTAAAACAAAATCCGGAGATAAGCAAGGTCCCCTCCTAACCCATCAACTCCCTCCAGATGCAGCAGAGCCCCCAAATCGTTGGATGAGGAAAGTTTCTGCAGATCCGACTTGGTTTTGATGAAACGAAGGCCATGACCATGAAGGATACGAGTATAAAAAAGATCCACGCTTTGGAGTATGGGCCGAATACTTCTGTCAGTAAACTCCTCTTCGTGAACATAAATGGCGAAAGTCTGCAGCTTTACTCCTCCTGCTTTAAGTCGGGACAAGGTTACATCCAGTTTACGGTCATCTTCAAAGTGAATGGACGCATCCTCCAGCATTTTACCGAGCACATCGCAATGTCCGTCATAAATCATGCAGGTCATCCTCCTATATGTTGTCCTAGAACCACCTAGACAAAATAAAAGCCCGTTTACGTTAGTAAACAGGCGAAGCTATTTATATAAAAAAGATTATCTCGGCTCTACAATTAACTTAATTGCGGTACGGTCTTCTCCATCGATCACGATGTCTGTGAAAGCAGGAACGCATATCAGATCCACTCCGCTTGGAGCGACAAACCCTCGGGCAATGGCCACAGCCTTAATGGCCTGGTTCAGTGCACCTGCGCCGATCGCTTGAAGCTCGGCTGCGCCTCGTTCCCGCAATACGCCTGCTAATGCACCCGCTACGGAGTTAGGATTGGACTTTGCTGAAACTTTTAATACTTCCATGAACAGTACCTCCTCGGGATTGATTAGTTCCGGTAGTGTTATACATATTCTGTTTTCAGGATAAAATTCCTGCCGGGCCCGAGAAAATTTTACATTTCCTGCCTTTTGGAGGACGATGGGAGCATTAGGCTAACAGCAGGTCTTCCTCATACAGGCGGATAAGCTGGATAGACTTAGATACGCCAGTCGACTCATCCATATCGATCAGCACCGCATGAAAATGCCATTTCCCCTCCGATACGGTAAACCGTGCAGGAAGCTGTGTCTGAAATTTGTACAGTACCGCGTCCCGTTCCATACCAAGCACACCGTCACGCGGTCCTACCATACCTACATCTGTGATATAGGCAGTTCCTTCGGGGAGGATGATTTGATCATGTGTCTGGACATGCGTATGAGTGCCCACTACAGCAGACACCCTGCCATCAAGATGCCAGCCCATCGCAATTTTCTCGGAAGTAGCCTCGGCGTGCATATCAACGAGAATACATTTGTGCTTGGATCGGACTTCCTCTACAATTTCATCCGCTTTCGCAAAAGGGCAGTCGATCGGGGGCAGGAAGGTTCTTCCTTGCAGATTTATAATTACAAGTTCCTTGCCCCCTGCTTTGATTACTGTGTGCCCCCGGCCCGGTGTGCCTGAAGGAAAATTAGCCGGGCGCACCATACGGGGTTCCTCGTCGATAAATTCAAAAATTTCTTTGTTATCCCATGTGTGATTTCCCAAAGTTATACCATGGACGCCCATATCAAAAAACTCGCGGGCAATCGCTCTAGTGATACCTCTCCCGGCCGCAGCATTCTCCCCGTTTACAATGATAACGGAGGGCTGAAACCTCTGTCTCATCAGCGGCAGCGTTTGCTTCAGTGCTTTTCTTCCCTGACTGCCTACAATATCACCTACAAAAAGAACTTTAATTTCTTTCTCCTCCTTACACGTAACCGGACACTTTGAATCTTCCATTCAGCCGGATTGCAATTACTCATTAGTATAGGCAGCAATGCCTCATATATGTGGAAAAGTGGCTGCAAGCACTGCTGCAGCCACTCCCCGTTCTTCCTATTATTTAGCGTATTCAACCGCCCGTGTTTCCCGAATGACGGTAACTTTGATATGCCCTGGATAATCCAGTTCACTCTCAATCATCTTAGTGATGTCACGTGCCAATCGGAAAGCTTCGGTGTCGTCGATCTTCTCAGGCTGTACCATAACCCGGACTTCGCGTCCGGCTTGGATCGCATAAGATTTCTCAACGCCATCGAAGGATTCTGAAATTTCTTCCAGCTTCTCCAGACGTTTAATGTAAGTTTCCAGTGTCTCTCTTCTTGCTCCCGGACGTGCTGCGGACAATGCATCCGCTGCCCCAACCAGCATCGCAATTACAGAAGTAGCTTCGCAATCCCCGTGGTGGGATGCAATGCTGTTAATGACAACCGGGTGTTCCTTGTACTTCTTGCCGAGTTCTACGCCAATCTCGACATGAGATCCTTCCACTTCGTGGTCGAGCGCTTTACCGATATCATGCAGCAAGCCGGCACGTTTCGCCAATGTAACGTCTTCTCCGAGCTCTGCAGCCATTAAACCGGTCAGGTAGGCCACTTCCATGGAATGCTTCAATACGTTCTGTCCATAGCTTGTACGGAATTTCAAGCGGCCCAGAATCTTGATCAGATCCGGATGCAGTCCGTGAACGCCCACTTCGAAAGTAGCCTGTTCCCCGTACTCGCGGATCCGCTCGTCCACTTCCTTGCGGGACTTCTCCACCATTTCCTCGATACGTGCAGGATGGATACGTCCGTCCGCAACGAGCTTCTCGAGAGAGGTTCTTGCGATTTCGCGTCGGATCGGATCGAATCCGGATAAGATAACCGCTTCCGGCGTATCGTCGATAATCAGGTCGATACCTGTCAGCGTTTCCAGTGCACGGATGTTCCGTCCTTCGCGGCCGATGATCCGGCCCTTCATCTCTTCGTTCGGCAGCGTTACAACAGATACTGTAGTTTCCGCAACGTGGTCCGCTGCGCACCGCTGGATCGCAAGAGTGATGATTTCACGGGCTTTCTTATCCGCGTCTTCCTTCGCATTCTGCTCGATTTCCTTAATCATTTGAGCGGTTTCATGACGAACTTCCTGCTCTACATTGGAAATGATGATATTCTTCGCTTCCTCAGTAGTCAAACCGGAAATACGCTCCAATTCCGCAACTTGGGCTTTATAAAGCAAGTCGATTTGCGCCTGTGTTTCTTCGATACGCTTCTCTTTGTTGGCAACTTGCTCTTCTTTGCGCTCTAAGGAATCCAATTTTTTATCCAGCGTTTCCTCTTTTTGCAACAGTCGTCTTTCCAGTCGTTGTGTTTCGTTGCGACGTTCACGAATGTCTTTTTCAGCTTCGGTTCTCAGCTTATGGACTTCGTCCTTAGCTTCAAGAACCGTTTCTTTCTTTAATGCTTCAGCTTCTTTCTTGGCGCTTTCCACAATTTGCGCGGCAGCGTGCTCAGCACTAGAAATTTTAGCTTCTGCAAGGGATTTGCGGATAAAATAACCGATCCCAAAGCCTAGAACGCCAACAACGAGTACGACCGGGACCCAGATGTACCACATCTTGCTCACCTCCTCGTTGATTTCTCCATAAGCTTACGCTTGGGGATCTTTGTTTGGTTTTTAATCCGTTTCGCAATCATTGGATAATGTTGCTGCAAGGCCGTCTTTCCGGCAGTAAAGCCGGCCAGGGAAGCATGTACCGTGCCCGTACATCTTCGGGTTCATACAAATAATTGGCGATGCGTATAATCTGGAATCATTATCATAAAATAATTGATTCACAAGAATATGAATGCACAAGATTATTTTATCTTTTGGAGAAAGAAGTTGTCAAGCGATGTTAGTATGTTCTTCCTTTTAGTCCCATGATTTTTAATTCCATTAATGATTTATGGGATTAATCCAAAAACATCTCATCCGCTTCCATCTCTGCTTCCCCATCTATACAGGCCCGCAGCACCTTTTGAACTTGG
Source organism: Paenibacillus gansuensis (assembly GCF_042684925.1). Taxonomy (NCBI): domain Bacteria; kingdom Bacillati; phylum Bacillota; class Bacilli; order Caryophanales; family Paenibacillaceae; genus Paenibacillus; species Paenibacillus gansuensis. The sequence continues at coordinate 822,579 of NZ_JBHUME010000007.1, read as the reverse complement.
GAGGAGGAGTAACCCCTTCTTAGCAAAAAGCCGTATAACTTCCTGCTCTTGTCCGTTCCGCTGCCGGAGAGAAGCTTCCATCTCTTGAGGCCAAGTTCCATTGCACTTGCCAGTTCCCTTTCCGGGTCAACCCGTTCCAATGCGCTTTGAATATGTTCCTTCGGTACACCTTTTTGCGCCAGCTCCTGCTGTACAAGATTCCGTCCCTTCTTCTGTGAATAGATACGGGATTCGGCCAGCTGCTGGGCGAACAGTTTATCATCGACAAACTTCTGCTCTTTCAGACGTTCCACGGCATAGTCTATCAACTCCGGCTCATATCCCTTCTCTTTCAATTTCAGCCGAAGCTCCTTTACCGTTCTTGGCCGGTGACTGATGAAACGGACAGCCTGAAAGTATGCCGAATGGCGTTCTTCATCCTGCAGAATCTGCTCAAAATTCTCAGAAGGGATCATTTCCCCTTTAAGCAGCCTGTGCTTGATCATGATGTCTTCATGAACGGAAAAAGCATACGTACCGCCTACATGAATATTGTACCGGTGTTTACTCCGCTTCTGCCTCTCCACTGAAGTTATCATGGCTGCCTGTTCTTCTTCCTGCTCCCCAGTCTGCAAAATGCTGCTGCCGTCCATGTGCATGGTCTCTTGCTTTTCCAGCCAAGCTTCTATCGTTTTCTTCTTATTCACACTTTTGCCTCTAGGTTTCATCATCTTCAACCTCCCGTCTATCTTTGCGTTTAAAAGAAAAGCCGCACCCTATTGCAGGGTGCGGCTGGTTCCGTCACTGTCTTACTCCATGGACAGCAGCAGTTCTTCTTCATCTTCGTCATCAACGGAAGGAGTTCCGACCATGCCTGTCAGGTTGCTTGCATCCCGAATCTTCTTCTCGATAACATCCGCAATTTGCGGGTTCTCTTTCAAGTATTGCTTCGCATTCTCCCGGCCCTGGCCAAGACGCTCGTTCTCGTAAGAATACCAAGCGCCGCTCTTGTTCACGATATCCATTTCCGTACCGATATCGATAATGCTGCCTTCCCTGGAGATTCCCTCTCCGTACATAATATCGATTTCAGCCTGTTTGAACGGAGGCGCCACCTTGTTCTTCACGACTTTAATCTTCGTACGGTTACCGACCATATCGTTACCTTGCTTAATCGTCTCGATTCGGCGCACTTCCAGACGGACGGAAGAGTAGAATTTCAGGGCGCGTCCGCCCGGTGTGGTTTCCGGGTTGCCGAACATGACGCCGACCTTCTCACGCAGCTGGTTGATAAAGATCGCAATCGTCTTGGACTTGCTGATCGCACCGGACAGCTTCCGCAGCGCCTGAGACATCAGACGTGCTTGAAGACCCACGTGGGAATCCCCCATGTCGCCTTCGATTTCCGCTTTCGGTACCAATGCCGCAACGGAGTCGATAACGATAATCTCAACAGCACCGCTTCGTACAAGCGCTTCTGCAATCTCCAGCGCTTGCTCTCCCGTATCCGGCTGGGACAGCAGCAGCTCGTCGATGTTAACGCCAAGCTTGCTTGCATACAGTGGATCCAGTGCGTGCTCAGCGTCAATAAAAGCCGCCTGGCCGCCAAGCCTCTGTACTTCGGCAATAGCATGGAGCGCTACTGTAGTCTTACCGGACGATTCAGGTCCGTACACTTCAATAATTCTGCCTCTCGGCATACCGCCGATACCTAATGCAATATCTAAAGCTAGGGAACCGCTAGGAACGGTTTCAACCTGCATATGTGTGGATTCACCGAGTTTCATGATGGAGCCTTTACCGAATTGTTTCTCGATTTGGCGCAATGCTACTTCTAATGCGGCTTTACGATCTGCTGCCAAATAACTCACTTCCTCTTCTTGTTATATTTATATGATAACTTATTTCCGTTCGCTTGCCAAGCATTTTTTCGAACATACATTCGCTTTTTTGCTAAGGCTAAGCCAATACGGATGCTGACGTCATGAAACAAACAAAAACCGCAACAAAGGAGTCCTTTGCTGCGGTTCTTCCGTCAACATTTAAAGATTAACATATACTGGCAGAATCTGCAACATATCTTCCTATAATCTGCTGGTCCGACAACCGCGGACCCATGAATACAGCTACTTGGCTACCAAAGCCGACCACAACAGAAATAACGCTCTCTTGGCCGCTTTCAGCTTCACGCTTTCCCGGTTTCCGGCAAGCTGGAGCCGTTCAACCACCGTTTCTCTGCCGCGCTGGGCAAGCCCGATATAAACCAAGCCTTCCGGTTTGCCTTCGGAAGGTCCGGGGCCGGCTACTCCCGTTATAGACAAAGCGTAGTCTGAATCCGCGAACGACCGGATCCCCTCCGCCATCGCCGCAGCTGTCGGTTCGCTTACAGCGCCGGGGCAACCGTCTCCTTCCAGGAACTCCTGAGGAACGTTCAGCAGCTTGTGCTTAAATTCGTTGGAGTAGCTGATAATCCCTCCGCGGAACGCGTCCGCACTGCCGGGATTCGCCGTAATCAGGTCCCCGAGCAGGCCCCCTGTGCAGCTTTCAGCCATAGCCAGGGTTAATCCTTTGCCTGACATAATTCGAACAATCGCCGTTTCAATCGGAATATCCTCGTCAGCATAAATATGTTTGCCTAGCCGGGAATAAATTTCGGCTACAACTGCAGCCATCTTCTCCTCCGCTTCCTCCTTGCTACCCGCCCTTGTAGTAACCCGGATCGATACTTCCCCCTCTTTCGCATACGGTGCGATCGTAGGGTCCGTTTGTGCTTCAATCAGGTCAATAAGACGGTTCTCCAGATCTGATTCGCCAATTCCGGCAAACTTAAGCATTTTGGAATGCAGAGGTACCGCCTCGCCAAGCAGGCCCCTTAACCAAGGCAAAGCCTGGTGAAGAAACATCGGTTTCATCTCTTTCGGCGGACCGGGCAGAAGCACATAATGTGTGCCGTCCGCCGTTAAGGCATTGCCCACAGCAAGCCCCGTTTCATTCTCCAGCGGGTCGCTGCCTTCGATCCAATGGGCCTGCCTTATGTTACTTTCGACCATATGGGCCCCGCGGGAAGAAAATAACTCTCTGATTTTATCCATCGAGGGTTCATGAACCTTGAGCTCCCTGCCAAGCATGCCGGCGAGGACGTCCTTGGTTAAGTCATCCTGCGTAGGCCCGAGTCCGCCCGTAAACAAAATAACGTCCGCTCTCCCTCTTGCAATTTCAACTGCGGCCCGGATCCGCTCCGGATTGTCGCCGACTACCGTTTGGTAATGAACATGTATGCCGTTATTAGCACATTCCTGAGCGATAAACTGGGCGTTTGTATTAACGATCTGCCCGAGCAGCAATTCCGTTCCCACTGCAATAATTTCAGCCTTCACAACATGGCGCCCCTTTCCGGCAAAAAATAAGAGGAGTACCATCCGGTTCCTCCGGTAAATAGACTCCTCTTGTTTTGTAAACAACGTGTTTTATTTTGAAAAATTGAGAACGCTCTTATTCTTGATGAAATAATCGATCCCTGAGTAAATAGTAATAATCGCAGCCGCCCAAGCCGCCACAAGATCAAATCTGAAATGAACGAAAGCAAACGGAAAGTTATTCAGCATGATCGCGATGATGGCGGTAATCTGAATGGCTGTCTTCCATTTCCCCCAGGCGCTGGCAGCCACCACGGAGCCTTCGAGCAAGGCGACCTGGCGCAGTCCCGTTACCGCGAACTCTCTGGAAATAATAACGATGGCAATCCATGCATCCAGTTTGTCCATTTCTACCAGCGAGATGAGGACCGCGGCGACCAAAAGCTTATCAGCCAGAGGATCCAGCAGTTTACCGAGATTGGTTACAATTTTGCGCTTGCGGGCAATATAGCCGTCCAGACCGTCGGTAGCCGCAGCAATGATAAAAATCAAAGTAGCAATGATCTGGTTGTAGCTGATACTAAACTCCCCGAAAGTCAGCGGATTCACATCAATTTTCACCAATAGAAAAAACATGATCACCGGCACGAGGAAAATACGGGCTAGCGTAATTCGGTTAGGCAGGTTCACGCAATTCCCTCCCCGGACAGGTCGAATTCAAAAGAATGCGTAATGCGTACCCTTTGAATTTCACCTATGCCAGAGGTGCATCGGGTAATAAATACTTCGCCGTCCACTTCCGGCGCGTCGTATTGCGATCTTCCTATGTAAACATCGCTTCGGCCGTCGTAACGCTCGACAAGCACGTCCAGTTCTTTGCCGATGAAGCGGCCGCCGGCCTCTTTGGAAATTTCACGCTGAATCTCCATCAGTGTGTTGGCACGCCATTCCTTTACATCATCCGGCACTTGGTCCGGCAGTCTGGCGGCTGGCGTATCTTCTTCCTGAGAGTAGGTAAAGACGCCAAGACGGTCAAACTTCATCTCACGGACAAATTCCGTTAAAGCGTGGAAATCTTCTTCCGTTTCACCCGGAAAGCCGACGATCAGCGAAGTCCGCAAAGAAACATCCGGAATACGGTCACGAATTTTGCGAACCAGTTCTCTTGTGTCCCGCTGTCTGCCGGGACGGCGCATCCGTTTCAAAATCCGATCCTCACTATGCTGCAGAGGCATATCGATATATTTACAGATTTTCGGATTGGAGGCGATAGCATCAATCAGTTCATCCGAGAAGAATCCCGGGTATGCATAATGAAGACGCACCCACTCGATTCCCGGTACTTCGCTTACTTTATTCATAAGTACCGGCAGCATGAAGCCTTCATATAAATCCGTTCCATAATTGGTAGAATCCTGGGCAATGAGACTGATCTCTTTCACGCCTTGGCTGGCGAGATCCGCAACTTCTGCCAGAATGGACTCCATAGAGCGGCTTTGGAACTTGCCTCTCATAATAGGAATGGAGCAGAATGTGCAAGCGTTATCGCAGCCTTCAGCGATTTTCACATAGGCTGTATATCGTGGTGTAGAAACGCGGCGAGGCAGAACTTGATCATAGTTGAATATCGGGTTGCCCACATATACCGGCTTGCGGCCGCGCAGAGCCTCATCTACGATATCACCGATTTTATCGAAATCGCCCGTGCCGACAATACCGTCGATTTCCGGCATCTCATTCATTAGTTCCTTCTTGTAACGCTGTGTCAGACAGCCTGATACAATCAGTGCTTTCAACTTTGCGGTTTCTTTCAGATCGGCCATATCCAGAATCGTGTTCACCGACTCTTCCTTCGCCGCATCGATAAATCCGCACGTATTGACGATAATGACCGTCGCTTCTTCCTTATCATCGACAAGCTGGTAGCCTCTTTGGTGTATTAGACCTGACATAATTTCGGAATCAACCAGGTTTTTTTCACAGCCGAGCGTGACTACCTTCACTTTTTCTGTCATGTTACGTCCCCCAATTATCCATACCTATCTAATCAAGTATAATACACTGAAAAGCGGAGTGTCAAAAAGAGGAACCTCTTTCACCCCGCTTTCCATCCCGTTATTTAAGGTTTGTAAACTGCAGATCGAGCGGTAAATTCGCTTTGCGAAGCAATTGAATCACACTTTGCAGATCATCCCTGCTTTTGCCGGTAACCCGGATGGAATCGCCCTGGATCTGACTTTTCACTTTCAGTTTGGAATCCCGGATCAGTACGTTAATCTTCTTCGCGTTTTCCTGATCAATACCGACTTTGAGCTTGATACGCTGGCGTACAGAGCGGCCGCTTGCCGGCTCCACTTTGCCATAATCTAAATTCTTAATGGAAATTCCGCGCTTTGTCATTTTCCCTTGCAAAATATCAAGTACGTTCTGGAGTTTAAATTCATCGTCGGAGGCAATGACAAGCTCTTCTTTCTCCAGCTTAATTGTACTATTGCTGCCTTTAAAATCGAAACGGTTGTCAATTTCCTTCTCAGCCTGGTTGATGGCGTTGGCCATCTCCTGCAGGTCCACCTTGGAAACAATATCGAATGAACTTTCGGAACTCATGATGGGTACACGTCCTTTCAAAACATTATGCAAGCATTATAGCAAATTTTAACGAAAAATAAAAAGTGCACGGAAAGCGGAATTGATAATGTGATTCAAGGTGAATCGGCTTTTGCCGTCATTATGCGGGGAGATCGTTTCATTCCGGAGAAATATCAGAACAGAGTACAGCGAAAAACTTATACTTAATTTGATATTTTAAAAAAAGAAAAGGAGGCCGCGGAGGCCTCCATGTTATTCTAAGACAGTATTCTACATTGCGGATAAATTCATCTGCAGACGCTTCGAATTCGGCTGATCGCCGTCTTCCACCTGCACGCCGTTCACTTTTACAACTACGTTCGCCGCATTTCCGACTTTAATAAAAGTGTCCTTATCCGAGGTTACCGTAACTGTACTGGAATTCTCCAGCGTTCCGGTATCCAGCTGTTTTCCTTTGGAGTTCCCCTCGCGCACCTCATACCAGCATTGCTTGCCTTCGGCAACAGTCAGCTCCACAGTTATGCTTGTGGAACCTGACACATTGAAGTTATCCGTTTTCCCGCTTTTCTTGTCGAAAACGACTTGAGCATCCTGCGGCAGTGCAGGCTCCTCCGCTGTACCGTCCGTATTGGGCACCACCGTCCCGTCCGTTGTGCCGGTGTCGCCGCCGCTTGTTCCCGTGCCGTTTCCGTCAACAGACCCCGCAGGCGTATTTCCTGAACCGTTGTTGCCCGTTCCGGTGGCAGAGTCTCCATTCGTACTGCCCTCATTTGGCACTACTTCAGGCTCCTTCGTCTCGTCCGTAATCTTAGTATCGTCCTGCGGCTTCGATTGCTGTTCATTTCCGTCTTGCTTGTTTACGATAGCAAAATAAATAATGCCTATAATGAGAATTGGGAACAGCCACATTAGCGCGGAGGATGCCCATTTGCCCACTTTCTCCGTATCGGAATCCGACCTTCTCCGTTTACGTGCTACCGGTTCCGGACGCGTTTCCTGCGGAGCAGCTGGGAGCACATTTTTGTAAAGTCCTAACACGTCATCCGGATTCAATCCGACCGTTTCCGCATAGGTCTTGATAAACGCCTTTACATAAAAGTTGCCTGGCAATGCCTTGAAATTCCCGTCTTCAATGGCTTCGAGGTAATGCTTACGTATTTTCGTGATACCCTGTATGTCTTCAAGCGTATACCCTTTCTCTAAACGGGCATTCTTTAATAACTGTCCTAGCTCTGACACGTAAATTCGCCTCCCTTTCTTCTGTTATTGTCAAAATCCGTCGTAATTTGCGGTGAACGTGTCGTAAGTAATCTCTTCCTCCGGAAAGTTGCGCAGCTCAATTATGTAATCAAAATGGCTGTAGTCATATTCTGATTCTCTTATGAAAATATCCGGATGCTCTATCACCTTGGTAGAAGGCATATGCATAATATCTTTCAGCAGCTGTGCATGCTTTTCATTGGAACGGATGGTGCTTACGATTCCGTCGATAATGAAGATATTATTCGGGTTCATTTCGTCTTCAGACATTTGGCTGCGCACCGTCTGACGCAATAACGTCGAGGATACGAACGTCCACCTTTTGTTGGAACAGACACTTCCGGCGATAATGGATTCAGTTTTGCCGACACGCGGCATGCCCCGAAGTCCTATGACCTGATTGCCTTCCCTTTTAAATACTTCACCCAAAAAGTCGACAAGTAATCCCAATTCTTCTCTTGTGAAACGGAAAGTTTTGCGATCGTCCGAATCCCGGTCTATGTATCTTCCATGACGTACGGCCAAAATATCGACAAGCTTCGGCGCACGCAAGGCTGTAATCGTTATATTATCTACCTTTTTGAGCATTCTGCCCATGAGCTCGATTTTCTCGTCATCGGCGGTCTGAAGCAGCATTCCGCGTTTACGGTCGTCTACCCCGTTAATAGATATGATGTTAATTTCCAGCATCCCCATCAAAGACGCGATATCCCCCAGAAGTCCCGGGCGGTTCTTGTGAATCTTGTACTCCATGTACCACTGTTTCAATTCCATACGGTTTTGGCTCCTCTATCCCATGAATACGCATTGGTTACTTTAATTAAAGTATCATATTCTACAATATTCTGCATTATCCACTTTCATGGGATTTATTGGAGACGACGGAATCAGGGCCGCTTCGTTCAGCACAAAAGCCCCCTTCGAGGCAGGAGGCTTCGTATGCTTCATCTTGCGGCCCCTAACTTTTAGGCAATCCGCTTATTGGTTATGCTTAGCCAATTTAACCATCAATTTGGCCATCACGTGGCGTTCTTGTTCATTTCCAACATCCCACAGCTCTTTCAGCACGCGTTGTTCGTCATTCTTAGGGTCCACTCTTTCGTCCAGGAATTCACCGATTTCATAAGCAAGGTTTGCGATTGTATCATCGTTCATTCCTGCTTTATGAGCCGCCTCAACGCGGTCCCCTAAAAATTTCTTCCAACCGTCAAAGCTAGATAGTACAGACATTCAAAGTCCTCCCTGTTCATCATGTAGTATTCAACATTCGTAATATTTGCATCAGAGAGGACAATTATACAACGTAAACCGCCTGCAAAAAGTTGCAGCACTTAAGTAATCCATCCCCCGTTAGGAGATATGACCTGTCCGGTAATATATCCGGACTCGGGTAGCGCTATAAAATATACTAAAGATGCGATCTCCTCCGGTTGGGCGAAACGCCCTACAGGAATCTCGTTTTGCAGAGCATCCCGTTCCTCCATGTTCAGATGGCCGATCATCTCGGTGTCTACCGCTCCCGGAGCGACTGCATTTACAGTAACTCCGGAGGGAGCAAGCTCCTTGGCCAACGCCTTCGTGAAAGCATTTACTCCGCCTTTAGCAGTTGAATACACCACTTCACAGGACGCTCCGGACATGCCCCAAATAGACGAGACGTTGATAATCCGCCCATAACGCTGGGATATCATATGCGGCATGAACATCTGCGTACAAAGAAACATGCCTTTCAAATTGATCGACATGACTTCATCCCATTCTTCTTCCGTTACATCCGAAAGCATGCTGTAATGGGCAGTCCCGGCATTATTAACCAGAATATCCGGTAATAAGCCGTGTGTATCCAGCTTCTCCTTCATCCGCTGCAGCTGTTCTTTCGAACGCAGATCTGCGGAAATCGTAAGGACCCGCACGCCGTATTCCAGGCAGCTGCGGGCTACTTCATTCGCGGATTCATGAGACTGTAAATAATGAATGACCACGTTCATCCCGACAGAGGCGAACCTTTTGGCGATAGAAGCGCCGATCCCTCTGCTTCCCCCGGTAATCAACACAGTCATTTCCGATAAGGGTTTCACTGTTTCTCGCTGGTGACCAGGGATACAGCTAATTGATTCCAGTCAAAGTGCCTCCGAATCGCCTCATTCACATCCTGAAGCGTGATTGATTCATACAGGGGCAGCATTTGAAACAGATCCGTATCTCTAAACCGGTATTTCGTATATTCATTTGCAATGGATTCAGGGGAATTCATCATCCGTAAAAAGGCTCCGATTTTTTTGCGGCGGCTCCGTTCAAACGCTTCCTGGGAAACCCCATTCTCAATAGCCGGAGTAAGCTCCTTTTTGATGGCAGAAAGCAGTTCTTCCGGGGAACGTGTATCCCCGCCAATCACCGTAAAAGCATAATCTTTGCTGCAATTATATTCGCTGCCAAAACTGTCGGAAATCAGATTCTCGTCATACAAACTTTGATACAGGCTGGAACTCGGTCCAAGCAGTATATCCAAAGCGAGGCGCATTACAAGCTCTTTGCGGAGCAGATCGTCTCCTCTTTCGGCAGGAGCCGGTTCTTTAAATCCGAACAAGCACTTAGGAAGCGATACAGGAAGCGTGATTTGTTTTCTTGCATCTCTAACCTGTACCGGCTCTTCCTCGAATATGCGCTCAATTTCACCTTGCGGTTCGAACGTTTTGGCTGCCTGGTTGTCGCGAACGAGCTTCATGATCTCATTCGCATCCACTCCTCCGACAACAAATAAGTTCATATTCGTCGGGTGATAAAATGTATGGTAACAATCGTACAGCGTATCTTTCGTGATCTCGGCAATAGATTCTACGGTACCTGCAATGTCAATATGAACCGGATGCTTGGCATACATCGTTTCAATCAGCCCAAAGTAAACCCGCCAATCCGGATTATCCTGATACATTTTGATTTCCTGTCCGATAATCCCCTTTTCTTTCTCCACATTCTCGTTGGTAAAATAAGGATTTTGAACAAAATCGATTAATGTTTTTAGGTTCTCCTGGATATGCTCTGTAGCCGAAAACAGGTAAACGGTACGGTCAAAACTTGTAAACGCATTGGCCGATGCCCCATGGGAAGCGAACTTATTGAAAACGTCACCGCCCCCCGGTTCCTCGAACATTTTGTGCTCAAGAAAATGGGCTATGCCGTCCGGAACGCGCTGCTCCTCTTTGCCCTGCAGCCGGAAATGATTATCAACCGAACCGTAATTGGTAGAGAAAGCAGCATACGTTTTTTGAAATCCCTCTTTAGGCAAAACATACACCTGCAGCCCATTAGGCAGCTTTTCGTAATAAATGGTTTCTTTGAGTTGGTCGTATCGGATCGCTTCCATTTGTTACTCTCCCTTCTGGTCCCGCAGGAAATAGATAGTCTCCAGGCTAACCTGCTTAGCAAAAGCTTGTATGTCGGGCACACCGACCTGCTCCAGCCTTTGTATCAACTCGCCAGCCGAACGTTCCTTGCCGCTGAGCACACTGCTGAAATCAAACGAAATCATTTCAAAAGCGGAATCCAGCATCTCCCGCAGTGAATTCCCAAGCATGGCTTTGGTTTGGGACAGCTCCAGCTCGCTAATGTCCCCTGCGGCCATGGAGTCCAGCTGCTTTCGTATAATGTCCGTCGCTTTCTCAAAGTTATCGATCTCTATACCGGACTGAATCGTTAGAATACCTTTATGACCGTCCAACCTGGAGGCAGCATAGTAAGCAAGGCTTTCTTTCTCCCGAACATTAACAAACAGCTTCGAATGAGGATACCCTCCAAGAATACCGTTGTACATCAACGCTGCCGGATAGTTCTCGTCCGAATAACTAGTACGGGCCCGTAAACCCATGTTAAGCTTTCCTTGATTCACGTCCATCTTTTCCACAATTGTCCGGACTTCTCCTGCCTCACGTTGGACCGGTTTCACATCATAAGAATAAATATCCCCGCGTTCTACGGAAAAATGCTTCTGCACTAATTCGGAGACCGCTTCGAGTGAAGTGTCACCAACCACATATACATCAATTGGAGATGTTCTCAGCCAGTCCATGTAAGATTGGTACAAAGATTGCGGAGTAATCCCCTGCAGGTCACCGATGCGTCCAAGCGGGTGCAGCCGGTATGGCTCATCTTTGCACATTTCTTCTATATTGCGTTCCGCCGCGTAGCGGATTTTATCGTTAACAATGGATTCCAGCTTCTTCTTAAGCGTGTTTTTTTCGGCTTCTACATATTTCCTGCTGAAGGCTCCATCTTCCACTAATGGATTCGTAATCACTTCTCCGAGAAATTGCAGCGATTCAGCTAACAGGGATGAAGACTGCTGCTTTACGAATTGATCGTGTATCGTATCCATACGGAATTGGACGATTTGATTATCGCCCCGTTTATAAATATCAAACCCGAAACCCGCTCCATAGAGGTCGTCCAACCTTTCGCGGAACTGTTGTGTTTCCGGGTAAGTAGCCGTTCCTCTTCTTAGAACGAAAGGGGCCAGTGCCGTCGCAGTCACTTTCTCTTCTGTTAATGGATGGCCGATATACACAGAAACGGCAAATGTCTTAAAACGTTGTGTAGGCATGACGTGAAGCCGGATTCCGTTTACGGTAGTTCGTTCAAATCCCTGGTTAGTCAAAATGTTCCGACATCCTTTCTATGCTGGCCTAATGTGTCTAAAGTCACTTTATTCCATTTTTCATTATTCTATACCATCGGCCAATGAGGTTCAACTTTTGGGTGTTCGACTGCTCTTTCACAGAAAAAGTAAGAAAAGATAAAAGGCTCTTGCCGCGAGCCCTTTATCTTTCCGTTTGGTTACATACAGAAAACATGTTTCCCTATCGTCTTTACTTGCGGGCGGCTCCAAATCCATTTGGACGTTGCTGTCACTGGATTAAAATAATATAAACAGCCTCCTGAAGGGTCCCAGCCGTTAATGGCGTCCTGTACGGCCCGTTTCGCTCTTTCGTTCGGCTCCAGATTGATTTGGCCGTCTGCCACGGCTGTAAAGGCGCCCGGCTGATAAATGACTGCAGCGGCAGTGTTAGGGAAGCTTGCTGATTTCACCCTGTTCAGGATCACGGCAGCCACCGCAACCTGCCCTTCATACGGCTCGCCTCTGGCTTCACCGTATACAGCGTTGGCCATAATTCGAATGTCGTTGCTGGACAGGCCCAAATGATTAGATGGTGTCATTTTATTGCCTGCCGCATTACCGCCGCCGCCTTTACCGGCTTGATTACCGCTTGCGGCCCCGCCATTGGCAACGCCTAGATCGGTAGCGGTAGGTTTATAATTTTTCGTTGCATTGTATAGTTTTAGTTTCGTCTCAGCACCCGCGACACCGTCAGGCTTAATGCCGAATTCGCTTTGAAACCATTTCAGCGACTGCAGCGTGCTGTAACCGAACTGACCGTCGACCTTCCCGAAAAAATACCCTAAATGCTTCATCCGGTATTGTAATTCCCTGACGTCTTTGCCCGCAGCCCCGTACTTGATTACGGACTTGCTGAAGGTTTCTGTTACATGTCCTGGAGTATTCATCCGATATAACCCTAGAAGGAGAGCTACAATCGCTAAAACCACCCAAAACACTCGTTTTGGCATCATGTTATTTCATCCTCTCGTTATGTTACTTAAGCCAGTTGTAGTTAGTATGAGATGCAATGAAAGGGATTATGCACCATGAACTGCAGCACAAAGAAACCCCCTCTGGCAGAGGGGGTTATTCCGGCTTATGAACTCATTCGGTTATGTTCGTATTGCTCCATGCTCAATAGTACCTCGCGGGGTTTGCTGCCTTCGTATGGGCCGACTACACCTTTGGCTTCCATCGTATCAATAAGCCTGGCTGCCCGGGTATAGCCGATTCGCATCCTCCGCTGCAGAAGGGAAACGGAAGCTTGCTTAGCCTCCAATATAATTTGGACGGCCTGGTCGAACAACTCATCCAGCGGCTCACCTTCGTCTTCCGGTTTGTCCTCCACTTCGGGAACAAGTTCTTCGTTATACTCCGCCTGTTCTTGATCGCGGCAGAAGTTAACAACAGCTTCTACTTCCTGATCGGACAAGAATGCTCCTTGTACCCTGATCGGCTTAGAGGCTCCCATCGGAAGGTAAAGCATATCCCCCCGTCCAAGAAGCTTCTCGGCACCTACCATATCCAGAATGGTACGTGAGTCCACCTGAGAAGATACCCCGAAAGCAATTCTTGAAGGGATGTTCGCTTTAATTACACCCGTAATAACATCGACGGACGGCCGCTGTGTAGCGATAATCAGATGTATCCCCGCGGCACGCGCCATTTGGGCCAGCCGGCAGATGGCATCCTCCACATCATTTGCCGCAACCATCATTAAGTCTGCAAGCTCGTCGACAATAACTACAATATACGGCAGCAGATCTATATTTCCCTTAGAAGCGAGCATCGCATTATAGCCTTCAATGTTTCTTGTTCCTGATTTGGAGAACATCTCGTACCGTTTCTCCATCTCTACTACGATTTTCTTGAGTGCCAGGGAAGCTCTGCGCGGATCCGTCACGACAGGAGCAAGCAAATGAGGGATACCATTGTACACATTGAGCTCGACCATTTTGGGGTCAACCATCAGGAATTTGACTTCTTCCGGCTTTGCCTTGTATAAAATACTCGTAATGATCCCGTTAATACAAACGGATTTCCCTGATCCGGTTGCTCCCGCTACAAGAAGATGGGGCATGCGGGCTAAATTGCCAACAATGGGCTGCCCGGAGATATCACGGCCCAAGGTGATCGACATCTTGGAGCCTGCTTCCTGGAAGGCTCCGCTCTCCATGACTTCCCGCATCGTAACGACAGATACTTCGGAATTGGGAACTTCAATACCGATGGCGGACTTGCCCGGAATTGGAGCCTCCATTCTTATATCCTTGGCGGCAAGCGCAAGAGCAATATCATCTGTCAGACTGACGATACGGCTTACTTTCACACCGGTGTCCGGCTGGATTTCATAGCGCGTTACCGATGGCCCTTTTACTACTTCAAGAACTTTCGCACGTACACCGAAGCTTTCCAGTGTCGCCTCGAGTTTTCTTGCGGTGCCCATGTAATCGGAAGAATCCGCACCCTTCCCGAAAGCTGCTCCCTTGGACAACAAGTGAAAAGGGGGCAGCTGGTACGGCTTCTTGGCTGGACGCTCCGGAGCAAAGCTCATGCCCGCCAACCCGTCTTCTCCCTCAAACTCAGGGTTTTCCGCTTCCATCGGAGATACGGCTGGCGGTAGAACTTCAGGTTCATCCTGCCACTCTGCTTTCTCACCCGGTGTCAAGTGATCCTCAAAATTTCGGATAATCGGTATAGGCTGCTCCTGGATGGCTGCAGGTACTGAATTGGAATCCAGCGCCTCGTCATCATCGTCATACGAATTGTCATTGTACGGAGCCGGTACTGTTCTGAGGCCTTTGCCATCCATCTCGTCCTCTTCCAGATCATCCATCTCCGATTGTTGAGACTTCGGTTCCTTCTGCAGAAGCTGAAAGAACAGCGGCCTCTTCTTAGGTTTAACCGGCTTGTACATTTCTTCATCAAACTCATCGTCTATAGGAAGGTAAGGATCCTCATCCGGTATGGCAGTTTTAGCTGGCTGCTGCACTTTCTTCTTCTGCTGCAGGTTCTTAAGCATAGCCACTATCTTCTTATCCAGACGGCCGAGCACATGTTTCCCTTTGCCTCGTGCGGCTTGCGCCAGATCAACATATGAGATTCCGGTTATCAGCATAAAACCGATCACGAACATAGTATAAACCATCAGTTTGGATCCGGTATAGCCAAAAAGAAAAAACAACAAGGCATACCCGATCCCGCCGACATATCCGCCTCCGTACTCGTTTGAAGCTGATATTGTTCCTGCAGGAGGGCCCTTAATCAGTCCGTTCATAAGCTCCCGTTGCGTAGTATCCATAATGGCGCCTGATGTCAAGATTCCGGCCGGAGCAAATTTGCTGTCAATCATCGCGATATGCGTATGTATAGCAAAAGCAAGAAGAGCTACCAACAGGCCTGTTTTGCGAAGTGTCCAGCCGCGGGGCCATTTCCGGTTCCACATCACAAACAATCCAACATAAATAAATACAACAGGCAGCACAAAATACGAATCGCCCAGGACGAAACGAAACAGCTTCATAAAGGCTTTTCCAACAGTAGCTTCCCCTGATAGGGAAATCACGGAAAGCGTGATAATCAGAATGCCGTATACTTCAAATTTCAGCGTTGAGGTAAGGGCTTTCGACTTCTTCTTCTTATTCTTCTTAGCCAAAACTTGGACACCCCCGAGTCCCTATTATACCATAACTTGCCTGGGGTTCCTATGATCTAGGTTTAAACCATCATTACGGGTGTATAATGGATCACTTGTCCCGGTGAAAATTTCGGATCAAGATAATCCTCCATCGATGCACAGTTTACAAGCCTTACAACCCTTACACGCATGGCATCCATACGTTCGACAAGCAGTAACCGGCCCTGAAACGTCAGCTCTTCATAGGGCGCCATTTCATCGGTAAAACCGGCAAATACGACTTCCAGCGGCATCGGTGTATAATAAGTCAATGTGCTACCCCTCCATTACTGCGTACTTGGCGGTATTCTCCAATGAGCTGATTCAACTTTTTCAGCGCGTCGCCTATCCCTCCAATAGCATCGATGAGACCGTGCTTCACCGCATCCGCGCCGATTACGGTCGTTCCGATATCTCGTGTCAACTCACCTGTCTTGAACATGAGTTCTTTAAATTTCTCTTCTGTAACATTGGAATGCTCTTTTACAAAACGGACGACGCGTTCCTGCATTTTATCCAAATACTCAAATGTTTGCGGTACGCCGATCACAAGGCCGTTAAGACGGATCGGATGAATTGTCATCGTTGCGGTTTCGGCAATAATAGAGTAATTCGAAGAAACAGCGATCGGCACGCCTATGCTGTGACCTCCCCCCAGCACCAAAGTTACCGTTGGTTTAGACAATGTCGCGATCATCTCTGCTATGGCAAGGCCTGCTTCCACATCTCCCCCGACCGTATTCAAAATAATCAGGATTCCTTCCACTTTCGAACTTTGTTCTGCAGCCACCAACTGAGGGATCAAATGTTCATATTTGGTGGTTTTATTCTGCGGGGGCAGAACGATATGTCCCTCAATCTGCCCGATAATGGTCATGCAGAAAATATTGGATTCTCCTGAAGGAACCGTAGTCTGTCCCAGGTGCTGTATATTCTCCAAAACGGGGTTGCTTCTGCGTTCTTCCATACCTGGTCCCGGTTGTTCCGTGCGGTACGGTGCCGGATTCACACCGGGTGCCGGAGGCTGGTTCGGGTTCGGGTTTTGCGGCGCACCCGGAGCTGTACCGGGAAGGGGGGCGGCATTTCTGGTCGTTATCGGGCTGCGCGGATTATTGTAAGTCATATGAAGTTCCTCCTTGTAGTTGCCTAATCTCCCATAGTATGGGTTATCGATTAGATATTATTCCAAGGTTGGACGAGCTTTGAATAGAGGCTATTCAATGCAAAAAACCTCTCCATGGAGGAGAGGCTCTTCTAAGTGACTGTAACGGTATCTAATTATACTTCCATGATGATCGGCAGGATCATCGGTCTTCTGCGGGTTTGTTCGTACAGGAACCTTCCAAGCGCTTCTTTCACATGGGTTTTCAGGGAAGCCCATTCATTGACGTTATCGCTCATCAGACGGTTCAAAGTGTTCGTCACAATCTTGTTCGCTTCATCCAGCAAGCCTTCGGATTCACGAACATAAACGAAGCCGCGGGAAATGATATCCGGACCGGACAAAATGTTCCCTTCCTGCTTGCTAAGTGTAACGACAACAACCAAAATTCCATCCTGCGACAGCAACTTGCGGTCACGCAAAACGATATTTCCTACATCTCCGACACCAAGTCCGTCTATCAGTACATTGCCTGCTTGGACTTTCCCGGATTTACGTGCACTTCCGTTCTGAATTTCCACAATATCCCCATTGTCTACAAGGAATATATTCTCTTTCTCGACACCGATTGTTTCAGCAAGAAGTCCATGATGCCTAAGCATTCTATACTCCCCGTGAATCGGAATGAAATATTTTGGCTTCATCAGCGTGAGCATGAGCTTTAACTCCTCTTGGCTGCCGTGACCGGAAACGTGTACACCCGAGACGGAACCAGGTCCGTAAATCACGTTGGCACCCAAACGCATAAGCTCGTCCACTGTGCGTCCTACATACTTCTCGTTGCCAGGAATTGGAGTGGCTGCAATGATTACCGTGTCACCAGGAAGGATATCGACTTTCCTGTGTGTGGAACGGGCCATTCTTGTCAGCGCTGACATCGGCTCTCCCTGGCTGCCTGTCGATAAGATAACAACACGGTCAGCAGCCATCTTATTCACTTCTTCCGGCTCAATCAACATCCCGTCCGGTATATGCAAATATCCAAGCTCGCTTGCAATATTAACGACATTAACCATACTGCGCCCGATTACAGTCATCTTTCGGTTTGTAACAACCGCAGCATCGATAACCTGTTGGATTCTGTGCACGTTGGAAGCAAAAGTAGCTACTACTACGCGTTGTTTAGATTTACGGAATATCTCTTCAAGTTCTTCCCCGACACTTTTCTCAGAAGGGGTAAAGCCCGGCCGTTCTGCATTTGTACTGTCCGATAGCAGGGCAAGAACGCCTTTGCTGCCGATTTCAGCCATACGATGCAGGTCAGCATACTGATCGTTCACAGGAGTCTGATCGAATTTAAAGTCTCCAGTGTGTACGACAACTCCTTCAGGGGTATCCAGCGCAACGCCTACTGAATCCGGAATGCTGTGATTCGTTCTGAAGAATGTAGCACGCAGGACACCCAGTTGAATTTCTGAGTCTGCGTTAATCAAAATACGCTTCGTTTCCCCCAGAAGATTCGCTTCTTTTAATTTGCTTTCGATAAGTCCAAGGGTCAATTTCGTGCCGTAAACGGGTACATTTAACTGTTTGAGGACATAAGGCAGTCCTCCGATGTGGTCTTCGTGTCCATGGGTGATGATGATGCCTTTAACCTTATCTCTATTCTCTGTTAAGTAGGAAATGTCAGGAATTACAATATCCACACCGAGCATGTCCTCTTCGGGGAATTTCAAACCGGAATCTACAACGACGATATCGTTTGCATATTGAATGCAATACATGTTCTTACCAATTTCGCCTACGCCGCCCAATGCGAAAATGGATAATTTATCAGCATTATTCTTCTTTGACAACTGAATCTTAACCTCCTAAACGTATTCAAAACGTCCCTAATTGATATTAAACATTCCAAAATGTACCGTACCCAAGTCACTTGACCCCATTATACATGATGGAAAACCCAAAACACAAGTCAATGCAAGTAAGCACTATTGTATCCAAAAAACAAAAACCGATGCCGACCTGAGCCAGGAGGCCCAAGCAAACATCGGTCGCACGATATCCGGATGCAGGTAGCACCAAGAATGATCGTTTAAAATAAGGATGCAATGAACGCTTCCTGCTGTTCGTTTGCTGACAGTAAAGGAAGTCTTACGCCACCTGTTTCCAAGCCCTTGAGCTTAAGTGCACACTTCACCGGCGCGGGGCTCGGGAATTCGAACAAACCTTTGAAAACGGGAAGCAGTTGACGGTGGAGTTTGGCTGCAGTGCCGGTATCTCCGCTAAGGTGGGCTTCCATCATTTCTTTCATGGAGCTTCCCACCACGTGGCTCGCGACACTCACAATTCCGTGTGCCCCGATGCTCATCATAGGAAGAGTCAGGCTGTCATCACCGCAGTATACGATGAAATCTTGATCTACAATCGTAAGCAGCTTCGTGATTTGGTCCAAATCTCCGATCGCTTCTTTGGTAGATGTAATATTCGGAATGCTGGATAAGCGCGCTGTTGTTTCAGGCAGCAGATTTACCCCTGTACGCCCTGGGACATTATATAACATGATTGGCAGGGATGTAGACGCCGCCACAGCTTTATAATGCTGATACAGCCCTTCTTGACTAGGCTTATTGTAATACGGCGTAACCAAGAGAATACCGTCCACCCCTAGAGCTTCCGCTTTTTGGGTTAAACTGATCGTGTGGGACGTATCGTTGCTGCCTGTTCCTGCAATCACTTTACAACGGCCGGCAGCGTGCTTGACAGAAAACTCAAACAGATGCAGTTTCTCGTCTTCGGATAGCGTAGGCGACTCGCCTGTAGTTCCGCTTACGATAATACTATCCGTTTTCTGTTCATCAATCAGATAATCAATCAGCTTACCGGCTGCCGCCCAATCAATTTGCAGATCCTGGTCGAAGGGAGTGACCATAGCCGTAATCAGTCTTCCGAATTCCATCGTAACAACCTCTCCTATCAAATAGACTACTTATGCAAATGAAACTTGGCATGCAATGCTCTAATCGCTTTGACCATGTCGCTGTTCTGGACCAGTACCCAGATCGTTGTATTGGAATCTGCGGATTGAAGAATTTGAATTTCCTCTTCAGTCAGTGCTTCTACAATACGTGCCATAATACCCGGTACCCCGTTCATTCCTCCACCGATGACTGATACTTTGGCGCAATTCTCAAGGAAGGAAGGCTCATAGTCCATAGCCCTCAACACTTTCATGGCCTGCTCCGCATCATAATCGAATACTGTATACACAACACCCATAGGGTTTACGTTGATGAAATCCACACTGATATGGTTCTCCGCCATAGCTTTAAAAACGTTAAGCTGCAAATCACGGTGATTGCCGTCGGCCAGTACCTGGATTTGCGTTACATTGGAAACATGGGCAATCCCGGTGACGAAACGGTCTTGGATTTTCTCGCTGTGCTTGAGAATATCCTGCGATGTAACCAGAGTTCCTTCGTCCTGTGAAAAAGTGGACCGCACGCGGATTGGAATTTGGGCCTGCATCGCCACTTCCACAGCCCGGGGATGTATTACTTTTGCTCCGTTGTATGCCATATTGCATATTTCAGCATAGGTGACAACTTCAAGCGGCCGAGCATCTTCCACTACGCGGGGGTCTGCCGTCAAAATACCGTTTACATCAGTGAAAATATCTACCATTTCAGCTTTCAGAGCTGCTCCTAAAGCTGTAGCTGACGTATCGCTGCCGCCCCGGCCTAATGTAGTAAAGTCGCCGTCCTCTGTAATTCCTTGAAATCCGGTAACGACCACGACTTTATCCTCTTCCAACTGTTCGATAATTCTGGAAGGATTAATTGATAAAATATGAGCGTTTCCATATTGGGCATTCGTAAGAATACCCGCCTGGGCTCCGGTAAAAGCGACTGACGGGATTGCGAGATCGTTCAACAAGCTGCATAAGGTGGCTGCAGAAATCATTTCTCCACAGCAGAGCAACATATCTCTTTCTCTAACCGGCAGCCTGTTCCCGTTCGAGCGGACCCAGTCCAAAAGTGTATCCGTCGCATAGGGTTCTCCTTTACGCCCCATTGCGGATACGACTACAACCAGTTTATATCCCTGGTCAAGTGCATGCCTGATATGTCCGATGGCATGCTCCCTCGCTTCCGGTGTGGATAACGAGGTGCCGCCGAACTTCTGCACTAAAATACGCATTCCATTTCCCCCATACCTGTTGCTGGTGCATTGCTGACTGACTTTAGGTAACTCTTGAAGCATGATAGCGGTCGACCGGAATTCACTTCCAATTAGGAACTTCCGGTCTTCCCATAATCTAAGTATTTGCTCTCCCACAGTACCTGTTGCTGAAATAAATTAATATGAACCTACTATTCATTCGTCTTAACATAAATCTACCTTACTACACAAGCGCATTACTTCCCGATATATCAAGAAAAGCTTCGTTAGAAGCTCTCTCGGATGTATATGTGGTATGCAATAGCACTGTTAGGAGTTAAAACGTTCCACTAGCAAAGGCTGAAGCTGTTTACCTTCCAATGCCGCCTCACATGTCTCCATGATAAGATCCATGCGTGCGACAAGGGAATTCGGTTTCGCCTTGGGCGCATCCTGGCCATATGGTACAAAATAAATATTCTTGGTTACCAGCAGCTTAGCTATATTCGCTGCATTCAGCCCCAAGCCGTCATTCGTGGAAATAGCAAGGACAAGTGGCCGTTGATTTCTCATTTGGGCTTTGGCCGCCATCAATACCGGTCCGTCCGTCATAGCGTTCGCCAGCTTGCTTGTCGTATTGCCGGTACAAGGGGCAATCACCATAACATCCAATAATTTGGAAGGCCCTAGCGGCTCCGCGTCTACGATTGTAGAAATAATATCATTCCCTGTTATATCTTTCAACTGTTTTTGCCAATTTTCCGAGGTGCCGAAACGAGTATCCGTAGTAAGAATTGTCTGTGAAACAATCGGCACCACCTTGGCGCCGGCATCTATAAACCTCTGGATTTGCGGCATCACTTCCGCAAACGTACAATGTGATCCCGACAGCGCATAGCCAACCGTCTTCCCTTGCCAATTCATTGCGCATTCCCCCGCTCTAGTGAATCTTCCAATATCAACTGGCTTAAGCAGTTCGCTAGAATACGACCGGCCGTCTTAGGAGCGACGATCCCCGGCAGTCCGGGGGCCAACATGGCCTTCACTCCGCGCCTTTCAGCGTAACGGAAATCCGTTCCGCCGGGGGCTGAAGCCAAGTCGATAATCACGGCACGGTGTGGGAGATTGACTATGATTTGCGCTGTGACTATCATATTCGGTATCGTATTAAAAAGCAAGTCGACATTGGAGACTTGATTCAGCAAATCTTTTGTATAAAAAGGCTCGAAACCCATCTCCACAGCACGCGCATAATGTTCATCCTTCCGCACGCCTACTTTGACTTTAGCTCCCAGACCCTGAAGTGTTCTCGCTAACGTGAAGCCGGTTCGTCCAAGACCCAACACCATACATTGGGACCCGTGAATCGTGATGTCGGTGTTCTGAATCGCCATCATAACCGCACCTTCAGCCGTGGGAATCGAATTATATATAGCAACATCATCCCTGTCGAGAAGTTCCACCAGGCGGAGCCCGTGTTTCGTGCACGAATGTTTCAGAAAGCTTTTGGCCATACCGGTAAACACAGTGGCTTCTTTAGGAATTTGCGATGAAATAGCATCCTCCCAGTATAGTTCCTGCGTAGAGAAGACAGTGCTGATCCGTCCCGCATCGTCCGTACCAACCACCGGCAAGATAACCGCGTTTGCTCCTTGTACTGCCTCTGCGGTCCAATCAGCCCGGGAAACCCCACCGAATTGCCGCTGTAAATTGTCAAAACCGATTAATGTGACCGTAGCATCCCATTCGGAGAGCTGCTGAATGACTTCAAGCATTCTCGCATCGCCCCCGACGCATACCACATGAATACCGGTTAACATCAGGCACCTTTCCTCCTTCGCTGCCGATCTATACTCACATCTTATGCTCGCGCCCAAAAAGGGTTACTGCCCCTGGAAACAGAAAAAAGCACCTTTCCCCATCGGGAAAAGTGCCTATCGCGAAATTATTTCGTACCTGTATGTCCAAACCCGCCGGAGCCGCGCACGGTTTCAGATAGTTCATCGACTTCGGTTAACTCAACTCTCGGAACCACTTGAAACACCATTTGTGCGATCCGTTCATTGCGGGTTAACCGGAACGGTTCTGTACCATGATTAATCAGCAGCACTTTCACTTCTCCGCGGTAATCCGCGTCGATCGTGCCCGGAGAGTTTAAAGCAGTGATTCCATGCTTGTATGCAAGTCCGCTCCGCGGTCTGATTTGGGCTTCCAGCTCTGCCGGCATGCTCATCGCAAAACCGGTCGGCACCAAAATCCGTTCTCCCGGTGCTATCACCGTGTCTTCCCCAACGGCTGCATATAGATCGAAACCCGCTGCAAGCTCAGACATTTTTTGAGGCAGAGACAGATCCTCGTTCCCCGGCAGTTTCTTCAACTCCACTTTATAGAACAAGCTGATCCCTCCTGAACCCCGATATAACCTGGTCGGATTGGCCCACCATAGCCAAGGCGAAAGGCTTGCTGAAAACCGTCTGATACAACGAAGCAATTTCGTCCATAGTTACGGCGTCAATCCGCTCAATGATTTCATCCAGCGTCAAATGACGGCCAAGCAAGAGCTCGTTCTTACCCATCCGGTTCATCCGGCTGCTTGTACTTTCCAGGCTTAAGATCAAGCTGCCTTTGAGCTGTTCTTTGCCTTTGTGCAGTTCCGCAGCAGTCATCCCGTTACGAACCAGGTCATTCATCACTTCCATCGTCACTTCCAGCACTTCTTTCGTTTGTTTCGGAGCGGTACCCGCATAGAGTGTAAACAAACCGCTGTCTAGATGTGCGCTGTGATAAGAATAGACGGAGTAAGCTAAGCCCCGCTTCTCGCGGATTTCCTGGAACAACCGGGAGCTCATCCCCCCCCCGATCGTATTGTTCAAGATGATCATTCCATAAATACGCGGATCAGCCAGTGAACAGCCTTCGAACGAAAGGCAGATGTGATTCTGCTCTGTAGCTTTCTCATGGAACAATAAGCCGCCGTCGAAATCAGGTTTGATTAACACATCCTGCTCGCCTGCGTTACTGAACTGTCCAAAATGGGCTTCTACCAGTTCAAGAATGCTGCTCTCTTCAATATTTCCGGCAATGGAAAGTACCGTGTTGCCGATGTGGTAATTTTCCTTCATATACTGTCTGAGGTCGTCCGACTGTAGCTGCGTCAAAATCTCCTCAGTCCCTAAAATCGGGGAGGCCAGCGGGTGCGTACTATAAGCTGCTTTGGTAATCAGATCGTGCACCATATCATCCGGCGTATCTTCATACATCGAAATTTCTTCCAATATAACGTTCTTTTCCTTCTCCAGTTCCTCGCGGTCGAACTGTGAATGGAAGAACATATCGGAAAGCACGTCCATCGCTAAAGGAAGATGCTGATCCAGCACCTTGGCATAGTAACAAGTATACTCCTTGGATGTAAAAGCGTTCACGTTTCCGCCAATGCCGTCAAATACCTCCGCAATCTCTTGCGCGCTGTAACGCTCTGTACCTTTGAACAGCATATGCTCAATAAAATGGGATATCCCGTTATTAATCTCCTTCTCGTTGCGCGAACCCGTTTTGACCCAGATGCCAAATGTGACAGAACGCAAGGAAGGGATGGGTTCCAGTACCACCCTTAAACCGTTAGCTAACCGATGCTTTATCAATAGGGATCCTCCTATAAATGCTTATACTTCATGATTCTATCAAAAAGCAAACGTATCCTCAACTTTAGGTACCCTTGCAGGCGAAAGCAGCTCGCTGACAGTGCCCAGAACATACCCTTTCCGTTTAATATTACGGATCATTTCCGGCAGTGCCTGGCTTGATGCGCTTGTTGGGTGCATCAAGATCATGGATCCTGCCTCCACTCTGGTGCTGATCTTACGGATAACGGATGCGGGAGATGGATTCGTCCAATCTACGGTATCAAGTGTCCACAGTACGGTTTGCAGGTTCATGCTTTTGGCTATGTTTACAGTCTCTTGGTCGAAATCTCCTGAAGGAGGTGCAAATAATTTGTTGTTGACACCAATTTCCCTCAAAAGTTTCTCCGTCTTTATAATTTCCTCACGGGCTCTGCTTTCAGTAAGCTGGCTCATGTTTTTGTGGGAGTAGGCGTGGTTTGAAAGCTCGTGACCCTGGGCCAATATTTCCTTAGCGGTCTCTTTATGAGACTTCAGCCAAGTCCCGTCCAGAAAAAACGTCGCTTGCACATGTTCCTCTTTCAATGTTTTCAACATAACGGGGAGGAACTCGTCCCCCCAGGCAACATTGATCATGAGAGAGACCATCGGCTTTCTAGGATTTCCTTTATAGACAGGGTTAGGAGGAAGTTGCGACAAGTCAACGGAAGCCGGAATTTCCCGGTAAACAATCTGCAGCTGATCCTGAGGACCTTTGTCTGCATTTATGCGGTGCGTCCGTGCAATATCAACTTCTAATCCGTTGTAGCCCGGAATCGCCTTCCAGACCCGGTCCACTCTGGCATCAATCGGTTTGACATACTGTTTGGCAGCCTCTTCTCGGATGCGTAACAATAGCCGGTCATCTGATAGTGCAGCTGCAGTGATGGATTGTTTATGGCTTGATTTCACAAAAGCTGTATATTCTCCGATAGGACCGGGCATGGTGAAAACTCCGAAACTGATTACGGCAGTGCATAGGATAACCCAAACTTTTTTTCCGTTCATCACTGGACTCCTCCAACTTCAAGCGGCCCGTCCGATCCGCAGGGGATTTGTCCTATTTGTATGATAACCATTTCCTGTTTATGCAAAATAAAAAAGAGTCAGATGCGACTCTGGCTCTTCTTCGTTATTGTAATCGGATTAGGCTTTAGCCGGCGCTTCTGCAGCCGGAGGCGTCATCGTAGCTTTGCGGGAAAGATTTACCCGGCCTTGCTGGTCAATTTCCGTAACCTTCACCGTAATCTGATCGCCGATCTTCACGACATCTTCGGTTTTAGCTACACGTTCCGTAGAAAGCTGCGAAATATGAACTAACCCCTCTTTGCCTGGAAGGATTTCTACGAACGCCCCGAACTTCTCTACACGTTTCACGGTACCGAGGTACGTTTCGCCGACAACCACTTCTTTAACAATTCCTTCAATGATGCTTCTGGCTTTATTATTCATTTCTTCATTAGAAGAAGCAATGAATACTCTGCCGTCCTGCTCGATATCGATTTTTACGCCGGTTTCTTCAATGATCTTGTTAATAATTTTGCCGCCTGCACCAATGACATCGCGGATTTTATCCGGATTGATCTGCATCGTAACGATTTTCGGAGCGTATTTGGATAAGCTCTTTTTCGGTTCTTGGATACGCGCCGTCATTTTGTCCAAAATGAACAAACGGCCTTCTCTGGCTTGTTCCAATGCTTCCTTCAAAATGCTGCGGTCGATGCCGTCAATCTTAATGTCCATCTGAATAGCAGTGATCCCTGCAGCCGTACCGGCAACTTTAAAGTCCATATCTCCAAGATGGTCTTCCATCCCTTGAATATCAGTCAGTATCGAAACTTGGGAACCGTCTTTAATAAGGCCCATTGCAATTCCCGCTACGGGAGCTTTAATCGGCACCCCTGCATCCATCATCGCCAGGGTGCTTGCGCAAATCGAAGCCTGGGACGTAGATCCGTTCGATTCGATAACTTCGGATACCAGACGAATCGTATAAGGGAATTCCACTTCATTCGGAATTACCTTAGACAAGGCACGTTCGCCCAATGCGCCGTGCCCGATTTCGCGGCGACCCGGAGCGCGGAGTGGTCTCGCTTCCCCGACGGAGAAAGGAGGGAAATTGTAATGGTGCATAAAGCGTTTCGTTTCTTCCGGGGAAATGCCGTCCAAAATTTGTACGTCTCCCAATGCGCCCAAAGTACATACGCTTAGTGCCTGGGTTTGTCCGCGGGTGAACAAGCCGGAACCGTGCGTACGAGGCAGCAGCGAGATGTCGCAGTCGATCGGGCGGATTTCGTTCAAGCCGCGTCCGTCCGGACGAACTTTGTCATGCGTAATCAAGCGGCGCACTTCTTCTTTCACGATATCATAAAGGACTTCATGTACATCTTTCATAAGCTCAGGTGTTTCCGCGTATACTTCGGAGAAATGCTCTGCTGCTTCCTTCTTAATGGTGTCGATTGCTTCGGAGCGTGCCTGCTTCTCCTCGATCCGAACAGCTTCGACAAGTCTATTCATGGCATAAGCACGGACTTCATCATTCACCTTGGCATTTACTTCATGCAGTTTTACAGCCATCTTCGGCTTTCCTGCCGCCTCAGTGAATTGCTCGATGATGCTTACGATATTCTTGATTTCATCATGTCCGAACATGATTGCTTCAAGCATTACGTCTTCCGCTACTTCGTTGCCTTCCGCTTCCACCATCATAATCGCGTCTTTCGTTCCTGCAACGACACAGTATACATCACTTTGCTCTTCCTGTTCAGGAGTCGGGTTGATGATGAACTTGCCGTCAATACGGCCGACAATAACGCCGCCGATCGGACCGTTGAACGGAACGTCGGAGATGCTCAACGCTGCGGAAGTACCGATCATTGCAGCGATTTCAGGAGAGCAATCCTGGTCTACGCTCATGACAAGATTCAATACTTGTACATCATTACGGAACCCTTCCGGGAACAAAGGTCTAATCGGACGGTCCGTCAAACGGCTGGACAGAATGGCTTTCTCGCTTGGTCTGCCTTCTCTCTTAATAAATCCGCCTGGAATTTTACCTACTGCATAGAGGCGTTCTTCATAATTTACGGTTAACGGGAAAAAGTCTAAATCTTTTGGTTCCGATGATGCCGTTACGGTACATAACACAACTGTATCTCCGTAGCGAACGGTCACTGCCGCGTTCGCCTGCTTGGCCAATCTGCCGGTTTCCAAGACCAGCTTGCGGCCGCCAAGGTTCATTTCTATCGTTTTTTCCATGGGATCCCTCCTTAGTAACTCACACTACTTCTGCATAATGGTCAGTATTTCCTTCTCACGGCAAAAACATGAAGCAGCCGCGGATATTTATGTACATTACAAAAAGCAACCTTACTGACAGCCCGGACGGGTGCCCGGACTTGAGGTCAGCATGGGTTGCTTCTTTACGGTTACGTATATTATCTACGCAAGCCAAGTTTGGCGATCAGAGAGCTGTAACGGGTAACGTTCTTGTTCTTCAGGTAAGACAACAGTTTACGGCGTTGGCCAACCATCTTCAGCAAACCGCGGCGGGAATGGTGGTCTTTCTTGTGAATCCGCAGGTGGTTCGTCAGGTTCACAATGTTCTCCGTCAAAATTGCAACTTGCACTTCAGGAGATCCTGTGTCGGACTCGTGAGTTTTGTGCTCTTGGATCAGTTGTGTCTTGCGCTCTTGTGTCAATGCCATCGTAGGGCACCTCCTATAAAATGTTTGTAATCGCCGATAGCCCAGCCGATCGTCGGAAGTAGAACGAATCTCCAAGCTACGGTTAATGCCGCAGAGTTCAAATAAGCTGTGTTAACGGCAACGTAGTAAAGTATAGCATATTTTTGCTTTAAAAGTAAAATGATTTCGCCGTCTGTGCATCTTTACCGATTTGATCGATTAATTCCTGAACGGAAGAAAATTTGCGTTCGGCGCGGATAAAGCTCAAAAAATCCACCCTGACGGTTTCCCCGTAAATGGACCTGTCAAAATCAAACAAGTGCACTTCAAGGCTAGGTACCGTATTCTCTGTAAAAGTCGGCTTCACTCCGATATTCATTACGCCGCCGAACCTTTTATCACCTATATAAGCCCGCACGGCATAAACGCCCTTAGCAGGAACGATAAATGGTTCATGCAGCTTAAGATTTGCAGTTGGGAAACCAATCGTTCTCCCGCGCTGATCTCCGCCTACCACTTCCCCGTACAGCGAATACGGTCTTCCTAATAACTCTGCTGCTTCGCTTACATTGCCCTTCTCGAGAAGGTTCCTTATGCGGGTAGAACTTACTTTCTCCCCTTCCGCCATATAAGGCGGGACCATGTCTACGTTGATGTCAGGAAGGCAAAACTCCCGGAGAGTGGATACGGAACCCGCACCCCGGTAACCGAAGTTAAAATCAAACCCGACAACAATAGTATGCAGGCCCATAGGGATCAACATGTCGGAAATGAACGTTTCCGGCGCAAGTTTTGCAAACTCAGGTGTAAACTTAACGACATATGCCGTATCCACACCCATTTGTTCAAACAGACGAAGTTTCTCCTCTAGAGGTGTTAAATACTGTCCGTATTGGGACAATCCCAGAATTTCTCTCGGATGAGGATGAAACGACATGATCGCTACAGGAAGTTGTTCTTCGCGGCCAATCCGCAAAGCTCTGCGGATGACATCCTGGTGCCCCCGATGGGTACCGTCAAAGTCACCGATTGCCAGAACCTGCCTGCTGCTATCTGAGGGCAGAAGTGCCCGGTCGAGCGGAAAACCCAAATGAATGATCTTCAAATCCATCACACCTAACTTTAGTCAAACTAAACTTGATCTGAATAAATTTTCACGGGGACCAGCCGTTGTACAGATGGATCCAGTTGATAGAATCCAACCAGCTTTTCCTGTTCGGTAAAGGCCGCAATGACATCTCGCTCATTCCCGGTAATCCCGCTGACAAAGGAAACCGGCAGTTTCTGGCCTTGCAGCGCTTGTTTCAATCTGGAATCAAGAATTACCATTCTCGGCATATGAGAAACCATACGTTCAACGGGAATGAGTAATGAACTGATATCACCTGTTTCTTGCGCCTTCTGAATCTGATCCAGCGTGTAACATTGGTCCATGGAAATATGTCCTGTTGAAGTCCGGGTCAGTTCGGCCATCGCAGCTGGATATCCTAAAGCTTTGCCGATGTCTACGCACAGTGTCCTGATGTATGTTCCTTTGGAACATTTGACGCGGAAGCGGATATCGGGATGCTGCTTGTCCAGCTTCAATTCTAGGATGTCGATGGAATAGATAAAAACTTGACGGGCCTTCCTTTCGACAACCTCTCCTTGACGGGCCAGCTCATATAAACGTTTCCCGTCCACTTTTACTGCAGAGTACATAGGCGGAACCTGTGAGATCTCACCTAAAAAATTCCCGACGGCAGAGCGGATTTGTGATTCCGTCAATGTTACCGAATCCACCGAAGAAACGATTTCCCCTGTCATGTCTTCTGTGTCGGTTGACACTCCGATACGCAGCACGGCCTCGTACTCTTTCGGCAGCTCTTGTATATATTCCACCAGCTTCGTAGCTCTCCCGATACATAACGGAAGCACACCGGTTACCTGGGGGTCCAGGGTACCAGTGTGCCCAATCCGTTTCATACGTAAAATGCGCCTGGCTTTCGCCACGACATCATGGGAGGTGAAGCCTACCGGCTTAAGAACCGGCAATACTCCGTCCAAGCTCATTCTAACGCACTCCTAACACAATTCACAACTTCTTGAATGACCTGCTCTAATGGTCCTTGTACGGTGGCTCCCGCAGCACGGACATGCCCTCCGCCGCCGAAGCTTTTCGCGATCACAGCAACATCGGCCTTGCCTGCAGAACGAAATCCCACTTTATAGGTGTCTTTGCCCGTCTCTTTAAATAAGAGGCCGACTTCAACCCCCTCGATATTCCGGGGATAATTTACAATACCTTCAAAATCTTCATTGGTCGCATTCGAATCCTTCATGTCAGCTGCAGTCACCATTACCCACGCGATTTGCTTATCTTCAGTGAATGCCAGGGTAGACAAAGCTTTCTTCAAAAGAAGAATATGCGCCAAGGAAGACTTCTCCAAAAGCTCGTTAGCAAGCTCATGGCCGTTTACACCCAAGCGGAGCATCTCTGCAGCAATATTCATTACATGCGATGTCGTATTGGAATATCGGAAACCGCCGGTATCGGTAAGTAATCCGGTATAAATCGCAGTGGCTAAAGAAACATTCCAATTTAGCTTCATCTCTTGAAACAAGTCATACAAAATTTCAACGGTAGCGGCGGCATCGGTACGAATCAAGTTCACTGCACCGAACTCGTCATTTGTAGGGTGATGGTCGATATTTAAAACGATGGCATCTTCCGTAAACATCGACGCGACAGAGCCGATTCTGGAATAATCCGCACAATCAACACTGATGATGTGCTTAAACTTACCTTTTGCCGGATTTTCAGACAGATTGACGATTTCACTGTACTTCGGAAGAAAGGATAATTTTCGTGGCACCGAGCCTTCATTGATAAGCAGAAAATTCTTTTGGAGCTGCTCAAGCAATAGCCCGATGGCTACGGTAGAACTTGCTGCATCCCCATCCGGTTGGATGTGGGATACAACAAGAAAATCATCATTCTCCTTCAGGAAACGTGCCGCCTCTTCCAACTGATTCCCATAAACAGCTGCACGGGCTGCCGAACCGCTCATTCGCTGTCCTCATCGCTGATTTTTTCCAAAAGCTTTTCAATCCGGCTGCCGTACTCGATCGACGAATCAAACTTAAATATCAGTTCCGGCTGATGACGCAGAAGCAGCTTGCGTCCAAGCTCTGAGCGAAGAAAGCCTTTGGCTTTCTCCAAAGCTTTCAGGGACTCGGCTTTCTGCTCATCACTGCCTAATACGCTAAAAAATACTTTAGCCTGAGACAAGTCGTTTGTGACCTCTACACCGGTAACTGTAATGAAACCTATGCGGGGATCCTTTAATTCGGTTTGAATGATTAAGCTTAGTTCCTTCTTAATCTGTTCGCCTACCCGGCCGACACGTACTTTAGCCATGGACGATCACCTCTTATCTTTCAACAGTTTCCATCACAAATGCTTCAATGATGTCGCCTTCTTTAATATCGGTGAATTTCTCAATCGTAATACCGCACTCGTATCCTTGAGCCACTTCTTTGGCATCGTCTTTGAAACGCTTCAGCGTATCGATCTTTCCAGTGAAGACCACTACATTGTCGCGAATAATACGTGTTTGCGAAGCACGTGTAATTTTGCCGTCGGTAACCATACAACCTGCAATTATCCCTTTGTTGATTTTGAAGATATTGCGCACTTCGGCATGGCCGATAATATTCTCTTTGAAAATTGGATCCAGCAAGCCTTTCATGGCCGCTTCGATCTCTTCGATGGCGTTGTAGATAACGCTGTGCAGACGGATGTCTACTTTCTCCTGTTCAGCCGTTGCTTTCGCAGCAGGTTCCGGTCGAACATTGAAACCGATGACGATCGAATTGGAAGCAGAAGCCAAACTGATATCGGATTCCGTAATAGCCCCTACACCGGAATGAAGGATTCTGACACGTGCGCCTTCGACTTCGATTTTTTGAAGGGAACTCTTCATTGCTTCGGAAGAACCGTGTACGTCTGCTTTAATGATGACGTTGAGCTCTTTCAATTCTCCGTCTTTAATGTGCTGGAACAAATCATCCAGCGTTACGCGCGTGTTGGCCGTAATCTCGGATTGACGCAGCGCTACCGTACGCTTCTCTGCAATATCGCGGGCTTTGCGCTCGTCCTCGAACACGATGAACGGATCGCCGGCAAGCGGCACTTCGGTCAAACCGGTTATCTCTATTGGGGTAGAAGGTCCTGCTTCTTTCAGACGGCGGCCCTTGTCGTTGACCATGGTTCTTACACGTCCGAAATAGACCCCTGCTACGAAAGCATCCCCTACTTTCAACGTACCGTGCTGAATGAGAACGCGCGCTACAGCTCCGCGGCCTTTGTCCAGCTCGGCTTCGACAACCGTACCTCTGGCCCGTTTGTTAGGATTTGCTTTATATTCATTGACCTCTGCAACGAGGAGTATTGTTTCCAGCAATTCATCCAAACCTTGACGCTGTTTCGCAGAAACCGGTACGAAAATCGTATCTCCGCCCCACTCTTCCGGAACCAGTTCATATTCAGTCAAGCTTTGTTTGATGCGGTCTGGATCTGCGCCTTCTTTATCCATCTTATTGATGGCGACGATGATCGGAACGTTAGCGGCTTTCGCATGGTTAATCGCCTCGATGGTTTGAGGCATAACGCCATCGTCTGCAGCAACAACCAGAATCGTGATATCGGTAACGGAAGCACCGCGTGCACGCATGGAAGTAAATGCCTCGTGACCCGGCGTATCCAGGAACGTAATCTTCTTGCCCTTCGCTTCAACTTGGTATGCCCCGATATGCTGGGTAATACCGCCTGCTTCTCCGCCAGTTACATTCGTTTCACGAATGGCGTCCAATAGAGTTGTTTTACCATGGTCGACGTGACCCATGATAGTAACAACCGGCGGACGTTCCATGAGGTTTTCTTCCTCATCCGTTTCTTCAAAATTCTCGAAACGGTCCTCTTCGACAACAATCTTCACTTCAACCTCTACACCAAACTCAGTGGCAAGAAGCTGAATGGCATCCAAATCCAACTCTTGATTAATCGTAGCCATCGTTCCAAGGAACATCAGCTTCTTAATGACTTCGGAAGCATCCTTGTGAAGAAGCTTCGCCGTCTCACCCACGGTCATGTTACCGCGGACGATAATTTTCTTAGGGGTGTTATCGATTTTCTCTTTCCGTTCTTGCGATTGGTGCTTGCCTTTGCCTCTGTTATTGCGGCTGTTAAAGCCTCCGCCGCGGTTGTTGCCGCCGAAGCCGGGTTTTCCGTCTTCAAAACGCTTGCCTGTTGGCTTCGCTTTGCGGTTTTGGGATTTCGGGTTCGATCCGGCAGCTCCCGCTCCTGAATCAGCAAAGCCCGGACGCGCTGCAGGTTTGGAATCCGCAGTCCGCCCTGGCTGCGAGGGACGCTGTCCCCCTCCAAACCGGTTACCGCCCTGACCTCCTTGGCCTCCTTGACCGGAGAACGTTCTTTGGCCGCCCTGACCTTGGCCTCCTTGGCCGGAGTATGTGCGCTGGCCGCCTTGACCTTGACCGCCTGTACGAGGCGCGCCTCCCTGGCCGCCGGTGCGCGGAGCACCGCCTTGGCCGTTGTTGGAACGCTGTCCGCCTTGGCTGCCCTGGCTGCTGCCGGAATAAGGTCTCTGACCTCCTTGGCCGCTTTGGCCGGAACGAGGTGCACCGCCTTGAGATGGACGGTTGTTGGATTGGGAACCTCCAGTCGAGCTGGTCCGGTTCTGATTGTAGCTTCCGCTTGAATTTCTATCATTAGGTTTTGTTGAATTCATATGTCCCTGTCTTTCTTGTGGCTGAGATCGACGTTCACCGGAGTTTGCGTCGTTGGTGCGGTCTTGCGAAATGCTGGTTGGTGCTGTGTCTCGCTGCGGCAGCGAAGAAACGGTCGAAACCGGTTTCTCTTCTGCTTTAGGCTGTGCCGGTGTGGAAGCTACTGTTTTGTCAGCAGACTTGCTTGGGTTAGCGCCCGGCGCCGGCTTAGATCCTTCGGATGCCCTCTTGGCAGCCGCATTCTGCTTGATATCGCGAAAGAATCCTTCCACGCGGGAAACCGCGTCATTCTCCATAACACTCATATGATTATTAACTGGAAGATTTAAGCGTTTAAGAATGGTAATGATTTCCTTGGAGCTCATATTTAACGATTTCGCATATTCGTAGACTCTAAGTTTATCTTTATTATCTTTCTCTTGTTTACTCAATATTCTCCACCTCCGCGGGTTGTTCCAAGCATTTCATCATCATCTTGGCAAAGCCCGGGTCCGTTACGGCCAGAACCACGCGATCCTCTTTGCCGATACTTACGCTGAGCTGTTCGCGACTCAGTTCTTCCGTATGCAGGACCTGGTAGGAACGGCATTTGTCCCTGTATTTCTTCTTGGCGTTGTCCGATGCGTCATGAGCTACAAAAACCAGCTTTGCAGAACCGGAACGGACCGCCTTCAACACATTCTCGTCACCGGAGAGAAGCTTTCCGGCCCTCAAGGCTAATCCCAGCTGATTCAGCAGTTTAGGAATCATCGTCATTCACCGCGTCTTTAGCTGCATTAAAGTCATCTTCCACCCGAATAAATTCCTGTTCGAGCTGATCATAAATTTCCGGGCTTACCGGCTGCTTCAGCGCCCGGTCCAGCGCCTTGCTTTTCTTCGCCAGTTTGAAGCAGGAAACTTTGCCGCACAGATAGGCGCCGCGCCCCGATTTCTTGCCCGTGAGGTCAATCAGGATCTGCTCATCAGGCGTGCGGACGATCCGAATCAGCTCTTTCTTCGGCATCATCTCTTGGCAGGCGACGCATTTGCGCAAAGGTATTTTTCTTGGCCTCACGTTATACCCTCCTTCGGAAACGGCGTGTAATTAGTCGATGCTGACAGAGTCCTGATGCATTAATTCCGTGCTAGTTTTGACTCTTCCATACTCTTGCTCAGCCTGCGTTTCGCTCTTGATGTCGATTTTCCAGCCTGTCAGCTTCGCAGCCAGACGGGCATTCTGTCCTTTAATACCGATCGCAAGCGAAAGCTGATAGTCGGGAACGATAACGCGGGCCATTTTCTCATTTTCAAAAACGGTCACTTCCACGACTTTGGACGGGCTTAACGCATTGGCTACGTACTCGTCGACATTTTCGGACCAGCGGACGATGTCAATCTTCTCGCCCTTCAGTTCATTCACAATTGTCTGGACACGCAGACCTTTAGGTCCTACGCAAGAACCTACTGGATCCACTTCAGGATTGCGGGAGTGAACGGCAATTTTCGAACGGAATCCCGCTTCGCGCGCAACGGAGCGAATTTCCACGACGCCGTCAAAAATCTCTGGAACCTCGAGCTCAAACAAGCGCTTCAGCAATCCGGGATGCGTCCGGGACAAAATAATCTGCGGTCCCTTTGTCGTGTTCTCCACCTTGGTAATATAGGATTTCACACGGTCGCCGTGGCTGAATTTCTCATTCGGCATC
Organism: Paenibacillus gansuensis; assembly: GCF_042684925.1. Lineage (NCBI taxonomy): Bacteria > Bacillati > Bacillota > Bacilli > Caryophanales > Paenibacillaceae > Paenibacillus > Paenibacillus gansuensis. The sequence continues at coordinate 786,985 of NZ_JBHUME010000007.1, read as the reverse complement.
AATTCGTTAAGCGGCAGAGCCGCCTCGATTTTGCCAAGGTCAATGTAGATATTGCGCTGGTCCTGACGCTGAACGATACCCGTTACGATATCCTCTTCTTTGTCGATGAACGCGTTATAAATCAGGCCGCGCTCCGCTTCGCGAATACGCTGCGTAACAACCTGCTTGGCAGTTTGCGCTGCAATTCGCCCGAAGTCACGGGGTGTAACCTCGATTTCGGAAATGTCGTCGATCTGAAAGTTCGGATTCATTTCGCGGGCGGCATGCAGTGAAATTTCCAGACGCGGATCGAGTACATCCTCCACGACTGTCTTGCGGGCATATACCCGGATAACGCCCGTCATCCGGTTGATGTCGACGCGAACGTTCTGCGCCGTGTTGAAATTGCGTTTATAGCTGGAAATCAGGGCCGCTTCGATCGCTTCAATCAATATGTCCTTGCTGATCCCTTTCTCTCTTTCGATCTCCGACAGTGCTTCAATAAAATCCATGCTCATTGGAAAGTAGTTCCCCCTTATCAAAATTTCACATTAAAAAACGATGGCCAACCTTGCACTCGCCACTTTCTCGTAGGGCACCTCAACCGTCTTCTTCCCTGCCGCTATCTTCAGGACATCGCCTTCGAACGAAAGCAGCTTGCCTTCAAATTCCTTCGAGCCGGAAACTGGTTCATAAGTGGTAACGAAAACGTTCTTGCCCACCGCTTTAGCAACATCCTGCGGCTTCTTAAGCGGGCGTTCGGCGCCCGGCGATGATACCTCAAGGAAATAAGCATCCGGAATCGGGTCGGTTTCATCCAGCTTCGAGCTTAAAAACTCGCTGACGCGGCCGCAATCGTCAATATCAATGCCGCCTTCTTTGTCTACAAAGACCCGCAGAAACCAGTTGCTTCCTTCCTTCACGTATTCAATGTCGACCAATTCAAAACCATGCTCCTCTAAATAGGGTTGAACAATAGGTTCTACGATGGTTTTCGCCTGTGCTGAATTCAAAAATGTACCTCCTCGATAGTTTCAAATATGTATGAACCTATTCAAATAGGCTCTTATCAAAATGTAAAGAGTGGGTTTCCCCACTCTTCTGCAGTCGTTCTATACACATTATTACCAGAAAAATTATAACATAACATCACAGCTCTGACAAGGGCGTTCCCTTGACGCGAACGGTGGCAGGTAAGCAGGCAACAATTAGAATAAAGACAGCTGGTTGGACTCCGGCAGTCCGCGGAAGCAACCCATCCCCGTAAGGACTTCCACAATCGTTTTACTTGCCTTGGAACGCTGCTGGAAGTCTTCAATAGACAGGAAGTCTCCCCCCTCCTTCGCTGCGGCGATATTCCGTGCCGCATTATCACCGATGCCGCCGATGGCTGCAAACGGAGGAATCAGCGAATCCCCGTCGATAATAAATTTCGTAGCATCCGAGCGATATATATCAATCGGTTTGAAGGAGAACCCGCGAGCCGTCATTTCAAGCGCCATTTCAAGCAAGGATACCATGGCCTTCTCTTTAGGGAGCGCCTGGAAACCTTTTTCCTCAATTTCAATGAGTTTTCGCAAGATAGCTTCATATCCTTGACATAGCAGCTCCAAATCGAAATCCTCTGCCCGTACTGTAAAGTAGGTCGCGTAATAAGCAATCGGGTAATACACTTTAAAGTAAGCGGTCCGCACCGCAGAAATAACGTAGGCGGCGGCGTGCGCTTTCGGGAACATATACTCAATCCGAAGACAGGAGTCAATGTACCACTGAGGCACTTTATGCTTCTTCATGTCCTCGATCCATTCGTCGGTAAGCCCTTTACCTTTACGCACGCTTTCCGTAATCTTAAATGCCAGTCCGGCATCCATGCCTGCTTTATAGATAAGGAACAGCATGATATCGTCACGGCAGCCGATCACGGTTTTGATCGTACATTGACCTTTGCGGATCAGCTCCTGGGCATTGCCCAGCCACACGCCGGTACCGTGCGACAAGCCTGAAATCTGCAGCAAATCGGCAAACGTCTGCGGCTGCGTTTCCTGAAGCATCTGACGCACGAATTTGGTTCCCATTTCCGGCACCCCGTATGTCGCTACCGGCGTCCGAATCTGTTCCGGCGTTACATTCAACGCATGGGTTGAAGAGAAAATACTCATTACTTTAGGATCATTCATCGGTATCGTAGTCGGATCTACACCGGTTAGATCCTGCAGCATTCTCATCATCGTCGGATCATCATGGCCGAGAATATCAAGCTTTAGCAAATTGGCATCAAAAGCATGGTAATCAAAGTGTGTGGTCTTCCATTCGGCGTTTATATCATCCGCAGGGAATTGAACCGGAGTGATGTCTTCTACTTCAATGTAATCCGGGACAACGACAATACCGCCCGGATGCTGCCCGGTGCTCCGCTTTACGCCGGTACAGCCGTTCGCCAGCCTGGTGAGCTCGGCATTCCGCCATTTTTTGCCTTTCTCTTCTTCGTACTTCTTAGCAAAACCAAAAGCGGTTTTCTCTGCAACCGTACCGATGGTACCGGCACGGAACACGTTTTTGTCGCCAAACATGATCTTGGTGAAATTATGGGCCGTAGGCTGATATTCACCGGAGAAGTTCAAATCGATATCGGGAACCTTATCCCCTTTGAATCCCAGGAATGTCTCGAAGGGAATGTCCTGCCCTTCCCCTTTCATTTTCTCTCCGCACTTAGGGCAGTTCTTGTCCGGCAGATCGAATCCGCTCGGGTAGCTTCCGTCAAGGAACCACTCGCTGTACTGGCACTTGCACAGGTAATGCGCCGGCAGCGGGTTTACTTCGGATATCCCCAGGAACGTCGCTACTACGGAGGAGCCGACCGATCCCCTGGATCCGACCAGATATCCGTCCTGATTCGATTTTTTTACCAAGCGCTCAGAAATCAGATAGTTGGCGGAAAACCCGAATTTAATAATCGGAACAAGTTCCTTTTCGAGCCTTTGCACGACCACATCCGGAACAGGTTCGCCGTAAAGTCTTTTGGCGGTATCGTAACATGTATTGCGGATTTCATCATCTGCGCCTTCAATGATCGGAGTATACAGCTTGGTCGGGAACATTTCGATTTCTTCAAACCGGTCCGCCAGCTCCACCGTATTCTTAATGACCACCTCGTGCGCTTTCGTATCGCCAAGGAAGGCGAACTCAGCAAGCATTTCATCAGTAGTGCGGAAATGGACGTCAGGCTTGTTCTGATCCTTCAGCGGACTGAAGCCGGTAATGCCCTGGATCGTAATATCGCGGAAGATTTTCTCCCTTGGGTTAAGGTAATGGACATTGCCGGTTGCGATAACCGGTTTATTCAGCTTGTAGCCGATTTCGCACACTCTTTTCAGAGCTCCTTCAATTTCCTCACGGCTTCCCACGAGCCCTTTATCCACCAGATGCATATATAAACCGACCGGCTGGATTTCAAGAATATCGTAAAACTCCGCCACCTGCTCCGCCTCTTCAACCGACTTATTTAAGACGCTCTCAAAAAACTCGCCTTTTTCACATCCGGATACAATCAGCAGCCCTTCCCGAAGCTCCATCAGCTTGCTCTTAGGGATACATGCCACTTTATTAAAGTATTCCGTATGCGATAGAGAGATCAGCTTAAAGAGATTTTTCTTCCCGACCGCATTTTGTGCATAGATGCAGCAATGAAACGGCCGGGTGTTCTTCAAGTTCTTTCCTACAAAATCATTCAGCCTGGCCAGGTCCGTAATATTTGCCTGAACGGCGTCATTGATCAGATGAAACAGCACGTAACCTAGGGCTTCCGCATCGTCAACGGCGCGGTGATGATTTTCAAGCGACACTTTATATTTATCCGACAGCGTATTGAGCCGGTGATTTTTCAGGTTCGGATGCAGCAGACGCGCCATTTCCAAAGTATCAAGTACAGCATTATCCAGTTCTGGCATGCCTAAACTTTTCAGTGTGTGCTGAATGAAACCCATATCGAACCTTGCATTATGGGCCACGAGCACAGCATCCCCTACAAAAGCAGAGAACTCGCGGATACAAGGTTCAAGCTCCGGCGCATTCACTACCATGTCATCCGTAATATTAGTCAGCTGCTGAATATGATAAGGAATTTTCTCATGCGGATTCACAAAAGTGGCATACCGGTCGATTTCTTTGCCGTCCTTCATCTTCACGCCGGCAATCTCGATGATCTTGTTATTGACAACCGAAAGTCCCGTGGTCTCGATATCGAACACAACATATTCCGCTTCTTTCAGCGGCACTGGCACCGCATTTAACACGACGGGGACAGCATCGTTCACAACATTAGCTTCTACTCCGTAAATTACCTTGATACCGTTCTTCTTGGCGGCTTTGTAAGCATCCGGAAAACATTGAACTCCGCTGTGATCCGTTACGGCAATCGCTTTGTGTCCCCACTTGGCGGCAGTTTTCACATACTCCCCGATCGGTGTTATACCGTCCATCGTACTCATCGAAGTATGCAAATGAAACTCTACACGCTTCTCTTCCGCTTTGTCCTTGCGTTCCCCCGGAGGCACCACCTCGTTAATATCATTAGGAATCATCACAAGCTCAGGCACCTGCATAAAACGGTCATACTCCACCTTGCCGCGGCATTTGATCCATTTTCCGTTAGAGAGAAGGTTCAGTATTTTGACGTCTTCCTTATTCTTCGCAAACACCTTCAACTGCAGGGAGTCCGTAAAATCAGTCAAATTAAAAGTGAAGAGAGTCATGCCGTTACGGAGCTCTTTCTGTTCCAAATTGAACACAGTGCCCTGAATTGCTATTTTCTTCTCCTCATCGGTAATCTGCTGCAGAGGTACCGGCTGGTCTTTAATCTCGTTGCCGATCCACAGTTTCAAGTCCTGCTCGGGCAGATCCGAGTCTTCAGACTCTGACTGTACGGCCGTTATAAGCTGTTGTACAACATGCCGTTCCTCTTGCTCGATTTTCTGCATGAACTTCTCATAATCCTCGGGATTCGACTCTCCCAATGAAAGCTTCACCTGCAGGTTACGGGAAAAATATTGCGAATAATACCGCTGAATCCATTGGTCCACATTTTTCTTTTTGGCAAGCTCCAGCGACATCGAATCTACCAAGGCTGCGGTGAGCAAATTCCCGTTCACTTCAATCCTTCCGGATTTCAGCCATCCGTTCACCGAAGGTACTTCTTTTTGAACCCAATCCAGAAACAGGTTCCAATATTCCTGTACGACATGAGCGTCCTCAACGGCTGAACCGTATTGCAGCACGAAACGCACTTTGGCAATATGCGATAGTTTATCATGTACGAGCTTACAGAAGGTTCGGTAGACCGGATGAGGAACCAGCGTTTCTTTGGATAGATAAAATGTCCATTCCCGGTTCGTCTTGCTGATTTCCACCTTGTCGATATACCCTTCCGAAAAATAGGTTTCTATCATCTCCATCGGGATTTCCGACTGCTTCATGAGCAGCTCGAAGCGATTCCTCTTTTCGGTAAGTTGGCTCACGATGTTTCCCCCTCTATAACTCTAGTAAACTTTGATTCTAGCAATGGCATGATCCAAACGACAAAGAAAAGTATAGGGCGGAACCGCCGATTGGGATTTTCACCCTTACTGCTGCGGCTGGTTCACACAACCTATACTTTAAGCTCAATCTATATTCTACGACATTCGTTTCTTAATAAGCTCTGGCAAAAACAACCGTATGTTCCGCAGCTTCGCCGCAAACGAGGCACTTGGATTTCTTCTCTTCCGTTTCAAAAGGAATGTTGCGGCTTGTTGCTCCTGTTTCTTCTTTCACCTGATGCTCACAGGCATTGGAGCCGCACCATCCAGCCAGATAGAACCCGCGGCGCTGTTCCATGTCGGCTTTAAGCTCGTCCAGTGTATCTACTGACAGGAAGTTTTCATCTCTGAACCGTTTGGCATTCTCGAACATCAGCTGATGCGTTTCTTCAAGCATCTTCTGCACTTCTTCTACCAGGTTCTCCTCCGAAACGATCCGCTTTTCTCCGGAAATACGGGAAACGAGAACCGCCACGCCATTCTCCATATCTCTTGGCCCCAGTTCCAAACGAACTGGTACGCCCCGCATTTCGTATTCGTTAAACTTCCAGCCCGGGCTTTGGTCAGCACGGTCATCCACTTTCACACGGACTCCTGCTTTCTTCAGCTCGGCATACAACTCGTCCGTACGTGCTATTACTGCGTCTCTGGTTTTGGCAGGACCGATTGGTATCATGACCACTTGCGTAGGAGCAACTTTTGGAGGAAGCGCCAGTCCGCGGTCATCGCCGTGCACCATAATAAGCGCCCCGATCAGACGGGTGCTGACACCCCAGGAAGTTGTATGCACATACTGCTGCGTATTTTCACGGTCAAGGAATTTGATTTCGAACGCTTTAGCGAAATTAGTTCCTAGATAGTGGGAAGTTCCCGCTTGTACCGCACGGCCGTCCTTCATCATGGCTTCAATTGAGAACGTATCGACCGCACCGGCGAATTTTTCCGAAGGAGTCTTCTGTCCGGTAATGACTGGAATTGCCAGGAAGTTCTCTACGAAATCGCGATAGATCTCCAGCATCTGCATCGTCTCGTGACGAGCTTCTTCTTCCGTCTCATGAGCTGTATGTCCTTCTTGCCAAAGAAACTCGCTTGTACGCAGAAACGGCAGCGTACGCTTTTCCCAGCGCACGACATTCGCCCATTGGTTGATCAACAGCGGCAGATCACGGTAGGATTGAATCCACTTGGCATACATATGGCCGAACATCGTCTCTGATGTCGGACGAATTGCCAATTTCTCTTCCAGCTGCTCTCCACCGGCTTCCGTTACGAATGGAAGCTCAGGGTTGAATCCCTCGACATGCTCCTTTTCTTTCTGAAAAAAGCTTTCGGGAATAAAAAGCGGGAAGTATGCGTTACGGTGGCCTGTCTCTTTAAACCGGGCATCCAGTTCACGCTGGCACAGTTCCCAAAGCTCATAGCCCTCCGGACGGAATACGATACACCCGCGGACCGGCGAATAGTCCATCAATTCCGCTTTCTTAATGACATCAATATACCACCGAGAGAAATCTTCGCTCTGCGGGGTAATTTCGGTAACAAAACCTTTGTCCTTTGACATGTCGACCTCCGAAAATTAGAACTTCAAGTTCAGCTCTTAAATAAACGCAAAATATCATTATAAGTAACAGCCAGCATTAGCAGCATCAGCATCGCGAATCCGATGAAATGCACCATGCTTTCCCTGTTGGGGTCTACCGGACGGCCGCGGACCGCTTCAAATCCGAGAAACACAAGCCTGCTTCCGTCAAGCGCAGGAAACGGCAGCAAATTGAATATTCCTAAGTAGAGGCTTAAAATCCCCGCCCAGTAAATCAACTGCGGGAGGCCGGCTTTGGCAAATTGGCCGGTCACTTCAAACGTACGTACCGGTCCGCCTAAATCATCCATTTTGAACTGGCCGAACACAAGCTTCTTAAAGCCGTCAAAAATCAATACCGTCGCATCTTTCATAATATGCGCACCATTCTGAACCGCCTCGCCGAATCCGGCATTGCGTGTGATAACAGGCACCGTGATACCCACACGGCCGATATTATCCTGTTTATTCAAAGCAGGGGTAATTTCAACCTTCTGCTCTTGTCCATTGCGGATGATAATCCAGTCCATCGGCTTATTAGGCGATTTATTAATCAGCTCAATCAGCTTCGTTCTATCCCCGCCGATGGCTACGCCGTTAACGGACTTTACAACATCTCCGGGAGTCAAGATGCCTTTGGCTACGGAGTTGTTCTCCACTGTGCCGATCTTCACATACTGCGGTTGTTCCACTGGAATCCCCGCCATTAATATGTACGTGCAGAAAAAGACGAAAGCTAAAATAAAGTTCATCAGAGGGCCGGCAAATATGGCCAACGCACGCTGTCCGACGGTCTTGCTGCCGAACTGGCGGTTATGGGGCGCAATTTGGGTTTCTTTGAGTTTGGAGACGATCACCGCTTCAGGATGAACGTTATACTTCTGGACTTCACCCTCGATATCAAGCTTTACATATAGTGCATGCTCGATGTCCAGCTTTTCGATCACGCCTTGAACCGTGTTGTTCCTCTGATCCAGCTGATCCATAAAGATGTGGCTGACTTGATCCTGCTTGTTTAGTCTTAGCGCAACAGTCTGCCCCGGCTGGACTTCAACAACTTCCGGATCTTCTCCGGCCATCCGCACGAAACCGCCGATCGGGAGCAGCCTTAGCGTATAACGGGTTTCTCCTCTTTTATAAGAGAAAATTTTCGGCCCGAAACCGATGGCAAACTCTCTGACGAGAATGCCGGCACGCTTAGCAAAATAGAAATGGCCCCATTCATGAATGGATACCAGTACAAAAAATACCATGACCGTTTGAAACAGTACTTGAGGCGTCAACGATTCCCAACCCCTATTCTCTTAGTGTGAAAGGACTTTCCGTTCCGGTGATGAGATCAACGCGGGTTAACATGTCCTTAAGATAACATTATTCCTCACTCTAACACAAGAGAATCAACTCAGGCAAACATGCAGTGAAAAACCGAGGCCGGTTCGCACCAACCTCGGCCTATCATACTACTTATGCCATGCTGCAGCCTCTTTACGGGCCCAGGCGTCACATGCAAATATTTCGTCCAGCTGCGGTTCGTGAATGGTATCATGGCGGCTCAGCACTTCCTCAATAATGGCCTCAATTGCCAAAAAAGGGATTCCTCCGCGAAGGAAACGGGCAACCGCCGCCTCATTAGCTGCATTATAAACAGTGGGTGCGCTTCCGCCAGCTCTGCCGGCTTCGAAAGCCATCCGCAGCAGCGGGAACCGGTCATAATCCATTTCCCGGAAATGCAGCGTGCCTAGACGCGCCAAATTCAACGGCTCGGTAGGGCTTGCAATGCGGTCAGGGTAAGTTAAGGCATATTGAATCGGGACCCTCATGTCGGGATTCCCCATTTGTGCTATGATGCTGTGATCATTGAATTCCACATAGGAGTGAATGATGCTCTCGGGATGGATTAAAACTTCAATCTGATTGTAGGACAAGTCAAACAACCAGTGGGCTTCCATCACCTCTAGCCCCTTGTTGACCATCGTAGCCGAATCAATCGTAATCTTCGCGCCCATAGACCAGTTTGGATGCTTAAGGGCATCTTCTACTGTCACACCCGCAAGCTCCTCGCGTGAACGGTCCCGAAACGAACCGCCGGAAGCGGTTAATGTAATCTTCCGGACGGCCGCGCGGGGCTCGCCGTTCAAACATTGAAAAATCGCCGAATGCTCACTGTCAATCGGCAGCAGCGACACACCGCGCTGCTTCGCCAACGCGGTGACCAGATGGCCGGCGCTCACAAGGGTTTCCTTGTTAGCGAGGCCGATCTGCTTGCCGGCGTCAATCGCCGCAAGTGTCGGCTTCAGCCCTTGGCTGCCGACAAGGGCTGTAATGACGAAATCCGCGTCGTTATGGGCCGCGATTTCGATTAAACCCTGCTCGCCGAAGCTCAGCTCGATGCCCGGAGGAAGCTCGCCGCGAATACGGTCGGCTAGCTCCTTAGTGGCAACCGACACTTTCTTCGGGCGGTGCACTCTGGCCTGCTCAGCCAGCAGCTCGATATTGCTTCCGGCTGACAATGCCTCCACTGTATATAGCTCCGGATAGCGGGAAATGACATCCAGGCTTTGCGTGCCAATCGAACCCGTAGAACCAAGAATCGAAACTTTCTTCTTCAAAAGGACACCACTTTCTATCATTCGTTCCGGCTGTTGACATGCGATCAAATCAAGCCGAGCATATGAACCAGCGGGAAGACGATCAGCCAGCTGTCGCACCGGTCCAATATACCGCCGTGACCAGGCAGCAGATTGCCTGAATCCTTTACTCCCCTGACACGTTTATATGCAGATTGGATCAAATCTCCAAGCTGGCCGAACACGGAGCTGACTACACCGATCCACACTGCGTTTGTAACATTCAGCAAGTCCGGTTTCACGACAGCAAATAGAACGGCAGCCAGTACCGAAATAACAATCCCCCCAACGGAACCTTCTATGGTTTTGTTAGGGGAAATTTCAGGCCACAGCTTATTTTTGCCGAAAGCCTTTCCTGTAAAATAAGCACCGGAATCGGAAGCCCATATGCAGACAAACAGCACAAAAGTAAAAAATAACCCGTTCGGATCCATATCCCGCGTAGCGGTCATATAATGAAACCCGATCCCTATGTAGACGACACCGATAAAAAGAAGCGAGACTTTACCGATATCCTTTTTGTTCTTCGAAAAAACAGTAATTGCCATAAGAAGCAGCATGAACAGCCAAATAATGGTTTCCATAGGAGGAAAATGCCAATCTTGTATAATACTCGCCGGCATTACTAAATACAGTACGGCCGCATAACCTGCGATGACAGGGATCTCCATGCTTTTGAAACCGTTCATCTTGGCGAACTCATAAAATCCGATTAATGACATTACCGTGATAAGGGCGCGAAACCAGACCTCTCCTAGTACAAGCAAAAAGAGAAAAGCGGCTCCGGCCAGCACCCCTGTTACGATTCTCTGCTTCAACGACGATTCCTCCAATAATGCCGGTCTTGCCGGTTACAGTCCGCCGAAACGTCTAGCGCGCTGTTGATATCCTCTTATAGCTTCATGAAAATGTTCTTCTGTAAATGCGGGCCAGAACACGTCGGTAAACCACAGCTCAGAGTATGCAAGCTGCCACATCATGAAGTTACTGATACGCAGTTCCCCGCTCGTACGGATTAATAGATCAGGATCCGGCAGAGTGCGGGTTAGCAAATGCTGTTCGTACAATTCCTCTGTGATTTGATCCGGTTGCAGTTCTCCCGTTTGGACCGCTGCCGCCATTTCTTTAAATGCATTTAGCATTTCTTTCCGGCTGCCGTAATTTAAAGCGAAATTTAGAACCATTCCCGTATTGTGTTTAGTGCGTTCTTCCGCTGCTTCTACGGCTCTCAGCGTATGCTCCGGCAAATCTTCCTTATAGCCCATCATGCGGACCTGTACATTGTTCTCGTGCAATTCTTCCAGTTCAATGGAGAGAAACTCCTGAGGAAGCTTCATTAGAAACTCTACTTCTTCCTTAGGCCTTTTCCAGTTCTCCGTTGAAAAAGCATACAAGGTCAACACCTTGACTCCCAGCCGGTCTGCGGCTTTCGTAATGCGCTTAATTGTTTTCATACCCGAATGATGCCCTGCGATTCTTGGCAGACCATGGGATTTTGCCCATCTGCCGTTACCGTCCATAATAATGGCTACATGCTGCGGGATTTTGTCGGAAGAAAGTTCGGCCGCTGCGGATTCTTTTTGCTGTTTGGACGCAAATAAGTTTTTGAGTTGTCGTTTCATCCTATTTCCCCCGTGAAGAACTCGAACATAGACATAAACCCCCTCGGATAGAGGGGGGAACGTATGTGAATTAAACTTCCATGATTTCCTTTTCTTTAGCAACAAGAATCTTGTCAACTTCTGCAACAAACCGGTCCGTAGCCTTCTGGATATCATCCTGATGTTTCCGGGACTCATCTTCAGAGATCGTGCCCTTCTCCAGCTTCTTGATATCATCGTTGGCATCGCGGCGGATATTGCGGATCGCCACCTTTGCATCTTCCCCGAACTTCTTCGTGTTCTTCACGAGCTCGGCTCTGCGTTCTTCCGTAAGCGGCGGGATTACAATACGAATGGAACTTCCGTCGTTGGAAGGAGTAAGTCCAAGATCAGACTTGAAAATAGCTTTCTCAATGGTGGACAAGGAAGACTTATCCCAAGGTTGAATCATCAGTGTTCTGGAGTCCGGTGTGGAAATATTGGCCAACTGGTTCACCGGCGTCATTGCTCCGTAATATTCAACCTGTACGCGGTCCAGCAATGCCGGAGTAGCGCGGCCCGCACGCAGCGTAGTCAAGTCGCGGTGCAGGGCGGACAGTGCCTTTTCCATGCGTTCTTCCGCGTTCTTTTTTATGGCTTGTGGCATTAATCTACACTCCCTTTGATAATGGTACCGATTTTTTCACCAAGGACAACACGCTTAATATTACCCTCTTCGGTAATGTTGAACACAATCAATTGGATGTCGTTATCCATACACAGGGACGATGCTGTAGAATCCATGACTCCGAGGTTCTTGTTCAAAACTTCCATGTATGTCAGCTGGTCGTATTTCTCGGCAGTTTCATCTTTGAAAGGATCTGCAGAGTATACGCCGTCCACTTTGTTCTTAGCCATCAGAATGACTTCCGCTTCGATTTCGGCTGCGCGAAGAGCTGCAGTCGTGTCTGTGGAGAAGTACGGATTTCCTGTGCCGGCAGCAAAAATGACAACACGGCCTTTTTCCAGATGGCGGATTGCCCGTCTGCGGATATAAGGCTCAGCGATTTGCTGCATGGCGATGGATGTTTGTACGCGGGTCGGCACGCCGATCTGCTCCAATGCATCCTGAAGTGCCAGCGAGTTCATCACAGTTGCCAGCATCCCCATGTAGTCAGCAGTTGCACGGTCTATACCTTTGGCGCTGCCTGCGATCCCCCTCCAGATGTTGCCGCCGCCTACGACAATAGCTACCTCAACCTGGAGTTCCACAACCTCTTTTACTTGCTCAGCAATTGAGGAAATCGTGTCGGCGTCGATTCCATAGCCTGTCTGTCCGGATAAGGCCTCTCCGCTTACTTTAAGAACAATGCGTTTAAATACCGGTTGTTCCAAACTGTTTTCCTCCCTTTCCTATCCCCGTATTAACTTATCATTAGTGATTTATACTTTCTTATGTGGTTATAAAAGAAGGAACACAGAAGGTGTTCCTTACTTGGATTCATATGCTGATGCTTATTGCTTCACTTGAGCCATAACTTCTTCAACGAAGTTATCGACTTTCTTCTCAAGGCCTTCGCCCAGTTCAAAACGTGCAAAACGACGGATGGAGATATTTTCTCCGATCGTTGCCACTTTCTCTTTCACAAGCGTTTCGATCGTTTTGTCCGGATCTTTAATGAAGGATTGCTCCATCAGGCAGAACTCTTCATAGTACTTGCCGATGCGGCCTTCAACCATTTTCTCAACGATTTTCTCAGGCTTGCCTTCGTTCAGTGCTTGAGCTTTCAGAATTTCTTTCTCTTTCTCGAGCTCTTCAGTCGGAACTTCTTCACGGCGTACATATTTAGGGTTAGCCGCTGCGATTTGCATAGCAACGTCACGTGCAAACTCCTTAAACGAATCTGTTTTTGCTACGAAGTCAGTTTCGCAGTTGATTTCAACCAGAACGCCGATTCTTCCGTTAGCGTGAATATAGGATTCAACAACGCCTTCCGTCGCAATACGTCCTGCTTTATTAGCCGCTGCCGCCAAGCCTTTCTCACGAAGAATTTCACCCGCTTTGGTTACATCTCCGTTAGCTTCTTCCAATGCTTTTTTGCAATCGAGCATACCTGCTCCTGTTTTCTCGCGCAATTCTTTAACTTGAGCCGCTGTTACTGCCATGATTAATTTCCTCCTTAAAGGTTGGGTGCTTAGTTAGGGATGTGTTTCGACGATTTTTATGTGAGATAAACCTATTTCGGGGCCTTTCAAAGAAGAGCGGCCGCGTTTCTATGTAGGTTTACGCGCCAATAAGAAAGCCCGTTCGCTTACAGAAGCTAACACTTTCTTATGTTGTAAAAACCGTTCGCCGCAGCTCCCGGGCATACCATTCGTTTGCTTGAAAAAAAAGGGTAGTGATAGGTTAAAAAACCTCCCAACCACCCTTTTATGTGTACAGCATCTATTAAGCTGTTGTAGTTTCGCCTTGGTTAGCTTCGATGATAGCGTCAGCCATTTTTGCAGTAAGCAATTTAACGGCACGGATCGCATCGTCGTTACCAGGAATAACATAATCGATTTCGTCCGGATCACAGTTCGTATCAACGATACCTACGATTGGGATACCCAATTTGCGAGCTTCCGCTACGGCGATACGCTCTTTGCGAGGGTCGATAATGAACAGGGCATCAGGCAATCTTCTCATGTTCTTGATTCCGCCCAGGAATTTCTCCAAACGATCTTTCTCTTTGCGAAGGATGATGACTTCTTTCTTAGGCAGAACCTCGAAAGTGCCGTCCTCTTCCCATCTCTCAAGAGTTTTCAGACGATCAATACGCTTCTGGATTGTGGAGAAGTTTGTCAGCGTTCCACCCAACCATCTTTGGTTGATGAAGAAGTTACCGCAGCGCTCAGCTTCCTCTGCAACAGAGTCTTGAGCTTGCTTCTTAGTTCCTACGAACAGCATAGTGCCGCCCTCAGCTGCAAGGTTCTTAACGAAGTTATAAGCTTCGTCAACCTTCTTAACTGTTTTTTGCAAGTCGATAATGTAAATACCGTTTCTTTCGGTGAAGATATAACGATCCATCTTAGGATTCCAACGACGGGTTTGATGTCCGAAGTGTACCCCAGCTTCTAGAAGCTGTTTCATGGAGATTACTGCCATCTTCACGCACCTCCTCAACATGGTTTTTTAGTGTGTTGCCCTCCGCCTGCCTCATCTTTGCATAAAACTCCAAATGGAGCACCGTTATACAAATTAGCCGACGTGTGATTTTAACACCGTCAATTACTATATCATACGCAGCCCAAGGATGCAACCGCCAGGCATAGAAAAACCCTGAAACCACTCACATAGCCGGCTATTCAGGGTTTAATGATGATATCAATGATGTTCTGAAGGGACATGCCCTTAGTAAAATGCTTCAATCCGGGTTGAATTTTGCCGTTCGCCTGTTTGACCGTCATCAAGTTTTCGAACGCCTGCACTTCCTTTATTACGCCAAGCTGACGAAGGATTTCAGACAATGTGGCAGAATCCGTCCCCTTCATAATGTATACGGCCATCATCGCTCCAGAATCCTTTGAATCATTCGCGATGTCGGACGGCTTATTCCCTAGAGCGGCGGAACTTGCGGCTTTCGACCCGATTTTCTTGGCTTCGCTCACCAAACGGTCTACTTCTTTCTGAGTATACACTTTGTCGCCGTCCGATAATAAAGTCAGTCCCAGTTCCTCTGCCTGCTGTTTTACTTCATCGGCCGTTAAAGGTTCCTGTGCCGGCATGCTAAACCTAGCGTCCTGCTGTTCCACCGCAAACAACAACTGAAGAAGAAGCGCTCCGGCCATCATGCCGATTCCGATCCCTATAAGCAATGTGCGGTTCTTAAGCACGAAGTGTCTCCTCCTGTCGTGCCAGCTGAAGAATTAACTGCAGTTCGCCCTTGTTCATCGACAGCTTTTTCGCAATATAGTCAGCGGATTTGCCCTGGGACTGAAGTTCGAACACTTCGCTGTACCTCTGTTTGATCTGCATAGCCTGGTGAGACTGATCCGCATTCCCCGTATCTTGGACAGGTTCATTTTCAGAGCTCTTTACTTCGGATTTACCTGTCCATTCTGCGTCCGAACGAGCCTGAATCCGTTCCAGCTGCTTATGAAAGGTGTCCAGTACTGCATTGAATTTAGCTTCAGCAGCCGCATACTGTTCCTCGAGCTGGTTAATCCTTGCTTTAAGTTCCGCTTGTTCCCGGTCATGTTCCTTATGAATTTGTGAAAAATGGGCCAGCAGCTCCCGGTTTTCTTGTTCAATCTGCCCCATATAATGCTCCAGGCTTTCCTGAAAATCCTTGACGGACCCGCCGCCTTGCTGCCGGTCTGCGCGCTTTGGCATCAGGGATGCTAAAACAGCAACTACTGAGCCTAACAACACAATATAGGACCAACTGCTCATTAGGTATCACCATACTTTTCTGGGTTAATAGGTAAAATCAATATGTCTGCCTTTGTATGGATGCTCGGCAAGGGTTTCTTCCGTATCTTCTTTCAGGGTACGTTTCTTTCCGGAAGAGGCGGAAGGCGCCGGATTTCTGCGTTCTCGGTCGGCAACCCCGCTTCCCGATGCTTCTTCCGGCTTACTGCTTCGATGGCGTGAGTCTTCCTGATGCTTGGCTTCCTGTCCGGCTAACTGGCTCTGATCCGTGACCGGTTTCTGGTTTAACTGATTATGCAAAGGCACCAGGTCATTGGTCCTGGGAATTGCAATTTGCATCTCAACAGGTTTAAAGTTCACGTTCCACAGCTCCTTCCGTTCCTGCCTCAGCGCCCGGCAACCATTCCTATATCACCGTCAAGATATCGGAATGTGACTCTCTGGCATGGATCCTTAACGAATTTCGTATAGCGTCCGATCACGATTTTGGCGCCTCCATAAATGGTAGAAATTACATCCACCCTCGCCTTTTCGGTATCTTCAAGCGTTTTCTCAATCCCCAAAATTTTATCCCGCAATACGTTTTGTTCATCCGCGGTTTGCCTTTTGGTATGGGCAAGCTTAACCCTCATAGCCATTTTATCTGGACCCAGGCTGCCGGCTGCTGCCATTTGATCCAACAGGATCAGTGCTTTCTCCGTTTTGTCCGCATTCTCCATATTTAATTTCAATTGGGAACGCAGCTGCTGCAGTTCGTTTCGAAGTTCGGGCACAACCCCTACTTCAATGGCCGTTGCTGTCGACATCGTATTCCCGACGGTTCTTGCCACGACCGACTCACCCGCCTGAATAAGCCCTCCAACGATTAAGCCCTTGGCCCCATTGCAAAGCACGCTTCGTTTGGCTCTTACCTGAGAATGCATAATGCTTTGGGTAACTACAACATCTTCTCCGGCATAAACATTTCCTTCTTGAATAAAGGAACTTTTCACTGAGCTTCCCGCCCGGATATAACCTTTGTTATGGCCGAGCACACCGGCTGTGATCTCAATCGACCCTTCCGCTTCCAATTCTGCGCCTTCCACGCCGCCGATGACCCGGATATCTCCGGCCGCTTTTACCCTGAACCCGGTAAGGACGTTTCCGCGTATAACTACAGTCCCTACAAAATCAATGTTACCGATGCTGTAGTCCACATCTCCATTTACCTCGTAAACCGGAAAAACATTGACTTTGTCCCGGTCCGTTTTGGTAACCATACCATCAATTGCGGCATAAACCCGAATCTGTTCCGGATCGATCACGACATTTTTACCAAGCTTAAACCTGGCTTCCCTACCGTGTTTCCCAGCAAGCTCTTCCCCTGTGACGGCCCTCCCGTTCTGACCAGGCAGTGCAGGGATACGTTCCGCAATCAACTGTCCCCGTTTCACATTTCGCAGATCGATAATTTCCTTAAAATCAACCGTCCCGTCTATAAGCTCTACCGGCTTACGGTCTTTGTTATCTAAATCATATTGAAACTGTATGTATCCGTCTTTCCCGTCCTGAGGTACTTCCCCAGAAGCAACCAGAGCCTGGTTAAAAACATACTGTTGGGGGTCGGAAACCATGTAGGAAAGCACATGAGTCTGTATTCCGTGAACAATTTGCCTGCTTTCCAGCAGCTGCTCCAGTTCTTCCAATGTAACGCTGAACTTCTCGTCGATATCTATAAACTGGACAAATGCCTTTAACTTATCGTCTGACAAGACCAATGATACATAATGCTCGATCGGATAAGTTCTAGTAGACATCACCGGTCCTCCTTTCATCCTGGCACAACCATGTTATGGGTTCTCAAACAACTGCCCTTTCAGCCTTCCTAGAGAACCCCTAAGGCGAAGAATGGCTTTAGAATGAAGCTGCGAAATCCGGGAAGGTGACAGGGACATCACTTCGGCAATTTCACTTAAGGATAAGTCTTCGTAATAAAGCAGGGAGACCACCGTACGCTCCTTCTCCGTCAACCGTTCAATAGCCTTAACCAGTGATTCTTTTAAGAAAAATTCCCCAACTTTAGATTCCGGATTTTTGGCTCTTTCATCCACCAGCACATTCAGCCTGGTTTCCGTTTCTTCTTCGCCGATCGGATCCTCCAGAGAACAAATGGCCGTTATCGATATATCCTGAAGCATGTGCTGAAACTCCTTTTCCGAAAGTTCCAGATAATCACTTACTTCCGCATCGGTTACAGTTCTTAAGTACTTCTGTTCAAGCACAGTATAAGCCTCTTCGACCTTCTTGGCCTTCTCACGGACGGATCGCGGAACCCAGTCCCCTTGACGGAGACCGTCGATGATGGCGCCGCGGATGCGCCAGGAAGCATAAGTTTCAAATTGAAGCCCGCGCTCGTAATCGAACTTTTCCGTTGCATCCATTAATCCCATTACACCGTAGCTGGATAGGTCGTCCTTTGAAACATTTTTGGGCAAGCCAACGGCCAGTCGATTAGATACGAAATCCACAAGAGGCAAATAGGTTTCGATAAGAAGCTTCTTGGCTTCCGTGTCCCCTTGTTCCTTCCACTGCTTCCACAATTCCATGTTCGGCAAATGTGATGTCTTGGTTTCCATCATGGTTCACCATCCCCTACTCTTCATTCAGGTGGCGTATTGCTTTAGCCAGCTCCTCAGGTTGAAGTTTATTCTTGTTGACTAACTGCGGCGGTTCAAGAGGAGCAAAGGAGAGATCCGCTTCTTCATCCTCCGGCTCCTGATGCGATTCCGGCGGCGCTCCGTTTTTTAGAAGCCCGTTTAGCTCTTCCGAATCATCCGGAGTCACATAATCCAGGGTTCCGCCCACGCCATGCCTACCTTGAGTCTCCTCCGCGCCTGCCGCCCCGTTGATGCCCATCAGGATACCAAGGATCAAACGGAACATAAAGATCAGAACGAACAGTATAACGAAAGAATAAAGACTGCGGATCAAGGTAGTCTGGAGAAGGTTCGAACCGAGGCTCAGCACAAAAGTCAAAACCATACCCGTACCGGCACCAATGAAATTCCATCGTAATGAACCTCTCATTTATATCTCTTTAACCCCTTGCTGCACACTGCGAATAATGAGAATGCCAGTTTCTGCCTGAAATTCGATCGTCCGCCCGTAATTGCTGCCGGTATCTTCAGCAAGCAGCGGGATTTGGTATTGTTCAAGCATTGCTTTACAGGACTCCACGTTCCTCGGTCCGATGCGGAGCGTATCATTTCCGCTTGAAAAAGCAAACATTTGTGCGCCACCCGCCATCTTAGCAACCATTCTGCTAAGGGAGGCTCCAAGCTCCGTCATCCTGCGGATAAGCTCAGGTATGGCGGTATCAGCATATTTTGCGAGATTAAGGCTTCCTTCTTTGGCGATTTCGGATGAAGGCAGCATGACATGCGCCATTCCGGCCACTTGGGTCCTTGTATCGTAAAGTGTCAATCCTACACAGGAGCCAAGGCCTGTCGTTTTCAGTACACCGCCGGGTTTCATCACATTCAAATCTGCCATGCCAACCTTCATAACATGATCCTGTATCATTCGGCGGGCACTCCCAGCGCAGTGAAGATTTTACCGAATGATTCAGGATCCGGGATCAGAAAGAAATACCCTTCCACTTCATCGTGATCCTCCAAAAATTTGGTGTCAATAACAAGTGCTGCATCGCCCATTTCGCCATATTGGATCAAACCGTAACTGAGTATGGCACCTGCCATGTCGATAGCCAGCGACGGGACTGTCGGAGACATAGCCAAACTTGTGAAATCCGCTAAAGAGGACAGATACGATCCTGCCAGAATGTTACCGATTTCGGAAAGTGCGGAAATCTCCATTTCTGTGTACTGGCCTTCTGCTTCAAGCTGGATGCCCGCAAAATTGCGAAGTAGCCGTTTGGCCGATTCCTGGTTAATGATGAAAAACATATTACCCGGCGCATCCCCGACAACTCTTAGAAATATAGCGACTACGACGTGTTCCGCACCGCCTACACGTTCGGCTACTTCCTCAAAAGGCACCAGGTTCACTTGAGGCACCTGCATGTCGATAGGCTTGTCCAGCAGTCTGGATAAAGCTGTTGCTGCATGACCGGCCCCGATGTTCCCGACTTCTTTGAGGACATCCATCTGCATTTCGGCAAACTTCTTGAACAATTCCACCTGTTGTTAACCCTCTATACTTTCGAGCTGGATAATTTCGTTCTTATTCAGCACTTCATGGAGATTCAGCATAACCAGAAGGCGGTTATCCTTCAGTTTCGCAACACCCCTCAAATACTTGGCTTTAATACCGCCGACCACTTCAGGCGGATCCGCAATCAGATCCGTATCCAAATCGATGACATCGCTTGCGGAGTCGACAATTAATCCGACTTCCATCTCCCCGACGGCGACGATAATAATCCGGGAATTTTCCGTAAATTCAGCTTGCGGCAGGGCAAAGCGTTCACGAAGGTCAATGATTGGAATGACAATTCCTCTAAGATTAATGACTCCCTTTACAAAAACCGGCGTCTTCGGCACGCGGGTTATCGGCATCATTCTTTCAATTGTGCGGACCTTGTCAACTTCTACCCCGTATTCTTCATGTGCCAGCGAAAATACGATAAATTTAGTCTCTTCTGCCATGGCTGCTGCCTCCTCTATTTAATTAATGCATTCGGATCAAGAATAAGTGCTACTTGCCCGTCACCCAGAATAGTTGCTCCGGAAACGGCATAAAGTTCGGTTAAATATTTGCCCAATGTTTTTAATACGATTTCTTGTTGCCCGATAAACTCGTCTACCATGAGAGCCGCAAGTTTGTCGCCTTTGCGGATTACAACCACTTCCGTCTCGACTTCGCCGGCTTCGCTGTAATCGGGACTTTCCAGCTGCTGACTGAGAGATACCAGCGGAATTACCTGATTACGGTAATCCATCATCAAATTGCCGTGAACTTTACGGATTTGCTCCGTTTGAATCATGGCCGTTTCAACGATGGATGACAGCGGAATAGCGTATTTCTCGCTGCCCAGCTTCACCAGCATGGCTGAAATAATCGACAAAGTCAGGGGAAGCTGCACTGAGAATTTCGTTCCGGCGCCGAGTTTGGAATCTACGGTTACATTCCCGCCCAACGAGGTAATCTTGGATTTCACAACGTCCAGGCCTACACCGCGGCCGGAAATATCGGAGATTTTTTCTGCGGTGGAGAATCCGGGAGCAAAGAGCAGCCCATACACTTCTGCGTCTTCCATGCTTTTGGCCTGTTCCGGATTTACAATCCCTTTCTTGACGGCGGAATTCAACACTCCTTCGCGGTTGATGCCGCGACCGTCCTCTTCTATTTCAATAAAGACGGAGTTGCCGCTGTGAAATGCCCGCAGATGGACCGTTCCGGTTTCATTTTTACCGGCGTCAATACGGTCTTGTATAGGCTCAATACCATGATCTACCGCATTGCGCAGCAAGTGTACCAGAGGATCGCCGATTTCGTCGATAACGGTGCGGTCCAGCTCCGTATCGGCGCCTTCGATGATCAGGTCGACTTTCTTATCCAGTGATTTGGCCAAATCCCTGATCATTCTAGGAAAACGATTAAACACCGAGTCAACAGGCACCATTCTCAGCTTCAAAACGATATTCTGCAAATCGCTGCTTACCCGCGACATATGCTCAACTGTTTCCGTGAGCTCGTTCTTATGAAGTTCACTCGCAAGTTGTTCTAATCGAACACGGTCGATAAGCAGCTCGCTGAAAAGATTCATTAAAGCATCCAATCGCTCAATATCTACACGGATTGTGCGGCCGCCAACTTGTCCTCCGCCAGCTGCAGCCGCCTGCTGGGTGCGGGGGGCTGCCTTCGGCTGCTCAGCCGCAGGCACATTCTTCTTGTCGGAGGCTGAATGTGCTTCCACTGCCGCGGCAGCCTCCTGACGGGCAACTGCCGGGGCTGAAGCCGATAAAACGGCAAGCGTTTCTAGATCCAACACAACGGCACGGACTGCATCTACTTCTGAAACTGCCCCTACACGCTGTTCCAGCTCCTGCGCCTCAAGTCCTGAAATATAGTAGACGGAGAACGAGCGGTCGAACTTTTCCTGTTCTATGTCCTGTACACTTGGCGAGGATTTCACAACTTCCCCGTTCTGTTCCAGCACGTCGAATACCATGTAGGCCCTGGCAGCTTTGAGAATGCAGTCTTCTCTTAGAGACACTTCAAGCATAAACACCCGGCTGCCTTGTTCGATCGATTGTTTCAGGATTGAATATTGGAACTCATCAAGCTCTATACCATGGGCTTGGGAAGGCGAAGCTTTGGAAATTTCCGCAACCGGAGCAGCGGTTCCCTTCGCATAGTCAGGGCTGACAATAGATTTCAGTGATGACACGATCTGTGTTACGTCGGCAGTACCCGTGCCTCCTTGGATAATATCCTGCACCATGGATTCCAACGAATCCAACCCTTTAAACAGCGTATCGAAAATGAACGGATCCATATCCAACTTGCTGTTTCGGACTAGGTCAAGCACGTTTTCCATTTCATGAGTAAGGGACGCAATGTCCTCGAAGCCCATCGTAGCGGACATCCCTTTTAATGTATGAGCCGACCGGAAAATATTCTGGACGATGCTGATATCCTGGGGATTGCCTTCCAATTGAAGCAAATTTTCATTCAATGCCTGCAAATGATCATTCGATTCGTCAATAAACATGGACAAATATTGATTCGTGTCCATCCCGCACCTCCTGCAAATTTTGAAAAACTGGTTTCATCTCTTTATGTATATCAAAGCCTTAACGTGACATCAGGAGTTCGGTTAATTTGCGGGGAATCTCAGTCACAGGCAAAATATAATCAACGCATTGCGTCTCTACTGCCGCTCTTGGCATACCATACACAATGCAGGTCTCCTCGGATTCCGCAATCGCGGTCCGAATGCCCGCTTCCTTTAATGCTTTCATTCCTTTGGCACCGTCACTCCCCATGCCTGTCATAACTACGGCGTGCATTTCCAAATCTTCAGCAATCGGCAGCAGCGAGTCAAATAACGCATCTACCGAGGGGCGGTGGCCGTTCCGCGGTTCGTCTTTGGTGAGTTTTACTCTGTAGCTTCCCGCCGTCTGCTTAACAATGAGCAAATGCCAGCCACCCGGAGCTATATAAGCTTTACCGGTTTGCAGCTCTTCACCTTCAGACGCCTCCGTCACCGCGATTTGAGAATTCTTGTCCAGCCGTTCCGCTAATGAATGGGTAAACTTCGGAGGCATATGCTGAACGATCACGATCGGGGCAGGAAAATCTGCCGGAAGTTCTGACAGCACTTGATTTAGAGCACGGGGGCCCCCCGTCGAAGTCCCGATAGCGACAAGCTTCGTTATTTTCGTCCTGGAGTGCGTTGGGATCGTTTGGTTAGCAGCCGCAGCTTGCCCGGGAAGCTCTGAATTCGATTGCGGGTTTGGCCAAACTTTGGGGATCGCTGGCTTGTCAGAACCGAATTTTTGTTTACTCTCCTCTGTTTTGGCCGGTTTCCGAACAACTGCAGCCTCCTGCACTGCCGTGCGTTTGACTGGAGTCACTGCAAGCGCTGCAGAAGCCTTCCCACTTGATGGGGCCTGTAACGCGTTCTTTGAACTCATTCGGATTTTGACAGCCATCCTCAACTTTTCCTGCAGGAGCAACTTTACTTTATAAACATCAAGAGATACGGAACCCGAAGGTTTCCGAACGAAATCCACAGCGCCCCGCTCCAACGCAATAATGGTTTCCCTGGCACCTTCTTCAGTCAGGCTGCTCAGCATAATTACCGGAACCGGTGTGTCCTGCATAATATGGAGCAGCGCTTCCAGCCCGTTCATTTCGGGCATCTCCACATCCATCGTCACGGCATCGGGCTGAAGCTCCTTCACCTTGGCAATGGCTTCTTTGCCGTTCTTGGCCGTACCAATTACGGTAAACTGCGGATCGTCTTCAATTAAATCGGATACGACTTTCCTCATAAACGCTGAATCATCCACTACGAGGATTCTGTTTGGTGCCATCTTCTTCACCCCTGTCACATGATGACAATTTCGTTCTGCAATGGATGCTTAAGCCAGCAGGTTTTTCATTTTTTGCAAAAAGCCTTTCATGCCACCCTGTTTGGCAGACAATCGCTTCTCGCCATTCAAAAATTGGAGGACGATCTGCCTGATCGACTCGGAAGCGGCACTGCCAGGGAAAGACAGAGTGAACGGCGTTTGTTTCTTTACAGCTTTCGAGACATTCGGATCGTCGTAAACGAAACCAAGCGCCGGTATGTTCAGTCCCAAAAACTGCTCGGCGACCATGCTGATTTTATCAGCGGTATGCTTGCCTTCCTTGAAATCCGACACCCTGTTGATTACGAGCCTGTACTTTACTTTATGACCTAAAGAATGAACCATTTTGATGATGGCATAGGCGTCGGTAATGGATGTAGGCTCGGGTGTCGTTACGACAATCGCTTCGTCGGCCGCTACGATAAATTTCAGCGTTTCTTTGGAAAGTCCGGCGCCTGTGTCGAAAAGAATGTAATCCACAGTTCCATTAAGAAGCTCTACCTGTGAAGCAAAGAAATCAAGCTCCTCTTCCGTCAGCCTAAGCAAGTCGTTAAAGCCTGACCCGCCGGCGATAAACTGCAGCCCGCCCGGGGCAGTATGGATAATCTCCTGTATCGTCCGTTCCCTCTTCAATAAATGGTACAAGCTGTACTTGGAGGAGACGCCCATCAGCACATCGATGTTGGCTAAACCGATATCGGCATCAAATATGAGCACTTGATATCCTTTGGACTGAAGTGTGAGCGCAAAATTCAGCGTGAAGTTCGATTTTCCTACGCCGCCTTTTCCGCTGGTGACCGTTATGATTTTGGTCTGCCTGTAATCCCCGTTCTCCCTGCCTTGGATCATATTGCGGAGTGCCTGCGCCTGATCACTCATCTCTCCAGCCCTCCAGCAATCCGTTCAGGAGGCTCGCTTCATCGGCCTGCCGGATATCATCAGGCACCGTTTGTCCATGGGTTACATATGACAACTGCAGATCGAAGTCGTACAGCAAATTCGCTGCGGCTCCGTAAGAATCGGTCTCATCCGCTTTTGTAAATAAAACTTTGTCGATCGAAAACTTGGTGAAATTCTCTGTCACGGCTTTCATATCTCTGTATTTCATCGTAAGGCTCAACACAAGGAATGTTTCGTTTTCCCCTTCAGAACGAAGAAGGCTGTTCAATTCGGACACATACATTTCATTGCGAAAATTACGGCCTGCTGTATCCATAAAGATCAGATCGCAATCGGACAGGTTCATGAACGCCCTGTTAAGTTCCTGAGGCGAGAACACCACTTCCATCGGGATATTCAATATTGTAGCGTAGGTCCTTAGTTGGTCGATTGCCGCAATGCGGTACGTATCTGAAGTGATAAAGCCTACTTTACGGTTATGTTTGAGCGCCTGCTCCGCAGCCAGCTTTGCAATGGTCGTAGTTTTGCCTACTCCGGTCGGCCCCACAAAATGCACGACACGTGTAGAGGGCGATATCGGCTTGCGGCCTTCCTTATAAAGAATGTTCTTTAGTTCTTCCCTCACGATCATGCTGATCCGGTCTTTGGAAAGTTCCCCGTCTTCCCCGGCAGAAGCTTCGTCAAGGACATTCATCAGGTGTGTCAATAACTCTTCGCTGATATCCTGGCTGCGCAAGTGCTTCTCCAGCTCCCTGACTGCTTCCGGTGTCGGCTTTGTCCCTTCCTGCCGCAGGGAAAGCTGCTTCATCATCGCTTTCATCTGCTTGAGCTCTTCATACAGCCGTTCGTCCTGCGAAACGAACGGCGCGGCGCCGCTCGCTTCCAGCGGCTTCGCTGCCTGCATCGGAAGCGGCACCGCCGCTTCCGATGCGGGCGAGGCCGCTGGCGCGCCCGCTGATCGCGGCGCCGGCGCGGGCGCCGGTCTGTGCCGGTCCTCCGGCACAGCCGACGGTGCGCCCGCGGCGTAGGCTCTGGCCGCAGCTGCCGGAGGCATGCTGGCGGCCGGCCGGCCCGGCTCCTGCAGCGGCGTTTCGCGCTGCGCTGCAGGGGCCGGGCTCGCCTGCGCTGCGGCATGCTGCAGCAGCGCCTGCTCCAGCTGGGCCGCGGCGGAAGGCTTCGCCTTCGGCCGGGCCGGTTCTTCCGCCGCTGCGTCGGTGGCGGCGATGACTTCGATTTTCTTCTTGGCGAACATGCCTAGAACACCGCCGACCCGGACTTCCTTCGTATTGAGAATGACCGCGTCTTTGCCAAGCTCGGCGCGAATTTTCTGCATCGCCTCGGGCATCGTGTCCACGATATACTTTTTCACTCTCATAAATTCACCACCCCTACGCTCTGAATTTCCACGTTAGGTTCCAGCTCGCTGTACGAGAGGACAGGAATATCCTGCATCGTACGGTCCATCAGCTGGCGCAAATACATCCGGATGGTCGGTGACGATAAAATCAACGGCTGCTGCCCGGACTGGATCAGCTTGTTAATCTGTTCTGCCAGCTTCTGATAAACGGCTTGGGTAGATGACGGATCCATCGCCAGATAACTTCCTTGCTCCGTCTGCTGAACGGATTCGGCGATTTTCTTCTCCAATGACGGACCGACCGTAATCACCCGCAAGGCCTCCCCTGTCTGCGTGTATTGCAGCGTGATCTGACGGGAAAGAGCTTGCCTCACGTACTCGGTCAGAACATCAGGGTCCTTCGTATAAGTTCCGTAATCGGCCAAAGTTTCAAATATAGTAACCAGATCGCGGATGGACACTTTTTCTTTCAAGAGCTTTGCAAGCACCTTCTGGATGTCGCCGATGGAAAGAACATTCGGGATCAGCTCGTCCACGAGAGCCGGATTGGAATCTTTGACATTGTCGACCAGCGACCTTGTCTCTTGACGGCCAAGAATTTCATGGGCATGCCGTTTGATCACTTCCGTCAAATGGGTAGCCACAACCGAAGGCGGATCTACCACCGTATAGCCCGACAGTTCGGCACGTTCCTTATTCGCTTCATCAATCCAAAGCGCAGGGAGTCCGAAAGCCGGCTCCACCGTTTCAATACCATGAATGGAATCATCATCGAAACCGGGGCTCATTGCGAGATAATGGTTAAGCAGCAGTTCGCCCCGCGCGACGGTATTCCCTTTGATCTTGATGACATATTCGTTCGGCCGCAGCTGAATGTTATCGCGGATGCGGATGACCGGTACGACAAGGCCCAATTCGAGCGCGCACTGCCTGCGGATCATAATGATCCTGTCAAGCAAGTCGCCGCCCTGCTGCGTATCAGCCAGCGGAATGAGACCGTAACCGAATTCGAATTCGATCGGATCCACCTGCAATAACGAAACGACGCTTTCCGGGCTGCGCACTTCTTCGATCTGCTGCTCTTCGACCAGCTGCTCGTCCTGAATCTGCTTACGCTCCAGGTTCTTCTGCATCGTATAGGCTGCATATATCAACAGCCCGGCAATAGGTACTGTCGAAATCGGGCCGATCGGAGTGAAGAAACCGAGCAGCAGCACGGTTCCCGATACGATATAAAGCAGTTTAGGCTGACTGAACAGCTGCGAGGTGATGTCGAAGGACAGATTGCCTTCCGAAGCGGAACGGGTTACGATCAAGCCTGCCGCAGTCGAAATCAGCAAAGCAGGAATCTGGCTAACCAGACCGTCTCCGATCGTGAGAATGGAATACGTGTGCAAAGCTTCCCCGAAAGGCATGCCATGAATCGCCATGCCGATGATGAAACCACCCAACAAATTGATTAATAGAATGACGATCCCTGCAATCGCGTCGCCTTTTACGAATTTGCTTGCACCGTCCATAGCTCCGTAGAAATCGGCTTCGCGTTCAATTTTGGACCTGCGGTCTTTGGCCTGCTGTTCGTTAATCAAACCGGCGTTTAAATCCGCATCGATACTCATTTGTTTCCCCGGCATTGCGTCCAGCGTAAACCTTGCGGCTACTTCGGCCACGCGCTCGGACCCTTTCGTAATTACGATGAACTGTACAACGACCAGGATAAGAAACACGACAAAACCGACGGCAATCTGCCCGCCAGCGACAAAGTTACCGAACGTCTCAACAACGTGTCCCGCTTCAGCTTTGGACAGAATATTTCTGGTTGTTGATACATTCAATGCTAGACGGAACAAGGTCGTGATTAGCAATAATGCCGGAAAAATGGAAAACTGAAGCGCCTCGTTTGTGTTCATCGACACTAACAGAATAATCAGTGCCGTTGAAATGTTGATGATCAAGAGGACATCCAGCAACCAAATCGGCAGCGGCAGCACCATCATGAGCACAATGCCGATGATGCCTAACAGGATGGTTAAATCTTTCGTTCTCACGCTGGGTCCTCCTCTCTATGAATGTTAAGCTTTGCGTTTCATTTTGTAGACAAAAGCCAACACTTCCGCAACAGCCTGGAACAGTTCCACGGGAATGCCTTCCCCTATTTCAGCCTTCTCGTACAACGCTCTGGCGAGCGGCCGGTTTTCCATCGTAGGAATCCCTTCCTGCTTGGCGATTTCCTTAATTTTGAGGGCTACGAAATCCATGCCTTTGGCAAGAACCAGCGGAGCATCCATTTTGCCGGCCTCATATTTTAGCGCGATCGCAAAGTGGGTTGGATTCGTAATGACCACATCCGCCTTGGGAACTTCCTGCATCATGCGCTGCATCGCCATACGCCTTTGCTTTTCGCGGATTTTAGCTTTGATGAGCGGGTCCCCTTCGGATTTTTTATATTCATCTTTAATGTCCTGTTTGGACATCTTCAGCTGTTTTTCGTGTTCATAGCGTTGGTACGCATAATCCAGAACGGCCAGTACTACAAGTACGGCACCGATTTTGACCCCAAGCGATAAAACAAGTCCGGCGGTAAACGTGAATATCGATTCTAAAGGCACCGTGCTGAGTTCAAGGATGCGCTCCTTTTCCCCCCACAACGTCATATAAGCCACGACACCGACAACTATGATTTTGGCAATGGATTTGAACAATTCCACTAAGGACCGGAGCGAAAAAATCCGCTTTGCCCCTTCAATCGGGTTGATCTTATTAAATTTCATCATCAGCGGGTCGCCGGTTAACAGAAAACCAAACTGTGCGTAATTGCCGATGATCGCAACGATAACCGTGATGACCATGATAGGTGAAATCAAAATCAAAGACTGCACTATTAAATCGCTGAACATTTGAGCGGCTGTTGCTTGAGTCAATTCCCGGTTCATATAATCGTGAAACGTAACGGAGAACAAACGGTAGATCCGTTCTTTATAAAACCCGCCGAACATAGAGAACGACAAAAAGGAAATTAACAGGATAAATGCGCCGGGCAGCTCCATGCTTTTGGCGACCTGGCCCTTTTTACGGGACTCCTGGCGTTTCTTCGGCGTTGCCTGTTCTGTTTTTTCTCCGGAAAATAACTGTAAATCCAGCTTCAGGCGGAACTCCGGGTTCAGAGCCACAAGCGTCCCCTCCTCTACTTCTTGTGCGTTCTCTAAGGTGCGGGCTGGCCGCCCATAAGTTGTAACAGGGACCGCATTCCTTCAAACATGGAAGCAAACACATGCTCAAACTGGGAAATAAAGCCCGGGATCAGCAGTAACAGCATCAGCAGTCCAACCAATATTTTAAGCGGTACCCCGACGACAAAAATATTCATTTGGGGAACCGTCCGGGCCAGCAGGCCCAATGCCACGTCAGTTAAGAACATCGCAACGACGATCGGTGCGGACATTTGAAAGGCCAGCTTGAACGTCTCACTAAACGTGCGGATCAGAAAATCGGTAATATGTCCCGAGTACATTTGCTGAAACAAGGTGCTGTTTAACGGGACCCATTGATAGCTTTGGATCAGTCCTTCAAGCAGCAATAAATGACCGTTGATCGAAAGGAAGATTAAAATGGATATCATAAATTTGAAATTACCGAAAATCGGGCTTTGCGCGCCGGTCATCGGATCGATCACATTCGCAATCCCAAAACCCATCTGAAGATCGATAAAGGAGCCCGCGATTTGGACTACCGTGAAGAACAGATATGCCAGAAAACCGAGCAGAAGTCCCGCGAGAATCTCTCTGGCAATCGATAATACATAAGTTGCATCTGTTTCCACCGTTACCGTTCCATACTGGTTCAGCAGGATAAGTACCGATACGAAAAAGGCGAGGCCAATTTTGACTTGAGACGGAAGGCCGCGCATGGAGAAAATCGGCGCCACCACAAAAAACGATGTAATTCGACAAAAAATCAACAGGAAGACAGGAAAATAGGTTTGTAACAGCTCCAACTGTCTTCACTACCTATCCGATATATTTGTAGAGGTTATTAAACAGGTTATAAGTAAAATCTACCAGTGTCGTTAAAATCCAAGGCCCAAACAGCAGAACCGCGGCAAATACCGCTACAATTTTGGGCACAAACGCCAATGTCTGCTCCTGAATTTGGGTGGTCGCCTGAAAAACACTTACAAGCAATCCGACGACCAGAGCAATAATCAGCATGGGGGCACTGGCCTTTAATACGGTGTATACGGCTTGTCCGGCCAATGCCACGACGAATTCGGAATTCATGCGTTACCCACCTTGTAATCAAGTATTAAAGCTTAACAGTAGAGATTTCACTACAAGATACCAGCCGTCTACCAGGATAAACAGCAGAATCTTGAACGGAAGTGAAATCATGACGGGCGGCAGCATCATCATCCCCATTGCCATCAATGTACTGGAGACGACCATATCGATAACCAAAAAGGGAATAAAAATCATAAAACCCATTTGAAAAGCGGTTTTCAATTCGCTGATAGCATATGCCGGCACCAAAACATGAATCGGAATGTCCTTGTACGTGGCCGGTTTGGGCGATTTGGAATATTTCAAAAATAAAAGTAAATCTTTCTCTCTGGTTTGCTTCGCCATGAACTTCTTCATCGGCTCCGCTGCCTTCTGAAGGGCGGCTGTTTGGGTCATCTCCCCCTTCAAATAAGGCTGAAGGGCCACGGTGTTCAGTTCGCTTAATGTCGGTGACATGACGAACAATGTCATAAACAATGCCAGCCCTACCAACACCTGGTTGGGAGGCATCTGATTGGTTGCAAGGGAAGTCCTGACGAATCCCAGCACGATAACGATCCTTGTGAAGCTGGTCATTAAGATCAGTATGGCCGGAGCCACACTTAGGATCGTGATCAATAGCAGGATCGATAAGGTGGTTGAACCTCCGGGTTCACCTGTACCGGTACCGCTCCCTCCGATTTGGATCCCGATATCAGGTATTGGGTCCGCCGCCATAGCAGCAGCGGCTCCAAACGAGCTGAGCGTAATCAATAATACAAGGGCTATAAGTAATTTTCTTCTCATGTTTCCGACGACCGATCATTATTTTTTTCTTCCTGCAGCATGTCTTCAACCATTTTCTTCCGGCTTGGCAGCTGCTGCATCTTTTGATAGAACACATCCTGGAAAGATGCTTCCAGTTCTTCATCCTGCTGCGGTTTTTTACGTTTCCAGCTGCCTATCCAATCTGACAAAGCTGAAGCGGCGGCATTTCCGTTGAAACCGGCTGGATTTCGAAAAGAAGAGAGAATGTGTTCCACTTCCTCGGGGTCCTGAATTTTCTCCAGCAACCGGATATCCTCACCCACGCCGACAACATAAATCGAACTTCCGATTTCCACCAGTTGTATCGATTTATGCTGCCCAAGGGGTATGCCGCCCAGCGTTTTGATAGAACGGTTTACCATCCATCCCCTGTTCTTTTGTCCTAAATACCGGATGAGCAGCACAATCAGCCCAACGATCAATACCAGGACAAAGATCACGCGGAAGAAATTACCGAATAGGTTCGGATCAGGAGCTGCAAGATCGTCGGGGAGCGGTTCGTTCTCTCGTAATCCCGTATTCGTTGCTAGCAGATAAGCTTGTAGTGCTATACGCATCAATAGAGACAACCCTTTCCCGCTTGCAAACGTTAGCCCAGAGTTTTCTTGATCGCTTCAATAACACGGTCAGCCTGGAACGGTTTTACGATGAAATCTTTGGCACCCGCTTGGATAGCATCGATAACCATAGCTTGCTGGCCCATTGCGGAACACATTATGACTTTGGCATTACCGTCCATCTTCTTGATTTCTTTCAGAGCCGCAATCCCATCCATTTCCGGCATTGTGATGTCCATAGTGATCAGATCCGGCTTCAATTCTTTAAATTTCTCGATCGCCTGGGCGCCGTCTTGGGCTTCACCTACTACTTCAAATCCGTTCTTGCTCAAAATATCCCGGATCATCATTCTCATAAAAGCTGCATCATCTACGATCAAAATACGATTCGACATAGTAATTCATCCTCCTAATATTGTGTTATTGCAATTTCTGAATACGATCCCATTGGCTGACTATATCGGTTACACGTACACCGAAATTTTCATCGATGACCACTACTTCGCCTTTTGCTATCAACTTGTTATTCACAAGGATATCGACCGGCTCGCCGGCAAGCTTGTCCAGTTCAATGATGGAACCCAGCGACAGCTCAAGAATATCTTTGATCACCTTTTGCGTACGGCCCAGTTCCACCGTCACTTTCAACGGGATATCCAGCAGGAGATTCAGGTTCGTTTCATCAAGGTTACCGCCTGCATTGCCCGATAGATTCGAGAATTGAACTGGTTGTACATTCACATTCCGGTTATTCATACCACCGTACCCTCCCATAGGTTGCTGAGGAGCCGCAGGCTGTTGCATAGCAGGCTGTTGCATAGGTGCAGAGTATGATGGGCTAGGAGGCTGGTGCATGGCCGGCGGTGCCTGGTACATCGTCTGTTCTTGTGTATAGCTTTGTGCTGCTGCCGCGTGTGGAACTTCCTCGGGCATCGTGTAGAAATCCTGCTGGTTCTCGTATGGATCAGTTCCAGCCGAATCCGGTGAACTTCCGCCCATAAGGATCGATACCATTTCTTTAGCAAAAGGAACGGGAACAAGCTGCATGATCGTAGAATCTATTAAATCGCCGATCGTAAGGCGGAACGAAATTTTAATGAAATAATCGTCCTGCGGCAGATTCGTTACCCCTTGTCCGCTCTCCATATTTAAAATATCGATTCCCGGCGGTGAAATATTGACGAAACGGTTGAAAATCGTCGACATAGATGTTGCTGAGGAGCCCATCATTTGATTCATTGCTTCCTGTACCGCACTGATGTGAATTTCATTCAGTTCCGTTGCATCGTCAACGTTTCCGGCACCGCCCAGCATTAGATCTGCAATTACTTGGGCATCCTTCGTTTTGATCACAAGGGAATTAATTCCCTGAAAACCGTCTACATATCGGACGCTTACAGCTACATGAGGTTTTGGAAATTCATCTTCCAAATCGTTCTTGGCGATAACGGATACTTTCGGTGTGGTAATGTCAACTTTCTTGCCCAATAAGGTGGACAGTGCTGTTGCTGCGCTGCCGAATGTAATATTGCCGATTTCACCTAGAGCATCCTGTTCCAGCATACTCAGGAATTCATCGATGGCAGGACCCGAACCCGAAGAGGAGGGCTCATCTGAGTTCTGTCTAAGTAATGCGTCTATTTCCTCTTGGGACAAATAGTCCTTATTCGTCATATTCTTCTGCTCCTTCGCTGACAATCTCCGAAATCTGGACTGCCA
Source organism: Paenibacillus gansuensis (assembly GCF_042684925.1). Classification (NCBI taxonomy): domain Bacteria; kingdom Bacillati; phylum Bacillota; class Bacilli; order Caryophanales; family Paenibacillaceae; genus Paenibacillus; species Paenibacillus gansuensis. The sequence continues at coordinate 753,535 of NZ_JBHUME010000007.1, read as the reverse complement.
TTCTTCCTTTTGTTGATCCTGGGCTGCCGTGGAACTTCAACCGCTCGCCTACTTTTACATTCAAGGGTTCATCCGTTTTTGTGTCGAGTGTAATAACATCCCCTACCATTAAACCAAGGAATTCCCTAACGGAAATGTGAGAGTTCCCGAGTTCAGCAATGATAGGAAGCTTAGCTTTCGTCAGCCTGCTTTGCAGCACTTCCTGTTCTTCCGGCGCCCTGGTTCTCTTTTGAGAGACAAACCAGTGGTGTACGGAAAGCCTGGACATGATCGGCTCAATCACCACATGCGGGATACATAAGTTGATCATTCCCGTCGTATCTCCGATTTTGGTGCTTAGAGAGATAAGGGCAATCGTTTCATTGGGAGAAACGATCTGCATAAACTGCGGATTGGTTTCCAGCGCTTCAAGTCTTGGCTGAAGTTCTATGACCGTTTTCCAAGCTTCCTGTAAGCTGTCGAATGCCCTGCTGAAAATGCGTTCCATCACTATAGTTTCAATTTCAGTAAGCGTATTGAGCTTAGTCGGAGCCGTTCCCGTACCGCCAAGCATACGGTCCAGCATAGCATAGGCTACGTTTGGATGTACCTCTAGAACCATACGGCCCTCTAAAGGCTCAGCTTCAAAAATATTCAAAATCGTCATTTTCGGAATGGACCGAATAAACTCATCATATGGAAGCTGTTCTACTTGAACTACATTGATTTGAACAAAAGTTCTAAGCTGTGCAGAGAAGTATGTAGTCAAATACCGCGCGAAGTTTTCGTGGATTCTGGTTAAACTTCGGATATGATCCTTTGAGAAGCGAACCGCCCTCTTAAAATCGTAGGCACGAACCTTTTTCTGAGTGTCTTCCTTCTTGAGCTCCTCCGCATCCATCTCACCTGAAGAAAGCGCGGCAAGCAATGCGTCGATTTCATTCTGCGACAATACATCAACCAATCAAGTCACCCCCTTATGCAAATTCACATGCGTATTTCTTCTAGTTGAGAGGAGTTATTACGAAATCCGTAATTTCCACCTGAGTCAGCTTGCCTTTTGGCAATGTTGCGTTAATTAAGTTAATCAGCTTGGCACTCAGAGCATCAAAGCCTTTGCCGCCTGTCACTTGTTCCGGCTGCATGTCGGACAATGTGCGAATGATGATCGGTTTAATTTTGAGGTTTACGATTTTATCGAACTCCTCTTTGGTTTTCTTGCTGTCAAGCTGGAAAGCAAAGCTCATTTTCACCACATAATCCCGATCTGCAAGGTTGGTAGTGATGTTCTCCAGCACAGAGCTTACCTCGATGATCTCTTCCGCAGACAGTTTCTTGGCCGTTACTTTACTGACACTGTCCTTTGCTTGCTGGTGGGGGTCTTCGGATTCCATTGATTTGTTCATGTAATTCCACAGTACGAAAAAGGCTACTGTAATCAGTGTAATAATAACTAATATCATGGCCATCCAAGGCATCATACGCTTAAACATGGTCTTGCTCCTCCGTTCGATTCACTACCGAAGCGGAAGCGAGTCCGATCGACCGCAGGTAGTTGCTGGTCAAACTTATTACATCGGAAACACTTTCTAGAACGATTATTTTTTTGCCCGTCGTTAAGGTTACTACCGTATCCGGCGTGTCCTCGATCGTCTCAATCAATAAGGCATTGATCACCAGGCTTTTGTTGTTCAGCCTCGTAACAGGAATCATGGTTTGTCCCCCATTAATCAAAGTAATCTCATAGGGTGTCTGACCGGAGGAGCTTCCTCCGGTCTCAACCCAGTAATGGTTTAACGCTTGAGATTCACAACTTCTTGCAGGATTTCATCGGATGTAGTGATGATCCGCGAATTGGCCTGGAATCCGCGCTGAGCCACGATCATCTCTGTAAACTCGTTCGTTAAGTCTACGTTAGACATCTCAAGTTGACCAGAGATAATGTCACCTGTTCCAGCTTCTGTATTACCCGCTTCCTGGACTACGATCTGTTCGAGGTTAGAGTTCAGTGTATTACGGTATAGGTTACCCCCTACCTTTTCTAAGCCGCCCGGGTTGGTTACTTTTACAACCCCTACTTTGAAATCGGTCGGCGTACTGGTTCCATCCGCATTTACGGCGATAATCGTTCCGTCTTGCGCGATGGAAAAGGCAGTTACTTCTGCATCCAACTGGATGGGCTCTCCAAGGCCGCCGTCCGCATTCATGACGAACATCCCGTCTCCGTTAACCAGGTAACGATCTGCATCCAATGTAAAGTTACCTGCACGCGTTAGGTAAGGGACTTCCTGATCCGGGGAGGTCTTTACTGCAAAGAATCCGTCCCCGTCGATCCGGAGATGCGTGCTTACATTAGTTGTCTGTGCACTGCCTGGCGTATGAATGGTTTCAATACTGCCAATCGTCACACCCAGACCGATCTGCTTCGCATTTACACCTCCGACTGTCCCGTCGGAAGGCGGCGTTACGCCGGAAACAGTCTGGCTTAAAATATCTTTGAATACTACGTTTCCGGCTTTAAAGCCGATTGTATTTACATTAGCGATGTTATTTCCGATTACATCGAGCTTTGTTTGGAAGCCCCTCATACCGGATACACCGGAATACATTGATCTCAACATGTCAAGTTCCTCCTAAAAGTTAAACAAAATGGTGGGCAAGCTGCTTCAGTCGGTCCGCAGCTTCAGGCTCCCATAAACGGGCCGGCCAAATATTATGAAATTACAATCGCACTGTCGATTTGAGTGAATACTTGATCTTTCATCGACTTGGAATCAATAGCGGTAACAACCGTGCGGTTTTTAATGTTTACAATCAATGCCACATCGTTCATGAAAAACAGCGAATCTTTAGCTCCCTTGGCAGAAGCCTTATCAATGGCGGTTTCGATCTTGGCCATTTGTTCGGGCTTCAACACAATCCCTCTTTGCTGAAGCCTTGTTTCAGCGTGGTGGCTGAACTTGACGAGCTTTTGATCTAACAGCTCCTGAAACGATTTTGTTTCCTTAGTATGAGATCCCGAAGGCAGAGCTCCGGAAACATTCCGTTTAGCACCTGTCCCGACAACATTCGGGAAAATCTGACCTATAGTTATTCGATCCGACATGTTATTTCTCCTCTTTATTTCGGATGCCTGTTATCCGATCCAGAGAAATTTGTTCCTCGCCGGTCTCCGCGTACTGAACGCCGTCCTTAATGCGTATCGATTGCACGGTTCCGCTGCGGTTTGAGCTTAGTCCGGTCACCGGATCCGTCACGGTCCAAGAGATGTCCTTACCGATCAACCCCGATGCCATTCCGATGGATTGACGCAGCATTTTCATCTCGCCGGCCATATTCATGATCTGCTCTACAGAGCTGAATTGAGCCATTTGAGCAATAAATTCACGGTCCTGAAGCGGCTGTGACGGGTCTTGATTCTGCAGCTGTGTCACTAAAATTTTGAGAAAATCATCTTTGCCGAGTGAGGATTTGTCTTTCCCCGCTTTGCTGTCCGTTACGCTATCAACATTATGCTGTGCGTAGTTGGGCCAGATGTTTTTGGTTGAAATGGGATCTGCCATTGTATTCACCTCATTCGTTAAGCGGTGACGTTAAATTCACTGCCGTAATTGCGAAGCCTCGCCTCTTCTTCTAGATTCAGGTCATCAGCAAACTCGCTGCCAACTGTATCAACCGCCGAAGTCCGGCTCCGGTTTCCTTGTCTTCCGGATTGTTCTTTAAACTGTTGTTGTCTCTGATCCTGAAACATGGAAGTTTGTGCGTTCGTGTTCTGCGTTACCTCCAGCTTCTCTACCTGAATGCCTTGGGCCAGAAGAGTATGCCTTAACTGGTGCAGCTGATTCTCAAGCATTTCCTTCCCGGCGTTGCTGCTCGCCATAAACTGGGCCACCAGGTGCCCGTTCTGCAAGGAAAGCTTTACTTCTACTTGACCGAGATGTTCCGGAGTCAACGTAATTTGAGCTTCCGTCAAGCCGTTAAACTGGGTTACTTTCACATGTTTAAAGAGAAATTGGCTCATATCATCTACAAATTGCTGCGAAGACATAGTCAGTTGAACCGGCTTTGCTGCTACCTCGGCAGGAACGGTTTTTGCCGTCTCCGGCAGCTGAACGACTGTGAATGGCTCGGCGGTTTCAGCAGGCAGCTGAGTTTCGGCAATGCCTAATGGTGTCTGCTCTGTCATAACTTCATCGGCAGCGGAAAATGCAGACTGCTGCATTTGCTGTACGGCAGCCGCTGTTTGCTGAACCTGCAGATGCTTTAAGCCGACAGGCTGAATCAATGGAACGGTTTTGACAGGAGCGCTATCCATTACGATATTTTGGTTACCTGCCGTACCCCCTATGTCACGGACAGTACGTGTCGCTCTGTTGCTGTTCCCTTTCCCTGCTTCGATGCCTGAACCGGATGCTGCTTCAACAGCATGAAATGCACCTTGTGCACTTCCCGCTTGAAGAGCAGAAGGATCAGATAACATCTTCTGAAGCTTTGTAAGCACTTCTTGGAAAGCAGCAATCTGCTGTGAATTCACCTGATCATGCTGCTGAAGTTTCTTTATGGATTGCATCAGATGGGCCAGGGTGTTTTCTGGAGTTGAACCGTTCGTAAGCAATTGGATAAGCTGATCTTCAGAAATGGCGCTGCTTGCCTGACCTGTTCGTGCGTTCTCAGAAGATTCAGCGGTTGCAGCCGGGATAAGGGTAAGTAAAAGGGCATTAGCCTCAGCCATCCAATCCATGAAAGCTGGATCCGTTTCTGCCTTTTGCTTTTCTTCCTCGGACAAGCCTTCCAGCAGTTTTAAAAGTTTCGCCGCAAGTTCTTCCAGGTCGCCTAATTCTGTTCCCTCATCCGAAAGTAGTTGGGTCAGTTCTCCGGAGCCGGAATTCATTGTTTTCAGCAGCAACGATGGTATGTCCTCTGTAGAGCCCGCGGTTGCCGATTCTCCGGTTACATGTTTATCCCCCAGCAATTGAACCAACGCGGAGGCAAAGTCCCCTGTTCCCTCATTATCCTTGTCTGCTTGTACACCGTTGGGAGCGGTTGCGGAAACGGACGATCCGTTTGCGGCGGGAGACGTAATGTTCATCATATCCATATTTATTTCACCTCCTCTCAAAAGTACAAATCAGTTGCCTAACTTAGCTGTAATCTTGGCAGTTACTGAAGCGGACTCCGACGTCATTTCGCTTAAAATTTGGGAGCGGGCTGCCGTTTCAAGCGAGTTAAGAATCGATAAAACTTTGTCTTTATTGGTTTTGTTCATTTCCAACAGCATTTCGGCAGCACTTTTCGGAGTCATGCTTGCAATCGTACTTGCCAGGTCGTTTCTAGTAATGGATGTGGATGTCTTAGGTTCGGACTTTGTATATTTATCAAGTCTTTCTTGCAAAGCCTTTACTTCCAAATCACCCGATTTCACCGTGTCCTTTAGCAGTATGGAAGCTTCGGCTGCCTTCAAGGGGTCCATTTTCTCTAAAATCCGTGTCTGTTCATCCGTTTTCATCCGGCTAAGTACAAGCACTTGTTCACTGAGTGTCAGGTTTTGAATCACTTGTGCGGCTTTATTGGGTGACATATCCGCATAAACTTTAGCTAGGCCCTTCACCTTATCCTCATAAGCGCCCTCGTTGGCTGTTTCTGTGGTTGATTTAGTTTTTAGAGCCGCAATCTGTGCGCTCAGCCGCTTGATCTCTTCATCTTTGGCCTTGATGTTTTCCGAAGCTTTCAGCATTTCAGCCTCTTTCACCGCTAATTGCTGCTTCAGCTCTTTCACCGTATTTCCGCCTGCATCTTCGGGTGTACCTGTACCCGGTGTCTTCGAATCAGGCAAAATGGATTTCACCAAGGGTATCTTGTTACCATAGTTTAACAGTGAATTTTTAAAGTCGTAATTAAACATAGTCAGAAGCACCAATACCAGAACCAGTGTGAAAACAACCGGTGTCAGAAAAAACAAAAATCGTTCAAAGCCGCTGTAAGAAGATTTGTCAGTTTCCATACTTTCCATGCGGTTACCTCCTTAGAGAGCGGTATTCACAAAGCGGACCGTCGCCATTTCATCGAGCTCGTCCTGCTCTTTTTTCAGAAGTTGCGAGTGAAACATCAATTTCGCCTTCTCCCGGGTCATGCTCCATACTTTTTCATCCTGCATTTTGTTTTGAAGAACGTTTTTTGTGTGTTCCACTTCAGACTGTGCTGCTTGAATCTGACCTTGTTGGTTGCGGATCCGTTCATCCAGCCTGCTAATATAAAATTGGGCGGTTCTCATCGAAGAAATCGTAGTGCTGAGCGACTGCTCCTGCAGTTCTTCCTGAAGTTTGGTTTTCTGCTCATATAACATCGTAAGCGAGCTTTCCTCCTCCCGAAGAACGCCTACCGCCTTAGACAGCATCCACTCCGCGTGCGTTTTCTGGGTGGTCTTCAAGTCTACGATTTTTTGTAAATGATAGTGGAAACGCATCTATACTCATCTCCTGTAAAAATCGATCAGGAGCCGGTCCACAGCTTCCTGGTAGGTTACTTTCTCTTTGATGCTTTGTTTCGTGTAATCCCAGATGGTCTGGATATATTCCAAAGAAAGATCAATTTCTGAATTTGTTCCCCGCTGGTACGCCCCTATATTGATAAGGTCTTCCGAATCTTTATAAGTAGAGAGCAACCGTTTCAGATAAGATGCCGCTTCCTGCTGCTGCGGAGGCACAATGTCCTTCATGACACGGCTGACCGAGGCCAGCACATCAATGGCAGGAAAGTGGCCGCGGTTCGCTATGCTCCTGTGGAGAACAACGTGCCCGTCCAAAATTCCGCGCACGGCATCCGCAATCGGCTCATTCATATCGTCACCATCAACAAGTACGGTATAAAAAGCTGTAATGGAACCTTTCGGACCTGTGCCTGCGCGTTCTAAAAGCTTCGGAAGATTTGCAAACACCGAAGGCGTATACCCGCGCGTGGCTGGTGGCTCGCCAATCGCAAGACCTACTTCCCTATACGCCATGGCATAGCGGGTAACCGAATCCATCATGAGCATGACATTAAGTCCGTGATCCCGGAAATACTCTGCGATCGTCGTAGCGATCAGTGCGCCTTTGATACGGATTAATGCAGGTTGATCGCTTGTGGCAACGATTACTACTGAGCGTGCTAGACCTTCCGGGCCGAGATCTTTCTCGATAAACTCCAGAACTTCTCTGCCCCGTTCGCCGATCAGTGCGATCACGTTCACATCGGCAGAAGTATTTCTTGCTATCATGCCGAGCAGCGTGCTCTTTCCAACCCCTGATCCGGCAAAAATACCGACACGCTGACCTGAACCGATAGTCAGAAGTCCGTCCAGGCAACGCACACCTGTTGAGATGGGTTCGGTCACCCTGGGGCGCTGCAGCGGGTTACTTGGAGCATTATGGGTTGAATAATGGGACATACGGCTAGGCAGATATGAACCGTCTAGCGGCTCCCCGAGTCCATCAAGAACCTTACCGAGCAGTTCATGCCCGACTTGGACCGTTAGCGGTTTTCCTGTCCCGACAACATCGCAGCCCGGGCCAATCGAGGTGAGTTCGCCTAGCGGCATCAAAAGAACCCTGTTATTGCGGAACCCTACAACTTCGGCTTTGAGCGGCTGGGCGGAATTATGAGGATAAATGTAACAAACATCGCCGATACTTGCGTTTGGCCCCTCTGATTCAACGGTAAGCCCGATAACTTGCGTAACTTTGCCGTTCACCCTGACCGGATCCACCGCTTTTATAGCATCCAGGTACTTGTCCACGTTGAGGTTAGCCGTCCGCATAATCGCCTGCCTCCCCTTTCGCTACCTGAAGGAGAATTTTCTTGATCTCCGTCAATTGGGTATCGATTCTGGCATCTATACTCCCGAATGCCGTTCGGACAACACATCCTTGATCGTTCACTGAAGCATCCGGCAGAATCTGAAGTTCCGCTTGGGAATCAATATGCAGGACAAGCTCTTCCCTGTAACTTTGAATCGTACTATACCGACCGGGTGAAACGCACAATGTAATGACTCCTTGTTCTCTTCTTCGTGCAAGCACGCTTTTGACCAGGTCGACCATCCATTCGGTTTCAACAGTCAACTGTTTGTCCAATATTTTGGAAGCAATGTTGGTGCTGAGCTCGATTAGAAACGGTTCCGCCTCCTGAATGATCAGCTGCTTCATTGCATGAGATTGCTCAAGAATGGAACCCGCTTCCAGAAGCATTTGCCCGTATTGCTCCCTCAGGTTCGCTTCTGCTGAAACCAAACCTTCCTGGTACCCTTCCAGATAGCCGGAATTTTTAGCTTCGTTGACATGCTGCTCGTCCATCAGACGGCGTTCCTGCCACCACAGATCGATTTCTTCCTGAGCTCGGATTTTAATTCGTTCCGCCTCATCCTGTGCTTCCCGGATTTGTTCCTGAGCAAAAATTTCGGCTTCGCGCATCATCTGTTCTTTGGCCGCAGTAAACTCTTCGTGCTTATGGGCAAGCAGCTTCTCTTCTTCCGTCATCTCCGACTCTTCTTTATAGAAGGGCTTGACGATAACTTCCCGGGCTTCCAGTGTACGGATATGCTCTAAAGATACATATTGATTCGGTTTGATAACATTAGACAATGATATCGTCTCCTCCACCGCGGGCAATGATGATCTCTCCAGATTCCTCTAAGCGGCGGATTGTTGCCACAATCCTGGTTTGAGCTTCTTCGACATCACGCAGCCGGACAGGTCCCATGTACTCCATTTCTTCCCGAAACGTTTCCGCCATCCGTTTGGACATATTCTGGAAAATGGCTTCCCGGACTTCTTCGCTTGCCACTTTCAATGCAAGCTGCAGGTCCGCGTTCTCGATATCGCGTATAATTCGTTGGATCGAGCGATTGTCGATATTGACGATATCCTCGAAAACAAACATGCGTTTCTTGATTTCCTCCGCCAATTCGGGATCCTGGATTTCCAATGAATCGAGAATGGTACGTTCCGTTCCGCGGTCTACTCCGTTCAAAATCTGAACGATAGCTTCGATACCGCCAGCAGACGTGTAATCCTGGGTCACGGTAGCGGATAACTTCTGTTCCAGTACCATTTCAACTTGGGCGATAACCTCAGGAGAAGTGCTGTCCATCAAAGCAATCCGCTTTGCGACATCCGCTTGCTTGTCCTGCGGCAGGGAGGAAAGAATGACCGATGCTTGTTCTGATTGTAAATAAGAAAGCACTAGGGCAATTGTTTGGGAATTCTCGTTCTGAATAAAATTCAAAATTTGAGCCGGCTCCGCTTTGCGGGCAAAATCAAACGGCCTGACTTGCAGTGTCGATGTCAGCCTGTTGATAATATCGAGCGCTTTTTGGCTGCCAAGAGCTTTTTCGAGAATTTCTTTCGCGTAAGTAATGCCGCCCTGAGAAATGTATTCCTGAGCAACACAAATTTCATGAAACTCGCTTAAGATGGTTTCCTTCTCGCTGTTTTCCACTTTTCGCACGTTGGCAATTTCAAGCGTAAGCTGTTCGATCTCATCTTCTCTTAGATGCTTAAACACCTGGGCGGACACTTCCGGCCCTAGCGTAATCAATAGAATTGCGGCTTTCTGTCTGCCTGACAACCCCTGCTGTAATTTTACCAACCGTTACACCTCTATTCGTCAACTAGCCAAGTCCGAAGCAGATTAACAAATTCCTCCGGTCGTTTCTTGGCCAATGTCTCAAGCTGCTTGCGTACTTGATTTTCGTTCTTTGCCGGGTCCATCTCGATACTTGGCAGCTCCACTCTGGTAGAAGGAGCCATTTCGAGTTCCTCTTCAGCCAATTCTGCAGCTCTCCGTTTTCTTCTGACTGCCAGAACAATTCCTCCGGTAACCAGCGCAAGTGCTACTCCGCCTAGACCAAACATCAAGTATTTGGAAAGAGCGCTTGTCGTCTCCGCTTGTTGTTTACCTTCGAAAGCTTTCGAGAATATGACCACTTTGTTCTGCATATCTTCCGGAGTAAATGCCATCCCGTTGTCCGCAAGCGATGCGCTGACGATATTCACCATAATATTTTTGACTTCATCCTTCGTCTCCTGGGTTAAAGATGCAGGATTATTCGGATCCGGTGGTTCAATACCGATATTAATGGTTAAATCTTTTACGGAGTAAGGGCTTCTCGATATCGTGTTCTGAATCCGGTTAATTTCGTTGTTGATCGTTTCAGATGATTTCTCCGAAGTCGTTTTACCTGTAGAACTTGAGCTGGGATAGTTTGGAACATCCGTTTGGCCCGTCCCGGCAACTCCTCCGCTTGGCGCCCCTTCTCCGGAATAATTCTCTTGAATTTTCTGGACTGAAACGGCAATTCCTTCATCGTTAACTACCGGTGTTACCAAATTCTCCTGGGAATTAACCTTGTCGAAATTCAATTTCGAGACGACGCTGACTACGAACTTTCCGTTTCCGAATAATGGACCCAGGAATTGTTTCACATTGTTTTCGATAGATTTATTAAACTGGTTCGTTACCTCAAACTGCTGTGCCACAACACCTGCCGAATCGTTCCCCGCTGTTTTCGAGGAAGGGAGCAGCTCGCTGTCCGGCCCGGTTACATTAATGTTATCCAGCGGCAAATTCGGAACACTCTTAGATACGAGATTATAAATAGAGTCGATTTGCGCTTGATCGGGCCTGTACCCAGGTTTAAATCTAACATTTACGGAGGCAAGTGCCTGTTGCTGATCTTCTGTTGTAACAAAAGGGTCTTCTTCAGGCAGAGTAACCAGCACCTTGGATGAGGTAATCCCGTTCATAGAGTTAATGAGCTGTTGAATTTCTCCTGCCAGCGCATCCTGTTTCACAACATCAAATTCATTATCTGTAAAACCGAACATATTCTCACTTTTGGAAAAGATATCAAAACCGATGGATCCATTCTGGATGAGTCCCTGCGCCTCCCCTTCAATCTTCACTTTAGTGGCGTCAGCCGCCGGGACATCAATCATGCTCTTGCCGTCAGGCGAGGAGCTTATCTTGTACGGTATACCGTTAGAATCCAGGTAAGCGGCGATACCGGAAGCATCCGCAGAATCCAAATTCGTAAAAGCGGTAGAATACTCGGTCTTAGAAAAATAAAAGCTTAATAATATGATGGCCAAAACACTCATCAATACGGCCGAAACGAGCATAATTTTCTGTGTCTTATTAAATTGTGTCCAATATTGAGTCATTCTCTCTCTATATTGGAGAAGCCTTTCGTTCACAACGTCACCTCACCAAAGATTTACTATGAAAGAAGAGTGCGATTAAATTTGGGTTCTCATAATTTCTTGGTACGCTTCTATCACTTTATTGCGTATTTGAGAGGTAAGCTGCAGGCCGAGCTCCGCTTTCTGAGAAGCAATCATGACCTGATGAACATCCACTTCGCCGACAGCGAATTTGTCATTCATCGTACGTACGGTTTGTTCCTGCGTGTTTAAAGTCTCTATTGCGTTCTTCAACATATTCGAAAATTGCTCTGTGACTTCAGAACTACTTCCCACTTTCAGCCCTGAATCCTTGGGCATAATCATCTGTAATGGCTTAATAGCTGCTTGCTCAATCAATAGATTCCCCTCCAAGGAAGTAGTTTACCACATGTTACCTGTTCCAGGTTCTGCCTTACCTGCCAATTTCCAACGCTTTCGTGAACATTGCTTTGGAAGCATTCAGCGCGGTAACGTTCGCCTCGTAGGATCGTGTGGCTGAAATCATGTCTACCATCTCTTTAACAACATCGACATTCGGCATCTGTACATATCCCTTCTCGTCGGCGTCGGGATGTGAAGGGTTGTACACAAGCTTAAAAGGAGTCTGGTCTTCCATAATCCGGGTCACCTTTACCCCGTCTGCTCCGCGTACTTTCCCATCGGAACCATTCATGGCATTATTGAGTAGATTGTCGAACTGCCGATTCGGCTCAAGAACCGCCATCTTCCTGCGGTATGGCTCAAACTTGCCATTTACATAACTGCCTCTGGTTGTCTCGCTGTTTGCAATATTGGAAGAGATGAGATCCATCCGAAGCCGCTGAGCTGTTAACGCGGATGCGCTGGCATCAAACCCGTTGGATAGCTTCACTTATTATTTCCCTCCTTGTATGGCAGTCCGGTACTGTGTTATTTCATGATTCAGCTCTTGAATATAAGTGTTATATTTGAGTTGATTTTTCGCCAGTTCCGTCATCTCATAATCGATATCCACATTATTCCCGCTGTTGTTCATCAACGTAGTGCCTGCGGTGACGACTGTCGGCAGAGGAAGCGAGCTTAAAGGGCCGATGTAAAAATGTCTTGGATTCGTGCGCTTGCCGGCCAGGGGTTCAGGATTCCATCCGTCCTCTGCTGCCTGCAGATACTCTTCGAACTTCACCTCAGACTTCTTGAAGTTCGGCGTATCGACATTGGCAATATTATTGCTGATGACTTTCTGCCTGAGCATCGATACGTCCAAAGAGCGTTCCAGAGAGCTCATCCCTCTGCTGTTGAATAGATTCATGCTACGTCCCACCTCTTATTGTGCTGAAGAACATATTTCTACACATAATATCCAATTTCCTGCCTTGTTTCGACAAAACTTGATGATCTAGTACTAAAATTCTACATATCTATACTCCAAGATATTCCTTTCCAGCACAATAAGAAAAAAGCCCTATCTTTCGAGGGCTTTTGACATTTTTTGCTAATATTATATGCTGTTTTTATTAAGTTCCTTCACTAATTGGTCATTTAGAATCTTGATATAGGTCCCTTTCATGCCGAGAGAACGGGTTTCAATCACTCCAGCGCTCTCAAGCTTTCTTAGGGCATTCACAATAACCGACCTGGTTATGCCTACTCTGTCCGCAATTTTACTTGCAACCAATAGGCCTTCTTTCCTACCTAATTCTTCAAAAATATGCTCCACTGCTTCTAATTCACTAAAAGATAACGAACCGATAGCAACGGAAACCACTGCTTTGCTTCTTGCCTCAAGCTCCAATTCTTCCGTCTTCTCCCGCAATATTTCCATGGCAATGACCGTGGAACCATACTCCGCAAGAATCAAGTCATCATCCACAAAAGGCTCTTCCATCCGCGATAAAACAAGAGTTCCTTGGCGTTGGCCGCTTCCGATTACCGGTACGATCGTCATATATTTGTGATTGTTCCAATGATGTATTTGTTCTACTATACCCTGAGTATCCGACTCCGGCTGCACATTGGCAGCGGTTTCCTCTATTTTGAGGAGCACCTTATTGTATTCATCCGGAATACGCCGTTCTTCCGTAACCGATTCCTGGATCAAATGAGGCTGATGCTGGGCATGGACGGAATAACCCAGCACTTTTCCTTTGCGGCTGATAACATAAACATTAGCGTCGATAATCGTTTGAAGCACTTCAGCCATTTCTGTGAAATTGACAGCATGACCGGCAGCTTTCTGAAGAAGTTTGTTTAACGTTCTGGTTTTTGTAAGTAAAGTCACTTTCTTTGCCTCCCGAAGTTCGGGGCCGACATAGAACCCCTGGCACAGCTACAATATATATTGGCTTAAATCTTTGTTTTTGGCAATGTCGCTTAATTTCTCACGCACGTATTCAGGTGTTATCGTCATCTGCTCCAAAGGAATGTCTGAAGCTTCGAACGACAAATCCTCCAGCAGTTTTTCCAAAATGGTGTGAAGACGACGAGCACCGATATTTTCTGTGTTGCTGTTCACATCTGCAGCGATGCAGGCAATTTCCCGAATAGCTTCCCCTGAAAACTCCACCCGAATCCCTTCTGTTTCCAAAAGAGAGGTGTACTGCTTCGTCAGGGCATTTTGCGGCTCAGTAAGGATAGATACAAAATCATCTACCGTAAGATTGCTCAGTTCAACCCTGATCGGAAATCGGCCTTGCAGCTCCGGGATCAGATCCGAAGGCTTGGAAATGTGAAAAGCTCCTGCGGCAATAAACAGAATATAATCCGTCTTGACCGGCCCGTATTTCGTCATTACCGTTGATCCTTCGACGATAGGCAGGATGTCCCGCTGCACTCCTTCTCTTGAAACATCAGGACCTGCTCCTCTGCCGCTTCCTGCTACTTTGTCGATCTCATCAATAAAAATGATACCGGACTGTTCCGCGCGCCGGACGGATTCTGCATGGACATCATCCATATCGATGAGTTTATGGGCTTCCTCTTGTGTCAGCACTTTTCTGGCTTCCTTTACGGTCAGCCTCCGCTTCTTCGTGCGTTTGGGCAAAAAGCTACTGAACATTTCTTGCATATTCATGCCGGACTGTTCATTACCTTGGCCTTGCAGCATGTCCAGCATCGTAGGAGAATGATCCTCTACCTCGATTGTAATCCATTCATTCTCCAGTTTACCGGCGGTCAACTGCGTCCGGATCTGGGCACGTTTTTCAGCGAGATTCGGGTCTGTCTCTTCCGGTTCAGGCTTCTCCGCCCCCTGGTTGCCTCCAAACAGCATTTCCAGCGGATTTCGGCCGGCCGTCTTTTTGGCAGCCTGCGGGGCAAGTATAGATACAATTCGTTCATTAGCCAATTGCTCGGCTTGCTCCTTCACCGTTTCCGTACGTTCCGCTTTCACCATTCGGATTGATGTTTCAATCAGGTCCCTTACCATAGATTCGACGTCTCTGCCCACATATCCTACTTCTGTAAATTTGGTTGCTTCCACTTTTACAAAAGGGGCATTTACAAGTTTGGCTAGTCTTCTGGCAATTTCCGTTTTCCCTACACCTGTAGGTCCGATCATTAAAATATTTTTCGGCACTACTTCGTCACGCAGGCTCTCCTCGAGCAGACTTCTGCGATAACGGTTGCGCAGGGCTACGGCTACTGATTTTTTGGCTTTCTGCTGGCCGACGATATATTTATTTAATTCCGCAACGATCTGTCTTGGGGTAAGCGCAGGTTGAGTCATACGACAGCCCTCCTAAAAGTTATAGCGTTGCCGGTGCTAAATTTCTTCGACAATGATATTCTCATTCGTATATACACAAATTTCGGCGGCCACTTGAAGGGCCCCTCTGGCTATGTCTTTGGCTTCCATTCCCGAGGCATGCCGTTTTAGGGCGCGTCCCGCGGCCAGTGCAAAACTGCCTCCCGATCCGATGGCTAGAATGCCGTCGTCCGGCTCGATGATTTCACCGTTACCTGAAATAAGCAGCAGTCCGCTTGCATCCATAACAATCATCATCGCTTCAAGTTTCCGCAATACGCGGTCGGACCGCCAATCCTTTGCCAGTTCGACGGCTGCACGCTGCAGATTGCCGTGATGTTCCTCCAGCTTGTTTTCAAATTTCTCAAAAAGCGTGATCGCATCGGCAACAGAACCCGCAAAGCCAGCAATTACTTTGCCACGGTATAATCTGCGCACTTTTTTGGCTGAAGCTTTCATGACCATATTGTTGCCGAACGTGACTTGGCCGTCACCGGCAATGGCACCTTTCCCCTGGTGGCGTATCGCAAAGATCGTGGTGGCGTGAAAAGACGGCATTTCTGACATCATATCGACTCCTCTCATGGAATTTTGCAGATGATCCATCATGCTCTCGGATGGGCCCGGTTATACACTGATTGCAGATGCCCTTTGGTAACATGCGTATAGATCTGAGTGGTGGAAATATTAACATGGCCAAGAAGCTCTTGCACTGTTCTCAAGTCAGCGCCCGCCTCCAGCATATGGGTGGCAAAACTGTGTCGTAACGTATGAGGGCTGATTTGCCGGATTCCGGCAACCTGTTCCACATATTTATCAATCAGTCTGCGCACGCTTCGGTCCGTCAGTCTTGAACCGCGATGGTTTAGAAACAATGCATGGCCGTCCACTTTATTCATATTCGCCTGAAGGAGCTTCATTCTTGCTTCTGACATATATTTTTGGAGCAGGCTTATGGCAAACTCACCTAGCGGAACATAGCGTTCCTTCGAGCCTTTACCGAAAACCAGAGCGATCCCGTGATCCAGTTCTATCGAGGACATATTCAGCCCGACCAGCTCACTGACACGCATCCCGCTTGCATAAAGGACCTCCATGATAGCAGCATCCCTTAGTCCCAGCGGAGTGGATGTATCCGGTGCTGATAAAAGGTCCTGCATTTCTTCTACGTACAGAAATTTAGGAAGTTTCTTATCTCGTTTCGGCGTGCGGATGTACGTAAAAGGACTGGCCACGACATCACCTTCCCGCAGCAGGTAACCGTAAAAGGAACGGAGAGAAGATAGCTTGCGCGACACACTGCTTTTGGCATACTCGTTCCCGTTCAGCTCAGCCAAAAACATGCGTACATGCAAGTATGAGACCTCTCCAAAGCTAGTTATGCCTTTGTCTTTAAGGAACGTTCCAAATTGCCCTAAATCCTTTGCGTACTGGGTCATCGTATGCTCCGCCGCATTCTTCTCCGCCTTCAGATAACGAAGAAAGCCTTCCACCCTGAATTCTTCGATCAATCTGCTCACCTCCGCTGGAAAAGGTTACTCTAATAAATCGGCAAACGAACGAATCGTTTCCAAGGCGCGCTCCGCAATTTTTTCGTTCTTTTCTTTTTTGTTGCGGATCCGCTTGTCCAATGGCGGAAGCAGGCCGAAATTAGCGTTCATCGGTTGAAAATGTTTGAAATCGGCAGTAGTAATATAATGCGCCATGCTGCCAAGAGCCGTTTCTTTCGGCATAACAACCGGATCCTTACCCAATGCCAGCCTGCCCGCGTTCATACCTGCAATGAGGCCGGAAGCTGCGGACTCGACGTATCCTTCTACACCTGTCATCTGTCCTGCAAAGAACAAATCGGCGCGCTGCTTGAACTGATAGGTCGGTTCCAAAAGCTTCGGAGAGTTAATGAACGTGTTCCGGTGCATTACGCCGTAACGGACGATCTCCGCATTTTCCAATCCTGGAATCATGGAGAATACCCTCTTCTGTTCTCCCCATTTCAAATGCGTCTGGAAACCGACCATATTGTAAAGGGTGCCTGCAGAATTGTCCTGTCTCAATTGGACAACCGCGTAAGGCAGCTTGCCAGTATGTGGGTTCACAAGGCCAACGGGCTTCATCGGGCCGAATAAGGCGGTCTGCTTTCCCCGCTTGGACATGACTTCGATCGGCATGCAGCCTTCGAAATACACTTCTTTCTCGAATTCCTTAAGCGGTGCCGCCTCCGCAGTAATTAAAGCCTCATGAAAGCGGTCGAACTCTTCTTCCGTCATAGGGCAGTTGAGGTAAGCAGCTTCACCCTTGTCATATCTTGAAGCAAGATAAACCTTGCTCATATCGATCGAGTCTTTCTCAATAATCGGCGCAGCCGCATCGTAAAAGTAAAAGTACTCTTCGCCTAACAGGCCCTGAATTTTCTCAGAAAGTGCGGGAGATGTTAACGGTCCCGTAGCAATCAGCGTGATGCCTTCGGGAATGTCTGTAATTTCTTCCGTACGAACTTCGATTAGCGGGTGGTTATGCAGCGTGCTGGTGATGTCCCCCGAAAACCCGTCACGGTCTACGGCAAGCGCTCCTCCGGCAGGAACGCTGTTACGGTCCGCACTCCCCAATATTAAAGAATCGAATAAGCGCATCTCCTCTTTTAACAAGCCCACCGCGTTCGTGATTCCGTTAGCCCGCAGGGAATTGCTGCACACCAGTTCAGCAAATTTATTTGTATGGTGGGCCGGTGTCTGGCGAACAGGCCTCATCTCGTATAAAGTAACAGGCACTCCTTGTTTAGCGATCTGCCACGCAGCCTCACTTCCGGCCAGTCCTGCTCCGATGACGGTTACTCTTGGTGTATCTGACAAGATAATAAACCTCCTTAAAAGTTAGAGCCTACTTCGCAGTAGGCATAAAAAGTATAGCTATGCTGTTGGTCATACGGGACGAAGCAGGCTCCACTTAGTCCGCGCTTTCCGCATCTTCCTCGCTATGGTCGCATTGGGTGCATTTGATCAGGAGCCCTTTCTTGTTGCGCTTCTCTATCATCAACCCCCCGCAGTCCGGGCATGGATGTTTGGCTGGCTTATCCCACATCACGTTATCGCATTCCGGATACCGTTCGCATCCATAGAACACTCTGCCCTTCTTGCTGCGCCTTTCGATCATATGTCCTTCACCGCATTTCGGGCAAGGTACCCCTATATCTTTAACAATCGGCTTTGTATTCCGGCAGTCCGGGAAACCGGAGCATGCCAGGAATTTACCGAAACGTCCCATTTTGTAAACCAGCGGATTTCCGCATTTCTCGCAGATTTCATCGGACACTTCATCCTGAATCTCGATCTCTTTCATCTCTTCTTCGGCTACTTCCAGCCTTTTCTCGAACGGCTCGTAGAAGTCGCCCAGTACTTTCACCCAATCCTCTTTACCCTCGCCGACATGGTCGAGGTTGTCTTCCATATGGGCCGTAAATTCACGGTCGAGAATTTCAGGAAAGAACTCTTCCATCAATTGAATGACCAGTTCTCCAAGCTCCGTAGGAATAAACTTCTTCTCTTCCAGTGCGACGTAGCCGCGCTTCTGGATCGTCTCCAGTGTCGGGGCATACGTACTCGGACGGCCGATGCCTTCTTCCTCCAGCGTCTTGACTAGACGGGCTTCCGTATAGCGTGGTGGAGGCTGAGTGAAGTGCTGCTTCGGATCGATTTCTTCCTTCTTCAGCTTATCGCCTGCAGCCATAGCCGGCAGGAACTTTTCCTCTTCCGTAGCACCGTCATCGTTACCTTCGACGTACACTTTCATGAAGCCGGGAAATTTAATTTTGGAACCTGTCGCACGGAACATAACACGATCCGCCGTAATATCCACTGTCATCGTATCCAGAACGGCTGAAGCCATCTGGCTTGCCAGGAACCGTTCCCAGATCAGCTTGTATAACCGCAGCTGGTCACGGCTGAGATACTCTTTCATCTCATCCGGTGTACGGAGTAGAGAGGTAGGCCGAACCGCTTCATGAGCATCCTGGGCGTTCGCCGCTTTCTTCGAATAGTTGCGCGGGGATTCAGGCACGTAAGACTGGCCGTATTTGGACACGATATAATCCTTAGCTTCCTCTTGGGCAACAGGAGAGATCCTCGTGGAATCCGTACGCATATAAGTAATGAGACCGACGGTTCCTTCCTTGCCAAGCTCCACTCCTTCATACAACTGCTGAGCGACGGACATCGTCTTCGCAGCCCGGAAATTCAACTTGCGCGCCGCTTCTTGCTGAAGGGAGCTGGTTGTGAACGGGGCGGAAGGATTCCGCAGGCGTTCCTTCTCCCTGATGTCCTTAACGATATACTCTGCTTTTCTGAGTGCCGCAAGAACTTCCTGGACTTCCTGTTCATTGTGAAGTTCTTTCTTTTCTCCGTCGAGTCCATAAAATTTCGCTTCAAACGTAACGGGCCCTGCGGTTAGCTGGGCGGTAATCGTCCAATATTCTTCCGGCACAAATTCGTTGATTTCATTCTCACGGTCAATAATGATCTTCACTGCTACGGACTGCACCCGGCCGGCGGACAAGCCTTTTTTCACTTTCTTCCATAGAAGAGGGCTGATCTTGTAACCTACAAGGCGATCCAGAATACGCCGTGCCTGCTGTGCATTCACCAAATCCATATTAATCTTGCGAGGCGTTTTAAACGCGTCTTTCACGGCTTGCTTCGTAATTTCATTAAAAACGACACGGCAGGATTCCTGCTCGGAAACGTCCAAGTAATGAGCAAGATGCCATGCAATCGCTTCCCCTTCGCGGTCAGGGTCAGCCGCCAGATAGACTTTCTTGACTTTCTTGCGCGCATCCTTCAATTCCTTGAGCACATCGCCCTTGCCGCGGATCGTTATATATTTAGGGGTAAACCCGTTTTCCACTTCCACGCCGATTTGGCTTTTCGGCAAATCGCGCACGTGTCCCATGGAGGCTTTTACAATATATTTGCTTCCGAGATATTTTCCGATTGTCTTGGCTTTCGCCGGTGATTCCACAATGACTAACGCGTCGGCCATAGGTGGTGCTTCCTCCCCGAATGGTTCGATTAGAATAAAGTATAAATAGATCCTGGCATTTGTCTGATCTGTTTTTTTATCAATAAATGTAACAGAAGTGAATGCAAATGTCCAAATTGAAGTTTAGAAACGGCCTGCAGCTCGTCCAAGGTGGCTCCTTCCAACGGGATGAGCTGCAGGACGAAGTTCTCTTCGTCCGTTAGCTGGGGCGGAGCCTCCGACGCCGGCTGCACAGGCACTTGAGGCATTATCGAGGAATACTCCTCGATGATATCCTCCGCGCAGGTGACGAGCTTGGCCCCTTGTTTGATCAGCGCAAGAGCCCCTTGGCTCTTCGGTGAGGAAATAGGGCCGGGCACGGCGAACACGTCGCGCGCCTCCTCCAAGGCCTGGTCGGCAGTGATCAGGGATCCGCTGCGGACCGCGGCCTCGATGACGACCGTGCCGAGGGAGAGCCCCGCGATGATGCGGTTGCGCTGCGGAAACATACCCGGATGGGACGGCGTCCCAGCCGGGTATTCCGACAGCACGAGACCGCGCGCGGCGATCTCCGCGTACAAGGCACGGTTCTCCGGCGGGTACGCGACGTCAATGCCGGTGCCCAGCACGGCAATGGTCGCCCCGCCGGCAAGCAGCGCGCCTCTGTGCGCGGTGCTGTCGATTCCGCGCGCGAGGCCGCTGACGACGCCGAAGCCTCGCCGCGCAAGGCCCGCCGACAGGTCCTCGGCGGCCTTGCGCCCGTATGCGGTCGGCGTGCGCGTGCCGACCATCGCCAGCAGGGGCAGTTGCAGCAGCCCAATGTCCCCGCGGGCGTAAAGCACCCAAGGCGGCTGAGCGGTTTGCTTCAGCAGCGGCGGGTAGGCTTCGTCCAGCACGGTCACAACCTGTGTTCCGGACGCCTCATAGAACGCTAAACGGCTGCGGATCGATGCTGAGGTGAATCCGCGCCTCAGCACTTCCCTTTTCACCTCATCCAGCCCCAGCTCCTCGGCGGGGCTCGCCCCCGACCCGATATCCAGAAGCTGATCCAAGCTGCTTGTGCCCTGGATCAGCTTCCGGATCGTTTTCCAGCCGATCCCGGGCAATTCATGCAGTCCAAACAGAAGCTCACGTTCCCCTAAAAGAGACTTACAATGTATGGCCGCCGCCTTTGTACCCGATTCTACCATTCCTTTATTGCTGTATTCCATCGCCATGTCCCCCTTAATACGCAAAAAACCTCTCCGCTCCCTAAGGAGAGGAAAGGTTTCTTACCGTTCCGGTATTGCTATATACTTCCAATCTTACTTCTTAACGATACATTTGTCCAGCAGACCTTTTTCTTCAAGAACGCTGACAAGGGTAGAGCCCATCTCAGAAGGCGTAGGAGCTACTTTAATGCCGCATTCCTCAAGCTTGGCCACTTTCTCCGCAGCCGTACCTTTACCGCCTGAAATAATCGCGCCGGCATGGCCCATGCGTTTGCCTTCCGGAGCCGTTTTGCCGCCGATGAAGCCAACAACCGGTTTCGTCATATTGGCTTGGATCCACTCAGCCGCTTCTTCTTCCGCCGTTCCACCGATTTCACCGATCATGATGACCGCATAAGTGTCCGGATCTTCATTAAACATCTTCAGGATATCAATGAATTCGGAACCTTTCACCGGGTCGCCGCCAATACCTACTGCGGAAGATTGTCCGATGCCGCGGGTCGTCAGCTGATGAACCGCTTCATAAGTCAGGGTTCCCGAACGGGATACTACGCCGACATGGCCCGGAAGGTGAATATATCCAGGCATGATACCGATTTTGCACTCGCCCGGTGTAATAACGCCAGGGCAGTTAGGACCGATCAGAACGGTATTTTTGCCTTCCATGTAACGAGAAACTTTTACCATATCCAATACCGGAATACCCTCAGTAATACAGATTACGAGCGGAATTTCAGCATCCACCGCTTCGATAATGGAATCTGCTGCAAATGCAGGGGGTACATAAATAACGGAAGCATTCGCGCCTGTAGCCGCCACTGCATCAACAACCGTGTTGAATACCGGCAGAGATTTTACTTCGCCGTTTTCCAGTGTAATGTCGACATTTGTGCCGCCTTTGCCAGGTGTTACGCCGCCTACCATCTGCGTGCCGTATTCCAAGCCGCCTTTGGTGTGGAACAAACCTGTAGCACCTGTAATCCCTTGAGTAATAACCTTTGTATTCTTATTGACCAAGATACTCATTATCGATTCACCCCGAATAGTTAATAATGATAGAAAAGAAAGCGAACTTACTGAACCAGGCTTACGATCTTCTGCGCGCCGTCTGCCATGGAATCAGCCGCTACAATATTCAAACCGGATTCGTTCAAAAGCTTCTTGCCGAGCTCTACGTTCGTGCCTTCCAGACGCACAACCAAAGGACGGTCCAGACCAAGCTCTCTTGCCGCCGCTACTACGCCTTCAGCTATAACGTCACAGCGCATAATGCCGCCGAAAATGTTAACGAAGATCCCTTTGACTTTCTCGTCGGACAGAATGATTTTGAACGCTTCGGTTACTTTCTCTTTCGTTGCACCGCCCCCAACATCGAGGAAATTAGCAGGGTCGCCGCCGTAATACTTGATAATATCCATAGTAGCCATTGCTAGTCCCGCACCGTTAACCATACAGCCGATATTGCCGTCGAGGGCGATGTAGCTCAGGTCGAATTTGGACGCTTGAATCTCCTTTTCGTCCTCTTCTTCCAAGTCGCGCAGCGCTTGGATGTCCTTGTGGCGGTACAATGCATTCGAATCGAAATTCAGTTTCGCATCCAGAGCCATGACGTTTCCGTCACCGGTCACTACCAAAGGGTTGATTTCCGCGATGGAGCAGTCTTTCTCCACAAAAGCTTTATATAAAGAAAGCATGAAGCTTGCCGCTTTGTTCACTAGTTCTTTAGGGATGTTAATATTAAACGCAAGTCTGCGGGCTTGGAAAGCTTGCAGGCCGACGGCAGGATCTACAACTTCTTTGAAGATTTTCTCCGGGGAATGAGCCGCTACTTCTTCGATCTCGGTTCCGCCTTCTTCGGATCCCATCATGACTACGCGGCCGGTTGCACGGTCTACAACGACACCGACATAGTACTCCTTCTTGATATCGCAGCCTTGCTCGATCAGCAGGCGTTTCACTTGTTTACCTTCAGGGCCTGTTTGGTGAGTAACCAGCACTTTACCCAAAATTTCCTGCGCATATTGTCGAACTTCGTCCAGGTTTTTTGCGACCTTGACACCGCCCGCTTTACCGCGGCCTCCGGCATGAATCTGCGCCTTAACGACCACTACGGAAGTGCCGAGTTCTTTGGCTGCTTCTACCGCTTCTTCCACGGTAAACGCAACTTTGCCCTGAGGAACTGCAACACCATATTGTTTCAGGACTTCTTTACCTTGATACTCATGGATATTCATCTACAAATCCTCCTATCAGACTATGTATACGTATTCATAAAAAACCTTTCTTATTGTATCACTTTCCTGCAAAGTTGTCTTCTTTTACCTCAAAAAACGGCCGCACCGCCGCAGGAAACGTCAAACTTTGGAAGAAAGTCCCGTTTTTTCTTATTCCTCGGGCAATGAACGGAATGATACACATAAAAAAGCTTCTCCCCTCTTCGGAAAGAAGCGTTTGCTTATTACCGTTCTCCGGTTAATAAGTAGATGTGACGACGCTGGGAGTGCGCGGCTCCCGTTCTGCTTGTTTCACAAAACGCATTTCATTGCCTACAAAATTGCAGACCATGCACTGGATATGAGGCTCGGCCTGAGCCACTTCTACCGGTTCCGCCATTTCTTCAACCACTCCGGTTATCGCATCTTTCAGAAACCGTTGGGAGTAGTTGGACATGATGCTGAATTTAACCCGGTTCGACCTGCAATTGGGGCAAAAATAGGGCTTGTCCTGCATGATTATCACCTCTTTCGCAGTATTCCCCAATAACGTAAAAAACATGAAACAGCAAATGAGAACGCCTTAATACCAGCTGTTTTATGATAAAATATATATGCCTCGTAGAATAATACTGAACGATCGGGAGTGGATTGTATGGGTGTCGGTTTGCTTAAAAACATCGCTATATTCACTGCTGCGGCTTCCTTGCTGATCACCGGTTCCCTACCTGCAAGCGCCGAAGCAAGCCGAAGTTATCTGGAGCATCAGCTCATCAAGCTGCCTTCGGGAACGTTTGACCGCGAAGAAGCGGATGCCATGACGAGCCGGCTTTTCCGGATGTATCCGAATCTTTTAGAGGGACTTATTTATAACAAAATACATATAAAGCTTACGAACGGCCCTATCACGGAAGAGCCGGAAATGGCCGCATTCAAGGGGAAAACCCCTAGAGGGTGGGAAGGTACGGGCAAAAGCTGGGATGACATCCCCGGTTCGGGAGGAAACCCGGTTCTTGTGCGCATCGGTTACAGTGAACGCGGTAAAGGCCATGGGTCCTATAATTTGGAACTTCACGAAACGATGCATGCAGTCGATCGGTATTTGTTCCATGAAGTTTCCACGTCGGAAAAGTTTAGAAAACTGTGGGAAGAGGAGGCCGGAAGGCTCTACTACGGTGATGGGTATATTGATTCCTACCCTGAAGAATACTTTGCGGAAGCGGCTTGCATGATGTTTGCCTCGGAGGAAACGCGCACAGCGGCGGAGCAGAAGCTGCCTGAGACTTACTCTTTTCTGGAAAGCCTTTTTAGGGAGTACGTCCCTTCCTTGCCTGCTCCAATAAAAGAAATCGAGCAACATTGGGCTAAGAGTGCAATAGAGCGGCTGATCGGTCTTCAAATCCTTACAGGCTTGCCCGGAGGGAAAATCCTCCCCTCCTCCCCTGTGACAAGGGAACAGTATGTGAAGATATTATTGATTGCATCCGGAGGATCCCCCTCGCAGGCCAACGGGCCCGACCGCTCAGCCTTTTCAGATGTCCCTGCGACCCGTTGGTCCAGCACGTACATTAACGAAGCAGTCAACAAAGGGTGGGTCCTTCCCGGGGAATACGACGATGCCCGCTTCCTTCCCGGCAGGACGTTAACTCGGCTTGAAATGGCGGTCATGGCCGCAAGAGCACTCCGGTTGCAGGAGAATGTAAATGCTCTCGCATCTTTTCCGGACAGCAGCGTTATTCCCGTGGAACTCCAAGGGGCGGCTGGGGCAGCAGTTGCAGCAGGTTTACTAAAAGGACTTCCAGGCGGAAAGTTCGGTCCGGACGCGGAAGTGACCCGCGCTCAAGCAGCGGCGGTTACAGCGAATGTTCTCGCTTCCCAAGCTCAGATACCGGTTCCTATTGACAATCAAGGTTCTGCGGCGATAGACTTCAAGTAATTAAACATATAGTTGGCATGTAAGGAAGCACCTTCATCCGGCGGTTTACATTGAGTTCAATGAAACTGGGAGGAAGGTGTTTTTGGTATGTATGCAAAAGTTAATTGTGCCTGTATAGACGGGATCGACGGTAAAATGATCGAGGTGGAAGTAGATGTGAGCAACGGTTTGCCTCAGATCAATATTGTAGGGCTGCCTGACTCCGCTGTTCGCGAATCCAGTGAAAGAGTCCGGTCCGCCGTTAAAAACTGCAAATTTACGTTTCCGATGGAACGGATTACCGTGAATCTGGCCCCTGCGGACGTTCGTAAAGAAGGTGCTTCCTTCGATCTCGCCATTGCAGCAGGGATCCTCTGCGCCAGCGGGCAGTTATCGGTTCCTCTGCTCGATCAAACACTGATCCTGGGGGAGCTTGCTTTGAATGGAGAAATCCGGCCTGTACCGGGAGTGCTTTCTATGGCGGATCAGGCTGTCAAGCAAGGGATAAGGCGCATAATTTTACCTGTTGCAAATGCAGAAGAGGCTGGTCTGATTGAAGGGATCGCATTGTTCCCTCTTCATCATCTAGAGGAGTTGAAAGAACTTGGTACTATAGATAAGGAACCTGCGCAATTGATTAATAACATAAATAATAAATGGGGTGAATATTCAAATCGATTGTTGGAGAGAGAACCCTTTACCGATCCACCTACAGAAGAAAAAGATAGCAAAAAGGATGCCCAATATCTTGATTATTCCGATGTGATCGGCCAAAACCAGGCGAAACGAGCTTTGATGATCGCGGCTGCCGGGATGCATAATCTGCTGTTTATCGGGCCTCCCGGATCAGGCAAAACAATGCTTATCCGCAGGCTTCCTACGATTTTGCCGGAGCTGACAGACAGCGAAGCGCTGGAAGTTATGAAGGTTTATAGTGTATCCGGAAAACTTCATGACCGCACGCGGCTGCTAAGGCAGCGTCCGTTCCGCTCACCGCATCATACAGTGTCCGGTGCCGGCCTGATCGGCGGAGGATCGGTTCCAAAGCCGGGCGAGGTGACACTGGCGCACCGCGGCGTGCTGTTTCTGGACGAGCTGCCGGAATTTACGCGGGGCGTGCTCGAAGTGATGCGCCAACCGCTCGAAGACCAGCGCGTCATTATAGGGCGGGCGCGGGCAGTGACCCGCTTCCCCGCCGATTTCATGCTCGCTGCAAGCATGAACCCATGCCCCTGCGGCCATCTGGGCTCCGACTCCGGAGGCGCCCCCTGCACCTGCAGCTCGGCGAAGATCCAGCAGTACCGGTCCCGGATATCCGGGCCGCTGCTGGATCGGATCGACCTGCATGTGGAGGTGCCGCGGGTATCGTCGCTTGCAGCCGCAGGGCGCCCGCTCGGCTCGCTGGAAATGCGCGACAGGGTGCTGCGCGCCCAGTCCCGGCAGCGGGCTCGCTATGCGGGCACGGGCATCGTGTTCAACGGCGAGCTGGCCGGCCGGATGCTGCGCCGGCACTGCCGCCTCACTTCCGAGGGGGAGAGGCTGTTGGAGCAGTCATTCGCGGCGCTACAGCTAAGCCTGCGTGCCTATGACCGGATTCTCCGCATTGCCCGGACGATTGCCGATCTTGAAGACAGTGACGATATTCTTACGGAACATGCCGCTGAGGCGGTACAGTACCGAAATCTGGACAAGAAATTCATCCCGTAACACGCTAATTTCTTATTCTAAGTTGACTCCATGGCGAAACGGTTGCAGGTATGAAAACTTACACTTGCAGAAATAAAAAGCTGTTTCCTGGGAGCTCACAGGAAACAGCCGGTCTCAAAATGCATTCGGTATATGCTTTACATCGACTTTATCTTTCACCATAAGCACCGCAACCACGTCAAAACGCAATCTGCTTTCCAACTTCTGCTCTGCAGACAGGTACATCTGTGCCAATGTACGCACCTTGCGCTGTTTCTGCGGGGTTACAGATTCCGCAGCGGAACCGAACCGCTCCGAACCTGTGCGGGTACGAACCTCCGCAATAACAACCGTGTCACCGTCTTCAGCAACTATATCCAACTCGCCGAACCGGCATCGCCAATTCCGGACCACAATGCGATAACCCAACTCTTCAAAATACGAAGCGGCTATCTCTTCTCCAGCTTTCCCTGTCGCTTTTCTGCCGTCATAAGGAGTCGTTCGCGGATTTTTATTATTTTCCGTCATACCGTTGGAACACGCTCACTTTCTGGTCTGATCGGTATACATAACTTAGAATTTCGGCAACGAGCTGGTATAGTTCCGGGGGAATTTGCTGGTCTACTTCAATTTTGGACAATACCTCCACTAAGGATGCATCTTCCTGGATAGGCACACCGTGTTCCTTGGCCTTCTCAAGGATCGCTTCCGCAACCCTTCCTGATCCTTTGGCCGTAACGGTTGGAGCTTGCTGCGTACCCGGCATATACTTCAATGCTACAGCTTTGGCTAAAGATTTAGGCCTCTCAGTCGGATTCGGGTGTTCCTTCATATTCGTAAATCCATTCCTTTATAAGGTTCTGCAGTATAGTTGGCAGCTGACTGCATAAGTACAGCCTCATCAGTGCTGCTCCCTATATCGTCACTAGATCCTGTCACAGGATAAGGAGCACATTTTAGCGACAAAAATTGGTAACCGAATCCCTCCAGAGCGTCAGATATATCGGAGCGGCTTTCTTCCATCAGTTCTTGGACCGCAGGGAAATCGTTGTGTATTTTAAGCGTTACGATCTTATTCACTACCTGTACATCAAGCAGCGTATTTCCTAAAGCTTTCATGTGAAGATCGAACAGCAGCCTGCAATTGTCTTTATCCAGCTCCCCCTTCTCGCCTTTACGGGACTGAATATGGACGGCCGCAGTTTGTTCGCCTTGATCGTTTTTAAAGGGAATAAACAAAGTAACATGGGAAAAAACATGATTCCGGTCCGGCGACATTAAAAGCTGTTGACCTGTGATTTGCTGGATCGCCTGCTGCAAGGAGTCTTTCACCCCAGAGGGAAGGTCCGCCGATTGGGAGAGCTGCAGCAACAGACTTTTTACGGTTTCTCCGCTGGCAGCAGAAGTTCCTTGCTGTGCACTCGCATTTCCTGTAAGGAGTATCTCTTGCTGCATGGCGGAATTTAATCCGGCACGTCCCTCCCCGGACTGGGACATGGGGACAAATCTTGAAACCCTATGTTCATGCTCTATCCCCAACAGCTTCATTACTTTCGCAATCCAGGGATTCTCTTCCACCGTTGTGCCGGTAACCCCCGATGAGACGTTTCCATTTAAGCTAGGACTTTGTTTCTCTTGGACTTCAAGTTCTGAACCCGCGCCCGAGTGCTGTGCTCCACCCGCTATTGAATCATCAGCTGTATTCTGGCGAAGATCCGTTCCTGTAGCACCGGGAACAGCGGGCAGAGTACCATTCATCTTACTGTCTCCCACACTTCCCGATTGTTCAGGCATGTTACCGCCAGGATATGGCTGTGAACCCTGCTTGGGGGTACCTGCTATTTGTTCCTTTGCAGCCTGTCCAGAGGCAGCCGCTTCAGCCTGTCCAACCTTTACGTTCTGTTGAGCTGCCGCCTCCCCGCTTGTGGAAGCTCCCGCGGCGGGGTTCTTTACTTGCGCCTCATCATGTAGTTCGCCGCCCTGTGCTTGTGTTACATAAATGGAAGAACCGCCGCCAGCGTCACCCTTCTGCAGAGTAGCCGTTCCATTGCCTTCCGGATGTATTCCTTTGTCATCGGACACATACCCTTGCATCGGCAGTGTTATCCCGTTACTAGCCTTATTCCCGCCGGTATTGACCCTATCTGCAGTACTTCCTGATGCTGCTGCCCTGTGTTCCGGCTCCGCACTGCCTGTGTCCAGACCGGCTGCACCACTGGAACGGACCGGAATATCCCTGCCTGCAGGGACTGCCGTACCACCCTGCCCTGGCCCTGGTTTAGTATCGCCGGCCAGGTTTCGGGAACCCGCGGTTTCTGCAGCCCCGAGCTTTCCCAAAACCTGTTTAGCGGGAACAGCCACAGCTGCCTCGCCCTCTCCGAGAATTTCTCCCGCAAGGGCCGTCAGTTTTTGCAAAAGTTGTGTTGTCTCAGGCGACAGTTTGATTCCCTGGCTGCCCAGCTGGTTTAATGCGCTTTGCAAATCCTGTAACGTCCCGGCAAGCGGTTTACCGAACATGACCTGTCGCAGGGAAGCAACTGTTTCCGCCGTAACAGGCAGTCCCCTTTTCATCGCTACCGTTGCTGCTTTCAGCCATTCTCCCTCATCCGTTCCTTCAGGGATCTGCTGAATCAACAGCTTCAACGCCTCCGCCGATTCCTTCGTTAACGGCAGCCCTTCTTTATGTAATAACCGTACAATTGCTTCACCCTGTCCGGGCTTCATTCCTTGCAGGCCTAAGGTCTTTACCACATCAGCTATAGAATCCTCCGCAATGGGAACCGCCGTCGAGCTGCCCACAGGCTTCAGTACAACCTGTCCATCAGCAGATTCCGGCTGAACCTGCAATAAAGTCGTTTGTCCCTGCTCCAACGGAGTTTCCAGTTTGGCTTTTACCAATGCACCGTTAATATTCATTAAGGCTTCCGAGTCCGGCCCTGTCTGCAGCACTTTCCCTTTGACAAT
The DNA here is from genome assembly GCF_042684925.1 of Paenibacillus gansuensis. Classification (NCBI taxonomy): domain Bacteria; kingdom Bacillati; phylum Bacillota; class Bacilli; order Caryophanales; family Paenibacillaceae; genus Paenibacillus; species Paenibacillus gansuensis. Next base: position 723,617 of record NZ_JBHUME010000007.1, on the reverse strand, counting down.
CTGCCCGGGTTTTAATTCAAGCTGCTTCCCTTCCGCAGGCTGCACCGCCCCTACCATACTCCTCATCAAACTGCTGATATTCATTCCTGTTTCCCCCGCTCCGTTTCATTAAGGAAAGCTTCTCTTTTATATATCGGCCTGTTTAGGAGAAACATGAAGACGCGGTACGGTTCTTCACCATGCTAGAATAGTTCCAATTGTTCCAGTCCCTGCGCCGATTCGAGTATTTTGCTGAGAAACGTCATCCGGTGAAGTGGGCTTGGTCCAAACTCCAGCAACCGTTCCCTGTGAAATTTCGTAGCATAGCCTTTATGGCGAGCGATCCCAAACTCCGGATATTGCCTGTCCCATTCCAAACATAAACGGTCCCGCGTCACCTTAGCGATAATAGAAGCCGCTGCAATAGACTGGCTAAGGGCATCCCCGTGTATGACAGCGAGCTGTTCGGTGCTGCAATCTACTTTTTCGGCGTCAACGAGCAAATAATCGGGTTGGGGAACGAGTTGTTCCACAGCCATTTTCATGGCCAGCCGTGCAGCTTGCTTAATATTGATCTCCTCAATAGTCTTCACATCCACTCTGCCAACTCCGACAGACAATGCCTCAGCAAGGATAAGGTCATACAGCTCCTCCCGTTTCTTTTCAGTCAATTTTTTGGAGTCGTCCACACCTTCCAGAACGAGACCCGCGGGCAAAATTACCGCTGCTGCAACAACATCGCCGAACAAGCATCCCCTGCCTACCTCATCTACTCCTGCTATATGTATATAGCCCTGATTCCAGAGCCCTGTTTCGTAGGATAACAATGTTTGCACCTCTTTTATCATAATCTCACCGAAAAGTCATATTCACGATGCCCGAACCCTGCCGGCAGAAAACTTCCGCAAATGCACCGTTCACTAGCGTTAACTGAGGCGGTACATGGCCGATATCGGCATCATAAATGACCGGTATACCCATAGGAAGGAAAATCCGCTCTAAAGCATCCTTCAACTCAAAATTTTGGGTATCTGCATATCCGTCAGGCCGTCCGACAAGCACACCGTTCGCATGATCAAACCACCCGCATTGCTGAAAGTTCCATAAATGCCTGTAAATGTCCGCCGCATTCATTTCACAGCTTTCTAAATACCAGATCAGACCGGTATCGCTGCAGTATTGTTCCACAAATGCAGATACGGGCGCATACCGGGTTCCCGCTAAAATCGACAGGGTGTCCATGCATCCGCCAATCAATCTTCCTGAAAAGGACACGTCAGACCGTCTCTCACCAAGGATCTTCCACTCCGTTGGCGTATCCAATTGAAAATGGGGCTGCTGAAAGTCCCATCGGGATTGATATAACTGTGAGGAATGCTGCAGGATCGAACCGCCAGCCGGTACGGACAAAACCTGGTCCCAGCCAACCATCCCCGTTTCTCCAGCACGCATGTCCATTAGATTCGTTCCATGAGCCGTAGCGTTTCCTGTTAACAGTGTGTAAACAAACAGAATGGTGCTGATATCGGAATACCCGAGCATCCATTTCGGCTCCCCTGCTTTCAACGCCTCCCAATCGATCAGCGGCAATATTTCCATCAAAAATTCTCCGCCCCATGGAGGAATCACAGCATCAACAGAGGGATCGGCCATAAACCTCTGCAATTCCAACGCCCGAGACTCCTTAGGAGCGCTGACACACTTATCGCTGATTCTAAGCGCCTGGCCTTCAGCCACGTTATAACCCAAGGAACGGACCGCCTGAACAGCTTCGTCCAAAACACCGTGCAATTCCGGCCTGACCCCGCTGGAAGGTGCTGTGATTCCTATCGTATGACCGGGTTTCAACGGATTTGGGTACGTTATCCGTTTCATACAGTCCGCCTCCTCTATATGTATCCTTTAGGTTACTATGACTTTGAAGCTGCGGCAACCACGTAACAACAAAAAAGGCAGGCTCTATGCCTGCCGCTTTCTGGGAATCATTTTTAAAATACTTCTTGTTCGTTCGGTCTCTCTAAAGAGATTCGCCCCATTTTGCCCGCTCGGAGTTCTCTTAGTATCAGCATTGAAGCTTTGTCCAAATCGACCCGCCCCCCGCTGACGATACATCCGCGCTTCCTTCCGATTTCCTCCATGATCTCAACCACCTCACGGTTGTCCTCAAGATCTTCGGGAACATGCTGGACACCATAACGTTCCTGCAAATTCGCTAAGTAATGCTTAGCCATATAGCGCACCGCATAGAAGGCAATATCATCGATATGAAGAATTTCCTCTTTAATGGAACCGATGGTAGCAAGACGGTACCCCACTTGCTGATCCTCAAATTTTGGCCACAGAATACCTGGTGTATCCAGCAATTCCATTTCGGTTCCTACTTTAATCCACTGCTGGCCCTTGGTTACGCCTGGTTTATCACCGGTTGCCGCTATATTCTTCCCGGCCATCTTATTGATTAATGTAGATTTGCCTACGTTCGGAATACCTACAATCAGCGCTCGGATGGCCCTTGGATTAATGCCTTTGTTCAACTGACGCTGTATTTTATCGGCCAAAATAAATTTCGCCTTCGGAATGATATCCCCGACCCGGTGTCCGGATGAAGCATCGATCGGGAATGCATTCAATCCGGCTTCAGCAAAATAATTCACCCATTGCTCCGTAACCTGAGGATCGGCCAGATCTGATTTGTTCAGTACGACCATCCTAGGTTTATCCTGAAGGATCTCGTCAATCATAGGATTTCTGCTGGACAATGGCACTCTTGCATCGAGCAGTTCAATTACGATATCGATCAGCTTCAGCTTCTCCTGGATTTGTCTGCGGGCTCTGGTCATATGTCCAGGAAACCATTGAATCGCCATCGCCACTCACCTCATTCTAGTGTTTAACCAATGATATATTATTAATCGGCCAAAAAATAACGTCCGCTCTGCCAATCACTTTATTGTAAGGAATATAACCGATTTCCCTGCCGTCTTTACTGTTTCCGCGGTTATCCCCCATTACAAAAATAGAACCTTCCGGCACGGTGCCGTCCTGAACCATCCCATTCGGGAAACCCGGCCCTGTATTATAGAGTCCGCCATTTTTCTTCATTTCATCCACGGCTGCCTTAATGTACTGCTCCTCAATAGGTTTGCCGTTAACGGATACCGTATCGCCTTCCACTGTAATTTTATCGCCCGGCAGACCGATGACACGCTTAATGTAATCTTTGCCTTCCGGAGCGTGGAACACGACAACTTCTCCGCGATGCGGTTTACGGATCGAATAGACAATTTTATTGACGATCAGACGTTCGCCCGTCTCGAAATTAGGCTGCATGGAAGGACCGTCTACTATAAAAGGAGCAAAAATGAAATAACGAATCACGAAAACGAGCACTGCGGCAATTAATAAAGCTTTAATCCATTCCCAAGCCTCGTTCTTGACCGAGCTTTGCGTAATTTCCTGTTCCATTCGAATTCAAGCCCCTCTCCTGCACATTCCTCTATGTAAGCTAGATGTATGCTTGTAAATAAGTAAACTAAAAGGGGCTTGTTTTATCAAGCCCCTCCTGCTATTAGCGAATTTCTTTAATTCTTGCTGCTTTACCGCGTAGACCGCGAAGATAATAAAGTTTCGCACGGCGAACTTTACCACGGCGAGCCACTTCGATTTTCTCAATTTTCGGAGAATGGATCGGGAAAGTTCTTTCCACACCCACACCGTAAGAAATTTTTCTTACAGTGAAAGTCTCGCTGATTCCACCGCCGCGGCGTTTAATTACAACACCTTCAAACAGCTGAATACGTTCGCGGGATCCCTCGACAACTTTAACGTGAACTTTCAGCGTATCGCCTGGGCGAAAGCTTGGCAGATCAGTACGAAGTTGTTCTTTAGTAATCTCTTGTAACAGGTTCATTTATGACTCCCTCCTTCCACACAGGTGTTCTTGCGGCCATCTAATCGACAACGGGACATCCGTTCTCAGCTCGCAGCGGACCACCAGACTCAAAACTTTCACAACAGACTTTATTCTATCATAAGCCAAGAGCGAATACAATACGCAGCTCTAGGAATCTTTGAATTGCTGCAGCCATTTTCGTTCTTTCTCGGTAAGCTCCATTCGCTCCAGCAAATCAGGACGACGCCTAAGCGTACGAAGCAGCGATTGCTGTCTCCGCCATTCGGCCACATTCGCGTGATGCCCGCTCAGCAGCACGTCCGGAACCTGCCATCCCCGAAATTCAGCAGGCCTCGTATAATGAGGGTATTCCAGCAATCCAGTACTGAACGAATCTGTAACAGCCGACTGCTCGTTGCCTAAAACACCCGGGAGAAGACGCACAATGCTGTCGACAATCACCATGGCAGCCATTTCTCCGCCAGTCAGCACGTAATCTCCTATGGATATCTCGTCCGTCACCAGATGCTCCCTGATCCGTTCGTCATAGCCCTCGTAGTGGCCGCACAGAAAAATAAGGTGATCTTCCTGCGAAAGCTCTTCCGCTTTGCGCTGGGTATAGGTCTCGCCTTGAGGACACATCAGTACGATACGCGGGGGTTTGCCTTCGGAGGGAGGAAGATCTTCAACTGCTGAAAAGATAGGTTCCGGTTTCAGCACCATCCCTCCTCCGCCGCCGTAAGGATAATCGTCCACGGTATTATGCTTATTGTTGGAGTATTCGCGGAAGTTTACCGTGTTCAGGGAGACCAGGCCTTTTTCCCTTGCCTTTCCGAGAATACTGCTGCCAAATACGCCTTCGAACATTTCGGGAAACAAGGTCAGGACATCAATCCTCATGTTAGAGCAAACCCTCCATTATATGTACTCGCACCGTCTTGTTTTTTACGTCGACATCCAATACTACATCGTCAATGACCGGCAGAAGCACCGGTTTTCCATTGGGACGCGCCACAACCCACACATCGTTCGCTCCGGGAGTCAGAATTTCTTTGATTTCCCCCAAAAGTTCACCTTCATCGGTAATGACCTGACAGCCGATAATTTCATGGAAATAATATTCGTCCTCTTGCAGGTCTTCCACGAACCGTTCGGAAATTTTAACAAGCCATCCTTTGAACCGTTCTACATCATTAATATTGTCGAATCCTTTAAGCCTGGTAAGATATACATTCTTCTGCTCGCGCGAAGATTCGATTTCAATCGCTTGTTGATCACCGGTTTCCGGATGCACCAGCACCAGCTGGCTGCCGGGTGCAAATCGCTGCTCGGCGAAGTCGGACTGGGATAGGATTTTCACTTCCCCGCGTATGCCGTGCGTATTCACCAGTTTGCCAACGGTAAACAGTTTCTCCGCCATCATGGCCCTCCAATCCTGTAAATACAATTTCTTCTTCTAGCATAACCATCTTTGTTTCTAAAGACATCTAAGGTCGAGAAAAAGGGCTAGGATGACATCATCCTAACCCTTTGCCGTTGATCGTATCTAGGATACGATCTCCACATTCACACGTTTCGTTTCCTTCACTGCTGCCGAGGTAACCACGGTACGGATCGCTTTCGCAATCCGGCCCTGTTTGCCGATAACTTTACCGACATCACTCGGATGTACGGATAACTCGTATACGACCGCGTGTTCACCTTCAACAACGTTCACGCGAACCTCTTCCGGATGATCTACCAAGCCTTGTGCGATAACCGAAATTAACTCTTTCATCGTGAGGCCCTCCGAATCAGCAAATTACTTCTGAAGTTTAGATTCGTGGAACTTTTGCATAATGCCTGCTTTGCTGAACAGGTTGCGAACTGTATCGGAAGCTTGCGCACCGGTTTGTAACCATTTCAGAGCTTTCTCTTCATCGATATTTACTTGAGCCGGTTGTGCAACCGGGTTATAAGTGCCGATTTCCTCGATGAAACGTCCGTCACGCGGAGAGCGGGAATCGGATACTACCAGACGGTAGAAAGGAGCTTTGTGAGCACCAATACGTTTTAGACGAATACGAACTGCCATTTGTGAAAGTCACCTCCTTCAAAGAATTGCCTTGCCTATCTTACCATACGGATTAACCGAACGGGAATTTAAAATTTTTGCCCATCATGCCCTTCAGGCCTTTCATGCCGCCCTTCGGACCTTTCGGCCCCATCATGCCGGAGAACTGCTTCATCATCTTCCGCATTTCTTCGAACTGCTTGATGAGTTTGTTCACTTCCTGAATGGAAGTTCCGCTGCCGTTCGCAATCCGCTTGCGGCGGCTTGCGTTGATGATTTCAGGCTTCACTTTCTCATCCTTGGTCATGGACTTAATAATCGCTTCAATGTGTCCAAGCTGCTTATCGTCCACCTTGAGGTTGTCCATGCCTTTCATCTTGCCCATGCCCGGCAACATATCAAGCAGCTGATCCAGCGGTCCAAGCTTCTTTACCTGTTCCATCTGATCCAGGAAGTCATCAAACGTGAACTCCGCTGTCCGCATCTTCCGCTGCATCTCCAGCGCTTTCTCCTGATCGATGCCGGCCTGCGCCTTCTCAATCAGCGTAAGCACGTCGCCCATGCCCAAAATCCGGGATGCCATCCGGTCCGGATGGAAAGGCTCAAGCGCATCAATCTTCTCGCCCATGGCGGCGAATTTAATCGAGCAGCCCGTTACGGCCTTTACGGACAGCGCTGCACCGCCTCGAGTGTCGCCGTCGAGCTTCGTCAGCACGACGCCTGTCAGTTCCATCTGTGAATGGAAGCTTTCAGCGACGTTAACTGCATCCTGACCGGTCATCGCATCCACGACCAACAGCACTTCGTCCGGCTTCACCACTTCACGGATCTGCTTCAGCTCGTCCATGAGGTTTTCATCGATATGAAGCCGTCCGGCCGTATCTATGATCACGTAGTCATTGCCGTTATCCTTCGCATGCTGCAGACCGCTGCGGGCAATTTCCACCGGGCTCGTCTTGTCGCCCATGGTAAATACCGGAGCCTTAATCTGCTCGCCGAGAACTTGCAGCTGCTTGATAGCGGCAGGGCGGTAAATATCCCCCGCTACCAAGAGCGGCTTGTGGTTCTGCTTCTGAAGCAGCTTAGCCAGCTTACCGGTCGTCGTTGTCTTACCTGCACCCTGCAGACCGACCATCATGATGACGGTTGGCGGGCGGTTAGACTTAGCAAGCTTGCTCTGAGTGCCGCCCATCAGGTTTGTTAATTCCTTATTCACGATGTCGATAACAACCATCCCGGGAGTGAAGCTCTTAAGCACTTCCTGCCCGACCGCCTGCTCCTTCACCTTGGCAATGAATTCCTTCACTACCTTAAAGTTAACGTCCGCTTCAAGCAAAGCGAGGCGAACTTCGCGCATCGCTTCGTTGACATCGTCCTCGGACACTTTGCCTTTGCCTTTCAGCTTGCCGAATACGTTCTGCAAACGACTGGCTAATCCTTCGAAAGCCATCCGCGTTCACCTCCGTTTGTCTTTCGTTAAGATCTATTCTTCTATAACTTCATCATCTATCATATCTAAGTTTATCAGTTCGCGGGCGATGCGCAACAGCTCTTCGCGCTGTCGTCCGCCTTCCGCTTCCTGCAGCAGAGACTGCAGGAGCTGCTGACGCCGCTCGTATTGAGCCAGCAGATGCAGCTTCTCTTCGTAATCTTCCAGCACCCGTTCCGCGCGCTTAATATGCTCGTAAACGGCTTGACGGCTGATTTCGAACTCAGCGGCGATCTCGCCCAGCGAGAAATTCTCGTGGAAATAATAGCGCAGGAACGTAGCCTGCTTCTCGGTCAACAGCGTCTGGTAAAAGTCGAACAGCGCGTTGATCCTTGTCGTCTTGGACAAGGCCTCCAAGTCCGTCACAGTGTCAACTCCTTCCGTCAAGGAAAAATACTTTACACCGGAACATTGACTAGTTTACCCGATCCGCAGACGATTGTCAAGGAGTTATACTTGTCAGATTCAAATAGGCTCAGCGGACAGTTTTCTAAAGCTCTTCCCCTGCTTCTTCCCGGTCTTTGATCAGCCCTGCAAACAGAGCATGCACGAATTGTTCGGAGTCAAACTCCTGAAGATCATCCATTTTTTCGCCTAAACCCACGAATTTCACCGGAATGTTAAGCTCCTGACGGATTGCAATGACAATTCCGCCCTTTGCCGTACCGTCTAGCTTGGTCAACACCAGGCCGGTCACACCCGTTTTCTCGCCAAACAGCTTTGCCTGCTGCAGCGCGTTCTGCCCTGTCGTTGCGTCCAGCGCCAACAGCACCTCATGCGGAGCGTCTGGAACTTCCCGCTGAATGACGCGGTAAATTTTGTTCAGCTCTTCCATTAAGTTCACTTTATTCTGGAGCCGGCCCGCAGTATCGCAAATCAGGATATCCACCCCGCGGTTCTTAGCGGCCTTAACGGCGTCATACATGACTGCGGCCGGGTCGGAGCCTGCCTGCTGTTTAATTACTTCGACGCCAACACGCTCTCCCCAGACTTCCAGCTGCTCGATCGCTCCCGCACGGAACGTATCTCCGGCGGCCAGCATAACAGTCTTGCCTTGCTGCTTATAACGGTGAGCCAGCTTGCCGATTGTAGTCGTCTTGCCTACCCCGTTAACGCCTACAAACAGAATGACACTTAGTCCTTGTTTAGCCAGATTTACCGATGTATTCTGCTCGCCCTTCAGAAGTCCGATTAACTTCTCGGACAGCACCGGCTGCAGGTCTGCTGCGTCTTCAATTTTGCGCTTGCGCACTTCAGTGCGCAGCTCATCAATCAAGTTCATCACCGTGTTGACACCGACATCCGCACCAATCAGAATTTCTTCCAGCTCTTCGTAAAATTCTTCGTCAATCTTTTTGCGGCGCGTAATCAGATCTTCAACCCGTTCGACGAAAGCCGTGCGTGTTTTAGCCAGTCCCTCCGTAAACTTGCTGGTGATGCTTTCCGTTTTGGTGGCGATGCTCTCTTTTAACTTTTTAAAAAAACTCATAGGTTCCTCCTGTCATGTACTGCTCTTATCCTGCGGTTGCTTCGTTATTCAATCGTACCTATGCTGATACGGCCTCATCGTCCTCGAGTTTCACGGAAACCAGCTTCGATACGCCGCCTTCTTCCATCGTAACCCCGTAAAGCACGTCAGCTTCTTCCATCGTTCCTTTGCGGTGTGTAACCACAATAAACTGAGTCAACTCAGAGAACTCTCTTAAATACTGGGCAAAACGGGATACGTTCGCTTCGTCCAAAGCCGCTTCTACTTCATCCAATACGCAGAACGGAACCGGCTTCACCAGCAAAATGGCAAACAACAGCGCGATCGCAGTCAGTGCGCGTTCGCCCCCTGAAAGCAGCTGTAAATTCTGAAGCTTTTTGCCCGGGGGCTGCGCGATAATCTCGATCCCAGTCTCCAACAGGTTGTCAGGCTCGGACAAGATCAGATCCGCTCTGCCGCCGCCGAACAGCTTAGCAAATACGACAACGAAATGGGAGCGGATCGCATCGAACGACGCCCTAAATCGCTTGGACATCTCATCGTCCATCTCTTTAATAACCATATAGAGCGCCGTTTTGGCTTCGATCAGATCATTTTTCTGCTCGTTCAGGAACTCAAACCGTTCGTTGACACGGGCGAACTCTTCGATAGAGCCAAGATTCACATCACCCAGCGCAGCGATCGAACGCTTCAAGTCACGTACCAGGTTCTGCGTACCCGCCACATCTTCAGGAAGCGGATATCTTTCCTTGGCCAACTCGTAGCTCAGCTCATAATCTTCGGACAGCTTGCGAAGCAGGTTCTCTAATTCTACATCCAAACGGTTTACTTTGACCTCCGTCTGGCGGAGCTGCTCTTCCACCTGCTGCAGTCGTACACGCTGCTCGCGGGTTTCGTTCTCTTCTTCTTCAAGCTCTTTGGCCCACTTCGCGCGTTCCGCACGTTTAAATTCAAGCTGATCGGTACATTGCTGTTTTCGGATTTTCAGGCTGTTGACATCCTCGGTCTGCTTAACCGTCTGCTGCTGGTTGTACTCTATGTCCTCTGCAATTTGCTCCAGCATGCTCCGGTTCAGTTCCAGCTCCTGATCCTGCTGCTGAAGCTCGCTGGTCACGCGCTTTAAATGATCTTGCAGCGACTGTTTCTCCTGTGTATAGGAGGCAACCTGGACTTTGAGGTCGGTTAAGTACGTCTGCAGCTCTTCTTTGGCAGACTCACTGGCTTTACGTGAAAGTTCAGCGTTCCGGATCGCCTGCTGCAGCCCCTGCTCCTCACTTTGAAGCACTATAAGCTGTTGCTCCAGTTCCTTCTTGCGGGTGCGGTATTCTTTGATTTCGCTTTCGTGCTGTCCCCGGTCCTGCAGGTACAGCTCCAGTTGAGGGCTCAGCTGCGACAATTCGCCTTCCAGCTGTTTGAGCTCGGCCAGCAGCTGCTGTTCCTCGATCCGGTGCTGCTCGCCGGCTTCCCGCAGACTTTCAAGCTTGCCGTTCGCTTCGGACATATCCTGCTTAAACCGGCTCAGCTGGTCCTTTAAGGCAGCCATCTGTTCCTGGGACTTCCTGATCTCTTCATGGAGCTCATCGATCTGGCGTTGACGCCCCAGCAGGCTCGCATTCTTCTTCTGAAGGCTGCCGCCCGTCATCGAACCGCCTGCGTTAACGATATCTCCTTCGAGTGTCACTACCCGGTACCTGTATTGACAACGAGCCGCAATCTTATTCGCATCTTCCAGAGATTCGGCGATAATGACATTTCCAAGCAAATTGCCTACAATATTGCGGTATTTTTGGTCATAGTGGACCAGATCGGCAGCAATCCCGACAAAACCCGCTGCACCTTGAAGATTCCGCTGTTCCATCTCCGCAATATATCTTTCCTTAATGACGTCCAGCGGCAGGAAGGTCGCGCGTCCCAACTGACGGCGTTTCAAGAACGCAATGGCTTCGCGGGCGCTTGCTTCCCCGTCCATTACAACATGCTGGAGAGCCCCGCCCAATGCAGTTTCCACTGCGAGCTCGATTTCCGCCGGCACTTTGACAAGCTCGGCCACTGCTCCATGGACACCGCGTAATCCGCCTTCCCGATTTCTGGCTTTCAGCACCTCTTTGACACCGTGCATAAACCCGTCGAAATCATTCTGCATTTCTGTCATCGTATCCCGCCGGGAAATGAGCGCGTCGGCTTTCTGTTCCCACTTCCGTGCGGTTGCCTGCGCATTCTCGTATAACTCTTGATTTGAGCGGATACTTTGGGATACTGCGACATATTCATTCTTCGTGTCGGAGATAGCTGCAATACAGTCGGTCAGCTTCGCGCTCAGACTTTTCTTGCGTGCCTCCAGCTTTGCCTGCTGTTCCGCTAGCCGGGATTTATCTTCCTCCACCCGCGTCATCCTGCGCTGTACCGCTTCCATCTGTTGTTCCAGGTAGCGGATGTCGTTGCGGGCCTGCGCAGACTGGTTGAGCTTGTCCAGAAGATCGCCGCGAAGCTTCTCTTCCGCTTCGCTGCTAGTGCCGCCGGCAACGCCGAGCAGGCGCTCTTCTTCCGCTCTCAAGGTGGATTGCAGCCGGTTCAGCTCCGAGCTGATATGATTGTATTTATCCCGGTATCCTGTCTGCTCCGCCCGTCTCTCTTCGATCCGCTTTTCGCCCACTTCCACCATCTGCAGCAGCTGCAGCCGGTTTTGGACCAGATTGCGGCTCCGTTCTTTCAGCACTTCCCCTTGCCCTTCGTTCTTCTCCAGCTCTTCACTATACCCTAGCAATGCAGCCTGAAGCTCGTCCAATTCCGTTTCCAGACGGCGAGTCTCCCAACGGTGTTTCTCTAAATGCGCATCATGCTGCCGGACAACCGTAGACAACTCAATCTGCTCAGTCTGCAGCGCAGCCAGCCGTTGATTCGCTTCCGCCCAGCTTTCGTGAATCTGCTCGATTTGAAACACGTACATGGAAATTTCGCTCGTCTTCAGCGTTTCTTTCAATTCCTTATACTTGACGGCTTTTTCCGACTGCACCCTGAGCGGCTCGATCTGATCTTCCAGCTCCACAACCAAGTCATGAATCCTCAGCAGGTTCTGTTCGGTATCATCGAGTTTGCGCTGTGCGTCTTTTTTGCGGGATTTGTATTTGACAATGCCCGAAGCTTCCTCAAAAATCCCGCGGCGGTCTTCCGACCGGGTGCTTAGAATTTCCTCGATCCGGCCTTGACCGATGATGGAATAAGCTTCTTTGCCAATCCCCGTATCCATAAAAAGCTCGGTAATGTCTTTCAGGCGGCAGGACTGCTTATTAATAAAATATTCGCTGTCACCGCTTCTATGTACACGGCGTGTTACCGTTACCTCGCTAAAATCCAGTTTCAGCGCTTCGTCATGGTTATCTAATGTGAGCGATACCTCCGCATAATTCACGGCTTTTCGCGCATCGCTTCCCGAGAAAATGATATCCTCCATTTTGCCGCCGCGCAGTGACTTTGCACTTTGCTCGCCCAGCACCCAACGGATGGAATCGCTAATGTTGCTCTTTCCGCTGCCGTTAGGTCCTACAACCGCGGTGATCCCCTGAACGAATTCCAGTTCCGTTTTATCCGCAAACGATTTAAACCCTGCTATTTCAAGCCGTTTCAAGAACATGGCTAACTTTCACCTCAATGCTATTTTACCATACAATCCTTCCATTCCGCTTCGGCAAAAATACTAGGCCTCAACAAAGAAAAGGAGCAGGAACAACCGTAGTTGCTCACTGCTCCCTACTTTGCTCCGGCCCGCGCCCAAATGCAGCTTACGCTTCCGTCGGGGAAGCCGCCATAATCGTCCTCAACGCTTCCGAAGCAGCCTGCTGCTCCGCTTCCTTCTTTGACCTTCCCGTACCCCGGCCCAGCCTGCGGTCATCCATATAAACCTCGGACACAAACTCCCGCTCATGAGCAGGTCCCGTTTCTCCGACGATCCTGTAATCCAGGGCCCCCATCATTTGAGACTGGGTCAGCTCCTGAAGCTGCGTCTTAAAGTCCTTGTTCTGGAGTTTCGCCGCCGAATTCAGCTTAGGGAACATATGCGTGTCCAGAAATAACTTAACAGCGTCCAGGCCTTGGTCGAGATACAGAGCGCCTACGAACGATTCAAACACGTCGGCCAGCAAGGCAGGCCTGGTCCGTCCGCCTGTAAGCTCTTCCCCCTTGCCCAGAAGAACATAGAGTCCGAACTGAAGCTCTTCCGCAAACTGGACGAGGGAAGGCTCGCAGACGATCGAAGCACGAAGCTTCGTCAGCTCTCCCTCGGGCTTCTCGGGATACATGCGGAATAAATATTCCGAAACGGTCAGTTCCAGTACGGCGTCCCCAAGGTACTCCAGCCGCTCGTTATCGTTGGAATGGGTCAGCCGGTGCTCGTTGACATACGATGAATGAGTAAATGCCTGCGTCAGCAGGGAAGGCTCACGAAAACGGATATTCAGTTTGGATTGAAGTTGTTTAAGATCTTTATGCATGGCTTGCCTTTTCACTCCTTGAACACGTCGTTCGCCCTGCCTGCCGCTTAGGCTTCATATTTCTTTAAAATAATCGTTGCGTTATGCCCGCCGAATCCGAAGGAGTTCGACATGACGACATTCAGATCCGCTTGACGCGGCGTATTCGGCACGTAATCCAAATCGCATTCCGGATCCTGGTTCTCCAGGTTCGCTGTCGGCGGGATCGTCTGATGCTGCAGCGCAAGGCCAAGGATTACACTCTCAACGCCTCCGGCAGCACCGAGCAGATGTCCTGTCATCGATTTGGTTGAACTCACGGCCACTTTGTAAGCATGGTCTCCGAAAGCTTTCTTGATTGCCGTCGTTTCGGATTTATCCCCGACAGGAGTAGAAGTGCCATGTGCGTTAATGTAGTCTACATCCTGAGGTTCAATCCCCGCATCTTTCATCGCTTTCGCCATACAGCGTGCAGCCCCGTCCGGGTCCGGCTCCGTCATATGATGGGCATCCGCGCTCATGCCGTAACCGATAACCTCGCCGTAAATGCGGGCGCCGCGTTTCAAAGCATGTTCCAGCGATTCCAGGATCAATACGCCGGCACCTTCGCCCATTACGAATCCGTCACGGTCCACATCGAACGGGCGGCTTGCTCTCTCCGGCTCGTCGTTGCGTGTGGACATGGCGCGCATGGAACAGAATCCGGCCATACCGATCGGACGGATGGTCGCTTCCGCGCCGCCGCAAATCATCACGTCGGCATCGCCGCGCTGGATCATTTTGAAGGAATCCCCGATGGAATGCGTTCCTGTCGCGCAAGCCGAAACCGCAGCCGTATTCGGGCCTTTCGCTCCCGTCGACATGGAGATCTGTCCGGAAGCCATATTCGCGATCATCATCGGAATGAAGAACGGACTTACCCGCTTCGGACCTTTCTCAAGCAGAATTGAGTGCTGTTCTTCCCATGTGCCCAGCCCGCCGATGCCCGAACCGACAATAACGCCGGCTCTTTCGGGATCCGTGTCTTCCTCGATATTCAGGTTTGCGTCCTTAAGCGCCATCAGGCTTGCCGCAAGGCCGAACTGTACGAAACGGTCCATCCGGCGCGCTTCCTTCTTCTCCATGTACGCTTCCGGGTTAAAATCCTTCACGGAAGCTGCGATCTTCGTCGGATAATCCGATACGTCGAACGCTTCAATCGTAGAAATGCCGGACTTGCCCTCCAGCAGGTTATTCCAAAGCGTATTCAAATCGGAACCCAGGGACGTCACAACGCCCATTCCCGTAACTACAACTCTTTGCTTCAACATTCTCACCTCGAGAGCAATCTACAATATATATTAAGAACATGATGGCGATCAAAGCAGCCTCTATGTTGCTTTCGTACTCTTAAATGATCCTTTGAATGAGGAGAAGTCCCGTTGGTCTAACGGGACTTATCTGTTTTACGTATGAGATTTTATGTAATTAACAACTTCTCCCACAGTGGTAATCTTCTCAGCATCCTCATCGGAAATTTCCATATCGAACTCGTCCTCTAGTTCCATAACCAATTCTACAACATCGAGAGAATCAGCGCCTAAGTCATCTTTGAAAGATGCTTCGGTAGTGACTTCAGCCTCGTCAACTCCTAGACGATCGATGACAATACGTTTCACACGGTCTAATACATCGGACATCCGGTTCACCTCCTCCTTGGTATTATACGAGAATTGATAGCAAATTACCATAGAATCGAAATCAATTTTCGTTGTCTGCCTTAACGCGGGTTACGGCTGTATAATAAACTATTATACCTGCTTGCGAATCTTACATGTACATACCGCCGTCGACATGGATAGTCTGCCCTGTCATATACGAGGCATCTTCCGATGCCAGGAACAATACAGCCTTGGCGATATCCTCAGGCTGTCCGAGACGTGCCAGCGGAATGGAACCCATTAGACCGTCACGCTGTTCCGCCGAAAGCTTGTCGGTCATATCGGTTTCAATGAAGCCCGGAGCTACCGCGTTCACCGTAATGTTACGGGAGGCGAGTTCCCTGGCGGCTGCCTTGGTCATACCGATGACTCCCGCTTTCGCCGCAACGTAGTTAATCTGGCCCGGGTTACCCAAGGCGCCTACGACGGAGGAAATGTTCACAATCCGGCCGCCGCGCTGCTTCATCATCGGACGGGTGACCGCTTTAACGCAGTTGAACACGCCTTTCAAGTTCGTATCGATGACCTGATCAAACTCTTCCTCTTTCATCCGCATAATCAGGTTATCGCGTGTGATGCCGGCATTGTTTACCAGTATATCGATTTTGCCGAAAGTTTCAAGGACATGCTTCACCATATCCTCCACTTCCGAAGAAACGGCTACGTTTGCACGGATCTTTACCGCTCTGCGGCCCATGGCTTCAATCGCTTCCACCACCTGTGCCGCCGCCTCTTCGCTGCCTGCATAGTTCACGGCAACGTCCGCGCCTGCTTCTGCCAGCGCAAGCGCTATCGCTCTGCCTATGCCGCGCGACGCACCTGTGACCAGCGCTGTTTTTCCTTCAAACTTGCCCATATGAATCCCTCCCCCAAAATTCCTTGTCAGCCTGCCGGAACGGAAGGGCATCACCTTCCAGTGTTGCCCACCTGGCGAAGCTTATACCGTCTGCAGCTGTTCCCCTGCGGTTTGTACTGCCTCCAGAGAATTCACGGACACGACGCGGACAGAGCGGTCGATCTTCTTGATCAGTCCGGCAAGCACCGAGCCGGAACCGATCTCAACGAAGGTATCGACCCCCTGGCCGATCAGCCAGTTGACCGAGTCCTCCCATAGGACCGGGGAGGACACCTGCTCTTCCAGGAGCCTGCGGATATCGGCAGGCTCCGTCACCGGTCCGGCCGTGACATTGGCCACGACCGGCACTTCGGCAGGCTGCATGTCGATGCCGGCCAGTACGTCCCGCAGCCGCAGCGCGGCCGGCTGCATAAGCGAGGAGTGGAACGGTCCGCTGACCTCCAGCGGGATGACCCGCTTGGCGCCTGCCTCCTTGCCCCGTTCCACTACAGAGGCTACGCCCGCGGCGGTGCCGGACACGACGATCTGGCCGGGGCAGTTCACATTGGCCAGTTCAACAGCGTTCCCGCCTGCGGTAATGTCTCCGCACAGCGCCGCCAACGGCCCGCGCTCTGCGCCCAGCACAGCGGCCATCGCCCCGGTGCCGCCGGGCACGGCCTGCTCCATGAACTCGCCTCGCGCACGGACCGCGCGGACAGCGTCCTCAAAGCGCAGGACGCCCGCAGCGACCAGCGCGCTGTATTCGCCCAAAGAGTGGCCCGCAACGAAGTCGGGACGCACACCCTGGGCATCAAACGCTTCCAGCAGCGCAATGCTCGTTGCCAGCAGAGCCGGCTGGGTGTTGTACGTGATTTTCAGCTGGTCGTCCGGCCCGTTGAAAATCAGATCGGACAGCTTGAACCCCAACGCTTCATCCGCCCGCTCAAAAACGGCACGGCTTCCCTCATGGCCTTCATAAGCATCCTTCCCCATGCCGACGGCCTGCGCCCCTTGGCCGGGAAACACAAATGCGATCTTGCCCATAAGTTATCTCTCTCCCCTGTTAGTAAGTGTCTTTCAACAGATTACCCTACCAATTCATCTTACCAAACCAGAACCGATGCTCCCCAAGTCAAACCTCCGCCGAAACCGACGAGAACCACTTTATCTCCTTCGTTCAAGCGTCCTTCTTCCGCCGCCTCCGCAAGCGCAACAGGGATGGAAGCGGCCGACATGTTGCCGTAGCGGTCCAAGTTGACCATGCACTTCTCTTCGGGCAGCTCTAAACGGTTCAGCGCCGATTGGATAATCCGCACGTTTGCCTGGTGAGGAACCAGCAGATCGATTTCGGATTTCTCCATTCCCGCTTTCCGCAGAGCCTCTTCGGCTGCGCTGCCCATAATGCGGACTGCAAATTTGAACACTTCGCTGCCCGCCATGTAAATAAAATGCTGCTTGGCATCGATACTCTCCGGACTGGAAGGGACGCGGGAACCGCCTCCGCGGATATGCAGCAGCTCGCTGCCGGAACCGTCCGCTCCAAGTTCGAACGATTTGAAGCCTCGGCCTTCCGGCACCTCGCCAAGAACTACAGCTCCCGCACCGTCGCCGAATAAAATACAGGTATTGCGGTCCGTATAATCCGTAATTTTGGATAAGCATTCGGCACCGATAACTAGAACATATTTATAAATTCCGGTAGCAATAAAGTTAGAAGCATTCGCCAAACCATAGATAAAACCGGAGCATGCCGCCGACAGATCGAACGCCGCCGCTTTCTTGGCACCCAGCTTTTCCTGAAGAATGCATGCCGTGGACGGAAAGTACATATCCGGAGTAACCGTAGCAACAATAATAAGGTCCAGCTGATCTGCCGTAATGCCCGCATTCTTCAATGCAATTTCGCTTGCAGTCAGCGCCAGGTCCGAGGTGGCCTGCTCGGCAGATGCCAAACGGCGTTCCCGGATGCCGGTTCTGGTGACGATCCATTCATCGTTCGTCTCTACCATCTGTTCGAGATCTTTATTCGTTAGCACCCGCTCCGGGACATATTTGCCTGTTCCGATAATACCGACCGGTATCGTATTCATAAAACCCACACTCACTTCCTGCTGATTTCGGATGAGATCGAAACGACTAAATCGTTCTTTAAAGCTTCCCTTGCCTGACGAACCGCGTTCTTAATGGCTTTCGCGTCGGAAGAGCCGTGGCTCTTCAGCACCAAGCCGTTCAAGCCCAGAAGGGGCGCGCCGCCATGTTCCTTATAATCCAATTTCTTCTTGAACCGGGATAAACCCGGCTTTAGCACGGCAGCTGCCAGCTTGCTGAGTAATGAGCTTGTAAACTCCTGCTTCAGCACGGAAAATATCGTCCCCGCCGTGCCTTCCATCGTCTTGAGCAGAATATTGCCCACAAAACCGTCGCACACCAGGACATCGCAGTTACCTTGGAGCACATCCCTGGATTCCACATTGCCCACAAAATGAATCGGCGCTTCCGAAAGCAGCGGGAACGCCGCCTTCGTCAATTCGTTCCCCTTCATCTCTTCGGTTCCCACATTCAGCAGACCGACACGCGGACGTTCGAGACCATGCACTTTCTGCCGGTAGATGCTGCCCATGATGGCATACTGCATGAGATGCTGCGGGGAAGCATCCATATTCGCGCCTAAGTCCAGTGCAAGCGTACCTTTGCCGTCCATAGTAGGAATCATCGGCGCCAATGCGGGACGCTCGATGCCTTCCATACGCCCCACCACCAGCAGACCTGTTGCCATTAAAGCTCCTGTATTTCCAGCGGAAATCATGGCATCTGCGGCTCCTTCTTTCACCAGTCTCCCGGCTACAACCATCGAAGCGTCTTTCTTGCGCCGAACGGCCCGCACCGGCTCGTCATCCGGCAGCACTACTTCGGACGCATGTTGAATCGATAGATTCGACGGGGCTCCGTTCAACGCGGGCGCAAGCCGTTTCTCATCCCCTACCAGGATAATGTGAACGTCACCCCACTCTTTAGCGGCTTCTATCGCTCCTTGAATATTAATATCCGGCGCAGCGTCGCCGCCCATTGCATCTATAGCTATACGCATGCTGTTCACTCCTTCGCATCCGGATACTGTTCCCCAGCGCCCAGCCCCGTATCGATATGAATCACGAAAGTTCCCTGGAAAACCAGCTCTTCACCGGCATATGTAAACACTTCGACCTTAGCCTTCCCCTTTTGCCCGATCTTAGAACGGACATAAGCTTTGGCTACGCACTTCTCCCCCAGCCTGACGGAGCGGACGAATCGGATGTCGGCAGATGCCGTCAGCGCAACATCCGCGTTGATGACCCCCACGGCCAAAGAGTTGGCCTGCGAAAAAATATGATGACCCCGGGCAATGCCTGTCCGGGAGAATACATGCTCTTGCCTGATTTCAAAAATGGAGATACCGCTCTGATCCAGCTGAAGATCGATCACTTCGCCGATTATTTCATCCAACGGAAGCGACTTGACAGGATCCAAAGAACGTTCCGCCATCAGTTTCATGCGCTCTCTCACTTCCGGAATGCCTAGCTCCATACGGTCCAGACGAATCGTCTGAATGCTCACCTTGAGCTTACGGGTCAACTCCTGGTCGGTGATGAACGGATTCTCTTCGATGAACTGCGTCAGCCTCTGCTGGCGCTCGCGTTTAGGCAGGCGTTCGATTGGTAACAACCCCTTGTAGTTCCGGAAGCATCAATGCCTGTCCGAAGTTTAATACCTGGTACTAAGACTAGTATATAGAATCCGCCCGCAAAAAGAAAGCAAAAAAAATAGCACCTCACCGAAGATGAGATACTACTTTATTGATTATTGCTTGATAATCTCTCTAGCTTTGTAAGTTCCGCAAACTTTGCACACGCGGTGAGCCAATTTCAATTCTCCGCAATGATCGCATTTCACCATGCCCGGAACTTCTAATTTAAAGTGAGTACGGCGCTTGTCGCGACGAGTCTTGGACGTTCTTCTTTGAGGTACTGCCATATTCCCACCTCCTTACTCGAATATACTGGGGTGCTGCTCTTAACCTATTACTGTTTGAAAAAATCTTTGAGCCCGGCTAAACGAGGGTCGACTTTCTCCGTATCGCATCCGCAAGACGCTGTATTCCGGTCGGTTCCGCATACAGGGCACAGACCCTTGCAGCCTTCCTCGCATACAGGCGCAAACGGCAGATAAAGCAAAAATGTTTGTTCGACATAAGGCTTTAAGTCTACGCGTTCTTCCTTCACTGCGATGATGTCGTCATCTTCATCTTCTTCCGACGCTTCCGGTTTCAGAGCGAATTGCTCTTCAAAAGGAATCAGCACTGTTTCATTCACAGGCTTCAGGCAGCGGGAGCAAGCCATGGTAATCTCGGCTGTCAGCTGGCCTTCCACGCGTACCACGCCGCCGTGATAACGGGCGGTCAAGTCCACCTGCAAAGGGCTGGCTGCCAGCAAATCCCGGCGGCTCTCCACCAAGGCGTCGACATTCATGCGTTCATGAAACTCTGCTGCGACGTCCTTCGAAGCCAGTTCTTTAAAATGAAATAACAATGAGAATCACTCCAAACAAACAAAGATTATTATATCTATCGAGAGCCTATCTTGTCAACCTTTTCCCCTTAACATTTTGCCGGAGACAGGCTGTTCATGATATATTCGTAACAAATCTATCGGCCAGGTACAAGCACTCGGAGGTGACCGGTCCTGAAAACCGTCGGCGTAATCGTTGAATATAACCCTTTACATTATGGACATGTTTATCATTTCCGTCAATCTTTAAACTTATCAGGCGCGGATTGCGCCGTTGCCGTCATGAGCGGCCACTTCCTCCAGCGGGGAGAACCGGCGCTGGCCGGCAAATGGGCAAGGGCGGAGATGGCACTGAAGATGGGCGCCGATCTTGTCATAGAACTGCCGGCCGCTTACAGCTCGCAGCCGGCGGAGTGGTTTGCCTATGGTGCCGTATCGCTTCTTGAAGCAACAGGCGTAGTGGATTCCCTCTGCTTCGGCAGTGAAAGCGGAGAAATCGGCTGGCTGATGCAGCTCGCGAACATTCTTGCCGATGAACCTCAAGCGTTCCGCGGACAGGTAAAGGCCGGGCTCGCCGCAGGAATGAACTACCCGTCCGCCTACAGCGCTGCGGTAAGGAATTTGGCGCAGGAATTAGGAGGCTCCGCCGGGCTGTACTCCGGTTCAGGCGGCGGAACCGAAATCCCCGCCGATGCCTTGTCGCAGCCTAATAATACGTTGGGACTCCATTACCTGATTGCACTGGCCCGGCTGAACAGCCCGATTGTGCCGCTCACCGTAACAAGAAGGGCTGCAGGATATCATCAGACGGATATCACCGACGAACAGATTGCCAGCGCGACGGCCATCCGCCGCCTGCTGTTTGAGGAAGGCGACCTCGCCGCGGCCAAACCGTACCTCCCTCCTTACACGTACGACGTGCTGCAGAGGGAGTGGACGGCCGGGCGGGCACCGGTGTCCTGGAGCCGGTACGCGCCGCAGCTGATGCACCGGATCGTCAGCGCTTCCGCTGACGATCTGGCTCAGCTCGCGGAGGTGACCGAAGGGCTCCAGCACCGGCTCAAAGCCGCCCTCCCGCGGCTCGGCTCTTCCCCGCTCAACATCGAGCGCCTCCTCGCCGAGCTGAAAACCAAGCGCTACACGCGGACCAAGCTGCAGCGGATGCTCACCCGCATCCTGCTGGGCCATACCAAGTCCGCGTTAAGCGCCGGCGCCCTGCGCGCGGGCGTATCCTACATCCGTGTGCTGGGCTTCACGGAACGCGGACGCGCGCTGCTGAAGCGCATGAAGACCACGGCTAAGCTCCCCGTCGTCACGAAAGTGTCGAAGGAGAGCTTCCCTTATCTGGACATGGATATCCGGGCTACTGCCGTCTATGCGCTCGGCTTTGACACCCCGTCCTCCGAGGACCTGCTGCGGGACTACTACCAGTCCCCGGTTCAAATGCCTTGACTCAAACAGCGTCAGCTTTATGATCCGGACACAAGAAACCCCCACTCTGTCAAGATGGGGGTCCTTGGCGTTCCTATTAATCCTTCGGCGGCAGCTTCGCTAAATATTGAAGCGCCTCATCAAGCGTTCCGACGGAAACGATCTTCATTTTCGTTCCGATCATTTTTGCCCGTTCTTTGGCTTCCGTCGTATTCAGTACCGGTTGATACCGCTGTCCTTTCGGAGGGTACCAGTCCTTCGGGGCGAAGAAAATCTCGGCCCCCTCCTTATCGGCGGCAACAATTTTATGCTTGATACCTCCGATGACACCGATTTCGCCCTCAGGCGTAATCGTTCCCGTACCCGCGATCCGGTAGCCTTTGGTCAAATCTCCCGGTGTTAATTGGTTCAGGATCGCAAGGCTGAACATAAACCCGGCCGAAGGGCCTCCGATTTCACCGGCCTTGATTTCCACCGTCTTGCCGCCGGAGGAAGGCATGACCGTCTGCAATTCCGCCGGGATTATCCCTATGCCCGGCTGCGGTTTGGCCGGTTTCTTCTCCCCTGGCTGTACCGGCAGCGCGGCAAGAACAATCGATGCCTCTTTCTTCTCTTTGCCGCGTTCGTAGCCGATCTTTACGGTTTCGCCCACCTTTTTCAGGCGGATCAAGCGAAGCAGCTCTTCCAGGTTCTTCACATCTTTGCCGTCTACTGACAGCAGCCGGTCTCCGGGGAGCAGCACTTTTTCGGCGGGCATTCCCTCATTCGTCTCCAGTACGATGACCGACTTCGTCACCATCTTAAAGGGAATGCCCGCTTTTTTGTAAGCCGCCTGCACTGCATTGCTCTGAGAGGTCTGCATGACGTAAGCTTGGCGTTCCGAATACTCCTCCCGGCTTTCCCCTTTCTGCAGCAGCTCGCTCCTTTTGGCAATATCCTGATACGGGTTAACCAGTGCATACAAGTACTGCAATGTGTTCGAATACGTAAGGGATACGGTTGTCAGCATGAACGTCCCCTTTTCCTCGGGATCGCCTTCGTTCACATGGATCATCGGCCTGATTACCTCGGCTGAACCGGGTTGATATACAACATAAGGGGTAGGCAGATAAATAAGTACATAACAAATTAATAAAACCAGTACAAAGGCCGGTAAAAATCCGAACTTTCGTTTTCCGCCGCGCACGGGCATAGCATCCACTCCTTGAAGTAACTGTCTGTCGTCCGCCGTTCCCGGTGTTGGTCTAAAGAAGTACAGGCCCGCGTACACATGTAAAAGCTGTCCCATCTAAGGTAAGGAGGAGCTAGCATGTCCCCGCCCGTTTCCTGGAAACAAAGCAAAAGCATGACCCTGTTGACCGGCGTTTCTGCTATTACGGCGGTTATTTGTATTTTAATCTTCCCCAGCCAGGCGTTTCAAGCGTCGCTCGGCGGGCTGCATCTGTGGTGGACGATCGTATTTCCGGCCTTGCTGCCTTTTCTTGTCCTGTCGGAGCTTCTGATCGCATTCGGGTTCGTGCATGCGCTTGGAACGCTGCTGGACCCGCTCCTTCGGCTGCTGTTCCGGATTCCCGGCGCAGGCGGCTGGGCGGTTGCGATGAGCCTTTCTTCCTCCCTGCCTGCCGGTGCAGGCATTACCGCGAAGCTGCGTAAAAGCGGAGCGGTCAGCAGAGAGGAAGGCGAACGCCTGCTGGGCCTTTCCCATCTGGCCGGACCCGTGATCCTGTTAAATGTAATCGCCGTAGGCTTCATGGGAAATGCAAGCCTTGGCCTGTATATTTGCTTTATCTATTATATAACCGCCGCCCTGACCGGTATGCTTTTTCGTTACAGCGGGGGCCCCGGCCGGGATCATCAAGACAGGGAAACCGCCCAACCGGCAAGAGTCTCCGTTTGGAACGCCGTCTACACCGCCATGCATAAGGGCCGCCAAGAAGACGGGCGCTCGTTCGGCAAGGCGCTAGGAGACGCGGTGACCAACGGCATCCAGACACTGATGATGATCGGAGGATTTATGATGATTTTCTCCGTTCTGCTGGCGATCTTAAAGCTTTCGCCGGCTGCGGAGGCGGCCGCACAAGGACTCACTTTGCTTTTAAGCCCGTTCGGCGTTCCTGCCGTGCAAATCGACGCTTTGCTGCAGGGACTGTTCGAGCTGCATGTGGGAGCATTTGCTGCCGGGAGGCCGGAGGCGCAGTCCCCTTCGGTCATGTGGAGCGTTGCCGCTGTATGCTCCATTCTCGCCTGGAGCGGCCTGTCGCTCCATGCCCAGGTTCGTACGCTGATCCGCGGGACCGACCTCCGCTATGGGGCGTTTTTTCGGTTTCGCGCCGTACACGGGGCGTTATGTCTGGCAATAACCCCCCTGCTTTGGCGGCCCTTGAACGTATGGTTCTCAGGGGCCGTCCCCAGCTTTCTGTTTCTGGACCGGCAGCCTGCCCATCCGGAGGAACAGGTGTCAGCGGCTGCTGGCTGGCTCGCGCTTCCTTACGCAGCCTATGTGCTTGCTTTCGTTATGCTGTTTCTGCTCGGCGCAGCAGCCTGCTTGTCCGCAGCCCGTTACCTTGCAAACAGAATGTAGCTTACTTCCCTGCAAATTTAGCTCGGAGCGCCTCTTCCACTTCAGCCGAAACCAGCTCATGCACATTCCCGTGAAAGCGGGCAATCTCTTTTACAATACTGGAACTTAAATAGGAGTACTGCGGGTTCGTCATCATAAAGAACGTCTCCACCTCGTCGCTGAGCTTGTGATTGGTGGAGGCCATTTGCATTTCATATTCAAAATCCGATACCGCCCGCAGTCCGCGGACGACAATGTTGGCTTTTTTGGCATGCATGTAATTTACCAGCAGATCCCTGAAACTGTCGATCTCCACATTAGGTAAATCCCGCGTCACCTGAGCCAGCAAATCCTTCCGCTCTTCTACCGTGAACAGAGGGTTCTTGCTTGTATTATTCAGCACAGCTACAACGAGGTGGTCAAAATGCTTGGCCGCCCTCCGGATAATATCCAGGTGCCCCATCGTTACAGGGTCAAAGCTTCCGGGATACACCGCAATTTTTGGTTGAATCGGCGCTTCGTCGTTCATGTCCTCGTCTCCTCTTCCTTTTCATCCTTCGCGTGATCGGCATCGCAGGCATATAAGGAAACCGCAATGTCGCCGTATTCCACCCGCCTGAATTGTATCGCCCTGCCGATCTGCTGTTCATATGTATGGTTGGCATCATGCTCTATCACGATCGTGGCCCCGCTCGCCAGCAGCCCCAGCTGTTCCATGGAGGATACCAGCTCGTCCGCATCTTTCATCCTGTAAGGCGGGTCCAAAAATACCAGATCGAATTTAATTCCTCTTTTGGCCAGCACCTTCAGCGCCCTTGCCGCATCGTTCCTGTATACTTCCGCCTGCCCGGCAAGTTTTGTGGAGTTCAGATTGTCTTGTATGACTTCCAGGCTCTTTTTTTCGATATCGATAAAAATGCCCTTGTCCATTCCCCGGCTCAACGCCTCGATCCCCAGCCCCCCGGTTCCGGCAAACAGGTCCAGCACAACGCCTCCTTCAAAATAGGGGCCGATCATGCTGAAAATCGCTTCCTTCACCTTGTCGGTCGTCGGGCGGGTACCGCTTCCGGGCACCGCTTTCAGCGATCTTCCCCGGGCTGTTCCTGATATAACTCTCAACTTCTCACCTGCTTGTTATCAATATCGCTTAGTATGTTCTTCCGCCTGTTATCGTACCACAATTTGAGTATTATGAAAAAAATTCGGCCCCTCTGCAAAATATTCTTTCAGCAGACATGTATATTTTTCCGGAATCGGGCCATCCTAACATTATCGGCATGAGAATGTCGAAGACAACCGCGGAGAAGGCTTACGTTTCCCCATAAGCTCTTCGTCCGGTTTCTCCTCTCCCATGAAGGGCCTCGTCGCGAGACGGGGCCCGACTTTTTTGTGTCCGGGGGATGGTTTCGCCGCTCCCTGGATACCTTATTTGTTGGATACGAAAAATCGACGATGTACAAGGAGGAAGAAATAGAATGGGTATTTTAAGCGGAAAACCAAACCAAGAACCCCTCCATTATGGAGAAATTCACGGCTTGTGGTGCTACTCTATGATGAAAAAAGCGTTGATTTCCAGCAATCAGACGATGCTGAACCATGCGGGCGACGAGGATCTGCGGGAGCTGCTGAAAGACAGCCTTCATGAAGCAAAAGGCGAAGCTGTGGAAGTAGATGACATTCTAAAAGAGAACGGCATTACGCCGCCTCCTTACCTGCCGGAAAAACCTAAGGCAGACTTGGAAAGCATTCCGGTAGGCGCCCGCTTCACGGATTTGGAGATCGCAGGCGCATTGGCGGCCGAAGCTTCCGGCGGGCTGATCGAATGCAGCAAGATAATGGCTATGGTTATCAGAGAGGACATCGGCGTCCTGTTTGAAAAGTACCATACCAAAAAAGCGGCATACGGCACCCGCGTACTTCGCATGCTTAAGGACAAAGGCTGGCTGATTCATCCGCCGCTGCAGATTGTAACCGGAAATACGGAAACCAAATAATGAAAAAGCCAAGCGGATTTTCCCGCTTGGCTTTTTTTATTTAAAACGTTCTAGCCGCTTCTTTCGCACGCTGGATCGCTTTGGCTTTGATATCCGCCGCTTGGTCCTGCATGGCAGCCATACCTTCTACGAAAATTTTGTCCACTGACGGAATTCCCAGAAAGCCTGCAATGAGTTTCAAATAACGATGTCCTGATTCGAAATCTACTGCAGGGCCTTCCGAATATACGCCGCCGCTGGCTTGGATATGGAATAGTTTCTTGCCCGTCAGCAAGCCGACCGGGCCCTCTGCCGTATATTTGAACGTTTTGCCTGCCACACAAATGGAATCGATATAAGCTTTCAAAATCGGCGGAAATGAGAAGTTCCACATCGGGTTCACGAACACATATTTGTCAGCCGCTGTAAATTGATCCACCAACTGCCCGAGACGGGACACCTTGCGCTGTTCCTCGCCCGAAAGGGAATTGAATTCGCTGCCGGAGGCCAGCTTGCCCCAGCCGCTGAATACGTCCGCATCGATATGCGGAATATCGGTTTTGTACAAATCTAATGAAACTACTTCGTCCCGGGGGTTTGCTTCCCGGTACGCTTGGATAAATTCTTTCCCGACCGCCAAGCTGTAAGAAGCGTGCTCGTCGTGCGGATGTGCCGTAATATAAAGTACAGTTGCCATAAGAGATCATCCATCCTTTTCTGTAAAGAGTAAATTTCTTATGTATTATGCGTTGGAAGTGTAAAAGTATTGCACAAAGGGTGATGGAAAAAATTATTAGCCGCCGGACCATAAGGTCTGGCGGCTTGTTTGGGCTAACGGACAGCTTCGGGCTTCAATTCTTTTCTTCCGTGCATGTAAGGCTGCAGCGCTTGCGGAATACAGATACTTCCATCTTCCTTCTGATGATGTTCAAGGAGGGGAATGAGGATTCTCGGCGTAGCAACCGCTGTGTTGTTTAACGTATAACAATAACGCGGCCTTCCCTCCCCGTCCCGAAAGCGGATATTTGCTCTTCTTGCCTGATAATCCAGCAACAGCGAAGACGAGTGCGTTTCCCCGTATGCTTGTCTGCTGGGCATCCACGTTTCGATATCGTACTGCTTATAGGCTTTATGCCCCATGTCTCCGGCACATACGGCAACTACACGATAGGGCAGCTCCAGCATTTGCAGAATCTGTTCCGCGTTTCCCGTGATCTCGTTCAACAATGCCTCCGCGGTTGTGATATCGTCCTTGCAGACGACTACCTGCTCCACTTTTGCAAATTGATGCACACGGTACAGCCCTCTTACATCCCTGCCTGCCGAACCTGCCTCGCTGCGGAAACATGCCGAAGCGGCCGCCAGTTTGACAGGGTGGGTTACATCCAGTATTTCACCGCTCAAATACGCCACCAGGGGCACTTCAGCGGTTCCCGCCAGGTGAAATTCCCCGTCGTTGACGCTGTACGTCTGGTCTCTCCCTTGCGGAAAGAACCCTGCTTGCATCATCGCGTGTTCCTTCACCGCCACAGGCACTTCCACGGGTTCAAAGCCACGGCCGGTCAAAAAGTCCATTGCCATCTGCTGCACCGCTCTATGCAGCATCGCTCCCTCTCCCCTGAGAATATAGCCTCTGCTGCCCGCGATTTTGACACCTCCCGCCGCATCGATCATGCTGTGTAACTTGCCTAGTTCCAAGTGATCTTTAGTCCATTCCGCCATCTCGGGAACTTCGCCGCAGCTGCGCAGCGGAACATTGTTCACATCCGAAGTTCCCGGAGGGGTATCGGGCGATACGAGGTTGGGTGCCAGCAGAAGAACCCCGCTATATTCCGCATTGGCTGCCGACAGCTTCAATTCCAGCTCAGTTACCTCCTGGTTTAACAGCCTTCCCTTCTCCTTGTAGAATTCCGCCTCATTCTTAAGCCCTTTTCTCAGGCAGTTTCCGGCCGCATCCGAACATTCATTCCGGGATTTCCTTGCCGCTTCCACCCTCGTCTGAAGTTCCCGCCTTACCCTGTCTGTCTCCAACAGCCGTTCGACCGGAAAGTCCAGCCCCCTCGCTTTCACCGCCTCTCTCAGCCCTGCCGCATCCACCCGAATCCGATTCATGTCCAACATACCTGGTCGCTCCTTTTACAAGATGTGAAAAACACAAAAAGCGCCCTTGTCCGATTGGGACGAGGAGCGCTTCGCTCGCGGTGCCACCCAACTTGTTCGATGCCTGAGTACAGGGACCGAACCTCTTGGTTCCGCGGTAACGGGCGGTGCCGGCAGACTTAGGGAACTGCATCTGTGCGATCGTTCCGGTCGAGAACGCCTCCGAGTTGGATGCTCTTCATTGGCTTAATAGTCCGTATGAAAATGTAGTAACAGTATACTGTATATAAAGATTTTTATGCAACCCGAACTTTATTTCTTATAATCCGGATGTATAATCCCGTGATATAAAATCGTAGTGAGCTGTTCCGTGACGGTGTTCAAATCGCTCATGCCCTCAAGCGCCCCGCTGTTAAGCGAAAACTGCTTCATAAACGTTAAGAACATCATCAGCACATGCGGCGATATGTCTTTGCGGATCTGCCCCATTTGCTGGCCCCGGAAAATCATCTCTTCAAATCCGGGTAAAATCTGCTGCTTGCCGAGCGCCAGCATCCGGTCCGTTAATTGCGGGAACATTTCGGTCAGGTCCGTCACAAAAGCGACTGACAAGTCCTTGCTCTCCAAACCGGCGCGTGTGTAAAACTGCTGAAGAGCATCCAGCGGATCTTTAGCCTCCTCCATGATCCTCCGGTAAACATCGTACCTTTCGTTCATCCATTGTTCCACGATCTGTTCGACAAGGCCTTCCTTGCTGTTAAAATAATTATATATCGTCATCTTGGACACAGGAGCGGCTTCCGCTATCTGTTCCATGCTCGTCGCGGCGATGCCCCGTTCCATAAACAATTTCTTTCCTGTATCCAAAATCAGCTGTTTCTTGCTTACGGGCATAGTTACGTTATATCCCTTCGCTGTATAATCAGCAGGCCGATCAGAAGCCCGGCCGCATATATACCTAGCGTAACCAGCACGCCTGTCAGTGTCAAGTCTGCTCCCCGAGCGATGGCCGGCGCATCAAACAGCTTAAAGGGGCTCGCCTTGGCTGCCGTTTTCAGCAAGTCCCCCGCGCCGTTCATCAACGTAAGAAGGTAGGATGCAATTACAATGCCTATTCCGATTCCGCCTGCGGCCCGTTCTGAAGACAGCGCGCTTGTCAGGGCATACCCGCTTCCGGCAAACGCAAGCGACAACAGATATCCTGCAGCAACCATCTGAATAATTGCCATCGGATGTTCCAGTCCTGCGGAAGCCTTTCCGAGACCGACCGCAATGACGCCTGCCATGGCATACACGGCTGTAATCATCAGAAAATGAGCTCCTGCCTTGGATAAGAACACATGGGACCTCCGGTAAGGCAGCGAAAACAGGAACTCTCCTGTCCCCCGGTCCCTTTCCTTCACAATGCCAGTAATCGCCCAGCTGGCAGCAAAAGAACCTGCCACTAACACAATATAAATATAGGCCTGACTGGCAAAATATCCTTCATAAGACTGAAAACTTTCGGGCGTAATGCCAAATGCATCCAAAAGTGATTTGGGCATGGAATTCAGCACTTCAGCCATGCTGCTGTTGCCGACCACGGCATCCGCTTTGGCCAACATTAAGATCAGCAATATACAGGTAACGGCGACGGCGGTGACGAACCCTCTGCGGCCTTGCCGCAGTTCATGGCGAATCAGGTTCCAGCTCATTGGTCAGCCCTTCTTTCTTCCCGATAATCGTCCATAAACAATTCTTCTATGGTAGGCTTGCGAAGTGTAATCTCCCTTACCTTCTTCTCCGCCAGTACCGTAAGGAGCTCCTGCAGACGGCTTCCTGTGCGCAGGTGGTGAACTCCGTTTTCATAAGCGGCATTCGGATCCAGCTGTAACAATCCATAAGCCTCTAACTTATTCCCTTCCTCCGCAAACCGGATGGCCGCAATATGATCTCCCGGGGCCGTCAGCGAATCGACGTCGGAAATACGGACGAGCTCACCTTCCCGGATAAAGGCGACTCTTTCACAAAGCTTCTCTACTTCGGACAACACATGAGTAGAGAAAAAAATCGTCATGCCCTGTTTGCGTTTCAAATCCGATAGCAGTTCAAAAAATTCATGCTGTATCAACGGATCCAACCCTGAAGTAGGCTCGTCTAATATCAGCAGTTCAGGCTGATGCAGAAGGCTGAGTACGATGCCCAGCTTCTTACGGTTTCCCAGCGAGTAACTTTTGATTTTCCTGTCCATATCCCACTGCAGACGCTCCGCATAATCGGACGCTTTCGTGTCTTTTAAGCGCAAGCCGCAGGCATTAGCTGCCAGCTCCAGCGCTTGTTTTCCTGTCATTTCCGCGTAAAAATGAATTTCGGACGGCAGGTAGCCGATTCTCCTGCGAAGTTCGGCTCTTTCTCCTTGAATCCGCTGCCCGAGGAGATGAATCTCCCCGCTGGTCGGTGATGTCAGCTGAAGAAGCATGCGGATCGTGGTAGACTTTCCTGCCCCATTGGGTCCAATAAATCCAAACACTTCTCCCTGCGCCACCGACAGATTCAAATCGGTGACACCTCTAGCGGTTCCATAACGTTTCGTTACATGGACAAGCTCTATCGCCGATTTCACAATCCAGCACCACCTTATACTAATCTATAAATATGAGTACATTATGAACTTCAAAAATCTTTTAGTCAACATTAATTTTATACCGTAAACTAATGAAAAGTATAAAAAAAGGAGTTTCCGCCTGAGGGAAACTCCTTTTTGGGGCTGTTCGCCAATACCTTTTTTCTGCACTGAACCTTCGCCTAGTCGGACTCTGTCCACTCAGCTTCATAAACGCATCGAAACCGTTCTACGCCCGGATAAGCTTCACCTAGGCTCTCCACAATAAAGCCCACGTTGCGGTAGAAGTTCACGCCTTCTTCATCGGTTTCGGCGGTCATGCGTACAGGGTGCAGCTGTTCCAATACCTCCAGCAGAATGCCCCGGCCGTAGCCTTCTCCGCGCCGCAGAGGATCGACAGCCAAATGCCGTATGGTAACGCCGTTGTCCCCGTGAAGCTCTAAACCGATTAAAGCGATAAGCTCTCCTTCTTCTACATAGCCGTATAAGGAAAGCTCCCGGTTCGCCTCATAAGCCGCCGCCGCAGCATCGACCGCTTCAGGATCGGGAAATACCGAGCAGCTCAGCAGTTCCTTTACTTCGGTTTCTTGAACTCTATGCTTGATTTCCGTTAACATCTTTTCACTCGCTTTCTATTTCCTATTCTATGATGTTCGAGTTAGGCACTGAACTCCTTTATCTAAACAGGAACGGCTTCTTTTTGCAAATATAACCTGCGTGCAAAAAACATCCCCCGGTTGGAGGATGTTCGCCTTTGCGTGCTTATTACTTCCAACCGTTCCGCTCAAGCAGGCCGGTAATCTGTGCGGTATGATGACGGCCGTGCCACGCATACATGCCCAGCATATGCTCCAGCGTATGCATGCCGGATGCCGGGTGACGCAGCGTCCGCTGCCACTCGGACTCCCCGAGGGAATGCAGCAGTGTCGTCCAGCGGTTATGCAGACTATCCAGCAGCCGGAGCGAAATGTCAACAGGAAGCTGTTTCGCATCCGGCAGTTCCGCCCAAAGCTGTTCCTCATAAGGCTTGATCACGGGCTCTTCTTCCGTCAAAGCGAGCTTAAACCGGATGAAGCTGTTCATGTGGCTGTCAGCCAGATGATGCACTACCTGCCGGACGGTCCACCCTTCGGGACGGTAAGGCGTATCGAGCTGCTCCTCTGTCAGCCCTTCCACCGCTTGGCGCACAAGCCCGGGCAAGGCCGAGATCGACTCGAGCCATTCTCCCCGCTGCGCTGCCGAAACGGGCCCCTTGGATTCAAATGTGCCGATGGGATACCGTAAGTCTAATCCGGATTTCATAGATAACGCCTCCTAAGCAAAATGATAACTATACCATATCATGAATAGCAAGATCATAGATAACTATATATAGAGATGGCATTCATCGGTTTTAATTTCAACAGACAAAGACCGGCAAGCCGCGGACGTTCTCTCCGTGGTTTGCCGGTCTTTTTAGACTACTTAAGAAGTAAGCTGAAACGGCTGCTCAGGTGCCTCGAACCTGCGTACCAGCACCCTCGAAATGCGTAAATGATCCGTTTCCTCAATGACAAATTCAAATTCGTCGCGGTATAGAATCCTTTGATTCTTTTTCGGAGGAATCTCGATCTGCGAGTATAGCCATCCGCCGATCGTATCATAATCGTCGTTCTCGATTTCCATTCCGAAAAATCCGTTCACTTCCTCGATCAGCAGCATTCCGTCTATTGAGTAAGTCTGCTCATCTTTCTTCTCGATGCCCGGACGCTCATTATCGAATTCATCCTGAATTTCCCCGACGATTTCCTCTACGATATCCTCGAACGTCACAAGGCCCGAGGTGCCGCCGTACTCGTCGATCAACAGCGCCATCTGCGTACGGCGTTTCTGCATCAGCTTCAGCAGTGCGCTGATCTGCATCGATTCCGGCACGCTCGTCATCGGGCGGATCATCGTCCGCAGATCGTCGGTATCCCGGTCCGCCTTCAGCAAGTCTTTGATGTGAACAAAGCCGACGATGTTATCTTTATCCGGATCGCATACCGGGTAGCGCGTATGCATCTCCGTGACGGCGATCGCCCGGTTCTCTTCGAAGGACAGATTCGCGTACAGGCAGGTCATCTCCGTACGGGGAATCATAATTTCCCGGGCCGTCGTTTCGGCGAACTCGAAGATGTTGTCCACGAGCGTCATCTCTGTATTATTAATAAGGCCGTTCTTGTTGCTTTCTTTCATCAGGATCCGAATTTCTTCTTCCGTGTGGGCTGAATCATGTTCTGAAGCCGGCTCAATGCCGAACACGAGCAGAATCCGGTTGGCTGTTCCATTAAGGAACCAGATGAAAGGATACATCAGTTTATGAAACAGGATTAAAGGAACCGCTGTTAACAAGGTAACGCCTTCCGACTTTCGAATTGCCAATGTTTTGGGTGCGAGTTCACCTAGTACGATATGCAAAAACGTAATAATGACAAAAGCTATGACGAAAGCAATCGTATGAATTACGCCATCACTAAAGCTTAATTTCGACAGCCATGGAGCGATCAGGTCCGCAATGGCCGGCTCCCCGATCCATCCGAGGCCCAGCGACGCCAAGGTGATGCCCAGCTGGCAGGCCGACAAGTAGGCGTCCAGATGATCCACCACGTTGCGGGCGAACTTCGCCCGGGCGTGGCCCTCCTGAACCAGAAAGTCGATCCGGCTGCCCCTTACCTTCACCATCGCAAACTCCGCGGCTACAAAAAAGCCGTTCAATCCCACCAAAAACAAAACTAACAACAAATTCAATAATGCCGGTAACGGGTCACTACTGTCCAATAACATTCCCTATTGCCTTGTTTATGCCAAGGCAACAGGTACACCTCCCCTATCCATCAAGTTATTCAAAAATTCTTAAATTTCATTATATCTACTTTTAAACTATACCGTCAAATGAACCTCTATGCCTGACCACAGTGAAATAGTACGAACCGGAAAGAGCATTTTTAGTGGACAACAACTTTTTCCACTATACACCGAACATATATTCGCCTTATAATGCATACTATAAAAACACAAACAAATGTTCTTATATTGGAAACAGGAGGAAATTCGGATGAGCAACCGGGTTATTTTTCTCGTGGACATGCAAAGCTTCTATGCCAGTGTAGAAAAGGCCGCGCGCCCCGAATACAGAGACAGGCCGCTCGTCGTTTCCGGGGACCCCGCCCGCCGGTCGGGCATCGTGCTGGCGGCTTGCCCGCTGGCTAAGAAGCTGGGCGCCAGCACCGCACAGCGGCTCGGGGAAGCGGTCCGGGCCTGTCCCGATCTGGTCGTGGTACGGCCTCGGATGCAGGAGTATATTCGCGTGTCCCTTAAGATTACAAGCATTATGGAACGTTTCACCGATTTGGTCGAGCCGTTCTCCATCGATGAACAGTTTATGGACGTCACGGGCAGCATCGCCCTGTTCGGGGAACCGGAGACCATGGCGAAGAAAGTGCAGGACGCCATATGGGAGGAAACCGGCGTCCGCGCCCGTGTGGGCATCGGTTCCAATAAAATTTTGGCCAAGACAGCCTGCGATAATTTTGCGAAGAAGAATGAGAGCGGAATTTTCTGGCTTACGCCGGACAAGATCGAAACGGATATGTGGGAGATGCCTGTAGGCGGGCTGTTCGGGGTGGGCAGCCGGATGCGGCGGCATTTTGAACGCATGGGCATCCATAAGGTGGGCGATTTGGCGCGCTATCCCCTTCCCCGCCTGCAGCAGCTGTGGGGCATTAACGGGCATGTATTGTGGCTGACGGCGAACGGCAAGGATTCGTCCCCCGTCACCCCCCGCACCCATGAGCAGCAGAAAGCCGTCGGCCATCAGATGACCCTGCCGCGGGACTACGGCACGCTGCAGGACATCCGCGTCGTGCTGCTGGAGCTTAGCGAGGAAGTGTGCCGGCGCGCGCGGGCCAAGGGGCTCATGGGCGAGACCGTGTCCGCCGGCTGCCGCGGGGCGGATTTCGACCATCCGACCGGCTTCCACCGGCAAATGAAGCTGGGGGACCCGACCTGCAGCGCCAAGGACGTTTACGATGCGGCGTGCAGGCTGTTTGATCAGCACTGGGACGGCCAGCCCGTCCGCAGCGTGCATGTGAACCTGTCGCAGCTTTCCGGCAGCGGCGAGTACCAGCTGGACCTGTTCCGCGATCTGGAGCGGGAACGGAAGCTTGATCTTGCGATCGATTCGATCAAGAGCAAATTCGGCAGCAGCTCGATCTTTAAAGCCGCCTCCCTGACCGAGGCGGGGCAGGTATTCGAGCGGGCCATGAAAATAGGCGGACATTACAAATAAACTGCCTGAAGGAGGTCACCATGATGAAAATAAACAAATTAACGGCCGGGCGCAACCTGCTGTGGGAATCCAGCCGGATGATGCTCCCGGAACACAAAGAGCAAATTCTGCAGCACCGCAGCCGCTTGGAGCATAAAGAAAAGCCGGTGCTCGATGAGCACCGGCTTCAGGAACTGTCGCAGGCCATAACGGACGCGATGATGCACGGATGGGCGGCGACCGTAACGCTCTACGATCCGGTAGAACC
The DNA here is from genome assembly GCF_042684925.1 of Paenibacillus gansuensis. Taxonomy (NCBI): domain Bacteria; kingdom Bacillati; phylum Bacillota; class Bacilli; order Caryophanales; family Paenibacillaceae; genus Paenibacillus; species Paenibacillus gansuensis. The sequence goes on along the minus strand of NZ_JBHUME010000007.1, from coordinate 687,948 downwards.
GCAGTCCGTCACCGGCCGGGTGCTTACGATCGACCCGCTCGGACGTAAGCTGATTCTCAGCTGGGACGGAGAGAAACGGTCCGTGCCCCTCTCCGACATTATGGATATTACGATGTCGGAGCCGGAGAAGTAAACGGGGACGTCGCCCTACCCGTTCCCTGCCGGACGCAGACGGTATAAAGACGCTGCCGTCTTGTGCAAAATCCACTCCTGCTGCTCTGCGGTCAGCCCGCAGGTGCGGACCTTGGCCAGCTCCGTGCCCGTGTTATCGGCATGATCGGTCCCGAACAGGAAGCGGTTGGCCCCGATTTCGTCGGCCCAGTGCCGTAGATTGAAACCGGCGGTCCACGTGATGTCGGCGTACAGATTCGCCCGCATCTTTAAGGCCTGGCCCGCTTCCCCTGACATAATCATCATGCCGCAATGCGCCATCACGATCGGCACGTCGGGAAAGTCCTCCGCAGGTTCCAGCAAATTGCTCGGATTGGCGAACGGAATGCCCGCACCCGTATGTACCATGACAGGCACACCCAGCTGCCGGGCGAGGCGGAAGACGTTCCGGCCCGCCCTTCCGTTCGGGTGTACCGCATGCGCGAACGTGTGGATTTTAATTCCAACAAAACCCAGCTCTTCCACACACCGCCGAACCTCCTTTTCGTAAACTTCCTGAGGAAGGTGAGGGTTCGGGTTAGCCATTCCATAAAAGCTGCCCGGATGATTCCGGGCAAGCTCCGCAATCCGGTCATGCTGCCGTCTTACCGTCTCTAAATCATGGCAGGAAGCAGGCTGCAGGATCGTAGCGGCGATCCCGAATTCCTTATGCTTCTGCCATTGCTCTTCCAATGTAAAATCCTCATCGAACACCTGATCCCAGCCAAGATGCGCATGAACATCAATAATCATCCGGCTGCCTCCGTGTCCAGAACCAGCACCCAATCGTCCCCCCGGCCGCTGCTTGGCGGCTGGAACGACTGGGTGCCTGCGTTCTCCCTTATCCCTACAGCCGTCCGCTCTCCGGTACGGGGATTGAACCAGGAAGCATGAACTTGAGTCCCTGCGATGCGGCCCATGGCCACGTTCATGTTTAATCCGTGAGGGCTGTAGATCCACGCATATCCTTCTCCGCGGCAAGCGCGCATATGATTGGCTCCCTTGTAATTATCCGCGAGCAGGCTCTGATCAGGCACCCGTTCCAGCTGAGGTTTCGACTCGATCAGCTCTCTGACGAAACGCATCTGCATAGCGCCCGGACGGTCTACAGCGTCCTTCCAGTGCATAATGAAATAATCGGCCGGCTCCGTCGTCATCGCCCAGATGGAATGATGGCCGTACGTGTGCCCGAAAGCCCCTGAAAACAAAGCATAATAAGCCGCTTTCCGTACATCCGCATCGTCGAAATATCCATTCTCCGCGTTAAAGCCGCGGGGATGATCTTCATAGCAAGGCTCGGCATCCAATGTAGGCTTGACGGGCAGTTTCCCGTAATCAGACATTACATGCGTATAATTGTTCTGAACATGGTCGCCATGACCGGACTGGATCATATTGAAATCCAGCCAGGTCTCCCGATGCACATGATGCGAAGAAGAAAACCCTCCTGGCGGATGGAACGTGATCAGGTGCCGGCCCCCGTCTCCTTCCCGCAAGCCCTCGGCCAGACCGCGGTTCACTTCAAAGTGGCTAAATTCCGTCAGCGGCCGGTCCCCGCCTACTACCCAAAGTAGGTTCGAACGATCCCTGTAACGCTCGCCCAGCCACTTGCCGAATGCCTTGGCATTGTTCCTGTCGAAAATGACGGGCCCTTTGCCCCATGCGACATTGTATTTATCGCCCCAGGTAGGCAGAAACGCGATATAGATACCAAGAGATGCCGCCCGGTCGACGATATCATCGACATGCGTCCAATAATCCTCGCCTCCCGGCTCCGAAGCCGTGTCGGGTAGAAGCGGGTCATACTGTCCTTCCGCATTCTGTTTCAATGGCCTATACCCGTAAGCATTCGGCTCCGTGATTCCCTCCATTTCCGCTAAAGCTACGGCCTGAACAACAGTAAATCCCTGTTCGGCTCTGCGGCGCAAATAAAAATCCGCTTCCTCCCTGGTCAGTTTGTGAAACAGCTCCCACGCTGTATCACCTAGCCAGAAGAAAGGCGTGCCGTCCTCCTTTACCAAATACCGTCCGTTATCGCTTACACTAAGGTTTGAACAAGCTCTATCCATATGCTATACCTCCTTATAGTCCGGTCCCTGTTTGAAAAAAACCGGCATCTGCCGCGAAGCGCTCTCATATACGCCAAAGACCATACCCAGCGTGACCAGGTTGTGCTCGCCGCTCGTATCGAACGGTTCCCCCGATTCCAGGCAACTTACAAAATGGGATTGCAGCCGGAAATGGCTCTCCTCATGATCCAGCTCCGTATGTTCAGCGATTACGGATTCCGATTGTCCGTCCGCGCTTACCAGCGTAATTCTTCCTAAGGTATAGAGCTTGAGCGTCCCCTTGTCCCCCTCGATCACGAACTGCTCCAAATGCACCGGGCCGACGCCGGGGCCGAGAGGCCGGTCCAGCTTCTGTCTCGTAGCCCAGCTCATATCCATATATCCATAAAATCCCGAATGTCCCAATACGACAACCCCGGAATCCTCACCGCGCACATAAGGACTCACCGTAAGTGTCTCGGCATACAGCCTTTCCGGAGTACCGAACAAAAACCGCCACGTGTCCATCCAGTGGGCACCCATTTCATAAAACAACAATCTCGGCATCTCCCGAAAAAAAGGCTGCGGCAGTTCTGCGTCCGGCGCCATTCGCGGTGTATAGTAGTCCGTGTGAATATACCTTGCTGTCCGGAGCGTACCAAGGCGGCCTTCGTCCAGAACACTCTTCATGATCTGGAAAGGCTGCAGCCACCGCCAGTTTTCCGTGACCATTAGCCGCACACCCGCACTGCGCGCAGCAAGCACCATTTCTTCAGCTTCTTTCAGCGAGGAAGCAAACGGCTTTTGGCACAGCATATGTTTGCCGGCAGCGGCTGCTTTCTTCACAAATTCAAGATGCGTTTCCGGTCCGGTAACGATATCGACCACATCCAAGTCAGCCTCGGCAAGCATGTCATCGATACTGGTGAACAACCGTTCTTCCGGAACTCCATAAACCAGTGCCTTAGCCTTCATCTTCTCTTCGCTCCGGTTGCACAGGGCCGCTATCTCCACATTGGGAATCCGGTTCCACGCCTGTAAATGGTTTTCGGACCAAAACCCTGTCCCTACCAGTCCCACTTTCCAAGTTTTCGGCATCGTCCCGTTACCCCTCTAACGATAAGGTGTTCAATTTTTCAGGGTGCAGCATAACGTCGACTTGTTCATAAACCTTCTCGGGATCGTACAAGCGCTGCCATCCCTCTTTCAGCATGTATCGCTTGCCGTATTCAATCGCTATTTTACATGCATCGGAGAACGGATTCCCGGCCTCCCCAAAGACAATGGCCAGCTGAATATTGACATGCCCAAGCATGAAGTCCCTGGCGGCATCATAAGGAACACCGCGCTTTACGGCTTCCTCCATAGCTTCGCCCAGCACGGTGACCAGCATGGAGCTAATCGTTTCCGCCATCGTAGGCTCCAGCATGGCCATCTGCTCAAGGGTGATCCGGTGGGATCTCATTACAGGAGCATACATTTCTGCTGCCAATGCTTCCCCGCGGGCATAATCCTCCTCCGGCCCTTGTACCAATGCGCACACGATGGCTTGCTTCGCTTTGATACCTCCGAAATAATCCGTTCTGGCCTCCTGATCCTCATCATTGAACACTGGGGGATGACAAGGATGGGTCACAAAATACGTCACATCGTTATGAACAGGAAGCTTATCCAGAAAAGCGGCCGCCGGATCCAGGACGATCAGCATCGCTCCCGGCTTCATAAGGGGCACTACTGTGCGCGACACATCGCCGATGGCAACATCAGGCACAGCTAAAATTACAGCGTCGGCTTCAGGCACGGCATCCTCCTGCAGGGAGGGTGTAATTCCCCGTTCCGCAAGCCGCCGGATACCGCTTTCACTAATTTCAACATAGGAAACCAGGTTCGTGCTTTTCCGCAGATTGTCGGTGAGTCTGCAGCCCATTTTACCGCCCGCGCCGATCAGAGTAATCATTGCCATAAGTCCATTCCTCCTCAAATGAAAGCGTTTCGTTTGTAATTAGCCTATCACAGCGCGTTTTTATATACAAGATGTATACAATATTATTTTTTTGGTATACAATCTTCGTAATAGACAAGATGGAGAGGTAATGCAATGACGGCAGTGACATTGAAGGAAAAGGCATATGCTGAGCTTAGGAAATCGATTTTGAACGGGGAATTGAAGCCGGGTGACTTTCTGACGGAACGGATGCTGGTCGAGCAGCTTGAGATGAGCAGAACCCCGATTCGCGCTGCATTGGAGCGGCTTGATGCCGAAGGCCTCGCCAAATATACACCTAATAAGGGACTTGTCGTTACGGACATATCGATAAGCCAGGCTAGTGACATTTACGACTTCCGCATGGCCATGGAATGCTTCGTAGCCGGAAGACTGGCCCTTCGGCGGTGGAGTCCGGAAGATATCGGGTGGTTCAGGAGCAATTTGAGGCTGCAGGAAAAGTGTGTGCAGGAAGACGATCATCCTGGCTTTACCGAAGCTGACGCCTTGTTTCACCGTAAGCTTGCCGAAGTATACGAAAATAACGAAATTTTGCAGACGATGGATCGGCTACAGGATAAATTGTATCAAATCGCTCTAAGAGTGTTGAAAAAAGACCGTACACGCATTCGACAGTCTTTTCAGGATCATATGGAAATCTTTGAGCACATTCTGCAAGGGAAGCAGAATGAGGCTGCAAAGGCGATGGAGACCCATTTGGAATACGGCAAAAAAATCCTGATCACGTAAAGGAGTTCATAAAGATGAAGCTGGGACTCAGCACTTACACGATGACCTGGTCTGTCGGTGTACCTGGATATGCTCACCCTTTCTCCCCTTTGTCCGCACTAGGTCTAATTGAACTTGCCGCAGAGCACGGCCTGAAGCTCGTCCAGTTTGCAGATAATATGCCGCTGGACGGATTCTCGGCACTGGAGCTTGATTCACTGCGAAAGGCGGCGCAATCTCATGGTATTACTTTGGAGGCCGGTACCCGGGGGACCGATCCTGGACATTTGCTTTCTTATCTGGACATCTGCCAAAGGTTGGACGCCAAGCTGTGCCGGACCCTGATTACAAAGCCCGGCGTTGAGGACGCAGAGCGGGAGTTAAGGTCCGTTCTTCCCCGCTTTGAACAAGAAGGCGTTGTCATAGCTATCGAGAACCACGGGCTGCATACTACGGATGAGTTGAAAGGATTGTTCCAGTCCATTGAGAGCCCCTTCCTCGGCTGCTGCCTGGATACGGTCAATTCTTTCGGCGCGTTGGAAACGCCGTCGCAAGTGATCGAGACGCTGCTTCCTTTTGTAGTAAACCTTCATATCAAGGACTTTACTATTCAGAGGGTGCCCCATCAAATGGGATTTGAAATATTGGGCACTCCCGCCGGACAAGGGCGCCTCCCGATCCCCGGGCTGCTTGAAGAGATCTCGAAGAAACGGTTACAACCGACGTCAATACTGGAATTGTGGACACCGTTTACCGGCTCGGTGGAAGACACCATTCGTATGGAGCAGGAGTGGCTGGGGCAAAGTATCCGGTATTTAACCTCCCTGCCGTGGATCGAACAGTACAACAAAACCCCTTCAGCATAAGCTGAAGGGGTTTTCCTCTGTAATCGAGAAGCTTAGTCTTTATCAGGATCATCCCATTTACGGGAATACGCTTTATTTGTAACCCAAATTGTAATCCAAGTGATTGCCGCCACTATCAGAAATGCAAAAAACCAGACCCAGCCCATAGTTCAATCCCCTTTGTAATAGTTGAAATGCATCCGTGTCCCCATGTCGTACAGCTTGTCCGCTTTCACTCCGTTCCTGAGCAGAACAGCCCCCTTACCGCTCCGAAAGAGGGCCGTCATGCTAAGGCTGTTTACCTGAACATACTCCACAATTTCAACAAATGAAACGTATTCTTTGGGTCGATCTTCTGTGCCAGCACGAAATCCACAATATTATCGGCATGCTGAGGCGTTAACCGCTCGTTCAATACAGCTGCGGCATGGGCCACAAGGCGCTTTACTTTGGCACGGTCCTGCAAGTCCCGCTTGGTAACCCCGTCCAGAAGCGCTTTGATTTTGTCCTTAACCGCAGGGCTCTTCATCTTCACTTTGACGCGCTCCACGAAGTCGGTTGATATGCCGTATTTCACATAACTCACTACGCATCCCTCCATCCATACTACTGTATGCGAGGAGGGCTTGTCAGTTGTTCTTCCTGATTTCTCGTTCCGTCTGCCGCCCTGCCGGTTAATCCAACAAATCACCTTGAAAAATCTGTTCCCGCTGTAAATAGTGCCGCAGGCTTACGTACTTAGCGGCCGTCCAGAAATCGGACTGCGCCACAAGCTCCGCCGTATCGTCCCTTGCCTGCTCCAGCACCTCAAAATCGGTCGACAAATCCGCAACCCGGAATTCAGGAAGGCCGCTCTGCTTGGTCCCGAAAAAATCACCCGGTCCGCGCAGTTCCAAGTCCCGTCGGGCAATTTCAAAACCGTCGTTGGTGTCGGTCATTACCTTCATGCGCTCTTTGCCTGTTTCGGACTTCGGGTCCGCAATAAGGATGCAGTACGATTGATGCGCTCCCCGCCCTACCCGGCCGCGCAGCTGATGAAGCTGTGATAAACCGAATCGCTCCGCATCGTAAATGACCATCAGCGTTGCATTCGGCACGTCGACACCGACTTCGATGACAGTGGTGGAGACCAGGACATGCGTTTCCCCCGAGCTGAAGGCATTCATCGTTTCATCCTTCTCCCCTGCGGTCATCCTGCCGTGCAGCAAACCGACCCGAAGGTCCGGGAACTCAAACTGCAGCTGTGCATGCACATCCAAAGCATTCTGGTATTCCAGCTTGTCCGATTCTTCAATCAGTGGACAAATCACATAGGCCTGGCGCCCTTGAGACACCTCTTTGCGGATAAAAGCAAGTACGCGTTCCAATTTATCGTGCTTCACCCAAAACGTCTCAATCGGCTTCCTGCCTTTCGGCAGCTCCCGCAATGTCGATACGTCCATATCTCCGAAAGCGGAAATTGCCAGCGTGCGGGGAATAGGCGTAGCAGTCATAGTCAGTACGTCAGGATTCATGCCTTTCCGTCGGAGGATACTGCGCTGGTTAACTCCAAACCGATGCTGCTCGTCCGTAACCACAAGCCCCAGCTGGCGGAAGAATACATCTTCCTGAATCAGCGCGTGCGTACCGACGACGATGTCCAGCAGCCCCATTTGGAGAGCGGCCAGCACCTCGCGGCGCCGCTTCTCCGTCAAGCTGCCCGTCAGTATGCCGACTTGCATGCCGAACGGTTCAAACAGGCGCTGCAGCGATCTCGTATGCTGCTCCGCCAAAATTTCCGTGGGTACCATGAGCGCCCCCTGGTACCCTGACTTCACCGCGGCGAATAAAGCAACCGCCGCGACTACCGTTTTCCCTGCGCCTACGTCTCCCTGCAGCAGCCTGTTCATGCAGTAGGGCTGGCGCAGGTCGCGGATAATTTCCGCAATGACCTGCTTCTGCGAATCGGTTAGCTCAAACGGTAGCGACTTGATGAAAGCACGAAGCTCTTCATTGTCGTAGCCATGGACGAGGCCGTCCGCCCGGCCGCGGTTCAGCGTCCGAAAGGCCTGCAGCTTCAATTGGAACAAGAACAATTCTTCATACACGATCCGACGGCGTGCACGCTGCCCTTCCTCCACGTCTGCCGGCGTATGTATGGCTCGGATGGCTTGTTTTCGCGGCATGAACCCGTACTTGTCCATGATTTCAGCAGGCAATATTTCTTCAATCAGCTCTCCGAATTGCTTTAAGGCCTGGGCAATCGATTTACGCATCCATTTCTGCGTAATCGACCCCCCGACAGAATAAACAGGCTGCACTGTGCCTGAATGGGCCGGTCCCCGCTTATCCGCGAATTCCGATTCCGATACCGTCACCTGCAGCCTTTTCATATCCCATTTGCCCGTCATCGTTACTTCCGTTCCCGGGATGAGCCGATCTTTCAAAAACGGTTGATTAAACCATACAGCCGTAACCAGCATGGAATCCACCATCACCTTGCAGGACAGCCTGGATTTTCCGCCAAAACGCTGGAGAACCGCTACGGAAAATACCTTGCCGGACACCGTGACTTTCTCCCCGTCCTTTACATCCGCAAGCTCCCGGAGACGATAATCTTCATACCGGAACGGAAAGTATTCCACCAGGTCCAACACATTCAGAATGCCGAAAGCCTCCAGGTCCTTCGCCTTTTGAGCGCCGATCCCGGAGACTTGGCTGACTAGTATCGAGGTCAGTTTCATCATGTGTTACACCCGCGTCACAATGACGCCCAAAGTACCCGGTCCGACATGCGTCCCGATAACAGGTCCGATCCATGTATAGTCCATGGAGCTCACGTTCATATTCCCATGGATCAGTCCCGCTATTTGATCTGCCGGCAGCTGTGAATCCGTATATTCCACCATAACTTTGACAGGTTCCCCGGCAAATTCCTGCTTCATCAATTCTAAAATACGAGCCACCGCACGCTTATTCCCTCTTACTTTGTCCAGAGAAAATACCTCGCCGTCGTTATCGATCGATAGTATCGGCTTGATATTGAGAAGCGAGCCGAGTATTGCAGAAGCTTTCCCGATACGTCCGCCCTTTTGCAGATATTCTAAGGTATCCACCAGGAAATACACCTGCGTATTTCTTCTGATCTCAGCCAGCTTCTCCAATATCGACTCAAGATCGCTTCCGTTTCGAGCCATCTCTGCAGCAGTTGTGACAAGCACGCCTTCCCCGTAGGTTACGGTTTTGGAATCAAGCACAGTCACCTTGGTTTCATCCTCCAGCATGGAGCGAGCGATGGTCGCGGACTGGTATGTGCCGCTGAATCTGGAAGACAAATGAATGGAAAGAATATGAGTATCCGGGTCTTCCGTTAAAATACGATGGTATGTGTCCAGGAAATCAGCCGGAGAAGGCTGTGACGTCTTAGGCAGCACAGTGGCTCTAGGCAGCATCTGATAAAATTGATCCGGGTGCAAAGTCACGTTATCGAGGTAAGTTTCCCCGTCGATATTCACCTTCAAAGGAACCATCTCGATACCCAGCTCCTGACGCACGGATTGCGGGATATCAGCCGTACTGTCCGTAACGATCCGGATCGATGTCAACTTCTTCACCCCATTTTACTAGTCCGTTCTAATTACTCTACTGAGAAAATGTAACAATAAAGAGGCTGTCCGCCGCTATGAAGTTCCAGCTCCGTTCCAGGGTAGCGGTCCGACAGGAAATCGGCAATCGCCTGCGTTTCCTCTTCTTTCGCGTCTGCTCCGGTCAGAATGGTTACAATTTCGTCCCCGTTCACAATCATAGATTCCAACAGCTGTTTAGCGGTTTCAAGCAAATCCGGATGATTAACCACGATCTTATTATTCTTCAATCCGAGATAGTCGCCAGATTGGATCTGCAGATCGTCGATTTGCGTATCTCTGACCGCATACGTAATCTGGCCGGATGTAATGCGCCCGATAGCTTCTTTCATCGCAGGTGTATTGTTTTCCTCGATCTCCTCCGGATTGAACGCCAGCGCGGCCGCAATTCCTTGAGGTATCGTTTTCGTAGGGATGACCACGATCTGCTTATCCTCAACGAGATCTCTTGCCTGCTCCGCTGCCAGAATGATATTGGAGTTATTCGGATAAATATAGATAGTTGCGGCTTCAATGGCAGAGGCTGCTTTCACAAAATCTTCCGTACTCGGATTCATCGTCTGTCCTCCGGACAGAATGACGTCAACTCCAAGAGACGAGAAGATATCGGAAATTCCTTGGCCCATAGATACTGCAATCATGCCGTATGGTTTCACTTCCACGATAGGTTCGCTGCCGGTCTCTTCATAGAAATCGGCCGGTTCGAACTCACCCGCCAGAAGATCGCGGTGCTGGTCTCTCATATTCAAAATATTCATCCGTGTCAGCTCTCCATACTTCATGGACAAGTTGAACACATCCCCGGGCTTGCGGGAGTGGACATGAACCTTGATGATATCGCCGCTGTCGATAACAATAATCGAATCGCCGTCTTTGGCAAGTTCCCGGCGGTACGTTTCCTCGTGAAACGGCACATGGTTGAATTCCCCGGTAGAACGGTTAATGAAAAATTCCATATCATAAAAGAATTCAATCGCATCCGTATCAAGCTGAGCCTGTGCGCTCTTCGGAACCTGAATCGGTGCCGGTTCGGCAACTGCCGCCGCAGCACGGTAACTGGCGTCCAATGTATAATCCGTGGAGGCGCCGCCGGCCTTCAGTGCGCTGACAAACCCCTCATATATATACACGAGACCCTGGCCTCCGGAATCTACAACGCCTACTTGTTTCAGGACAGGCAGGAGATTCGGCGTGTTCGCAAGCGCTTCATTCGCTTTCTCCAGTACAGCCTCCATCAAGTCTACTACATCTGTTGCGCGTCTAGCGTACCAGACGGCATGCTTGGCTGCTTCTTTGGCAACGGTAAGAATGGTGCCTTCGACAGGCTTGACGACCGCTTTATAAGCCATGTCTACACCGGATTGAAAGGCCGCAGCCATTTCGGCAGGACCCGCCTGCTCCAAACCGGACACAGATTTGGCGAACCCGCGGAACAACTGGGATAGAATTACGCCCGAGTTCCCACGCGCGCCCATAAGAAGTCCTTTGGAAAGAAGTTCAGCCGACTTCCCCAAATGCGGCGACGATTTCTTCTTGAGCTCCTCGACTGCTGAAGTAATCGTCAAATTCATATTGGTGCCTGTATCCCCATCCGGCACCGGGAACACATTCAACGCGTTCACGTCCGCCGCATGGTCATGCAGGTTCCGGGCCCCCGTGACCACCATAGTTGTAAAATCCGTTCCATTAATAAAGCGCTTACTCAAGCTAATATTCCCCTTCCTAGCGAGATACGCGAACACCCTGTACAATTATATTTACAAAGTCTACGTGAAGTCCGACGACATCGTTCAATACATATTTCACTTTATTCTGGATGTTGTGGGCCACCTCTGATATTTTAGTACCATAACTGACAACCACGTATAAGTCAATATGGAGCCCCTCCTGTTCCCGGCGTATTTCCACACCGCGGCCCAGATTCTCCCGACCCAGAAGTTCAGCAATTCCGTCCTTTAATTGTTTGCGTGAAGCCATGCCTACAAGCCCATAACAATCCAAGGCAGCAGAACCAGCTAAACCGGCAATTACTTCGTCAGAGATATGAACTTTACCTAATTCGTTGTCTAGTTGAATCGGCATGCTTATACCAACTCCTTTTCAGATATTATGGACTAAATACCATTGTACTATAATGTACACAAAAAGGTAAGTATTTCATTGCTGCATACATCTTTTAACAGCTTTCCCGTCGCAGATTTTAGTAACCGCGCAAAGTTGGTTTCGAAAAAAACGATCGCCTCCTCATTGACATGAGCCTACTAACAATGCTATTATATCTAAGTGTTTTTATGTTGCGGTTTCTTTTTATGAGGGAGGTGTAGTAGATGTCTCGCAAATGCTATGTTACAGGCAAAGCTCCTGGCACAGGAAACAACGTTTCCCACGCTAATAATAAAACTAGACGCACTTGGGGCGTCAACGTTCAGAAGGTTCGTATCCTAGTGGACGGTAAACCTAAGCGCGTTTGGGTAAGTACTCGCGCTCTGAAATCCGGCAAAGTACAACGTGTGTAATTTGTCCGGAAACCCGGCAAGTTACAACGCAGAAAGATAACGTGTGTAATTTGTCCGGTAACTGACATGAACATGCCAAAAAAGCACCTGCAAAGGTGCTTTTTTTCGTGGCTTTTTTATGGTGTAGGACCGCTGCTTAAGGCCGGTCAACGGGATGAGGCGCGTCCCACCCTTCATGGCATGAACTGCAGAAAGCGCGCCATCAATTTCGTGCTGCCGTGCTGCCTACGGATGCCGGCCTTACGCCTCGCTTCCGTTAGTTTTTTTGAAAGGTGTTCAGCACGGCTTTCACGAAGCCACCCAAAAATTTCGGCAGTTTGAATGTGTAGAATTTCATATCTACCCCTCCTTAGCATAGTCTTGCGTTGTTCTCCGTAGGTTTAGCCGGAGCCTTCCTCCTGCATGTTCCCTGAGCCGTTACCTCAAATGACTCTTCGTGCGCCGGCCCTGGGCAAATCGCCGCAGCGATTGGCCTACAAGTCCATTCTATGCCGCAATGGCTATGATGGTTACCATTCGGAATAGGGGACGACACATGTGCGGGCACAAAAAAAAGATACGGCTGCATGCGCTGAACTGTTCAGCGGAGCTGTACGTCTCTCGTCTTGAGGGTAACGTTTGCTCATCTCATGTAACCATATCTATGCTTAAAACCGCGCTGCTATGCCTGTCTCACAGTCAGCAGATGTTTATTTCCCGCCTCGGATGGCCGCAATAGCCCCCGCACGATCCTTTGAACCAAAGACCGCATTTCCGGCAACAAGTACGTCTGCACCGGCTTCCACTACATGTGCGGCTGTTTCAGTGTTAATTCCCCCATCGACTTCTATATGGACACGGGAGAGGCCTTTTTGATCCAGCATTTGCTTTAAAGCTCTGATCTTATCCAGCGTCGCAGGTATGAACTGCTGTCCGCCAAAGCCCGGGTTAACGGTCATCACAAGCACCAGGTCCACATCTTGTAAAATAGGTTCAATCAAGGATACCGGAGTAGCCGGATTCAAAACGACCCCAGGCTTAACGCCGTGTTCCTTAATCAGGTGAATCACACGGTGCAAATGAGGGCAGGTTTCCACATGTACGGAAATGTAGTCCGCCCCTGCGTCAGCAAAAGCTTCGATATACTTTTCCGGTTCCTCCATCATCAGATGCACATCAAAAGGCAGCTTGGTGTAAGGGCGGATGGCTTTCACAATGACCGGGCCAAGGGTGATATTCGGTACAAAATGCCCGTCCATCACGTCGATATGGATCCAGTCGGCCCCGCCCTTTTCCACTTCCTGAATTTCCTGTCCCAGCTTGGCGAAGTCCGCCGAAAGGATGGAAGGCGCAATATGAATCACATTAGTACCTCCTTTTTCTGTCCTTCATTTCCGTAAGGAATTGAAGATAATGATCGTATCTCGAAGCAGCTACCGTACCCGCTTCTTTAGCATCGATGACCGCGCATTTAGGCTCATTTTGGTGCAGGCATCCCCTGAACTTGCATTGGGGCGCTAATGCGGCAAATTCAACAAAACAGGAGCCCAGTTCTTCCGGTTCGATATTCAAAAAATCCAGCTGGCTGAAACCGGGTGTATCAGCCACGACCCCGCCGTTTTCTAAATGGATCAATTCCACATGACGTGTCGTATGCTTTCCCCGGCCCAGCTTCATGCTGATTTCATTGGTTTCCAGTGTTAAGCCGGGGACAATCCGGTTTAACAGCGTCGATTTTCCGACTCCGGACTGCCCGGAGAACACGCTGATCGTGCCTGCAAGACGGTCCCGCACCTCTTCAACACCGATTTCATTTCTCGAACTTGTCCAAATGACCTCATACCCAATATCGCGGTATAGGCGGACCGCCTCTTCACAAGCAGTTCTGTCTTTCTCTTTCTCAAGCAGATCCGCTTTGGTCAGGCAAATGACGGACGTCAACCCGGCATGCTCCGTATGGACAAGAAATTTATCCAGCAGCTGAATATTCAAAGCCGGTTCCGCCATGGAGAAAACCAGAACGGCCTGCCGCACATTCGCGATAGGGGGACGGATCAGCTCCGTTGACCGGGCATGGAGTTCATCCACCATGCCTTCCCCGTTCTCCGTTATGCTGAAATCCACCCGGTCGCCGACCAACGGGGACTGTCCTCGTTTTTTGAATATGCCCCGCGCCCGGCATTGCACGGTAGCGGCGCCGCCGTCCGGCAGCACGTAATAATACCCTGCTAAAGCCTTCACAATTAAACCTTCAGGCATGAACTCAATCCTCGTTATCCGTCATTTTAATTCGCTGCGAACCTAGTCTTTTTTGCCTTTATCCTTGCCCTTGTCCTTCCCCTTGTTATCCTCTGGAGGAGCAGCTCCAGAAGTAGTATCCGTAACGGCGGGATCTGAAACGGCTGGCTGGTCTCCACCCGAAGCCGGATCGGTTGTTTCCTGGGAAGGGCTGTCAGGGATAGTTACCGCCGGCTGATCGCCGTTGTCTACCTGATCGTAAGGGATGGTAGCTTCATTCACTTTCTGGTCGTCACGGTATACGCGAATTATACCGTCTTTTTCGGGCGATAGTACCAATTCCACAGGGAACGTCTGCGTATCCGTTATCTTTTTGGCGCCCCACTCAATATTGTCACCGCGGGCATCGCTGTATACGATCCGGACCTTGCTCTCTTTACCCTGCTCAGCGGGAGGTACGGTTACCATCTGGGTCACAAATTTAGCTTCTTCCGGATAGCCGGAGGAAATATAAATCGTAATCTCGGAATTTTCCGCCACAGGTGCGTTGGGTTCGTAAGGCCACTGTTTAAATACGACGCCTTTAGGCGCATAGCTCGGTTCCGATTTGATATTCCCTTCCGGAAGCTTCAAATTATGCTGAAGCGCGATCGCTTTAGCCTCATTCTCAGTATACCCCACCAAGTTAGGCATTTTAAACGTCTCGCGGCCTTTACTCACGGTAAATACAAGAGCATCCTTCTTCGGATTCATTTCCTGGTTGGCCGGAAGCGACTGGTCCAGAATGATTCCCGGCTCCTCATCGGAGTACACCACATTATCGGAAATCAGCGCCTCGTCCACGCCCTGAGAGATCAGATTGGCTTTCACCTTCTCATAATTCTGCCCTTTGTAATCGGCCAGCATTACCATCGTAACGCCTTTGCTTACAGTGAGCTGAATGCGGTCTCCCTTTTTCACCTTCATGTCCATCTTGTTCTGCTCAAGTACCGTATCTTTCGGAACCTCTTCGTTCGCAACATAGATAGGCGGCTCCTCGACCCCGAGCCCTGCTTCCATCAAGGAAGTACGCGCTTCATCCAACGTCATGTTAATAACGTTCGGAACGGCTACTTCTGGAACAGTAAGCTGGGCTTTCACCCACTGCACGCCGAACCACATGAGCAGAAGCAGGATGAGCGTCCCTAGAATCCATGACATAGGCTTGATCCAAGTTTTTTTGCGCTTAGATTCAGTTCCGCTAAGCTCTGCTGTATCTCCCGTCCCCGGAAACGTTCCCGGGTTCGTTGCCTGTTGGGAAGCCTGGTTGGCTGCCTGATACGCGGCAACATGCTCCGGTTTGATAGCGGGCAGGACTCTAGTCTGTTCCCCGTCATCAAACGTATGGAACTGTATTTTCGGTTCATTCAACCTCGTTGGCAGCAGACAGGTTTCCAAATCACGAAGCATTTCCGTTGCCGACTGGTAGCGTTCCTCAGGGTTTTTGCGCATAGCTTTCAAGATTACATTCTCAACGCTCTGAGGAATGACCGGGTTTACCTTACGGGGTTCTTCCACATGTTCCTGTAAATGCTTTAAAGCGACGCTGATCGGACTTTCGCCAAGAAAAGGCAGTTGGGCCGTCAGCATTTGATAAAGTACGATACCTAAAGAATATAAGTCCGATTTCTCACCGGTGATGACACCTTTGGCATGCTCTGGAGAGAAATAGTGAACGGATCCGATAACAGAACCTGTTTGGGTAATGGTAGATGACGTCACCGCGCGGGCGATTCCGAAATCGGTTACTTTTACCCGTCCGTTCTTGCCGATCAAAATGTTGTGCGGTTTAATGTCCCTGTGAATAATATGATTCTGATGCGCATGTTCCAGTGCATCGCATATTTGGGAAGCGACCCGAACGGACTCTTCCACTTGCAGAGGGGCCCTTTGCTGTATAATTTCATTCAAATTATGCCCGTCAATATACTCCATGACGATATAATGAATTTCATCTTCTTGTCCGACATCATAAATGCTGACCACATTCGGATGAGATAACGATGCAGCAGACTGGGCTTCTCTGCGGAAACGGCGGATGAACTCCTCGTCGTGCACGAACTGCTGACGCAGCACCTTTACGGCCACTTTCCTGTTCAGCAGAATGTCATGCCCTTTGTAGACGAGTGCCATGCCTCCGCCGCCGATCCGGGAAATAATCTCGTAGCGTCCGCCTAGTTCTAATCCGATCATTCATCTCACCCCTTTCCTTCATCATCTGCAGGTACATTCCATAGCAGGGCGACCGAAATATTGTCGTCTCCGCCTTCTTCCAGGGCAAGGCGGACTAGTTCACGGGTTTTGGCATCCAAATCCGACGAGCTGGCCAAAGTCAGCTGCAGTTCGCCCGGATCAACCATATTGCTCAGCCCGTCGCTGCACAGCAGAACAATATCTTCCTCATTCCAGTATAAATGCTGGATTTCAGGCTCCACGAGCATTTCCGTTCCCAACGCACGGGTAACCACATTCCGGCGGGGATGGTGGATCGCCTCTTCGCTTGAAATCTGCCCTGATTTTAACAGTTCGTTCACGAGAGAATGATCGTCCGTTAACTGCCGCAATACGCCGTCACTTAATTTATACACACGGCTGTCCCCGATATGTCCCACAATGATAAAATGATCCGCTGCAAGCACGACCACTACTGTGGTTCCCATTCCCCGCAGGCGGTCCTGTCCCGAAGCAATTGTGTAAATTGCCCGGTTGGCCTGAAGAATCGCTTCTTTCATAGCCAATTCCAGCTGGCCGATCGACATCTCTTTATGTACACGCCGCATCAGAGCCGTAATCTGCTCCATTGCGGTCTGGCTTGCGGTCTCCCCGGCCTGATGGCCGCCCATGCCGTCGGCAACGACAGCAAGATAAAACCCGCTCGGCAGCTTCTCCACTACCGCGCGGTCCTCGTTCACCGGGCGGATCCGCCCGATGTCCGTAAGGTAAGCTGATTTCATTTCGAATATCACCTCGAACTGGATTCCATATGTTTCGCGCGCAGCTGACCGCATGCTGCCGCAATATCATGCCCCTGCTCCCTGCGGATCGTAGCATTGATCTTCTTCCGTTCCAGAACGCGCTGGAATGCAAAGATATCGTCTCTCGGTGTCCTGACATAGTCACGTTCAGGCACATAGTTGACCGGAATCAGGTTAACGTGGCAAAGCAAGTCCTTGAGCACATCCGCCAGTTCCTCCGCATGCTCGGGACGGTCGTTAACACCGCCGATTAACGCATATTCGAACGTAATGCGGCGGCCTGTTTTGGCAATATAGTAACGGCAGGCTTCCATTACGTCTTCGAACGGGAAGCGGCGGTTGACCGGCATCAGCTTAGAGCGCAGAGCATCGTTCGGCGCATGGATGGAAATCGCCAGGTTGATCTGGGTGTTCTCCTCGGCAAACTTATAAATACTGGGCACGATCCCCGACGTAGAAACGGTAATATGTCGCTGCCCGATGTTCAGGCCTTTCTCGTGAATCATAATACGCAGGAAGTTCATGGTGTTATCATAGTTTTCAAAAGGTTCCCCTATGCCCATGATGACAATGGAACTGACGCGCTCTTTGGTAGCATCGAGAATTTTCTGTGCCTGCACGACCTGGGCGACAATTTCGCCCGTTGTCAGGCTTCGTTTCAACCCGCCCAAAGTAGATGCACAAAACGTACATCCGACACGGCAGCCGACTTGCGTAGTTACGCAGATGCTGTTGCCGTAGCTGTGTTTCATAATGACGGTTTCGATCGAGTGTTCGTCGGACAGCGCAAACAGGAATTTCACAGTGCCGTCTTTGGACTCGAACCGGGTAATCTCGCTAAGGGTTACAAAATTAAATTGAGCCTCCAGCTTCTCTCTGAGGCTCTTAGGTAAGTTAGACATTTCTTCAAAGCTGCCGACACGCTTCACATAGAGCCAGTCAAAAATTTGCCCGGCGCGGAACGCAGGCTCCTTGTTCTCTTTGGCCCATTCCTGCAGCATCTCGAGTGTATAGTCATAAATGAACGGTTTCAAATTATCACAACCTATTAGTTTTTCAATTATTGTATGTCATCCGTTATATTTTATCATAAACGGCGTTATGTCTAAAGGGTAGGTCCGGGAGCGTGACGCTTTCGAACATACCCTTCGGATGAGTTTACCTGATTTTACGAAGCCGGGCAATGAAAAAACCGTCCGTGTGAAAATGCTGCGGCAGAATTTGAAGCATTCCTTCACTCAGCCTGGCCTTTTCCAAAACGGCGCGGGGCACAAGCGAATCAAGCTCCGTATCCAGTTGATAGTCCGGATGTTCGCTCAGGAAACGCTGCACTTGCTTCTCGTTTTCTTCCGGTTCAATCGTACAGGTGCTGTACACAAGCACACCGTCCTTGCGCAGCAGCCCGGCGACCGAGCGGAGAATGTCATACTGCAGATCGGCGATTTCGCCGATCTCGCTCTCCCGCTTGGTCCATTTGGCGTCCGGCTTCCGCCGGATGACGCCGAGTCCCGAGCACGGCGCATCCAGCAGGATGCGGTCGAACGAGCCCGGCGCAAAGCGTCCGGCCAGCTCTTTCGCATCCCCGACCGCCGTGCGGATCGAGCTGAGGCCGAGGCGCGAAGCCTGCTCGGCCACGAGCGCTTCCTTGTGCGGATGCACATCGTTCGCGGTTATCTTGCCGCGATCGCTCATTTTCTCCGCCAAGTGCGTGGTTTTGCCGCCCGGGGCGGCGCAGCAGTCCAGGACGGACATGCCGGGCTGCGGGTCGACGACTTCGGCGACCAGCATCGAGCTTTCGTCCTGCATCGTCAGCAGCCCTTGGCGGAACCACGGAGAGTGCGCCATATTACCGGCGTTCTCGATCACAACGCCCGCCGGCGCGACCACGGACGGGCGGGCAGACACCCCCTCCCGCTCCAGCTGCGCCAGCAGCTCCGCGCGGGAGAGCCTGTTCGCGTTCGCACGTACGCTGACGTGCGGCGCGGCATTGTTCGAAGCGGCTAACTTCGCCGCTTCTTCTTCGCCGTACTGCGCCGCCCACCGGGCAACCATCCATTCCGGATGGGAATGCTCGAGGGCGATGCGGCGTACGGCGGGCAAATCCGCCGGCAAAGTCAACGTATCCATGCTGCGATGCACATTGCGCAGCACGCCGTTGACCATGCCGGAAATGCCTTGGTGTCCGCGGCGTTTGGCGATGTTGACCGCCTCGTTCACCGCCGCGTGCACCGGAATCCGGTCCAGGTAATACAGCTGATAAAAACTCAGCCGCAGCAAGGCGCGTACCCATGGCTGCAGCTTGGCCACACCCTTGGCCACAAAACGGTCCAGGAAATAATCGATCGTGTTCATCCGCTGGATCGTACCGTACACTAGCTCGGTTACAAGCCCGGCTTCCTGCCGCTCCAGCTCATGCTTCTGCAGGCTCTGATTCAACAGGAGGTTGCTATAAGAATGTTCCGTTTCGATCCGGGTGAGGATGTCCATCGCAAGCTCGCGGGCGGAAGGCGTCCGCGGCTTGCCGCCTGACGGTTTGCCGGAAGCCGTGCCGCCAGGAGCACCAGCCCCGTTACTGCGGCGGTTTCTGCGTGACGTCCCCTTACCGGGACTGCCGCTGTTCTGTTTACGTTGTTCAGTCAAAGTATACTTACCTTTCTATATCGCGATGATGATATAATCACCCGAAAACCGTGCCGGCTTCGAGTTTACTGCCACGGTTAAATTGTGCCACATCCATCGCCTTCTTACCCGCAGGCTGGACCTCCGTCAGCAACACCGTGCCGTCTCCGGCAGCCACTTCGATACCCTCGTCTGAAACGCGGAGCACCGTTCCCGGCACAAGCGTTTCCGCTCCCGGACTGCGCATCACCGTACCTATCCGGCATTTCCAAACCTTAAATACCTCACCGTTCCAAAGCGTAAATGCTACCGGCCATGGATTCAATCCGCGCACCTGGTTGAACACGTCTCTAGCGGAACGCTGCCACTGAATTCTCTCGTCATCACGCGTGATGTTAGGAGAATATGTGGCTTCCTCATCGTTCTGCGGGACAGCCTCAATACGGCCCTCGATAATCGCGGGCAGCGTTTCTTTCAGCAAAGCGGCTCCGGCAACAGCCAGTTTCTCAAACATCGTTCCGGCCGTGTCCTCCTCACCGATCGGTAGCGCTGTTCTGCTGATCATGTCACCGGTATCCAGCCCCTCGGCCATATACATGATCGTAACGCCCGTTTCCGGCTCGCCGTTCATGATCGAATGCTGAATCGGCGCGCCGCCGCGGTATTTAGGCAGTAAGGAGCCATGTACATTAATGCAGCCGAGCTTCGGCAGATCCAGAACCGCTTTGGGAAGAATCTGACCGTAAGCTGCCGTTACAATCAGATCCGGTTTCAGCCTTGCCAGCTCTTCCACCGCTTCGGGCGAACGCATTCTGGCAGGCTGCAGAACCGGGAGGCCATGAGCCAGCGCTTCCACTTTCACCGGCGGAGGCGTCAATACGCGCTTACGGCCTTTGGGCCGGTCCGGCTGTGTTACAACTCCTACGATGTTATAACCGCCTTCTAACAGAACACGGAGAGAGGGAACTGCGAATTCCGGAGTCCCCATGAATACGATATTCATCCGTCCTCACTCCTCAGGCTGTGTTCTTGGGTCGTATACGGAGGTAGCCAGATCAGTGAACAGAACCCCGTTCAAATGGTCCACTTCATGCTGAAAGCAGCGGGATAACAAGCCTGTAGCTTCCACCGTAATTTCCTTGCCGTCGCGGTCAAGGCCCCGTACCGTAATTTTCTCATGCCGTTTCACTTCACCGTTCAGGTTCGGGATACTCAAGCATCCTTCGGCGCCGATCTGCTCGCCTTCCTGTGCGATAATTTCCGGGTTTACCATCTCGATCAGACCGTGTTCGTCGCCTACATCGACTACAATCACTCTTTTAGAAATGCCGATTTGCGGCGCAGCCAGGCCTACCCCGTCCGCGTCGTACATCGTATCCGCCATATCCGTAAGCAGCTTTTGAATGTTCGGGGTCACTTTCGGAACGGGTTTGGCAATTTCTCTTAATACCGGATCCGGATCTTTTACAATAATACGAATAGCCATCTATACTTCCTCCTATAGTAAGGGATCTTTCCCATAAGCTTACCTGAAATCTACATCAAAATTTGCGGATCCACATCAACGCTGATCTGCAGTTTATACGGCTTCGCCTTAGCTTCAAAAGCCGCCAGCACCGATCGGACCTGATCTACAGCGGGCGTCTCTCCCCGATATTTTACCATGCATTGGAACCGATATCTATCTTTTATCCTCGGGATCGGCGAGGCTACCGGGCCCAGCACTTCAAAGGCAGGATCGGACGATCCCGCGGCCGAAGCGCGCTCTCTTAAAGAATTCGCAAGGGCTTCTCCCATTTTGACCAAAACAGGAATTTCCTCATGAGACATCGTTATTAAAATGAGCCGGCAATAGGGCGGATACCCTCTTTCCTTACGCAGTTCCAGCTCCTCGTAAACAAACGAGCTATAGTCATGCCGGCTGGCATGTACGATACTGTAATGATCCGGCGAGTAGCTCTGGACCACCACTTCACCGGGTAGATGGTGCCTTCCGGCACGTCCGGCTACTTGGGTCAACAGCTGGAACGTTTTCTCACCCGCACGGAAATCCGGCAGATTCAAAACCGTATCCGCAGCAATCACGCCAACGAGCGTCACCTCCGGAAAATCCAGCCCTTTGGCAACCATTTGGGTACCAAGCAGCACGTCCGCCTCTTTGTTTCGGAACATCGTCAGCCACTTTTCGTGAGAACCCTTTTCCGTCGTCGTATCCACATCCATGCGTATGACGCGTATGCCCGGAAACAGTTTGCCGAGTTCTTCTTCCACCCGCTGTGTACCCGTTCCGAAAAACCGGATATGCTCGCTTTGGCACTCCGGACAGACATGAGGTTCGCGCTCGGCATAGCCGCAATAATGACAGCGCATATTCCGGGACCGCTGGTGGTATGTCAGCGAAATATCGCAATGAGGGCAGCCAGCCACAAAGCCGCATGTTCGGCACATGACAAAGGTGGAATAACCGCGCCTGTTCAGAAGCAGCACAGTCTGTTCTTTCTTCTGCAGCCGGATTTCGATCGCTTGATGCAATTCCCTGCTGAACATAGACCGGTTGCCGGCTTTCAATTCTTCCCTCAGATCGACTACTTTCACTTCAGGCAGCGGACGCCCTTCGACGCGCTCGCTCATCATCAGCAAACGGATGGCAGGTTCCTGGCCTGTTAACCGGCACGGGCGGCCCGATGCATCCACTTTGGTCTGATAAAAAGTTTCCAAAGACGGCGTAGCCGATCCCAGCACTACGACAGCATGATGCGCTTCCGCACGGCGGATCGACACATCTTTTGCATGGTACTTAGGGCTCTCCTCCTGTTTATAGGAGGACTCATGCTCTTCATCAATGATAATCAGGCCGATTTTGGTAAAAGGGGCAAAGACAGCCGATCTTGCGCCGATGGCCACTTTCACTTTCCCCGCCCGGATTTTGCGCCATTCATCATAACGCTCTCCCTGGGAAAGACGGCTGTGCAATACAGCCACTTGATCGCCAAACCTTCCTTTAAAGCGCTCCACCATCTGCGGTGTCAAAGAAATTTCGGGTACGAGGACAATCGCCTCCCGTCCATGGTCCAGACAACGCTGTATCGTCTGCAGGTATACTTCGGTTTTGCCGCTGCCGGTCACCCCTTGCAACAGATACGTACGATGGCGGTGTGCATCCAGATCGGAGGCGATTGCACGATAAGCTTCCGTTTGTTGAGGCGTCAAAGCCATAGGCCGGGTCGGTACAAAATCACGGCCCGCATACGGGTCGCGAAGCTCGTCCGTTTCCCAGATGTGAACAAGCCCCTTCTCCGCAAGGCTCTTCAGCGTCGAAGAGCTGATTTCAAGCAGTGCGAGCAGCTCCGCTTGTTTCACGGGGAAGGGATGGTTCAAGAAATGCTCCAGCACTTCCTTCTGCCTTTTCCGGTTTGCGGGCAGCCCGGCTATGTATTCCTCGACGCGGGCACGGTCTTCCGATGGGAATACGGTCAGCACTTTCTTTTGGGAAAGCCGGTCTTTGATGACCTGGACTTCTTCGAGTATGCCGGACTGAAGCAGACGCTTTACCACCGCCGCATGATCCGCGAACCTGCTCATGAGAGCTTCGGCCTTAACAGGTCCTTTTAGTTTCACATATTGCACAATGGCTTCTTCTTCCAGCGGTTCCGTGTCAAAAAGGATACCCTGTCCCTCAGTCCAGCCTATATCCGTACCACTCCCGGCTGAACCATCATCTCTTAGGTGCGGTTCTTGCCCGGAATAAGCGATATATCTTTCATATTTGGCTTTCAATGCACCCGGGAGCATGGCCTGTAAAGCGGTAATTTCATGGCATAAGTAGGTTTGGCTCATCCAGCGGGACAGCCGGACAAGCTCGGCCGTTAACGGGGGCACCAGGTCCGGCACATCCGAAATCGGCTTAATTTTGGAGGCATCGACCTCAGCTTCGTGATGCAGATCGACAACAAAGCCCTGCAGCACTCTAGGCCCGAAAGGAACGCCTACCCGGCTGCCAATCTCAACCCAGTCCGAGAGGGACGCTGGAATGCGATAGTCATAAGGCCGATTTGTCTCCTTTGATGGGATATCTACAATAATCTTTGCGTAAGTCACGAGCGGTCTCCTGACCTTTGAATCCGGGATGCTACAAGGCGCAGCAGACGGGACGCCAGCTCCTGCTTCGTCATGAGAGGCAATTCTTGCACCAACCCGCTCCGGTCAAAAATTTTGGCAATATTCGTATCCGTCCCGAAACCGGCACCCTCAAGAGCCACATTATTCGCCACAAGCAGGTCGCAATTTTTGCGGATCAGCTTTTCCATGGCGTACTGCTCCAGTTGCTCGGTCTCCGCTGCAAAACCGACGATAAACTGCCCGTTCTTCTTGCGCTGGCCCAAAGCTTGCAAAATATCAGGAGTCCGTTCAAGTTCAAGAACGAGCTCCTCTCCGGTTTTTTTTATCTTTTGTTGGAACGTTTGCTTCGGACGATAATCGGCGACCGCTGCGGCCTTGATGATAATGTCCGTCTGCGGAAGCTGTTGCAGCACTTCATCATACATTTGTTGAGCAGATCCCGTCCGAACGAGGCTAACTCCTCCCGGCACTTCCCCTGCCGATGTATTGCCTGCGACCAGGACAACCTCCGCCCCCATTCTGCGCGCTTCAGCGGCAATAGCGAACCCCATTTTACCTGAAGAATCGTTCGTAATATAACGGACCGGGTCGATCCGCTCCAGGGTGCCGCCGGCAGTCACCAGAACACGTTTCCCTTGAAGAAGCTGCTCTTCCGCAAAATACGATTCGATCGCCGCAACAACCTCTTCGGGCTCCGCAAGGCGGCCTTTGCCGACATAACCGCACGCGAGCTGCCCCTCATTCGGGTCAACGAATCTTACCCCCCTGGAAGCAAGCCTTTCTATATTCTCGATGACCGCAGGGTGCTCGTACATATGCACGTTCATAGCCGGAGCCATCACGACAGGAGCCGTTACAGCCAAAAGCGTTGTGCTGAGCATATCGTCCGCGATGCCGTTCGCCAGCTTTCCGATCACGTTTGCCGTTGCCGGCGCGACAAGAAATAAATCAGCGCTGTCAGCCAGATCAATATGGGATACTACCGACGCATCAAGTTCCTCGAACGTATCTACATACACAGGATGCTTCGATATAGTCTGAAGCGTCAGCGGCGTAATGAATTTGGTGGCGGAAGCCGTCATAATTACCTTGACAGCTGCACCTTTTTGTACGAGTTTGCTGCATATAGAAGCCGCTTTAAAAGCGGCAATGCCTCCTGATATGCCAAGAACGACCTTTTTCCCCTTTAACACCGGCACGCCCCCCTTTTCCTCATATCCACGCAAGGATGCTCTATTCTTTAAGCAAAAAAATAACAACCGCCAAGGGTTGTTAAGTGAATGCTACTTTACTCGTTCGTATACGACATGGTCTGTGTAAATTTCTTCGAGAGCCACGCCTACGAATTTGTGGGATTTCGGTTGCCGCAGTTCCGATTTCGCGCCGTCGCGGAGCAGTCTTGCCCGTCTTGATGCAGCCACCACCAAAGAGTATTTGCTGTCAACTTTACGCACCATTTCATCAATGGAAGGATATAACATCCGAACACCTCATTCTTCTATAATTGATCTATATGAAAATCCCAATACCTAGAGCTGTACGCCTTCCAGCAATTCCGTCATGACGCGTTCACGCTTGCAGTGCTCGGCCGTGATGATAGCTTGAATCCGTGAGCAGGCCGACTCAATCCGGTCGTTGACAACGGCATAGTCATAATGCTGCATCAGATTAATTTCCTCCCTGGCAGCGTTCATTCGGTGACGGATCGTTTCTTCGGATTCCGTTCCCCGGCCTACAATCCTCTGCTGTAGTTCCTGTAAAGAAGGCGGCATGAGGAACACGAATACCCCTTGAGGAAACTTCTCCTTCACCTTCAGCGCACCTTGAACCTCAATTTCCAAAATAATATCAAGGCCCTGATCCAGCGTCTTCTGCACGAAATCCCGCGGCGTTCCGTAATAGTTCCCCACATATTCAGCATATTCCAACAGCTGGTCATTTTGAATCATATCCTGAAATTGTTCTCTTGATTTAAAAAAATAGTTCACGCCGTCGAGTTCGCCCGCTCTAGGAGAACGTGTTGTGGCGGAAACCGAATATACCAGCTCCGGCGCACATTTGCGAAGTGCTGAACAGACCGTTCCCTTGCCTACGCCGGACGGGCCGGATAATACGAGTAGTAACCCTTTATTCATACGTCTCCCCAACTTTACTCATCATGGTCATCGTCTTTATTCGATAAGCGGTGCGCTACCGTTTCAGGTTGAACCGCAGACAGGATCACATGGTCACTGTCCGTAATAATCACAGCTCTTGTCCGTCTTCCGTAAGTGGCGTCGATCAGCATGTGCCGGTCGCGGGCTTCCTGGATGATCCGTTTAATGGGAGCGGACTCCGGACTGACGATAGAGATAATACGATTTGCCGATACAATGTTACCAAAACCGATGTTAATAAGTTTAATTGCCATGTTGGTTCCTCCCACAGTTCCCCTGAAAACTAAAGTTCAGTAACGCGCACTGCTCTATTATTGCCGGATGTAACAGGTGTCATACTATTTTCATAGAATGGCGCTCAAAAAACCGCCGTTATTCGATATTCTGCACCTGTTCACGGATTTTTTCAAGCTCCGCTTTCATTTCTACGACGATTCTGGTCAATTCGCTGTGATTGGCCTTAGAGCCGACGGTGTTGACTTCACGGTTCATCTCTTGAAGGAGAAAATCCAGTTTCCGTCCAACCGGATTCGGTTCGGTTAACAAATCAGCATACTGTTTGAAATGACTGTTCAATCTCGTCAGTTCTTCGTCAATGCTGGACCGTTCTGCAAAGATGGCAACTTCGGTCAGCAGCCGTTGATCTAATTGGCCCTGTTCGTCAGGCACGCAGTCCGCCAGCTTCCGGATCAGCCTCTCCCTGTATTCCGACGCCACGGAAGGAGCGGTCTTCACCAGTTGCCCGTGCGAGGAAATCAGCGCCTGCAGGCGTTCGGCAAGGTCAAGCTCCAAACTGGCGCCTTCTTTACGCCTCATGTGCTGCAGATTCCGGACTGCTTCAGAGGTGCACTCGGTGATTGCTTCTTCCCAGACACCCGTCTCGTCAGCAGACTGACTTTCGGGAAACAGAAGCGCATCCGGGAGCTGCATCAGCTCCGAAACCTCAGGCAGCCTGCCGATCCCGTAACGTTCCTTAATCTGCTTAGCCGCTTCGATATATCCGTCAAGCAAGGGCCAATTAGGCTCAGCTCTGCGGATAGCGGAGGCGCTGCGTTCTATGGCGACAAACACGTCGACACGGCCCCGTTTCACGTCCCTAAGCACGGTTTTCTTCACGAGATCCTCGTACTTCATTACTTCCCGGGGTATCCGTACCGTCACTTCACTGTAGCGGTGGTTTACGGACTTCGCCTCGACCCGCAAGTGGTATTCTCCTATCGGCCGGTCGGCCTGGCCGAAGCCTGTCATGCTGTATATCATTTCCCTTTCACATCCATTACCCTATTCTAATTCATTTTGAAAGTGGGTACAAGTGTGAATGCGGGTGTCCCGTTTTCTCCCAGACATACTGCGTAAGCTCCGCCGTCATACCGTAAAACAGGAACGGCGTCATCAAGTATATGCCGTTAAAATGCTTCATGGCCGCATCCAGCAGTTCTTTGGCAATCAGGGTGCCCATCCTGCGGCCTTCTTCGCCCTCCAGCCCGTGCATCCGGGCACGGATTTCGTCAGACAGCTGGATCCCCGGCACTTCATTATGAAGGAATTCGGCATTGCGTCCGCTGGCTAGCGGCATCACGCCGATGAAGATCGGGATGTCCAGGTGCTTGGTCGACTCATAAATCCGTTCTATAAGTCCGGGATCATATACAGGCTGTGTCATGATGTAGTCCGCTCCCGCTTGAACCTTGCGTTCCAAACGCTGAACCGCTTTATCCAAATGCTTGACGTTCGGATTAAACGCCGCCCCGACAACGAAGTTCGCCTTCTGTTTCAATTCTTTGCCGGAGAAAGCAATCCCTTCGTTCAGCTGCTTGATCATGCGGATGACCTCAAACGATTTCACGTCATACACATTGCTGGATCCCGGAAGATCGCCAAAGCTGGCCGGGTCTCCCGTGACGGCGAGCACGTGATCGATGCCCAGCGCATGCAGTCCCATCATATGGGACTGCGTTCCGATCAGATTGCGGTCACGGCACGCAATATGGATCAAGGGCCGCAGGCCCGTCTGCTGCTGCACGAGCGCGCCGAGTGCAAGATTGCTCATGCGCGTGACGGCGAGCGAGTTATCCGCCATCGTCAGCGCATCCGCGCCGGCCTCCTTGAGCGCCGCAGCGCCTTGCATGAAGCGCGCGATGTCCAGGTCGCGCGGCGGGTCAAGTTCGACGATGACCGTGTGGCGCTGCCGCACGAGATCGAGGATGTTCGGCGCCGGCTCGCCCTGCGGGGCCGGAGCTGCGGGCTGGGCCGCTGCCGTCGCGGCGGCAGCGGCGGGCGCCGCATGCGCGCGGTCCCGCGCCATGCCCGGCGCATAGCCGGTGAGCGCATCCGCTATAGCGCGGATGTGCTCCGGCGTGGTGCCGCAACAGCCGCCGATGAGGCGGGCGCCTGCGTCAGCAAACTTCAGCGCGCTGTCCGCGAAGTACTCGGGCGTGGCCATGTAGGTGTACTTGCCGTCCACATAATCCGGTATCCCCGCATTCGGGTATACCGAGAACGGAGCGGACACCGATCCGCCCACGCGCTCCAGCGCGCGCAAAATCCCGTTCGGGCCGCTGCGGCAGTTGAAGCCGACGACGTCGGCTCCCTGGTCCCGGCAGGCCTCGAACGCCTGCTCCATCGTGTGGCCGTCCAGCGTCCGCCCTACATCTTCCGTCGCGAACTGGCAGATGACCGCCGCGTTCCCTCCGATCTCCTTCACGATGCTCAAAGCCAACAGCATCTCTTCCAGATCGAAGAACGTCTCCAGCAGAATCCCGTCCACGCCGGCATCCAGCAGCGCTCCGATCTGCTCCCGTAAATCACGCTCGACAAGAGCCGTTCTGACGTTATTGCGCCGCCCGCCGCGAATGGAACCGACAGCGCCTACAATATAGGCATCTTCACCGGCCGCCTGCCGGGCGATTTCGACCCCTGCCCGGTTAATGGCCTCCACTTCGTTCTCCAAACCGAATTTCGAGAGCTTGTCCCTGTTGGCGGAGTACGTATTTGTTTCTATGATTCTAGCTCCTGCGTCATAGTAACGCCGGTGCACATCACGAATCACATCAGGTCTCGTTAAGTTTAATTCCTCATAGGAAATACCGACGGGAAACCCCAGCTGATACAAATAGGTTCCCATCGCTCCGTCGCCGATCAGTATGGTACGGGCCAAAGCCTCCCGCAAATCCGGTTTCATCCCAATCCCACCTATCAAAATAGTAACCTCTACTTTATCATAAAACGCTAGAGAACATAAGAGAAAAATAAGGTTTCAGCAAAAAAGGGGAGCCCCCGGCCCCCCCTTTACCATCCTCTTACAAACTGCCCTTAAATACTTCCGCAGCAGGTCCCGTCATGTACACATGATTGTCCTGCTCGTTCCACTCGATATACAGGTCGCCGCCTTTAAGGGAAATCGTTGCGCTGCGGTCTGTCTTTCCGTTCAGTACGGATGAAACCAGCGTTGCGCAAGCTCCGGTTCCGCAAGCCAGTGTAGGCCCGGCGCCGCGTTCCCATACGCGCATATCAGCCTGGTCCCGGCTGTTGACGGTTACGAATTCAACGTTAATCTTGCGCGGGAACATCGGATGTGTCTCGAGCTTCGGTCCCCATTCCGCAAGGTCAAAGTTTACCGCGTCGTCTACATAAATAACACAGTGCGGATTCCCCATCGAAACCGCTGTGAAGCGGAACTCATGCCCGTTTACCTCAATCGGATAATCGACAACCTGATCCTGATCGACCGTAGTTGGAACCTGCGTCCCTTTGAGAATCGGCTGGCCCATGTTCACGCGGACGGTCGCCACTTTGCCGTCCTGGACATTCAGCTGTACCTGCTGTGCTCCGGCGCCGATCGTTTCGATCGTGATTTCGGCTTTCTCAATCAGTTTATGGTCATAGACGTATTTCGCCACGCAGCGGATCGCGTTCCCGCACTGCTCCGCTTCGGAACCGTCAGAGTTAATGATGCGCATCATAAAATCGGCTTTACCCGACGGCAAAATGTAGACCAGCCCGTCCGCTCCGATACCGAAGAAACGGTTGCACAGCTCAATCGCCAGCTCCGGCGCATTGGCAGGCAGTTCCTTCTCTCCATATAAGACGATAAAGTCGTTCCCCAGCCCGTTCATCTTAGTAAATTCCATAATAAAACAGCTCCCTTTGCAATCAAAATACCGGCTAGCCAATATTTTACCGCAAAAGAAGCTGTATGAGTAGGGATCAACCCGATGAATCTTTGTACTTTTTAACACACCGGCGTAATCTACCGGAACATCGGTTTCGCGTTCATGTTCATGGATTTATCCTTCTTCTTCTTAGAAGTGCTCATCACGCTGCCCAATCCCATCAGGAACGTTGGAATGCCCGCAAAGATGAATACGATAATCCATTCTTTCAAGTGAAGCGGCACCGTTTTGAAAATCGGCTGCAGCTGTTCGATGTACACCACACCCAGAAGAAGCAGAACGGATGAAATGACCGACAGCACAAGCAATTTATTCTGGAATGGATTCCGGTGGAAAATGGAGCGTGAACTGCGGCAGTCGAATACATGGATCAGCTGGGCCATAACCAGGGTGGCGAAAGCAACGGTCTGGGCGAGCACCAGCTGTGCCTTGTCGTCCGGGTTCTCCCGAAGCACGAGCCAGAATGCAGCAAGCGTACACACGCCGATCAAAGCGCCGCGGCTGATGATTTTCCAGCCGAGCCTGCGCGCAAAAATATTCTCTTTCGCCGAACGCGGCTTATGCTGCATCAAGTCCTTCTCTGCCTGATCGACGCCAAGAGCCATCGCAGGCAAGCCGTCCGTCACCAGGTTTACCCAAAGGATTTGGATCGGAATTAACGGCAGCGGCAGTCCGACCATCATAGCTATAAACATAGTTAGGATTTCCCCGACATTGGAAGCAAGCAGATAACGGATAAATTTACGGATATTTTCGTAGATGCCTCTTCCCTCTTCAATCGCAGCTACGATCGTCGCGAAGTTATCGTCATTCAGAACCAGCGAAGAAGCTTCCTTGGATACATCCGTTCCTGTAATACCCATGGCGATCCCGATATCGGCCGCTTTGATGGCAGGTGCGTCGTTCACGCCGTCGCCTGTCATCGCCACAACATGCCCTTTCCGCTGCAGCGCCTTTACAATACGCAGCTTATGTTCAGGAGAAACGCGGGCGTACACATAAATATCATCCACTCTTTTATCCAGCTGATCGTCGGACATCGCCGACAACTGTTGGCCGTTCAGCGTCAGCCCGCCTCGAGGAAGCATGCCCAGCTGTCCGGCAATGGCTTCCGCCGTCGTCTGATGGTCTCCCGTAATCATGACGGTTTTGATGCCGGCACGTCGGCAGGTGGCGATAGCATCCCGCACTTCCCTGCGCGGCGGATCGATCATCCCTGCAAGTCCGACGAAAATCAGTCCTGCTTCCACATCCTCTTCCGATTGGGAACGGTCATACGTTTTCAGCTCCCGGAAAGCAAGACCCAGCACCCTTAAAGCGGAACGCGCCATCTCTTCGTTTGCTGCGAGCACTTTATTTTTCAAGGTAGGCGTAAAAGGTACGACCTTGCCATCCCACAGGGCATAACTGCATTGTCCAAGCAGCACATCGGGTGCGCCTTTTGTATAGACTAGACGCCCGCCTTGATGCTCCACCAGTACGGACATCCGTTTGCGCTCGGAATCGAACGGAAACTCGGCTACCCTTTTGTATAACCCTTGCAAAGAGTCTGCTGTAATCCCCTGCTTCGCCCCTAGTACAACAAGCGCCCCTTCTGTCGGATCCCCTTTAATCTCCCAGGCTGTTTCCGGCTGCGAGTCCTTGGAACGCTTTTTCTTCTTTTCTTCCGCCGCCGTTTCCGTTAAAACCGCATTATTGCACAGCACTGCAATCTGCAGCAGCCGGCGAAGCGTCTGGTCATGCTGAACGTCGGCTTTTTTGCCGTTTTTCATAACATGGCCTTGCGGCTCGTAGCCTTCCCCGGTTACTTCCGACAACTCGCCGTCCATCCAAAGATGGGTGACTGTCATCTTGTTTTGGGTGAGCGTACCGGTTTTGTCGGAACAGATGACGGAAGCGCACCCCAGCGTTTCCACCGAAGGCAGCTTTCGCACAATAGCCTTGCGCTTGATCATGCGCTGCACACCCAGGGCGAGAGCGATCGTAACAATGGCAGGCAGGCCCTCCGGAATTGCCGCTACCGCCAGCGACACGCCGGCAAGGAACATACCGTATACGGGCTGTCCGTGCATAATTCCCGCGACCACGACCATAACAGTTAAGCCTAAAGCTACTATAATCAGAATTTTCCCCAGTTGTTCCAACCGGTGCTGCAGAGGCGTTTCCATCGTATCCGTATTTTGAATCAGGTCGGCGATTTTGCCCATTTCCGTTGCCATACCTGTCCGGACTACGACGGCCCTTGCTGTGCCCCGGGTCACCATCGTTCCCATGAAACCGCAGTTTTTCTGGTCTCCCAAAGGAACTTCCCCCGGACTTGCGAGCGCTTCGCTATGCTTGTTAACGGGGACGGACTCTCCGGTCAAAGCGGACTCTTCAATATACAGGGAATTTGTTTCTAAAAACCTTACATCCGCCGGTACACGGTCTCCGCTCTCCAACAGCACAATATCTCCAGGTACGAGCGTATAAGCCGGTATTTGTTCCACGGACCCGTCACGCACTACTTTTGCCGTATAGGCGGACAGTTCTTTCAAAGCCCTGAGCGATCGTTCTGCCCGAAACTCCTGAATAAATCCTAATACCCCGTTAATGACAATGATAGCAATGATCGTAATCGCATCGAGGTATTCTCCCAGCAAACCGGAAATCAGGGTAGCCCCCATCAGTACGAGAACCATAAAATCCTTGAACTGATTCAAAAACAGCGTAATGGGAGAAACCCTCTCGCCTTCCGATAATTCGTTGAAACCGTGGACCTCCTGCCTCTTTTCCGTTTCATCTTTGGTCAACCCGTCTACCGGATGCGTTTTTTGAGCGTTCAGTACCTCATTTGCGCTCATCTGATACTCTTTCATGTGATCCATCCCTCGCAACCTCCTCGTCACTTGCCTTTTGCATGGCAGACATGTCCCTTTAGCTAACTTTATTCAGACAAGCCGCGAAATATCCCAGCCTGTACTTAAGTTTTTGATCAAAGTATGGCATGATAGAGAAAGTCTACATGGAAGAGGAGTGGCAGCAATGGCATTAGACGGACTAGTCGTGCGTGCGGTCGTACATGAATTGCAAATGTGTGTCGGCAGCCGCATTAACAAAATACATCAACCGAACCCCCACGATATCATTCTGCAGATCAGAGCCCAAGGCGCGAACCGGAAGCTGCTTTTATCTGCAAATCCTACCTACCCGAGAGTTCATTTCACCACAGGTTCGTATACCAATCCGATGGACGCCCCGATGTTCTGTATGCTTCTCCGCAAGCATTGCGAAAGCGGCATTATCGAGGCTGTGGAACAGGTGGATAATGAAAGGATTATCCGGATTCAAGTTCGGCAGAGGGACGAGTTGGGAGACCTCAGTGTCAAAACGTTGGTCATCGAACTTATGGGACGCCACTCGAATCTGATTTTGCTGGATCCCGGGACCGGACAGATTTTGGACGGGATTCATCACGTTACGCCCGCTATCAGCAGTTACCGTATTGTCATGCCGGGCAGTACTTATGTAGGGCCGCCGGAACAAGGCAAGCTGAACCCGTTAACGGCCGGCGAGGCAGAGGTAAAAGGGATTTTGGCACAAGAGGGCTTTGATTTAAAACCGGAACAAGGGATCGTCCAGCATTTCAGCGGTCTGTCCCCTCTGGCCGCCCGGGAAATCGTGTTCCGCAGCGGAACTCATACAGCGGAGGGCTTGGCGGAAGCGTTTCTTCAAACGATGGAGGATATGCGGGCGCATAACTATGTTTACAATATCGTAGAGAACGAAGCCACGGGCAAAGCCGTTTTTTCCGTGTTGGAATTGAGGCATGCGGAAGGCTCCGCGGTGTTGTTTGAATCGCTAAGCGAATGCCTTGAAGCCTATTACGGGGACAAAGCGGAACGGGATACGGTAAAACAGCGGGTATCCGACCTGATCCGTTTTCTGCAAAACGAGAAAAGCAAAAATGAGAAAAAGCTTGAAAAACTGCATGAAACGGTAGAGGAAGCCAAGGATGCCGATAAATTCCGGATTACGGGAGAGCTATTGACAGCTTCTCTGCATCTTCTTAAACGCGGCGATAAGGATATTGAAGTGGTGAATTATTATGACGAGGATCAGGCTTTGATCAAAATTCAACTGGATCCGCAGCTCACCCCTTCGGAGAACGCTCAGCGTTATTTTAAAAAATATAACAAAAGCAAAAACAGCCTGATGATCGTAGGGGAACAAATCGAAAACACCCACAAAGAGAACGTGTATATCGATTCCCTATTACAGCAGTTAAGCAATGCATCGTTAAGCGACATCGACGAAATCCGCGAGGAACTTACAGAGCAGGGTTACATCCGGGACCGTGCCAAAAAAGGCAAGAAAAAGAAGAAATCCGATAAGCCCCAGCTGCTTTGCTACACTTCCAGCGAAGGCATTCCTATTTATGTAGGCAAAAACAACACACAAAACGAGTATTTGACAAACCGGTTAGCATCGCCATCAGACACCTGGCTGCACACGAAAGATATTCCGGGGTCTCATGTCGTGATTAAGAGCCCAAGCTTTGGCGACCCTACGCTGGAAGAAGCGGGGATGCTAGCCGCTTATTACAGTCAGGCCAGAGAATCCAGCCAAGTGCCTGTCGACTATACGTTGATCCGGCATGTCCGCAAACCGAACGGCGCCAAGCCCGGATTTGTTATTTTCGATCATAACAAGACATTGTATATTACTGCAGATGAAGATCGGATCAAGAAACTCCCGTTTGTAGTGAAATGAGAAACAGCCGTCCTATAACAGGGCGGCTGTTCTGCTTGCTTATTTAAGGGACTGCAAGTTTGCGGCTTATCCATTAGTATCTAACAGCTGCTTTACCTTAAGCACGGTTTCCTTTCCTTGGCCCGAAATCATATGAACCCGCTTGGTACCCTCCAGCAGCTCGTCTTTTTCAAAGATTCTGCCTCCAAGAAACACCTTGGTTGCCAGACCGAGCTCAACAATACGCTTGTCCAGCTCCTTCAGAAACGGTATCGTTTCCGCAAAGAGGACATTGGTGGAGTAGCTGAATGTAAAAGCGGCCGGTTTAAGCTGCTCGAGACAGTCCATAATCCCTTTCTCAGCCGGCGACGCACCGAGGTACACGATCTGGAAACCGAGTTGAAGCGCATAAAATCCGAAGAACAATATCCCTAATTCGTGGCGTTCCCGCGGCCCGCAAGCCGTCACGATCAAAGGGCTGTCCGGCATTGCCTGGTACATGTTCTTCATCGCCAGAAGCCTTTCCCGAAGAAAATGGCTTCCGAAATGCTCCTGATACTCGGAGATCTCATTTCGTTCCCAAAGTTCGCCGATTTCCACAAGTACCGGCTGGATGATCTGCTGAAGCACAAAGTCCATGGAATGGAGTGCCAGCAGTTGATCGAACCAGCGCTGCGAAGAGTCTGCATCCAAATTGATCAAATGGCGGATCAGCGTTTTCTGATATTCCCTGACTTCTCCTCGAGGCTCGGAAACGGAATGGGAAGATGGGTTTCGGTCAGAGGATGCTTGCAACAATCCCTCCGCCGGCGACGAGGCCGGCAAAGTCCCGATCATCTGCCGTTCTTTGACCGCAAGATTGATCGGGACTCCTTCATCCACCCGTCTCTTCAGCCAGGCCAGCGTGTCAATATGCTCGCTTGTATAACCTCTATAACCGTTCGGAAAACGTTCCGGGGTAACAGCCTGATAACGCTCTTCCCATTTACGGATCAATTGTGTAGACAAACCTGAACGCAAAGACACTTCTTTTATTGTATATAATCGTTGTTGGTTCATCATTATCCATCTCCGTTACAGGTGTATGGTAACATTATAAACCATTTACAAACGTTATACAATGATGTTTACATATCGGCTAAAGCTTATACTCCGGTTTTCCACTCCTGTGTAAGTTTCAGCAAATAGGCTTTAAGCTGATCAGACAATTCAGGGCGCTGCAGTGCAAGTTCAATGGTAGCCTCGATATATCCGAATTTATTGCCCGTATCATAGCGCTTGCCTTCAAAGCTGTATGCCAGCATTGGCTTTGTGCGGTTCAGCGTGCGCAGCGCGTCAGTCAGCTGAATTTCTCCGCCCCTCCCCGGCTGCTGGTTCTCCAGTATGCCGAAAATTTCCGGCTCAATAATATATCTTCCTATGACGGCATAGTTGGACGGTGCTGTTCCTTGTTCCGGCTTCTCTACAAGATCGCGGATATAAGCATGCTGGCCTTGTCCCGACAGCTGTTTCTCAGGTGACACTACGCCATACCTGTGTACCTCTTCCTCCGGCACTTCCTGAACAGCAATCACGGAAGCGTGGTTTTCATCGTAAATGTCCAGCATTTGGCGCAGGCAGGGCTTCTCCGAATGGATAATGTCATCACCCAGCAGTACGGCAAAAGGCTCGTCGCCAATAAAGCTTTTGGCACACAGTACGGCATGTCCTAAACCAAGCTGTTCCTTTTGCCGGATGTAATGAATGTCGACCATACTCGAAATGCCGCGAACGATCTCCAGCATTTCGGTATTGCCTTTCTCTTCGAGCATATATTCCAGTTCGAAGGATCGGTCAAAATGATCCTCAATGGCACGCTTATTCTTTCCCGTAACGATAATAATAGCTTCAATTCCGGATGCAATGGCTTCTTCCACTATGTATTGAATCGCGGGCTTGTCCACGATAGGCAGCATTTCTTTAGGCTGTGCCTTTGTGGCCGGCAGGAATCGGGTTCCAAGTCCTGCAGCCGGAATAATTGCTTTGCGGATTTTCACTGGTTTCTCTCTCCCTTTTAGCTGTGCTTTCTTGTGTTTTGAAGCTGCGTTACCGCCTCAATTGTCACTTTGCTTGATCCAAGAGCGGCATGAAATACGACCCCGTTGCGCTCCCCGTGATAGTCGGATCCTCCGGTTTGAATCAGATCGTAACGCTCTGCGAGCATACGGTATTTAGCGGAGTCTTCGGGCCTATGGTCTGAGTGATATACCTCGATCCCATCAAATCCTCCCTGAACCATTTCTTCCACAAGCTCGTCCATCTGATATAGGCCCGGATGGGCCAATACCGCACATCCGCCGGCCTCATGAATCCATCGGACAGCATCTGCGGGTGTGATACGAGGCGGATTGACATAAGCGGCACCGTTCTTTCCCAGATACCGGTCGAACGCTTCCTGCATGGTGGCTGCATACCCTTTCTTAACAAGAAGATCGGCAATATGGGGCCTGCCGACCGTTTCGTCCGGGTCTTCTTTGTTTACATTACTCAAAATTTCTTCCATTGTAATATTCATACCCAGTTCATTCAGCCTAGCCACCATCATCTCGTTTCTAATATCCCTGGTCCGGCGTAATTCGCCAAGTCTTTCGACGAACAGCGGGTTATGGAAATCCATATAATAACCCAGCACATGGATATCCTGGCCGCCTGCAACCGTGCTGATTTCCACACCGGGTACAACTGTAATGCCCAGGCGCTCCCCCTCGGCAATCGCCTCCGGCAGTCCGGCAACGGTGTCATGATCTGTAACCGCCACTGCGGCAAGGCCCGCTTCCCATGCCAATCGCACGTTGACTGCGGGAGGGTTCGTTCCGTCCGACGCGGAAGTATGCGTATGAAGATCGGCATAGCCCTGCTTGTCCTGGACTGATCGGTCACTCACAATAAGTCCTCCTTTTGTTTTCTTCAGGTTACCAAACTTAGAGCCATTGACTCAAATCCCGTTCGCGCAAAAAAGTTAGGAAGGTAACCGCAGAAATAGGAAGCAGGGTGGATTTCAGGTAAATGGAATAGAATTTCCGCATAAATTGAACATCTTCTATTTCCACAACGCGCAGTATCCCCAAGGCCAGTTCATGCTTAACCGACGATTGGGACAGAATCGTTATTCCAAGCCCTGCCTCGACAGCGGATTTGACTGCACCTGTACTTCCAAGTTCCATCACGATTTTCATCGCTCCGGCATCGATTCCTGCCTGCTGCAGCGCTTCATGCATAACCTGGCGGGTGCCGGAACCCTGTTCTCTAAGGACAAAAGGGTACTCCAGCATTTGCTCTGCCTTTATTATCCCCTGTTCCGTGAGAGGATGGCCTGCGGGTACTATTAATTTCAGTTCATCATTCAACACTGGTTCTATATGTATGTCAGGATGCTGCACCGCAGCTTCCACGAGCCCGAAATTGAGCTGATGCTTCAATATCTCCTCCAGTATTTGCGTTGTATTAATCACCTTCATCTGGATGGAAATGTTGGGATACTCCTTACCGAAGGGTCCTAGCAGACGCGGAAGAATATATTCTCCGAAAGTCAGACTGGCGCCAAGCTGCAGCCTCCCTTGCAGCATGTGCGTAAACTTGGACATGGCTACTTCGGTATCTTTCATCAGATTGATACTGTTTAGTGCGTAGGGAATTAATTCACGGCCTGCTTCTGACAACTCGATCCGCTTCGTTGAACGGTGGAACAGCTTGGTTCCAAAATACTCTTCAAGCGATTGGACCTGCATCGTCACCGCCGGCTGCGTCATATGCAGTGCGGCAGCCGCGGCAGAGAAGCTCCCTTTTTCGGCAACTGTGTAAAAGATATGAAGCTGGTGGAAATTCAAAGCCACGTAAACGATACCTCCTGACAATCAGTAATATAAAATTTTCCAAAAAAATAAAAAAGCATGTAGACCATTGTACCTACATGCTCTTCCGATATTATTTGCGTTTGCGGCTGTTCTTAATGAGTGTCATCCGGCGGGAATGCCGCAGCCACGAGTAATAAGATTTTAAGTCCCTAAGCTCGATCGTCTCCGACATACGTCCCAGGAATGTGA
The DNA here is from genome assembly GCF_042684925.1 of Paenibacillus gansuensis. Lineage (NCBI taxonomy): Bacteria > Bacillati > Bacillota > Bacilli > Caryophanales > Paenibacillaceae > Paenibacillus > Paenibacillus gansuensis. Next base: position 648,943 of record NZ_JBHUME010000007.1, on the reverse strand, counting down.
CAATGATCATCTTATGGAGCGGGTTCCCGAGCAGGTCTACTTCATTCTCCAAAACCGAAAATTCCGCGACCATGACCAGGTCATCCTCTATGAGATAAACATCCTGCTCTTTTCTATAATAGGGCTGAACGCAGTCTTTCTTCAGCTTTTCCCAAAGAAAGTCACAAATGTCCTCATATCCGGTTTTCTCGGTTTCCACACGGTCGACCCACCTGGATCTGGCATGATTCGTAATCACGATATCCGCTACCTTCTTATCGCCTAGCATCACATAAAAAGGTTCGTATGTGCTCCACCGACCCATGATCTTGTCTTTCATTCCTGCTACCCCTTTCCTGCTACTGGGCCTTGAAACCTATTACAATTAACACTGTTAATTGTACTTCACATTGGCAGAATTTCCAATTGAAATTTTTAAGGTGTTACAAAATTGTAACTTTTTGGGTCATGATCCCCGGCCTAGTAGGAGTAGAAAGCTGTTTTATCAGGAACATTACTGTTATATTCTGTTTTGATTTCCGTTCTGTAGGAACGTTCGATTTTTTTGACAAACGATAGCTTTTGGATCGCTTTTGTTGTATCCTCTAATCCTGCGGCATTCACATACATCGCTACATAAGACATCTTCTTCGAAATATAGTGGATACTGCCGTACCGCTCCAGCGACTTAGCCGCTTTGAGATCGCTGATCCATACGATTAAACCTGCTCTTTCTTTGAACATGGCAGAAGCCTCACTTTGCTTATTATTATAGATATGGTTAAGGAGAACCGGACTATGCAACTAAATTGTTCTGAACCGATGATTCATGTTTCGCGGGGCCCGCTGACAGAGTCCGTACACCGCGGTTTTATAGCAGTTACCGACACGGAAGGAAACGTTCTTTATCAATTAGGTGATCCGGATTATATAACGTTCGCCAGATCTGCCGCCAAACTCCTGCAAGCACTTCCCGTAATAGAATCAGGAGCTGTTGACCGTTACGGCCTGAACGAGCGGGAAATTTCCTTATTAAGCGCTTCCCATAGCGGAGAAGCCGAGCATGTAGATACCGTTCATTCTATCTTACGCAAAATCGGAGCCGCTGAAGATGAACTTCAATGCGGCCCTCATTTTCCGCTGAACCGGGACGCCGCTTCCCTGATAAGGGAGCGCGGCGGGAAGCCCGGCCGGGTTCATAATAACTGCTCGGGTAAACATTCGGGGATGCTCGCTTGGTCGCATCATCTAGGTGAAGCAACGGAACACTACATGTCGCCTGACCACCCCGTCCAGCAGGCTATGCTGGGCGCAGTTGCCGATATGGCCGGTCTGGCGCCATCCGGCGTCGTCCTCGGCACGGACGGCTGCGGCGTGCCGGTATTCGGCATGCCGCTTCGCCGGCTTGCGCAGGCGTATGCCCGCCTGGGCCGCCCGGACGGCCTGCCGGACGAACGCGCGGCAGCCTGCCGCCGGGTGACCGCTGCTGTTGCGCGTCACCCGTTCTACCTTGCCGGAACGGACCGCTTCGACACTCGATTAATCGAGGTGTCGCAAGGCCGGATCCTCGGCAAGTTCGGCGCCGAAGGCGTGTTCGCGCTGTCCGTGCCGGACCGCGGCTGGGGCCTGGCGCTGAAGGTAGAGGACGGCGCGGAGCGCGCCCTCTACCCGGCAGTGCTCGAAGCGGTAAGCCAGCTGGGCTTGCTTACCGCTTCGGAGCTTGCGCAGCTGGCCGCGTTCCGCCGGCCTGAACTGCGCAACTGGGCCGGAACGCAGGTGGGATACATCACACCTGCGTTCCGGCTGGAGCCGCGAGGGTAATTCCCGCGCGGCTGGCGGCGCTTAGCCGCAATTGCCGCTGCAGCCGCCTCCGGTGCTGCAACCTCCGCCTTTAGGCAGCGGGTCGTTGCTTGGCACCTTCACCGATGCGGAAACCGCGTGAGCGATCGTCGTCGACACTTCATGAAGTAGATCGTCCAGCGCTTTCTCCGCCAGCTTGAACTCGCGCACTTCCTCAATCGCATCCAGCTCGAGCTGAGCTTCCTTCATCTCTTCCATAGCCCTGTGATATTCGGGATGAAATCGGCCGAAGCGCTGACATTCTTCAAACAGCTCTTTCTTCTTCTCAAAGGCCTTGACCTGTTCCCGTACTGCGGGGCTCCGGTCAACGGCCTGTTTCCACTGCAGGTATGCTCTTACTTCCTGTGAAGCATTTATCAGGTCGCCTATTTGATAGGCTTCCATTAACAAAGAGGACATGTCTATCGTCCGTTGTTCCATTATACTCATGGCACATCATTCCTATTCTTTGAAAAACTTAAATCTCTTTAACTATACCACGAAACAGGCGAATGCACCCTATTAATTTTCGTTAATGCCGGGCAGAATGAGCTGCATTTCTTTGATTAGATCCGGGGTAAGCCTGGACCGTACGCCGTCTGCCAACCCTTCCGCCGACCAGCCTCCCCGTTCATCCCTTACAGCATCCGGAACAAAATCAAATGTCTTTTGGCCATCGCTCAGCTTCACATAAGCTTGCAGTTCCAGCGCCTTATCCAGCATCTCCCGTTTGGTGGATGAGTGGTACCCGCGAAGCCCGTTGAGCCATAAGGAAGGAACCTCCTCCAGGGAAGGATAGATCTCATCCAGGCTTGGCAATCCGGGTTCCATTTCGTAATAAGGAACGGAAGTTTTGCCATATACAATCCCTCGCGGCCTCAGGTCCGCGGCAGCATTGGGGGCTTCTGCAGATTCCTCAATGCTATCATCCAGCCTTGGATATCCCGGAATCTGCTCCCCCGAAACAGGAGCATCCACCCGCTTCCGCGGATGATATCCTGCCTTGTCCAGTATTGCATACAGTTCTCCCAACTTGTCCTTTTGGACGATATAGTCCTGCTTTCCTATAGACGAAATAAGGTACGCTTTCGCTCCTGGATGGACTGCCAGTTCCGCCGCCGTCTGTTCATCCCGGCAGCGCAGAAGAACCACATCAGCGAAGCTGACGCGCCCGTACTGCTGACCCCACTCGTTTAGAGCGGATGAAATATTGCCGGGGATTCCATACTTGGCCCATTTTTCCAGGCTGCTTATCAACTCAGTGAGGGTTCGGCCATGTTCCAATCCGCGGAACACACTTTCCCGCGACAACCGGTACACCATGACCTGATCGAATTTAGCCGGATCGCAGAAACATTCCAATTCCCAGCGTACGGCAAAGGATACCGTCGGCGGAACGATGACTTCAAAATCCGGCTGGACAAAAATTTGAGCCGTTTGTATAAGTTCCGGCATTGCATCCGCATCCTGTATTGCTGCTTCCCTCAGGACCTGAAAAGACCAGCGGAACATCAAACCTTGATCCGGATGCTCGCCCAGATCCGCCCAGCCTAGTTCCGCAAGAGGTTTCAGCCAGCCGGCTGCCCATTCCTCTTCCGCACGTCCTATCGAATCCTGATCCAATACCCCGAGCCGATCAAGCGCTTTGATAATAGGCCTGACCGCATACCACTCCCCCGCGGTCAGCCTTTCCAAAGCAGCACCGGCAAGCTGTTTCCAAACTTCCGCAGGACGATATACATCTGCAAACCCCCTATAAAGGGAAGCTTGTAAGTGCGGTACTGCCCGTTTCACCCAAGCAGCTATTCTGTCCGGCACTAAGGCAATGCGATCCTGTTCATGTACCAAGAGACCTAATCTAAGCGCTCTATCCAGAACAACAGCAAAGTGAGGCGGATATGCATCCTGATGCGCGTATTGGAAGGACAGGCCGCTGACGATATGCGGATCGATACGGATCTGTTCCTCCGCCTTTTGAAGCAGCCTTTTATGGATCGTCCCTTTCTGTGTTAACGGCAGCCCATGATTCGCGGTAAACGTTAATAGCTGGAACACTTCTTGCGCTAACCCCCGGCCGGCTTCACGAATGATGAGGACCTCCGTATCCGGCACGCCGCTTTTATGAGCGGGAACCATATCAGGCAAGGCAGCATGCAGCCAAAGGGAAAACGTATCCGAAGAAAAGGTATACACATGCTCTCCCCATGTTTTCCGAAAAGTAAAAAGTAACCCTTTTCGCCTGAATTGAATCAAAGCTGTTTTCAACGCAGCCGGGGAGAGCGGCACATTGCGCTCCCTACCTGCAGCCGCAACGGTTTTCAGTTTTTGCTCCAGAAGCTGCCATTCAAAAGGGGCCGAACCGGCAGCAAGCATAATAAAAGCCAGAGCTGAACGCTCCCGATCCGACAAGCTGCGGTAAGACTTGTAAATCCATTCCTGGTCCGACAGTGTTTCCGCTAATCGTGACCCATCACTTGATTCCCCTGCCCCCGTTACTGCAGCCAAATGGTTTTTCAGCTCCGCCGGAAGGCGGTTAATTAGCTGCGCGCTGTCCATGCTTTTCATCCTCCGTTCCTATGAAAGCTGCTGCCTCTGTTATGGCATAGCGGTACCCTTTTTCCACCAAAAATAACTGCCGGTTTAACGCAAACTCCTGTTCTTTCGTATCTTTTGACACTAATGTGTAGAAATAGGCTGTATTCTCACCGCTTTTAGGCCGGAGCACCCGTCCAAGACGCTGGGCTTCTTCCTGCCTGGAGCCGAAGCTTCCCGAGATTTGAATCGCGACGCTGGCATCCGGCAAGTCCACGGCAAAATTAGCTACTTTTGAAACGACGAGAACAGGAAGCTCTCCACTTTTGAAACGCGCATAAAGTTCATCCCGGTCTGAATGGGGCATTTCGCCGCTGATTAAGGGAATGCCGAGCGCAGACGCAACCATGTTCAGCTGATCCAGGTACTGGCCGATAATTAAGATCTGTCTCCCTTTATGTAATTGCAGCAAATAAGCGACGATATCCAGTTTCAATGGATTCTCCCCGGCGATACGGTGCTTTTGCTTAGCATCCGCTGCAGCATACTGCTGCCTGACCGCCTCGTTGAGCGGAACCCTGACTTCACTGCAGTAAACTTTGGCAATCCACCCTTTATGCTCAAGCTCCTTCCAAGGCATATCGTAGCGCTTGGGGCCGACCAGCGAGAATACGTCCTCTTCACGCCCGTCCTCCCTGATCAATGTAGCCGTCAACCCTAACCGCCGGGTCGCCTGAATATCGGCCGTAACGCGGAACACAGGCGCAGGAAGCAGATGTACCTCATCATAAACAATCAAGCCCCAGTCTCTTTCGTTAAACAGCTTCATATGCAGAAACTCCTCGTCCTTGCCTTTGCGGTGCGTGAGAATCTGATAGGTAGCGATTGTAACGGGACGCACTTCCTTCCTGTCACCGCTGTATTCTCCGATCTGCTCCTCTTTCATATCGGTTTTTTGAAGGATTTCTTCTTTCCACTGCCGGACCGATGTTACATTGCTGGTCAGGATTAAAGTCGCGCAATGCAGCTTTGCCATGGCAGCGATGCCAATCACCGTCTTCCCGGCTCCGCAAGGCAGGACCAGAACACCACTGCCGCTCATGATCCTGTTGTTTTCCACATAGAAGGCGTCCACCGCCTCCTGCTGATAGTCACGAAGGCAAAAGGGCTTCCCTGCCGCATCCTCAGCACGAAGCGTAAAATCCAAACCTTCCCCGTCATGGTAACCAGCCAGATCCAGCACAGGATAACCGATTCGGATCAGTTCCTGCTTGATTAACCCCCGATGAACCGGCGACACTTCCAGTGCGCCTTCCGAAGAAACGCCGACATAACCTTTAAGCGAAGGATGGGACCCGATCTCCTGCAACACTCCCCGATCATCCGACTTGAGCCTAAGCTTTATTCCGTCCGATTCCAGTCGCAACAGCCCAAAGCGGCCGATAAACCGGATAATATCATTTTTCACCTGTACAGGGACTTCAAATTTACTGAATTGCTGCAAAAAAGTAAGAACCTCTTCTTTGGTTATCCCTGCTGCAGCCGCATTCCATAAGGAAAGGGAAGAAATACGGTAAGTGTGGATATGTTCCGGCGTTTTGATTAAATCGGCAAACCTGCCCAGCCCTGCGGCGGCTTCTTCGGCGCGCGGATTGCCTGTTTCCAACAGTATCGTAAAATCACTTTGAATAATAAGCGGGAGCTCCGGCCTGTAATGATGCATGGTTAACCTCCAGTCTGTCAGTAAGCATATGATGTTAGTATGAAGGCATGCTCCACAAAATAAACCTGTTCGGGAAAGCAAAAGAAAAAGCGGCTTCTCCTGAGGGGAGAACCGCCTTTCTTTTGCAAAATATTACCAAACATAGGATTCGTGCAGGCCGCATTCCTGCAAATAGGCAAGCGGATTTTCCTGTAAGGCTGAAGCATCTCCGTCGAGGCATGCAGCACATACGTCACGGAATCCTTCCGGTTGCTGATGCAGCTCCATGCCGCAAGCGCTGCAAATCTCTTGATTATCCAACATCGGCCACATCGCTCCTTCCTTCACCAAATTTCCGCTTTAGGATGCGCTGTTATACTTTATCCTATTACTAAGACCTGGATTTTCTATAGCCTGCCGCCGCGGCTTCTTTCTCGCTGCAGAACGTTTCCTCCGCTTTTGTTTGCTCGTAATACCGTCCCCCGGACACATGATATATTTTTTGCCCTTTAGAGTTGATGTTGCCTTTTACAACAGGGCCATTGCATCGAACCGATACTTCGGATTCTGTGTTGGCCGATGACGGCTCCGTTGTTCGTTCCGGCCGGCTGCTTGATGCACCGGTATTATCACCGCTTTCTTGCCCTGACGTTCCCCAAAGCCCGGTACCGGCTTCCCTGGCCTCCCTTTCCAGTTTCACAAACCGTTTGGCATACATCACATTAGGAGGAACTGTCATTGTATTCGCATAACCTTTACGAAGCAGTTCCTCATTGAACATTTCCGATTCGCCTGCGATGAACACATACCTCAGCCAACGGCCGTAGCGGTCCGTGTTTCCGGTATCCTGAAACAGATACACCTTCCTGCCGGTCAGCCTGGTTTTGCTATACTCGCTTGCTTCCTTGGCGAAAAATTCCACAGGCGAGTTCGGCTTTACTGTCTCCGGCGTATTTACGCCGATCAGCCTTACTTTATTTCCGCTGCCGGTTTCTAGCGTATCCCCGTCCACCATTCTCTTTACCGTCTCCAGCGTGTATCGGTGACCCTCTAAATTCGGATAACGGCTTATGATATCAGCGATTTCTTGATTATTATTCTTATTCCCTGCCGTCGTACTGCACCCGGTAATCAACAATAACAGCGCCAATAGTCCTGCCGCTATGTATCTTTTCATCGTTTCTCCCCCCGTCAAATCCTTCCCCATTATACCTTCTTTCACGTAAAAAAACCTGCCCTCCCGGAACTCGGAGAAGCAGGCATGCAAATAAAAATGTTTATTTGGAGTAAGACTTGTCTTTCTCGGAAATTTGGCTGAGCGCCTCGCCCGCTTCGTCCTCGAATTTGGTGCGGACTGCCAAATCACCTATTGCAACGACTCCAACCAGCTCGCCATTTTCAACTACAGGCAGCCTGCGGATTTTCTCATTTGCCATGATTTTAGCCGCTTCATCCACAGTCATCTCCGGGCTGACGGTCCTGACATCTTTGCTGATGACATGTTCCACGGCTGTGGAGCCGGAATGTTTATCTGCATAGCCGCGGATTACCAAATCCCTGTCCGTCACTACGCCAATCAGCCTGCGTCCTTCAAGGACCGGAATAAACCCGATATCATGCTGTTTCATTTTTAAAGCAATTTCAAAGATGTTATCTTGCAAAGTTACTGTTACGATGTCGGTTGACATTACTTCTTTTAGTGTTTTGGCCATTATAGTGAGCCTCCTTTTCGAGCATAGGTTCACCCGAATTCAACGAAGACATTCACCGTCAAGCTTTACCAATTGTTTTCAATCCGTCCAGAGCCATGCCGGTAAGAAGTTCCGCAGCTTGCAGTATGGACGTCTCCGCGATATCGAATTGAGGATGATGGTGAGGAGCCGTTATTCCGTTCTCCGCATCTCCAGCTCCTACAATCATGAAACACCCCGGTACTTTTTGCAGATAATAGGCAAAATCTTCACCGGCCATCAGCCATTCCATCTCTTGCACATACGCTTCCCCAAACAGCAGATCCGCCACTCTTCTGAATCTGGACGCTTCGTTGGGATCGTTCACAACCGGAGGGTACCCGAGAACATACTTCACATCCGATGAGGCGCCAAAACTTGTGCACGTGTGATGGACCAAAAACTCCAAACGTTCTTTCGCCTCGATCCTGGTGGATTCGTCGAATGTCCTGACTGTACCTTTCAATGTGCACGTTTCGGCGATAATGTTGAACGTTGTTCCCCCGTGAAAGGAGCCTACAGTCACAACCGCCGGTTTCAACGGGTTCAACCCTCTGCTGACAATCGTCTGAAGGTTAACAACAAGCTGTGAGCTTACCATGACTGCGTCCACCGTTTGATGAGGAAGTCCACCGTGGCCTCCTTTTCCCTTAATGGTTATGGTGAACTCGTCAGCCGCAGCCATCATTGGCCCCGGCGTACAGTAAACGTGGCCCGCAGGCAGCGGCGTCCAGAGATGTACCCCGTAGACGGCATCAACGTCATCAAGCACACCGTCTTCTATCATGGCGGCAGCTCCGCCAGGCGTTTGTTCCTCTGCATGCTGAAACATAAATTTGATGCTGCCTTCCAAATGCTCTCTATTTCCGCTAAGCACTTTAGCTGCAAGCAGGAGTGCCGAGGTATGTGCGTCATGGCCGCAGGCATGCATTACGCCGGGCACTGTGGAGGCATAGTCGCATGACTTGGCATCCTGTATCGGCAGGGCATCCATATCGGCACGAAGCGCTATCGTCGGGCCCGGCAAAGCTCCTTTGAGCAAGCCGGTTACGCCGCCGCCGCCTATTTGGACTGTTACTTCCAGCCCCCAGGAACGCAGCTTTTCCGCAACGAAATTCGCCGTCTTCGTTTCCTGGTATGATAATTCCGGATGGCGATGGAGATGTCTTCGCCACTGAACCGCTTCGGTAAATCCAGCCTTGAGCATGTCCCTGTACTTCATGCAAAACTCCCTCCCTGATTCCCCCGTGTGTCTTGTAATGAATTCCTTTCATTTTATCAGAACTGCCTTTGCTTTCACAGCCGAACATTTTCCGTCCTGCAGGCTTGTCCCGAGTGTTCTGATGCTTGCACAAGGTAAGGAAACATACTATCATGGAAGAGAATGTCCAAACGTTCGTTATTATCGCCGTACTTGATTATGTATCTACTCAGGGAGGAACTAAAACATGATTATTGAAAACTCTGGCCTTAACGGCTTGACAAGCGATCTGGCCCATCTTGACGAATCTGCGGCAAGCCTCGGTTTTGTCCGCTGGCAGTGGGAATACTACCGTGCTACATACGATCTAAAAATTGTCGACAACACGAACGAATACTTCTGCAGAATCAACACCCGTGCAATTGAAGGGAAGCTGGAAAGCGCGGACGCGATTTTAAAGATCGAAGCGGTTTATCTTGGAAGAGCCACCTTCCCGCACGGCATGGAATATGAATCCCCGGTTCCGCCAAAGGTGCTTGCAGCTGCTGAAGGTAAACTGGCAGAGCTAAAAGCTGCCTTGGCCTAACAGGCCGGAACCTTCCCATGCAACAGCGCCGGAAAGGTACGCCGGACTTTCTGCTGCTGATCCTGACCTTGCTGCTTGTCGGCTTCGGCTTGGTCATGGTTTTCAGCGCCAGCTCGGCCATCGCGTTAACTCACCCTAAACTCCATGACGCCCTGTACTATACGAAACGGCAGGCTATGTGGATCGGCTTGGGCACCGTGGTCATGCTGTTTGTTATGAATATTCCATACAGCCGCTTTAAAGTTCTGTTTTTTCCGATGTTTCTTCTTTCTGTGTTGTTACTTGTGCTGGTTGCGATTCCATCCATCGGCGAGGTAAGAAACGGCGCCCGCAGTTGGTTCGGTATCGGTTCCTTGGGCATACAGCCTTCCGAGTTGGCGAAAGTCGCTATCATTCTATATCTCGGTGCACTAATTGCCAAGAAGAAAGAAAAGATTCGCGAATTTAAACGGGGATTGTTTCCTATCTTGGTGATCGTCGGCCTGATCGCTTTTCTGATTATGCTGCAGCCTGATTTGGGCTCCTGCCTGATCCTGCTTGCTGCCGCAGGCGTCATGGTATTGGCCGGCGGAGCCAATTTAAAGCATCTCCTGATTATCATAGGTTTGATCACGGGGTTCGTTACTTTAGTGCTTGCAATCATCTATCTTACCGATCCGTCTGCACTGGTTGACAATTACCGCTTTCAAAGGTTAACGTCTTTCCTCGACCCTTTAGCTTATCAGCTGGAAGACGGATACCAGCTTGTCAATGCACTCAGGGCATTCGGGCATGGGGGCTTTTTTGGAGCCGGCTTCGGTCACGGCATCCAGAAACTGCATTACCTTCCAGAGCCGCATAATGACTTTATCTTCGCTACGATCGGTGAAGAGTTCGGCTTTATGGGATCTGCAATCTTTCTTTTCCTTTATCTTATTTTTATTTGGAGAGGAATCATCATTTCCCTCCGCTGCCCGGATGTATATGGAAGCCTGATCGGTGTGGGTATCATGAGCCTGATCGGCATTCAGGCCATCGTAAACATTGGAGGCGTTACCGGCACCATGCCGATTACAGGTGTAACTCTTCCGTTCATCTCATACGGCGGCTCCTCACTGCTCATTACAATGTTCAGTATGGGAATAGTGCTAAGCGTCTCACGCGATGCCGTTGCCCCTCCTGCAGCTGCCCGGTCAGAGGGCAACCGCAGAATCACATCATCTTAATTACAAGCAAACAAAGAAAAAGCTGCCGATACCGGCAGCTTCTTCCATTTCCTGTTATTTCACCCGATTGGTGTCTTCCACGGTCTCGTCCTCTTTAAAAGCCACACCTTCGACTTTCACATTGACTTCTACTACTAGCAGACCGGTCATATTCTCTACAGCTTCTTTTACATTTTCTTGAAGATCTCTGCAAACTTCTTGGATTCTGGAGCCATAGTGGACAATCACTCTCAGATCGATCGCCGCTTCCAGCTGCCCGACTTCCACGGTAACTCCGCGTTGTGCGTTCTTTCCGCTAAGGCGCTTGGCCAAACCTTCGGAAATTCCTCCCGACATGGCGGCAACACCTGGAGTTTCGAGAGCAGCCAATCCTGCAATGGTTGCTACAACATCATCGGAAATCCGGACCAAACCTGTTTCATTGACCTCTGACATCCTTCATCACTCCTCTACGTGTACCCTCTAATTCCCATTGTAATCTGAAAACGGGGCCAAATCAATATGCCCGTCTAAGAGCATAATCCGGTTTATTTTTGTTCCCCGGCGGTTACACAAATCCCCAATATGTTTATATTAGAATAGACTATCGGGTGTAAGGCACCCTGTTGGATGAGGTGAATGTATTGTCGTTAAAGAAACTGTTTTTCCCAGGGCTGATTGCAACCTTTGCGCTGAGTGCAATTGCCCACTTTTTAACAATGAACTCCACATTGCAATTCGTTCTTGCAGCGCTCGCCATTCTGTTTGCAGCAGGCTTTCTCGGTAAAGCGACGGAAAGTGTGGCACACTATGCCGGTGACCGGATCGGCGGCTTTCTGAACGCAACATTCGGCAATGCGGCTGAGCTGATTATTGCGATTTTCCTGGTCAAAGAAGGCTTATTCGATATGGTTAAGGCTAGTTTGACCGGTTCCATTATCGGAAATCTGCTGCTGGTTCTTGGACTAAGCGTGCTTATGGGCGGACTGAAATTCAAGGAGCAGAAATTCAACAGTTTATTAGCTTCGCACAACGCGTCACTGATGATACTCGGTGTAATTTCGCTGTTTATTCCCGCCATGTTCCTGACCAGTTTTGGTGAAGGGACTCACAGGATGAACACGCTGAGCCTTATTGTTTCAGCTTTGCTTATTGCCGCTTATTTATTATGGCTTCTGTTCTCGATGGTTACGCACAAAAAAGAACTGGCCGATCATGTGGAAACGCAGCCTGACCACGGAGAACAACCTGCTTGGTCCGCTAAATTGTCAGTGCTCTTTCTTGTCATAGCGACTGTTATGGTTGCTTTCATCTCGGAGTGGATGGTCGGAACACTGGAAAGCTTCTCCCATCAATTCGGACTCTCCGAATTGTTTGTCGGGGCGTTCCTTGTAGCGATTGTCGGCAATGCCGCCGAACACAGTGCCGCCGTTATGCTCGCCATGAAGAATAAAATTGGCGCAGCCGTAGAAATTGCCATCGGCAGCTCCCTTCAGATTGCCCTCTTTGTCGGCCCTGTGCTTGTGTTTGTCAGCTCATTTACAGGAAATACAATGGATCTTGTATTTATGCCTGTAGAGCTTGTAGCGATTGCTGTAGCCGTATTTATTGCCAAATCGATCTCCCAGGACGGCTCAACCAACTGGTTCGAGGGCGCCCTGTTGCTTATTGTGTACGTTATTTTAGGTGTAGCTTTTTATCTAATTTAATCAATAAAAAAGCTAGCTTACATAAGGTCAAAAATTATCCTTTTCATAAATTTAAACAAAGACCCCCCCAGGCAAAGCCTGGGGGGGTCTTCGTTTAAATGGATCTTGCCTTGCTCTCCAAAGCCTCATATAACTGCGCTAAATTGCGCTCTAATTTACTAACGATCATCTTGCCTGCAGCTTCTTCAACCAAGCCGATCCTCACGGCGAAATCCACTTCACGCGAAAAGCCGTACATCTGCGTATCCAGCACTTCCTCATACAAAGGACATTGCCTTGTAGTGAGGTTCTGCATCTGGACTTCAATCAGCTTCTCTATTTTATTCGCATCTTCCGTCAGAAGATGATAAGCTTTATCACTCAACTGCGGATTCCAATCCGACGAAGACATATGACTTCCCCCCTGCACGCCTAAACCAGCATCTATATGGTTCTATATTAGACGAAAACAGGGGATAGCACAAGGACAAAACGGATCACTCGGACAAATCACCGCAGAAATGAAGAAAGACCGCCAAATAGGCGGTCCTCCTCCTGTTTCAGGTGAATTATTCACCGACAATAGTCACATTCAAGTTATGCTTAGCAAAAGCTTCCGCCATTGCCTTACGGGCTTCGGCTTCATCCGGGCCGTGAACATGCAGCTCATAGGTATGGTTGCCCACTAAAGTCGTGTACAGGCCAAGCAGACTTTTCACATCAATATACTTATTCTCATATTGAAGAACGATAGATGATGTGAATTTGCTTGCTGTTTGTGAAAGTTCCACGATTGCCGCGTTTGAAGACATAGAAATCCCTCCGTCAACATGTATTCGGTTCCAAACCTTTTACTTTCTTATGATACCTTGATTTCCCACTTTTGCGCAAGGGAGAAAAAGCATGTTTTATTTCAGGTTCTCCGGGTTCAACGGTTCTAATTCCGGGATGACGAAACGGCCGTCTTTACGGATCAGCACATCGTCAAAATAGATCTCTCCCCCGCCGTATTCAGGACGCTGGATCAGCACCAGATCCCAATGTACCGCAGAACGGTTTCCGTTATCGGTTTCCTCGTACGCCTGTCCGGGTGTAAAGTGAAGGCTTCCCGCAATTTTCTCATCGAATAGAATATCGTTCATCGGCTTCATAATGTATGGATTGAACCCGATTGCGAACTCTCCGATATAACGGGCGCCTTCATCCATATCCAGGATTTCGTTAATACGCTTCGTATCATTGCTCGTTGCTTCTACAATTTTTCCGTTTTCAAAGCGGAATTTGATATTTTCAAACGTCACTCCGTTATAAACGGAAGGCGAGTTATAAGCGATAGTTCCGTTTACGGAATCGCGCACTGGAGCACTAAACACTTCCCCATCAGGTATGTTACGCTGTCCGGAGCATTTTTCAGCGCCGATGTTCTTGATGGAAAAGGTCAAGTCGGTGCCAGGGGAAACAATTCTGACTTTGTCCGTACGTCTCATTAAATCCGCAAGCGGGTCTTGAGCAAGGTCCATTTTACCATAATCCAAATTACATACATCGAAATAGAAGTCCTCAAACGCCTCTGTACTCATGTTTGCCAGCTGCGCCATCGAATTGTTCGGGAACCGCAGCACAACCCATTTCGTATGCTTTACTCGCTGTTCACTATGTACCGGTTTTCTGTAAAGTGATTCGTATAGGTTCATTTGCTTCTCTGGTACATCGGACATGTCGTTCACGTTATCGTAGGCCCGGATCCCGATATAGCCCTGCATATTCTTCATGCGGTTCAAATCGTGTTCCGACCATTGTTCAATTAATGACTGAGAAGCGCCTTTTAGCATTATGCGCTGTACGGAACGGTCGATTACCTCTACAAACGGATTGCCGCCTTTGGCGTATACTTCCTCCACCAAACTTTTCACCAATTCCCGGTCCTGTCCGTACATTTCGATCAGAACATTCTCTCCGGGCTGTACATCAATGGAATAACCGACCAAGTTTTTGGCCAGCTGTTTTATTCTTGGGTCTCTCATTCTAGAATTGTCCTCCTTCAAGTGGCTTCCCGACTTTAGCCGGAATCTTTCAGTATCCTATTGTACCATGTACATGGCCCTAAGGGGAGTCCAGCCGTCTAAAACGACGGGTCGAAGTTACTAAACTCATATCGTGACATGTTCTCTTCTGTTTGCTTTGCGCCACGGTCAGTGTACGACAATTCATCTTGGATCAAAAATTCGCGCGGAAGATGGTTTCTCCGGTCCAATACCAGCGTGTAATGGCTTTGCACCTGCAGCGTTTTCAGCATCTCCGTGAACTTGGTTTTTTCCATGGTATAGGCAGCCCGAACCTTTTGCAGCAGCTGTTTTTTTTCGCGTGAAGAGAGCTTGCTTTCGTTGATCTCCGTTTCCCGCTTAGCCAGATCATAGGCCGTAAATTGCCGCTTTAGTTCCGATTGGATTCGCTGCTTTACCTCACCTTGTTCCGGTATTATATTTAGTACTGTCACCTTGGCATTAGACTGCCGGCGGTCTATGGTCACTTGTTTTCTGGTCTGATTTAAGTGCTCCATGACGGCAAGCGGATTCCATTGCTCCGGAAGGCCGGCGGCCTGCTTATCGCTTGCAGCTACCCACCTGTTGTCTTTATTCTTTTTATACAAAACGGGAGTTGGGCTAAACATCCCGATTCCCTTGCCCTTTTGGCCAGCGCCGGGATCCGCTGATTTCACGTAGAGCTTAGTGTGCCCCTCCAGCCTGCCTTCATAGACTGGCGTGCTTGATAGAAGGACACCGGAATGCATGACACTGGACTGTCCTACAAAGGTGAACCGGTCTTTGCCGGATAAACCGGTAATGGAAAGCTCCAGCAATTTATCAGGATTTTCCGATTGGATCGTACATGATGTAATCGTCGTTGTTACCCCGAACACAAGCACGAGACGCGTTAACCGTCCGCACCATGACATATGCTCCAGTTTCATAAGGTACACACTCCTTCTCTTCCATTACTGTTTGAAGAAGGAGTTGATCTTATTCGTATCATCACAGCAAAAACCCCCGTCACAGGACGGGGGTTCTTGCTCTCCAAAACGGATTAGTTCCGGATACGGATCTGATTCTTTCCTTGATGTTTCGCTTCGTATAAAGCCATATCAGCCTTATAGAACAGGGCTTCTACGCTAATCTTATCGTCTTCCCAGCTCCATTCGGAAATGCCGCATGAGACGGTCACTCTCGGTTTCGTCTCCCGAGCTACTCTAGAGCGGATCCTTTCGGCTATCCGGATCGTCTGTTCAATGGTGACCTGCGGAAGGTAAACTGCCAGCTCTTCTCCGCCCCAACGGGCCGCAATGTCCGTATCCCGGATACTGGTCTTGATAATGGCTGCCACCTGAATCAGAATTTCATCCCCAACCTGATGGCCGAACGTATCATTCACACGTTTGAAGAAATCGATATCCACCAGAATAAGAGAGCCGCAGAAATCCTGCTTCTGCTGAAGGTTTACCTGCTCGTCCAAATAATGGCGTGCATATAAGCCGGTTAAATTATCAGTGATGACCCGGCGGCGAACCTCCGCATGCAGCGAGGCATTGGTCATCGCAAGTCCGATATGGCCGGAGAGCACCTGAAGTAATTTATAATTCTCGTATGAGAAAAAATTCGCCAGACGGTGGGTTACCAGGATGGTTCCGATGACCTCATCGTTAACAATGATCGGTGCGCCGATCAGAGACCTGGAAGACGTAATTTCCATTAGCTGAGATGTCATCCGGTCCGAATGGTACATATAATCGGAAACGATCACCGGTTCTTTAGTGGCGAACACAATGCCCGAGTATCCGTAGTCTTTAGAAAAAAGCGCGTTATTCATCGTATGAAGATTGCTCGCTTGAACTACCAGTTTATCCGTCTGCTTGTCCAGCTGCAGGATACAACAGAATTCCGCCCCGAAAATTTCAATGAGTTCATTGGTAGCAAACTCGAAGATATCATTCAGCTTCAAACTTTGATTCAGCCTTTTCGTAATTTCATTAATAAGGCGCAGTTCGCTGATCAGCAAGTTGGACTGCTCATAAAGTTTAGCGTTCTCAAAAGCATTGCCTGCTGTAGAAGCAAGCAGCGAAATGAAATGTAAATGGCTTGAAGTCACACCATCTTCATGGCAGGTAAGCTGAAGCACGCCATATACGCCCTGTTTGCCGATCAGAGGAGCCGCTACAGTACAATAAGCTCCCAAAGGGGTCTCCACAGTTTCACGGATCAGCTGCCCTTCCATAAATGCGCGTGTGCGGATATCCATCTCAGCATTAAAAACAAGAGGCTGAACTTTAGGCTGATTGCTCCCGTTATCCTGAGATAAATATAAATCCGCTTTTGCCTCGGGGAATACTTTCTCACAAATCGCGATCAGCTCGGATAACACGGACTCGACGTCAATCTTCGTGTGCATTTTCTGGGCTGTCCGAAACAGCTCCTCCCTTAAGTCCGATTCCCGTTGAGACTGTTCTTTTTCCGCAGAGAGAATCTGATTTTTACAGCGTTCACACGAAAGCGCTGCTGCTGTTTCTATAGCTTCGCCGCAGCACTGAAGCCATAAAAGCTGGCCGGCTGCTGCCTCATCCAAACCGGCGAATCCGAGGCTCCATGTTTCCATTCCATCGAACAACTTAACCGGTACGGCAAGGGTGACTATCCCTGCAAGTTCCCCGTCAGTATGCTCCTTAGCAGTGCAGACCGCTCCTCTGCGCGTAGTTAAACATTGTGATACCGCATTATGACCAAGTCCCTTCCAGTCCGTTCCCGTTAAAGTCAGCCTTTCTAGTTCGCTGTGACTCCCGTGCTCCCAACGCGCATTCACCAGTCCATCCTTATCAGTCAGAAAAAGAATCCCCGGATAAGATCCCGGCAGAAGAGCCGATCTTATTGCCCAAGCTGAAAAAGCCTCCACTGCTGCCTCCTCACGTGAAGCAGAAACAGTTACGATCGAAGAAAGCGTCAAAGAAGCCGCATCTGCAGCTGCATTATTGCCAACCATGCTGACTGATGTACGATCCGGGATACGGGAACGGGTATCTTCCTGCAACTCTGGGAGATTTTCTTTCATCTGAAACTCCTCTGCATCCGATCAATTATGAAATCATTAGGCACCATGTGCATATCCGTCAAAACATCCAATAATTTCTATTATATAATCCTATCATACTATTTTTCATATCGTCTTGCACTAATTATATCGCCGTTCAGCTAAAATAACTAGTTCTTTAAGATTAGTTCTTTAGACTTATATTTAAACACTTTTAGTTTCTTTCACACGTTTTCATATTGGACTTGACACAGTACCCTTTTTTCTTATAAAATTTGTAGATGATTAGCGTATCGGGAGCCTAATGTGTGAACCCTCACAATCTTTGTTGCTGACAGGACTGCGGCTGAACATGCTTGTCAGGTTCGATTACGGACATAAACAAAGCTTGGCACGGGAACCCCATTACACTAGCACCAATCCACAATCACAAAGGAGTCAACTATACATGTCTCGTTATACCGGTCCTAAGTTTAAATTAAGCCGTCGCCTTGGAATTTCCCTGAGCGGCACTGGCAAAGAATTGAAGCGTCCTTTCCCTCCGGGCCAGCACGGTCCTGGACAACGCAAGAAAGTAAGCGGCTACGGCCTGCAGTTGGCTGAGAAGCAGAAGCTTCGCCACATGTACGGTTTGAATGAGAAACAATTCCGCAATCTGTATGACAGAGCTACTAAGATGAAAGGTATCGCCGGTGAAAACTTCATGACGCTTCTTGAAAGTCGTCTGGACAACCTGGTATACCGTCTTGGTTTCGCTAACTCCCGTGCAGGAGCGCGCCAATTGGTTTCCCACGGACACGTAACTGTAAACGGCAAGAAAGTAGATATCGCTTCTTACCTGGTATCCACTGGAGATGTTATCTCCCTTCGTGAAAGAAGCAAAGCTCTTTCTTCCGTGAAAGAAGCATTGGCTAACCGTAACTTCCTTCCTCAATACCTTGAATTCAACGAAGGTTCGTTCGAAGGTAAATTCATCCGTTTGCCAGAGCGTGCTGAGCTTCCTCAAGAAATTGACGAGAAGCAAATCGTCGAGTTCTACAGCCGTTAATCTTAATTATGAAGAATCCCTCCGGTCTCCGGAGGGATTTTTTTGTACTTATCGATTAAGTTAACTTGATACGCGCGAACTTACGCTTGCCGACTTGGATTACATCGCCGTCTTGAAGAGCAACTTCCCCGTTCGGATCTTCCTGCTTCACTTCATTGATCTTCACGGCGCCCTGTTGAATGCTGCGCTTTGCTTCCGCGTTAGAGCTCTGCAAGCCGAGGGTTACGAGAAGTTTGATCAGCTTAATTGTGCCGTTATCCAGTTCTGATGCTGGCAGAACCGCCTCTTCAATATCCTGTGGGAGCGACCTCTGCTGAAAAACGGTTTTGAAATGAGTCTCCGCGCTGTCAGCCTCTTCTATCCCTTGGTACATGCGAACTAGCGTGTGAGCCAGCTTCATTTTGGCGTCCCGCGGATGAACGGTGCCGTCAGTCAGTCCGTCTTTCAATGCAGTCAGATCTTCATTAGTAATATCCGTGGCCAACTCATAATATTTCAGCATGAGCTCGTCCGGAACCGACATGGCTTTACCGTAAATTTCATTCGGCTGCTCATCGATTCCGATGTAATTCCCTAAGCTTTTACTCATCTTGTTGACGCCGTCCAGACCCTCAAGCAAAGGGAGCGTTATAGCCGCCTGTGTCGTCTTTCCATATTCCTTTTGCAGTGTCCGGCCCATTAAAAGATTGAATTTCTGGTCGGTTCCTCCGAGTTCCACATCGCTCTCAAGCGCAACCGAATCATATCCCTGCATTAACGGATAGAAAAACTCGTGGATGGAAATCGGCTGTCCTGTTGTATATCTTTTGGTGAAATCGTCTCTTTCAAGCATGCGGGCTACCGTAACTTTGGCGCTCAATCCTACTACATCTGCAAACGTCAACGGACTTAACCACTTGGAATTATAGAATACCTGCGTTTTTTCACTGTCCAGTATTTTATAAATTTGCTTTTTATAAGTTTCCGCATTGCGCATTACGTCTTCTTCCGTAAGCTGCTTCCGCGTTTCCGATTTCCCTGTCGGATCCCCGATTCTTCCTGTAAAGTCTCCGATAATCAGTTGAATTTGATGTCCCAGCTCCTGAAACTGGCGCAGCTTATGAAGAACCACTGTATGGCCAACATGAATGTCGGGTGCGGAAGGATCCAAGCCAAGCTTTACCTTCATCGGCTTCCCCGTTGCTACAGATTTCATTAGCTTTTGCACAAGTTCTTCCTCTGGAACGATCTCAACGACTCCTCTTCGGATAATACTTAACTGGCGTTCCACTTCCTCACGCTGAGATGCGCTCAATTCTTCCCACTTCATCACAAATTCCTCCAAATAAGCAAAATATAACACAAAAAAACCTTCCATCCCACAAGGGACGAGAAGGTTTATCTCGCGGTACCACCCTACTTGAAGACAAGCCATCGGCTTCATCTTCCACTCATTCAACGATAACGGATTCTCCGGATCCGGACTACTGATAACTGTTCCCGCAAGGGAAACAGGCAAGTTCCTCCGTTCAGCTCAGGACGGTAATTCGAATCAGCGCCTGTACCGGTTCGCACCCTCCACCGGCTCTCTTCAACTAGGTTGACTGTTCTACTGCAGTCCATCACAGCTTTCATCTGATTTGCAGTTTTTATAAAAGTACCATACCTTGTTTCGACAAGTCAACCTTGAGCACCTGCGGGCATGCGGCTATTCTATGCTACTTTTTTCCTTTATGCTATAATATTGCTGTACATAAGGGGGATTTTTAACGATGTCGAACTCGAAAGATCCGAAAGACCAGGTACCACACCTTGCCGAGCAGACGGATGAACCGCAGGCCAAGCAGCAAAAGCCGGCCCGCAGCAAATGGCGGAGGTTCGCTTTTGCAATACTCATTACTATTAAGTGGATATTTATTGCAGGTCTGCTGAGCGCTCTATGCGCAGGAGGAGCCGTGTACGGATATGTTACCGCCGTGGTGAAAGACGACCCGATCCGCTCCAAGCAACTGATTCAGGAGAAGATGATGGAGAACGCGGTCACCGGCTTTGTTTATTTTAACGATGATACGGTCATCGGCCAGCTTCGTACCGAAGAAGACCGCAGGCTGGTCCAATGGAAGGATATCCCGGCCCAGCTGATCGACGCGCTCACTTCAATTGAAGATAAAGATTTTTTTGAACATCCGGGCATCTCGGTAAACGGGACGGCAAGGGCAGTGAAACAGAAGCTGCTTCATGAAGAAAACCAGACCGGCGGAAGTACGGTCACGCAACAGCTGGCCCGCCGCGTGTTTTTGAGCCTTGACAAGACCGAGGACCGTAAACTGAAAGAGATTTTCCTATCCCTGCGCCTCGAGCGATATATGAGCAAACAGGAAATTCTTGTAGCTTATTTAAACAAAGTGCCTTTTGGCAACGGGTCCAGCGGTTACAACCTGTATGGCATTAAAGCGGCAGCCAAGGGTATTTTCAATATCGACGATTTGCATCAGCTGAATCTTGCACAGTCCGCCTACTTGGTAGGCCTGCCGCAGCTCCCGAGCACGTATTCCGCTTTCAACGGGAAGGGCGATTTCGACGCGGAAGGATTCAATAAAGCGGTGAACCGGATGCAGCGGGTTCTGACCGAAATGCGCCAAGACGCCAAAATCACGGAACAACAATATTCGCAAGCCATGAGTTTTGATATCAAGAAATCCCTGGCCCCGCAGGTTAAGAAAGCTTATGCAACCTATCCCTATCTGATGCTGGAGGCAGAACGTCAGGCAGCGAAACAGCTGTTGCTGCTGCAGGATCCGAAGCTGACCCCGGAAGAGATCAATAAATCTGAATACGCGGATGAGATTGAGGATGCCAGAGTCCATTTGCTTCGCGGAGGCTATAAAGTATACACAACGATCGACAAGAGCCTGTATGACGGTATGCGTGAAATCGCTGCAAACCCGAAAAACTTCACCGGCGATTCCAAGACCAAAGGGGTCGAGCAGACAGCAGCCGTGATGCTGAATAATAAAGACGGCGCCATCCTGGGGATGATTGAGGGCCGCAGCTTCGAACTTGAACAGATGAATTATGCTACGCAGATGATCCGCCAGCCGGGTTCCACCATGAAACCAATTGCAGCTTATCTGCCTGCCATCGAGAAAGGTTCCATCCAACCCGCTTCTGTGATTGACGATGCACCGATCATCATGAAAGATTACCAGAAAGGATTCCATATTCCCCAGAACTGGAACCATAAATACCAGGGACTGGTCACGGCCCGAAAAGCATTGAACGAGTCGTTAAACCTCCCTGCCCTGAAATTGTTCCTTTATGATGTTGGCATCAAGAATGCGTGGGAATTTGCCAGAAGCGTTGGCATCACTACTTTAACTGAGGAGGACAATGATCACCAAACGGGTGTTATCGGAGGTCTTTCCTATGGCGTCACAGTCGAGGAACTTACGAATGCATATTCAGCTATTGCCAATAAAGGTGAATTTACCGATGCTTACATGATACGCAAAATCGAAGATGCCTACGGCAAGGTGATTTTTCAGCATCAAACAACACCCATCCGTGTTGTATCAGAGCAGTCCGCTTTTCTTATGACTGATATGCTGCATACCGTAATAACGGATCCGAAAGGTACCGGAGTTTCCATGAAGAGAGACTTCAAACATTACGGAAAAATACCTATTGTAGGCAAAACAGGCTCTACTCAAAACTATGGCGACGTATGGTTTATGGGGTACAGCCCTGATATTACTTTAGGCGTGTGGGCCGGGTATGAGAGGCAGAAAAACACTTTAACCAAAGAAGGGCGGAACCGGGCCAAGAAAATTTGGGCCAAAGTAATGGATATGGCTGTTGAGAAGAAACCGGAGCTATTCCCGACAAAGGATTTTAAACAACCTGACGGCATCATTAGGATGACCGTTTCCGATGTTTCCGGGAAACTGCCTACTGCACTGGTAAAACAGACAAATCACCTGGTGACGGACTTGTTCAACCGGAAGAATATCCCGACGGCGGAAGACGATGTTCTGGTGAACGAACGTTTTATCACTTATAACGGAATCAATTATATCGCTCAAAAAGGAACTCCCGAAGACTTTATTCAAGAAAAAATGGTAGTCAAGAGGGAAAAACCGATACAAGAGCTTCTAGATGAAATTGAATCCGCTCAGTCCAAAATGCCGGAAGACAGCCGAAAGCCGCTGGAAACATTCCGTCCACTGGACAGCGGCAATGACGCACCGACAACCCTGGATCCAAGAAAAGACGAAGGCCGGGCGCCCACCCCGCCAAGCTCTCTTAATCTGACAAGGCCGGCAGGAACGGTCAAGATAGCTTTCGGACCAAGCGGAAGCGGCGATGTCGTCGGCTATCGCCTGTATCGTGCAGTAAACGGCGGCTCCTTCGGTAGAATGAGCGGCAAGGTCGTATTCACTGGGGATGAGCTGAAGTTCGTAGATTACATTTCCGGTAAGAATAACTATGAATACTATGTTACCGCTGTAGATGTTGCCGGTAACGAGTCGGTTCCAAGCTCCAATGTGTCTATAGGAAGCAGTCCGCAGACACCCGTAGAACCCGAGCAGGAACCGGCGGATCCGGATAGCACTTCACCGCTGGGTATTACGAATGCTGAGGAGGAGCAGACAGTGCCAGTCCCTGCTACGCCGCAAGGATTGAATGTATCCAGGTCTGGAGCAGGCATCCATTTGGAATGGATTGCTAACCCTTCAGATCAGGATATCACCTCATACCATATTTATTACAGCGCTGCGTCTGGAGGCTCTTATGAGCTCCTTGACACTGTCAGGGACGCCCAATATGACTACATTGCTCCTTCTCTTACCGGTTACTACCGAGTAACGGCTGTAAACAATCGAGGCGAATCGGAGCCCAGCGATCATGTTTCTTACCAGGAATGACAGAACCCCCGTTCAAGAGAACGGGGGTCTTTTGTTAAACTATAAACTTCGATAAGTGCTCTTACTAATCCTCAATGGTAGATAAATCGCCTGTAGGGAGATTCAGCTCCCAGGCCTTTAGAACGCGCCGCATGATCTTTCCGCTCCGGGTTTTCGGAAGCTTATCCCTGAACTCAATTTCACGAGGTGCTGCATGAGCCGATAAGCCAATCTTCACGAACTTGGAAATCTCCGCTTTCAATTCTTCAGAAGGTTCGTACCCTTCCCTCAATGAAATGAAAGCTTTAATCACTTCACCGCGCATCGGATCCGGCTTGCCGATGACACCGGCTTCCGCGACGGCAGGATGCTCGACCAGCTTGCTTTCGACCTCAAACGGACCTACCCGTTCACCTGACGTGTTAATGACATCGTCGATGCGGCCCTGGAACCAGAAATACCCGTCTTCGTCGCAATAAGCGGAATCACCTGAAACGTACCAGCCTTGCAAGCGGAAATATTCTTCATACTTCGAAGGATTGTTCCAAACTTGCCGCATCATAGACGGCCACGGGGTACGGATAGCCAGGTTCCCCATACGGTACGGCGGCAGAATCTGCCCCGCATCGTCAATAATGGCGGCTTCCACTCCGGGGATCGGCCGGCCCATAGACCCCGGCTTGATCGGCATGGAAGGATAGTTACAGATCAGTTGTCCACCCGTTTCCGTCATCCACCAAGTATCGTGGATACGGCGGTCATACACTTTAATACCCCAGCGCACAACCTCAGGGTTCAGCGGCTCGCCTACACTTAACACATGCCGCAGAGAAGATAAATCGAATTGCTTGGCTACGTCGTCACCGGCCCCCATCAGCATACGGAAGGCGGTCGGCGCGCTGTACCAGACGGTAACTTTATAGTTGGCTATGGTCTGATACCAGTCCTGGGGAGAGAACCTGCCGCCACGAATGACATTCGTCGCGCCGTTAAGCCACGGGGCAAAAATGCCGTAAGAGGTTCCTGTTACCCAGCCCGGATCAGCCGTACACCAATACACATCGTCCTCCTGCAGATCAAGAACGATTTTGCCTGTATAATAGTGCTGAATCATTGCATTATGTACATGATATACGCCCTTAGGTTTGCCGGTAGATCCCGATGTATAGTGCAGCAGCATACCGTCTTCCCTGCTCAGCCACTCGATCTCGGCTTCGTCAGAGGCGTTCTCTACTGCCTGATAATAATCAACGGCTCCTTCCGGATTCTCCTCGCCTGCCCCGACAAGAATAATATGCTTGAGTTCCGGCAGGCTTTCTTTCCGTACCCGGCCAGCCAAAGCCGGAGTTGTCACTATGGCGATAGCGCCCGCATCTTCCAGCCGGTCTTTGACCGCAGTCTCCATAAAGGCTTCAAACAGCGGGCCGACGATGGCTCCGATTTTCAGTGCCCCTAACAAACAAAAGTACAGCTCAGGCGTTCTAGGCATAAAAATAAACAGCCGGTCGCCTTTCTTAATGCCCAAGTCCCGCAGGACATTTGCGAAACGGTTGGAAGCCTTGCGCATTTCCTCAAACGTATACTTCTCTTCCCGCTGCGGATCGCTGTAAATCAGCGCTGTTTTGTTCTTCTTAGGGCCTTTCGTATGGCGGTCGATCGCTTCATATGCGATATTGACCTTCCCTGTCTCGTGCCAAGAAAAGTGGCGTTCAACCTGCTCCCAATGAAATCCCGCCCGAGCCTCGTCATAGTCTCCGAGATTTGAGGATTGGGTTGTAACAGGTACAATTTCTCCTTGTGCGTTTTCCATAGTCAGACCTCCCAAAGCAATTTAGTGCCTGTAACAGTTGCATGAATGAAACTTTTACCTGCCTTACTAAGTTGAACTGCTTTTCGTGAGCGCTTACATAGACTTGAGTATCGACTGAAAAATTGAGAATATTTGGCCAATTTCCATTATAGCATATCACTTTAACAGGCGCCTACCTTTTCATCCCCCTACTTTAATGTTATAAGTAAACTAGGTGCGAAAGGAGCGGACTTCATGGATATCAAGAAAATATACTCTTCGGAAACCCTCGAGCGCAACGGTGATATTTTGCTCATTGAAGGACCTGTCACGCCTGATTACTTGCGCACGTTAACCATGCATGAAGGATTGAACGCTTTCCGCAGGCCTATAGAACAGCATGAAGCTCTAATCGAGATTGCGGGCTTACCGGAAGGAAGAATGATTGTAACCGTTGCGGGCGGCGTTATTGTCGGTTATGTAACGTTTCATTATCCGGACGAGATGGAACGCTGGTCCCAAGGGAATATGGTTGATTTGATTGAGCTTGGTGCTATAGAAGTAGCAAAGCCTTTCCGCTCGTTGGGGCTTGGCAAGAGGATGATCCGGCTGGCTTTCCGGGAGGAGCAGTTAGAAAACTTCATCGTCTTTACAACGGAATATTACTGGCATTGGGATTTGGAAGGGGCGAAGATGAACGTCTGGGATTACCGCAAAATGATGGAGAAGCTCATGGAATCGGCAGGCATGGTGTGGTTCGCTACGGATGATCCTGAAATTTGTTCACACCCCGCTAACTGTCTTATGGTTCGTGTCGGCAAAAAAGTACCGTTAGCCTCCGTCGAGCAGTTTGACCGGATCCGGTTTCAGCAGCGTTTTATGTATTAAATCTTACTGCTTTACTTACACCTTATCGTTTGGAGGGGAATGAAAGCTGTGGATGGTAATGCGAAGTTTATTTTTCATGAAGAAGAAGTTGATTACCGATTCAATGCAGAGCATCCGTTTAACCAGCAGCGGCTGGTGCTGACATGCGACCTGCTCCGGAAGAGCGGGGCCTTGCCTGCGGAAGCCTTAGTGCAGCCGGATCTGGCCGATGATGAGGAAATCGCGCTTGTGCACAGCCGGGAATACATCGAAGCGGTGAAGGCGCTGAGCGGGGACCAACCCGGATCCGAGTGGCTCGCCAAAGCGGAAAAGTTCGGATTAACTTCGGATGATACCCCCTATTTTTCCCGGATGCATGATATTACAGCACGTGTTGCCGGAGGCTCAATTGCAGCTGCTGAACTCGTCATGTCGGGACAAGCGCAGCATACGCTGCATTTGGCAGGCGGATTGCATCATGCATTTTCCGCTAAGGGAGCCGGTTTCTGTATTTACAACGATGCCTCTATCGCGATTGCGGCCATTCGCAAGAAATATGACGCCCGCATATTGTATATTGATACGGATGTCCATCACGGAGACGGGGTCCAATGGACTTTTTATACGGACCCGCAAGTGTGCACCTTCTCGATTCACGAGACCGGCAAGTACTTATTCCCGGGCACTGGAGGCGTGGAGGAGCGCGGGGACGGGCTTGGGTTCGGTTACAATTATAATCTCCCGATGGAGCCTTATACAGAGGATGCTTCCTGGCTGGAGTGCTTTGAGGATACGTTAAGCAGGGTTGCCGATGCCTTCAAGCCGGACTTAATCATCAGCCAGCATGGTTGCGATGCCCACGCCTACGATCCTTTATCCCATATCCATTGCAGTATGGAGATTTATGCGCGAATGCCGGCCATCATTCACAGGCTGGCGCATCAGCACTGCGAGGGCCGCTGGGTCGCTCTCGGCGGCGGAGGCTATGACATCTGGCGCGTCGTTCCCCGCGCCTGGAGCTTGCTCTGGCTGGAGATGAGCGGCCATCCGCTCGGCGCAGCCATTGCAGCCGACGGGCTGCTGCCCCTGCCGGCCGAATGGCTGGCTGAGTGGGGCCCGCGCAGCCCGGAGCCGATGCCGGCAACCTGGCTGGACGATGCGTCCAGCTGGGAGCCGATGCCCCGGCGCGCCGAGATTGCTGAACGAAATCGGCGGGTGCGGGATCTGGCGGCATTATATTTGCCGCCGCGGGATGCGGGATAAAGGTGAAACTGCGGCCTTTATCCCTAATCTTTGTTGGAATAGATCCTGGACATACGATTAGCTGCTTCGTACACTTGCCTTAATTGCTTTCCGCCAAGTAAGGTATGCAGGTCGGGATGGCCCTCTGCACTGTTTCCACCTTGCAAATCATCACTAATAGGTACAAAAAAAGCTCTCCGCTTGTAACGGAAAGCTGTTGAGTTCTGTCATCGGAACCCTTCCTACAATTGCTTGATCATACGTTCTACGATGAGATGGGATTGTTCCGATGCTTTTACTGTAAATTCAGCAAAATTCACATGAGCGGATCCGTCCGCCTTGTCGGACATCGAACGGATAATTACGAAGGGAACCTCGTTCATCACGCACACTTGCGCGACGGCAGCACCCTCCATTTCAGTACATGCGCCCTGCATCGTCTCAAATAGCTCCTTCACCTTCTCGCGGCTGGCCACAAATTGATCTCCGGAGAGAACGATCCCTTTTACCGAGCGTCCCTCCGTCATAGCACTGCAGGCCTCTTCCGCTAGACGGATTAATCCCGGGTCAGCTTCAAACGTGGAAGTTGCTGCATAAGGAATAACCCCCCTCTCGAATCCTAACGCGGTGACATCCATATCATGCTGGATGCAGGCGGTCGAAATTACGATATCTCCAATATTGAGAGAAGGATCCACCGCACCAGCAACCCCGGTAAACAGGACCGTATCTACGTCAAACGTGTCAATCAGCAATTGGGTGCAGACAGCCGCATTCACTTTTCCTACTCCCGATTTGCACAGAACAATCCTTTTTCCATCCAGATCGCCTTCATAAAACACGATGCCCGCTTTCACCGTCTGCTCCTGTCCGGACAGCTGGTTCAGCATCAGCCGGATCTCTTCATCCATGGCTCCGATCAACCCGATTTTGTTATAAGACATTCCCGTCGCTTCCCTTCGTCTTGAAATCAAAAGGGAACCCCCCTAATAGAGGGCCCCCCGCTTCCTTATCTTAAGAACTTCGTGGCTATGCTACACCTGAGCTACGGATTCGCGCTTGATAATTTCGTGCGGAAGAATAACGCGTGCGTTATCCACCGGCTCTTTCTTCATCAGCTTCGTCAGCAGACGCATGGAAACCGCACCGATATCGTACATCGGCTGAGCCACAGTGGTCAACTGCGGACGAACCATGGAGGCCATTCGGATATTATCCACACTGATGACGGAAAGATCTTCAGGCACTTTCAATCCGGCGTCCTGGATCGCATGAATGGCCCCGATAGCCATCTCGTCCGTTGCACCGAATACGGCCGTTGGTCGCTCAGACAGTTCCAGGAAGTACTTCATCATATCCACTCCGGATTCGTAACGGTAGTTTCCAATACGTACATAATCCTCATTTAAGGAGATGCCCGCTTCTTCCAGTGCACGGACATATCCCTGGTAACGCGCATAGCCGTTGGATTGATCCTGAAGCGGTCCGCTGATCATTGCAATCCGCTTGTGGCCGTTCTGGATCAAGTTGGTTACGGCATCATATGCCGCATCTTCGTGGTTGATATCCACGGAAGGAATAGCTTCCTGCTCGTCCGTCGTAGCGCACAGTACAATGGGAACGGAAGCGGTGCGGAATGCTTGTACATGCTCTTCCGTTACCGTTCCGCCCATAAACAGCAGCCCGTCCACCTGCTTCTCCAGCAGGGTGTTGATTACACGGATTTCTTTCTCTTTACGCTTGTCCGCATTACAAAGAATGATGTTGTAGTGATACATATTCGCAATGTCTTCGATACCGCGGGCAACTTCAGCGAAAATCTGGTTGGATATATCAGGAATGACAACCCCTACGGTAGTTGTCTTCTTGCTTGCCAATCCGCGTGCTACGGCATTCGGGCGGTAGCCCAGACGTTCGATCGCTTCGAACACTTTCTTGCGTGTCTGTGGTTTCACATTAGGGTTATTGTTCACAACCCTGGAAACCGTGGCCATGGATACTCCGGCTTCTCTTGCTACATCATAAATGGTTACGGTCACAGTAGTTCTCTCCATTACGTTAATTTTTATCGTACAAACATGTTGTAATTATGATACGACAAAAAAAGGCAATACGCAATGAAAACACCTTTTCATTTTCATTTTTGCACGGTATGCTTGCTAATTTGGGATAATCGGCTGCGGATTTCATCCGCCCATTCTTCATCTCCTGCGGACTGAGCCACAAGCAGAAGATCGAGCAGTTGATTAATCCGTTCTTCTATAATCCTCTTCACAGATATCTGCAGCGTCTCTTTCTCAGAAACAGAATAAATAATGTCTGCAAGCTCATTCATCTCATTAAAACGCAGCGTCTGCTTCCCTGGTTTCCCGCCGAGTCCGGCAATAAGCTGCTTCAAGTCCTCTTTGACATCCTGCAGCACTTCACTGTGTTTACATAAGTCGCATGAGTAAATCGGAACATTCTCAATCTCTACTTTTCCCGTATATATTACGGTCCGCAGCTTCACGGCCAGCTTTTGTCCGCATGTGCAAGGTTTATGCAAACCCTATCCACCCCTTATTATGTATGCAAGAAATTAAAAACAGGCGATGATTCGTATCTACTTCGACCTGACGAAACATAAATCCTGCAAGGGCTGAGCTAGAACATTTTAGCAATATCAAAGCTTATTCCATCTTTTACCGACCGCCGGAATGGAGACGAAAAGCATCGCCAACGCCGCTCCGATCGTATCATTGCGAAGGTCCGCGGGGTCCGGTGTACGGTTACCGACGAAAGACTGGTGGTATTCATCCGTTATTCCGTAGAGCAGGCACATCACCACGACCGCTGCTTTAACGCCCGTTGTTCTGCGGGCCGGAGGAAATGCGAACAGATAGGTAAGCGCAAGTCCGAAATATGCGATAAAATGCCCCCAATCGAAGCTCTCCATCTTGGGGAAAAACCTGTGAAAGAACGGCAGCAGCGTATTCAGTTCATCTCCGGTTCTGGAAGACGCATAAAAAATAAGAGCCATCCACAGGATGGCCGGTATCCAACGGTAGGACGGCTTCATAAAGTACAACTCCCAATCTAGTTATTGTTCAGTTTTTGCGCAAGGACATCGACAAATGCCTTGGTGAATGCAGGCAGATCGGGCGGCCGTCTGCCTGAAACGATGTTGCGGTCTACGACAACTTCCTGGTCAACCCAAATGGCTCCCGCATTTTCGAGATCGTCCTTAATTCCCGGCGTAGAAGTCATTGTATACCCTTTGCATATTTTCGCAGATGCCAAAACCCAGCCTGCATGACAAATATGAGCTATAGGCTTCTCGTCGCGGTGAAATTCCTGGGTCAACCGGATCACATCCGCATAGCGGCGAAGCTTATCAGGCGCCCAGCCCCCCGGTACATAAAGGCCAATGTAATCATCCGACTTCAGTTCTTCAAAAGAATAGCCTGTCGTTAAAGGGACACCGTACTTCCCATGATATACCCTGCCGGACTGAGGTCCGGCCAAGTCAACCTGAGCGCCGGCCTCTTGCAGCCTCAGCACCGGATACCACATTTCCAAATCTTCAAACTCCTCGTCAACAAACGCTAGCACTTTATAGCCTTTCAACTCCATAGTCCGTTTCCTCCCGTTCTTTCTTAGTTAGTGAATAGTCCTGCAAAAGCGATTGAATCTCCGCTGTCGACCTGCATTGCAACAAGCCTTCGAACAATTGCCGGCAGCTTTCCTTATGCTGCGAGATGAGCTGTTCCTTCACTTTCAGCACCGACTGGACCGACATGCTCAACTCCTGGACGCCTAACCCCAGCCAGATCGGCAGGGCACGAATGTCCCCTGCCATTTCGCCGCAGACCCCTACCGGTATGCCTTTGGCTTTGGCCGCCTTGACCGTGGAATGAAGTAATCGGAGTATGGCTGGGTGGTAGGGGTTATAGAGATGGGCGATTTTTTCGTTCATCCGGTCTACCGCTAGCACATACTGTACGAGATCGTTCGTGCCGATACTGAAGAAATCCACTTCCTCCGCCAGGACGTCAGCGATTTGAGCGGCAGCCGGCACTTCAATCATAATACCTACCGGAATGTCTGCGTTAAAGGGGATTCCTTCGGAACGAAGTTCTTCCTTTACGCTCTCCAAAATCCTGCTCGCATCACGCACTTCCTCCACGCTTGCTATCATAGGATACATAATCTTGGCGTTTCCGAAGGCGCTTGCCCTCAAAATGGCTCGAAGCTGGGTACGGAATAAATCCGTCTGATCGAGGCAGATACGGATCGCCCTGTATCCTAGAAACGGGTTGTCTTCCTCCGGCATCGCAAAATAATCAAGCTGCTTATCTCCTCCGATGTCGAGCGTACGGATGATACAAGGACGGCTGCCCATCCGCTGTACCACTTCCTGGTACACCGTAAACTGTTCTTCCTCGGAAGGAAGCTGTGCCCTGTCCATGTACAACAGTTCGGTCCGGAACAATCCGATCCCGTCAGCTCCGTTCTTCAGAACCAGTTCCAGCTCTTTGACTGAAGAGATATTAGCTTCCAGCTGTACCGGGAAGCCGTCGTTCGTAAGAGATGGCACTGAAGATAAATGCTGCAGACGGTCAGCGGCGGCCAGCATACGATTGCGGCGGAGTGTGTAGGTTTCCGTCAATTCGTCTTCCGGATTAATATAAACCGTTCCCTCTTCGCCGTCGATAATCAGAACGTCTCCTGTGGCGATGGGATCCCGGAGCTTCCCTTCCAAACCTGAAACCAAAGGAATACCGAGCGCCCTGGCCATAATAGCCGAATGCGAGGTATTTCCGCCCAACATCGTAACGATTCCCAGTACATGGTTCGGATTTAAGTGGGCCAGCTGGGACGGAGACACCTCTTTCGCGACAAGTATAAACGGCTGATTGTCTGCAGGCAGTGTAACTTCAGGGGAACCGATCAGATGCTTTAACAGCCGGTTACCGACATCTTTGATATCCAATGCGCGTTCTTTCATGTACTCATCGTCAAGCAGATCGAACATATTCACAAATTTATCGATGACTTCTTTCACGGCTACTTCCGCCGCCTTGTACTGGCGTTGAATGATACCTTGAATTTCATTCATAAAAACGGGATCGTCGAGTATGGCCAAATGAGCGTCAAAAATATTGGATTCCTCATAACCGACGACATCTGAAATTTCCTTCTTGATATATTCAATTTCATCCTTGGAGGTACGAATTCCCTCATACAGCCTTTCAAATTCCTTAGCGAGATCCGTTACATCGATCATCTCGTCCGGCATATCCCACTCCCAGGTAGGCAGCACAAACGCTTTGCCGATCGCAATTCCCGCCGCGGCTCCTATTCCCTTAACCATGGTTTCTCTCTCCATCCTTGCTTTCTTTATCTGTAAGGACAACCGACATCACAGCCGATTGACCCTTTTTCACAGCTTTAAACGGAGCGAAGCTCCACGATTTCACTTTATCTGAGTTGGTAATGACCATCGGGGTTACAGTGGAAGAGCTCTCTTTCTTTAACTTTTGAAGATCGAACCGGATCAACAGCTGACCCGCCTCAACTTCATCCCCTTCTTTAATATAAGCAGTGAACATCTTTCCTTTGATATGGGAAGTATCAATGCCGATATGAAGAAGTACTTCCAGCCCTTCCGGTGTAACAATCCCCAGCGCATGCATGGACGGATAGACATGAGCGATTCGCCCTGAAACCGGCGCCACCAGTTCGCCTTTCTCAGGTATAAAAGCTACACCGTCACCAACAATCTTTTTGGCAAAGATCTGGTCAGGCACCTCGGAAAGAGGAATCATCCGGCCTTGAAGCGGAGCCTGGAACTGAACGCGGTCATCGTCCTTCTGCATCACCCGCATAATCTCTTCGCGGATCAGTTCGGAGAACGTGCCGAAAACCACTTGTACATTTCCCCCGCCAAGACGCATGACACCTGCAGCACCCAAATGGCGCAAAGAATTCATATCCACAAGCTTGTCATTATTCACTGTAAGCCTCAAGCGGGTAATGCAAGCTTCGATCTGAACCAGGTTGCTTTTGCCCCCCAGCGCCTGCAGTATAAGGGGTGATCTATAACGGATATCGCCTGCCCATTCTTCTAAATGAGAGCCTTCCTCCCTACCGGGGGTAGGAATGTCGAACTTGCGTATCGCCCACCGGAACATATGATAATACACGAGACCGTACACCAGACCGATGGGAATGATTAGAAGGCCGTTATGAGCGAGGTGCAGATTCAACAGATATTCGATCGCCCCTCCGGAGAACGAAAAACCGTGATGAATATCGAGGGCATACGCAATCCACATAGAAAGCCCGGAAAGAATAGCATGAACTATGAATAAATAAGGAGCAACAAACAAGAAAGCGAATTCAATCGGTTCCGTAACCCCGGTCAAAAAGGACGTCAACGCTGCGGTCAGAAACGTGATCTTGACTTTCGGTTTCAGGTCTTCCCTGGCTTCCTGAATAATCGCAAGCGCGATGGCAGGAAGAGCAAACATCATGGTCGGATAAAGCCCCGCCATATAAATACCGGCTGTAGGGTCACCCGCAAAAAATCTGGGCAAATCCCCGATAGCCGTCTGCCCGTCTGCTCCCTGAAAGGTTCCCACTTGAAACCACATAAAATTATTTATGATGTGGTGCAGGCCCCACGGCACAAGCAGCCTGTGAGCTACCCCGTAGAGAAATGCGCCGAATCCCCCCAGGCCGGTAAGCCAGGTTCCAGTGCTGATTAACCCCGCTTCCAGCGAAGGGCCGACCCATACAAACAATGCGGATAGAACAATCGTCGCAAAGCACATAAATAAAGGGACAAATCGGGGGCCGCCGAAAAATTGAATATATTCCGGAAGCTTAATATCCTTAAAGCGGTGGTAGGATAAAGCAGCCATAACTCCGATCATGATTCCGCCTGAAATCCCCAGATGGAATGAATCCCCAATATATTCTTTCGTAATCTGTAGAAAAATAAAGTATCCGATTAAGGCAGACATCGCCGCAATACTCGAATTTTTCGTTAAGCCGTGAGCTACCCCCACAGCGAAGATGAACGGCAGATAATTAAATATCTGTTCCCCGGAAATCAACAGCGTATGTCCGACAGAGCCTAATCCAATTCGTTCCCAAGGCAAATCGGCAAGTCTGAGAAGGATCGCTGCAGCAGGCAAAGTAATCATTGGCATCATTAACGATCTTCCGAATTGCTGCAAGTTTCCCATAACGTTCAAGAGCTTCTCCTCCTCTCTTTCTGATGGTAAAGCCTATCCCTCTCTTTTGTCAAAAAGATTATGTCCCCAATGTGAACCGGATGTCGCCTTACGGAAAAAATTTATATCATTCTGATCATGGAAAACAAAAAAGCGGACCCGAAGGTCCGCCAGCAAAATGCATACAAATTAGTTTATCCAATTACCCTTGATACTGGTTTTGGAATTGGTTTTGTCCATATTGGCTTTGTCCGTACTGGGATTGTTGATTCTGATATGAACTCATGCCAAAGCCCATGCCTGTAGGCTGGGAAGAATCCCCTCTTAGGTAGGAATCGTGTCCAGCTTGGTTACCTTTGTAGGAAGCTGTGTGGAAGTTCTGAGTTATGTTGTTTCTTGGTGAAGTATAGTCTTCACGAAGGTAGGCATCATGGCCCGCTTGGTCTCCACGGTAGTTCGAAGCATGGAAATTTTGCGTGATGTTCGCGCGAGGAGAAGTGTAATCCTCACGAAGGTAGGCATCATGGCCTTGCTGGTCTCCACGGTAATTGGAAGCGTGGAAGTTTTGTGTCATGTTCGCTCTTGGTGAAGTGTAA
Organism: Paenibacillus gansuensis; assembly: GCF_042684925.1. Classification (NCBI taxonomy): domain Bacteria; kingdom Bacillati; phylum Bacillota; class Bacilli; order Caryophanales; family Paenibacillaceae; genus Paenibacillus; species Paenibacillus gansuensis. Next base: position 613,781 of record NZ_JBHUME010000007.1, on the reverse strand, counting down.
TCCTCACGAAGGTACGCGTCATGACCTTGCTGGTTTCCGCGGTAGTTAGACGCATAATAGTTACCTGTAGATTGTCCGTATTGACTTTGTCCGCCAAACTGGCTTTGTCCGCCAAATTGAGACATCATCTGCATACCGCCGGATTGCTTTCTTTGGCTGAATGCCGATTGAACAAATCCTGTCGGCTGGTATGACTGCGAGCTCCGGGAATAACCTGACGTTGCCGCGAACGAGGACGGACGTGTCGAATCAGCACGAAGGTAAGAGTCATGACCTTGTTGATTGCCGCGGTAGTTTGAAGTTTGGTATTGATTCATGTGTGGTAGCCTCCCTAGTGAAATGAAGTCTTTACGAAAGGTACCGGCCTGCGGCGACCTGATTCATAAAGCCTTCTTTATTTTCTCTAGGGGGTTGCTGTTTTATGAAGCGTCTCAATTGGGAATTTTTACTGCTCGATCCATTCTACATCCGCACCCAATGCTTTCAGGTGGTCAAAATATTGCGGATATGACTTTGCGACATGTTGCGCATCTTTAATTCGGATCGGCTGCTTAGCCCGAAGTCCTGCAACAGTTAACGACATGATCACCCTGTGATCAAAATGAGCGTTAATCTCCACACCGCCTTCAATTCCTTCAGGCCGCCCGTGTACGATGATTTCGCTTTGGCGTTCTTCTACCCGCGCGCCCGCTTTACGCAGCTCATTTAAATAATCCGTAATCCGGTCACACTCTTTATACCGCAGATTTTCCACATTATAAAATCGGGAAGTTCCCTCGGCAAACACGCTGGCTGCAACCATAGCCAAAACCCCATCGGTGAACTCATCCCCGTCAAATTCTCCTGCTTTCATAGGCTTGCCGCCGCGTACATGCACCACTCCATTTTGATGAGTCAGATCCACCCCCATAGCTTTAAGAACATCCACTACGGCCCGCTCGCCTTGCTTGCTGTGTTCCTCCAAGCGATAGACGGTGACGTCAGATTCCACTACGGCCGCTGCCGCAAGAATGGCAGCCGATCCGGGGTAATCTCCTTGAACCGTGTACTCTTTAGCTTGATAAGACTGCCTGCCCGGTATTTTGAAATGCATCAGATCGCTGCTCGCTTCAATATGAATGCCCGCCTGTTCCAGCACTTCAAGTGTCTGCCCCACCACAACCTTGGACTTCAGATCATGCAGAACTTCAATTTCACTATCTTCTTCCAGTAGAGGCGTAATGAAGAGAAGCGAGCTTAAATATTGGGAGCTTACGCTGCCGGACACACGAATTTTACCGCCTTGAAACGCCTTTTTCCGTATGGTGATCGGTAATTTCCCGGACTGATGTTCCACTTCGGCACCCATCTGCTGCAGCGCCTCGATTAGATCGTCATGCGGCCGTTTCCCCAAAGATTCCGGATATGTGTTTACGAATTTAATTTCAGGGCTTAGCGCTGCAACAGACATAAGGAATCGCAGCACAGCTCCTGCATTGCCAACGTTCAACTCTCTGACATCAGAAGGTTTTTTTCCAAAACCGGTGATCACGATTTTCTCCTGGTCTTCTTCAATTACAGCCCCTAAATCACGGATACAACGGCGCATGGCATCACTATCTTCGCTGTGTGCTGGGTAATATATTGTTGAAGTTCCTTCGGCCAATGCAGCGACCAACAGGTATCGAGTCGTGTAATTTTTAGAGGATAATGCTTGAATCTCACCGCTTAAACGTGCCGTAGGTCTAACTATAACATCCATGAAAATTACCTCTTTTCTAGAATAAGTAGTGTCCTGCCAAATGACCGGCATAAGCCGCCGTTAATCCTAATGTCATTGTCAAGGCAGCGTATCGGGCTCCGGCAGCAGTTTGCCCTTGCCGTGAGAAATCGGACAATTGAACGCTCAACGTCGAGAAAGTCGTATAGCCTCCGAGAAATCCGGTGCCAAGCAGCAGTAACAACGGCTCCGGGCTGTGCGTGGCGCTTAACATACCAAGCAGAAACGCCCCGCTGATATTTACCGTCATTGTTCCCCATGGTATGAGGGCTTCTCCACCAGCCCCTTCGCAGTTGTAACGGCGGGACACCCACACCCTGCAGACGGAGCCCGCAGCACCGCCGGCGGCAACGAGCAATAAGGAGACAATCATAGCTGTTCCTTCTTCCTGCTTCGAGCCGCGCCCCCCGCCTTGGATCCGGCAAAGGCAGCAGCATATCCAAGCCACAAACTGCTAATGATATAAAGTAATGCGATACCTGTCCGGCCGCTGTTCAGCAGATCGACCGTCTCAACGCTAAACGCGCTGAACGTAGTAAATGCGCCTAGAAAGCCTGTTCCTACAACTTCTTTAAACAACTGCTGCCCTTCCGTCATGCTCCTTTTCGCAAGAACATAGCCGAGGAGCAAGCTTCCGGCAATATTACAGGCAAAAGTCGCTGCCGGAAACCCCGCTGGCTGGATATCCTGGAGAAGAAGGCCTTCAGCATAACGACAGACTGCTCCTAGGCTGCCCGCCATAGCTATCAATAAATAAAATTTCCATAACTTTACGTATTTTGATGCCTCTTTTTGCATTCTGCAGCCTCACCGTTTATACTTCAGTTTAGGTGTCATCCACCCTTACATAATAAGAAACTATTACATTGCTGGAGGTCTTAATGAGCACATATTCTACCATCAGTCCGGAGCAGTTGAAGCTCCGTCTAGATCAGGGAGAACCACTAAACATCATCGATGTCCGCGAAGACGAGGAAGTTGCTGCCGGCATGATTCCCGGTGCCAAGCACATCCCCCTTGGCCAGCTTCCGGAGCGTTATGATGAAATCGAGAAAACGCCCGAGCTGTTCATTATGTGCAGGTCAGGCGGCCGCAGCAGCAGAGCCTGTGAGTATCTCTCAAGCCTTGGCTTTGAAGGGGTAACGAATATTACCGGAGGCATGCTTTCCTGGGAGATGTAATATGACTATGCTTCATTTAAAGGCTTCTGCTCTATAAGCCCCGCTATCATTTCCACAATGGATACGGCCGATAAATCGGTAGTATCGATAGTCACATCTGCAAAACGGTAGGCCGGCTGACGTTCGACAAGCAGGGAGGTTACCCTTTCTTCAACATCTCCCTGCAGCAGCGGTCTATTGGTGTCCTGCCTTACCCGTTCGATGATCGCCTCGGCGGTCGCCGTTAACGCGACAACCATACCTTGTCCCTTCATTAATTGACGGTTTTCCTCCCTCAGAACCGCCCCTCCGCCTGTAGCCACCACTTGACGGTTCCTGCTTAATATGTCCGCAAGAGCTCTTGATTCCGCGTTTCGAAAATAAGCTTCCCCGTCCGAGGAGAATATGTCCGGAATACTCCGGCCTTCCCGGGAAACCAGTGCCGCATCCGAGTCTATGAATGTCCATTCTAACTTCTCTGCAAGAAGCTGTCCTACCGTAGATTTCCCTGTCCCCATAAATCCGATTAAAACCAGGTTTTTTATAGGTCTTTCTTCACTGACTATCATCCCCACCTACTTTTGCGCATTAAAGTGTTTAAGTGACTTTTTTCTATCATACCATAGCCTATAAATTGCGGACAACGCCGGAATAAAAGTTTTCAGGCAAGCGTATCGTATATTAGTAGATTGCTAAACAAGTTATTTCCTATCAAGGAGGACGGCTATGTCCATCATTGAGTCCCATACTAACGCCCAAACCGAAAGATACCGCCGGATTATGAATCCCGATCATCCTTTGTGCAGGGAAGATATCATTTGGATGTTGGATTTTATGAAAAAAAAGGTGGCTGATGAAGACCCACATCTTGTGAGCCTCCCTCAGCCACTCTTATTGCGTAACTTTCAATACTTTGCCGAAGCAGCCATGCTCCTTCTCCATAACCGCAGTACCGGGGACGAAGAAGCAGAACGGCTTAGGAACTGGCTGGGAGAGACGGCTTACGGAAACGGACCGTTCCCTCCCGTTACTTGAATAGCAGGAGATTAGTTTTCCATCCAGTTAAAGTGGAACTTTCCTTCTTTATCCAAGCGCTCAAACGTATGCGCCCCGAAATAATCGCGCTGAGCCTGCAGCAGGTTTGCAGGCAGCCTCTCGGACCGATAGCTGTCATAGTAAGACAAAGCGCTTGCGAAAGCAGGAACAGGAATTCCGCGGGTAACAGCAGTTGCAATTACTGTTCTCCAAGCCTCCTGGTAGTTCTCGATGATATCGTTAAAATACTCGTCAAGCAGCAGGTTTTTCAACTCTGGGTTGCGGTCATAAGCATCCTTGATATTTTGCAGGAACTGAGCACGAATAATGCATCCGCCGCGGAAGATCATCGCAATTTCACCGTATTTCAGGTTCCAGTTATATTCTTCGGAAGCAGCTCTCATTTGAGCAAAACCTTGGGCATACGAACAGATTTTGCTTGCATACAATGCTCTGCGTACAGCCTCGATGAAGGCTGCTTTATCCTGATCGAACGGAGCCGCTTTCGGACCGTTCAGCAGCTTTGAAGCCATTACACGTTCTTGTTTCATCGCCGACAGGAAACGGGAGAATACGGATTCGGTAATAATGGAGAGCGGAACGCCCAGGTCCAGAGAACTTTGGCTGGTCCATTTGCCTGTGCCCTTCTGTCCGGCTGCGTCCAGGATCACATCGACCATTGGCTTGCCTGTTTCAGGATCTTTCTTGGAGAAGATATCTGCTGTAATTTCGATCAGATAGCTGTCCAATTCGCCTTTATTCCACTCTGTGAAGATTTCGTGTAGCTCTTCCGTAGTTAAGCCAACAACATCCTTCAACAACTGATAAGCCTCACAGATAAGCTGCATGTCTCCGTATTCGATCCCGTTGTGCACCATTTTCACATAGTGTCCTGCACCGTCCGGTCCGATGTAGGTACAGCAAGGATCTTCGCCGACCTTTGCAGAGATTGCCGTTAAGATCGGTTCAACCAGTTTATAAGCGGATTCCTGGCCGCCCGGCATAATCGAAGGACCTTTCAGCGCGCCTTCTTCTCCGCCGGATACACCTGTACCGATAAAGCGGATCCCTTTAGCATCCAGCTCTTTGTTCCGGCGCAGGGTGTCAGGGAAATATGCATTTCCGCCGTCGATCAGGATATCGCCTTGGTCAAGATGCGGCAGAAGCTGCTCAATAGTTGCGTCAGTTGCAGGACCTGCTTGTACCATGATCAGGATTTTGCGGGGGGATTCCAAGGATTGAACAAACTCTTCAATCGAATATGTACCAACCAAATTCTTGCCTTGTGCTTCTGCTACCAGGTCTTTCGTCTTTTCAGGGGAACGGTTAAATACAGAAACCGTAAATCCTCTGCTCTCAATATTAAGTGCCAGATTTTTGCCCATAACGGCCAAACCTACCACTCCGATTTGCTGTTTTGCCATGGTTTCATCCTCTTCTTTCTCTCGAATTTAATAAGCGTCAAATCACAATAAGTTTATTTTACACTTTTAAAGCACAGAAGTGAACTGCCTGCTCCCGCAACAACCGATAACAATTGTCAATAATGGCGATTGAATTATGTGATGCATGCCACATTAACGCCTAACGACTATTAGTATACTCACTCGTACAAAAAGAAAACGGCCCCTTTAAAAGAGCCGCTTTGATAATAATTATGCAAAAAGCATTCAGCCGTCAAGCTTCTAACAACAGCATTTCCTGCCGCAGCACAGCCAGCCTCTCCTTAATTCTCTCGGACTCCTCCAGATTCCGGTCTTTCAAAGCGTCAAATAATGAGGCTAGCTCATAGTCCAGCTCGAGCCTAAAGACCCGGATCCGCTCCTCTGCACGCTTGGATTTAAACGCCTGGATCATTTCCTCCTGGGTGATGACTGGCTGCTTCTGATAAAGGATTTTATGTTCCATTCCGGAAATTTCTACGAGCCTGATCAATTCCCCGAACATAATGTTTTCAATTAGAATCTGACGGTCTTTAAACCTTTTGACAACGGCATGGCCTCTCGTATCACCGATCATTTTTTCCATAATTTCGGCCAGCTTTTCATCTTTAAAGGAATAGTCCCCTACGATTTTAAAACGGTTTTGGATCCGCTGGAATTTCAGCTTCACCAGCTTTCTGCCGGAACGGATCGAGATGACAAAATGCATATCACTCTCGTTCCAATATAGCGAATATCCTTCTTGGATCAGATGTTTAATGAAATTCTGGATTAACCGGCGATCAAAACGCAGTTCTAGGTTGCAGTACTCCACTTCATAGCTTCGGTTCACGGCAATCCCTCCCGGTTCAGTTCATTTCCCGTTGACAGAATGTTCAGACAATTTAACGATTTACAATATATTATACTCCATAGTATGAATTAGTAACTTGCTTTCTTGCCTATTTTCTTATCTTCTTCTCAAAATGTCACAAATAACACAGACCTCTATTCCCGCATTTGGTACCTGCTCCGAACCTATGTTATGATAACATGTATTATTTACTACATAAAAGGACTGAGATTCTATTGACTAACATAGCGACAGAGCCCGTTTTTTCCGGTTTTACCCAACATGATTTCGATACTTTTACGGTGGAAGGCCTTGAGCCCCGCATGGAAGCGATCCGTTCCCGGATCCAACCCAAGTTTAGAGCTATCGGCCATGCGTTGACAGAGGACATGTCCATGCTCGCCGGCCAGGAGATGTTTTTGCATATTGCCCAGCATCTCCGCAGAAAGACGAATGCCCCCGTGGATACATGGATGGCGTTCGCTCCCAATAAGCGAGGCTATAAAATGCATCCCCATTTTCAAATCGGACTTTTTGATGACCATTTGTTCATGTGGCTCGCCTATATTTATGAACTGCCGGAAAAGCAGGCCATCGCCGATCGGTTTCTTGCCTCTGTCCCATTGCTAAGAGAAACAATACCGCAGGAGTATGAAGTGTCTTTCGATCACATGAGAAAAGATGCGGTTAAATTCGCCGACCTGGGCAAAGAGGAATTAAAAACAGCTTTAGAACGATTCCGCAACATTAAGAAAACCGAACTGCTCATCGGTCGCAGGTTTGCTGCAAATGATCCGATCCTTCGAGACGGAACTGAGTTTCTCGAGGCAGCCAAAGAGACATTTGAGACACTAATGCCCCTGTATCACCTATCGCTTTCACGTTAAAAAAGACGTGTACCCGGAACAAACCGAGTACACGTCTTTCTTTATTAAATCAGCGTTTGCCGGGATCGTACGGCTCTCCCAGTGCCGAAGGAGCTTTCGCTCGACCTACCGCGCCTACCAGAACAACGATAGTAAGAATATATGGCAGCATATAAATGAACTCCGCCGGAATCTGTTTAGAGAATTCAAACAGCTGCATAAAGTTTTTCAGGGCACCCTGTGTAAAGCCGAAGAACAGAGCCGCGCCTAAAGCACCGATCGGATTCCACTTGCCGAAAATCAGCGCCGCTAGGGCAATAAAGCCTTGGCCTGAAATGGTGTTATGCGCGAAGTTATCCGTAGTAGTTAACGTAATGGTTGCACCGCCTAGTCCGCCCAAGGCACCGCTGATGAGTACAGCGATATAACGCATGCGCTGGACCTTTACACCGACGGTATCGGCAGCACTCGGGTGTTCGCCGACCGCACGCAGCCGAAGTCCGAATGGAGTGCGGAATAGAACATACCAGAGCACAAATACGAGAAGCAAGGCAATGTACGTTGTTGCATACGTATTGAACAATGCCTGGCCGATAATCGGAATATCCTCCAAATAAGGAATCCTGATTCTGCCGATCCCGTTCTTGATCGTTTCTGTCTGACCGGATCCTTCAAACAGCAGTTTAACCAGATAGAGTGTGACTCCCCCGGCCAGGAAGTTGATAACCACACCGCTGACGACCTGATCCGCTTTGAATGTGATGGATGCCACGGCATGGATGACGGAGAACAGGACTCCGAACAGCATACCCGCCAGCAGGCCGACCCATGGAGCAGCTCCCCCCATTCCCGCATCTTCCGCATAAAGTGTGCCTACAGCGGCAGCAAACGCTCCGGCTACCATCAATCCTTCCAGTCCGATATTAATTACGCCCGCACGTTCCGAGACAATTCCGCCTAGTGCAGTGAAAATATAAGCTGTAGAGAAAATCAGCGTAATGCTGAGCAATTGTCCGATAGTGTTGATATCCATTTACAGCACCTTCTCTTTCTTACGCTTTGCATAGAACGGAATCAGCAGCCATCTGACAATCCCTTGCGCAGCTACGAAGAAAATAATGGACCCGATGACGATACGGATGATTTCAGGCGGGACATCAGCCCCGAAACTCATACCTGCCGCTCCGTAAGACAGTGAACCGAACAAAGCTGCCGCAAGCACGACACCCAGCGGGTTGTTCATGCCGAGCAGGGATACGGCGATACCGTCAAATCCGTAACCCAGCGAGGATGCCGCAATCGTCTGGTAGTGGAAAACACCCAACACCTCAAACGTCCCGGCAAGCCCTGCAAATATGCCGCTGATAAACATAGCCTTGACAATATTACGGCCCACGTTCATCCCTGCATACTCTGCAGCGTCAGCGTTATGTCCGACGGCACGCAATTCATATCCTTGTTTCGTTTTCCACAATATGATGTAAAACACCAGCGCCCCGATCAAAGCGATAAAGATACCTAAGTGGATTCTCGAGTTACCGAACAAAGAAGCGAACCACGGAGACGTAATCCAAGCCGATTCCGGCAGGTAGGTCGTACGCTGCTGCCCTTTTTCCAACATGAAACCTATAATGTAGTTGGACAAATAAAGTGCTGTCCAATTCAGCATGATGGTTGTAATTACTTCATTGACGCCGCGTTTCGCCTTCAAATACCCTGCAATGGCCCCCCATAAACCGGCTGCGATTCCGCCAAGAATCATAGCGACAAGTGCATGGACAACGATAGGAAGGTCCCATTGAATCCCTACCCAGGTCGCCACTGTCATACCGATCATGAACTGGCCTTCCGCTCCGATATTGAACAATCCGGAACGGAATGCAAAAGCTACGGATAAACCGGTTAAAATCAATGGAGTCACAGCACGAATCGTTTCTCCGATATCATAGCTTGATCCAAACACCTGAATGACGAGCGATTTATATGCAATTACCGGATTGTATCCGCCGATCAGCATAATAATAGCCCCGAAAATCAAGCCCAGTAGAATGGCAGCCAATGGATAAATGACGCTTTCTCTTGTTAAAGCCCGGATGAATTTGCTCATGCTCCGGCACCTCCCTCTTCACGTTGGCTGCCGGCCATCAATAAGCCCAACTCTTCATCGTTTGTTTCTTGCGGCAATACCTCGCCGACAATCTTGCCTTCGTAAATAACCGCAATCCGGTCGGAAACATTCATAATTTCATCCAGCTCAAAAGAGATAAGCAGCACTGCCTTGCCTTTGTCGCGCTGGGCAATAAGCTGTTTATGAACGAATTCGATCGCTCCTACATCCAATCCGCGTGTTGGCTGCGCAGCGATAAGTACATCCGGATCTTTATGAATTTCACGCGCAATGATCGCTTTCTGCTGGTTTCCGCCCGACAAAGATCTTGCTTTCGTATGGATGCTTGGCGTACGCACATCGAACTCCTGTATCAGCTTTTCCGCGTGCTTATCGATTTCGCCGTAATTCATAAATCCGTTCTGGTTATATTTCTTGTGGAAATACGTCTCCAGCACCATATTCTCGCTCATTGTAAAATCTAGTACAAGTCCGTGTTTATGACGATCTTCCGGAATATGGGACATCCCGGCTTCCGAAATATGTCTCGGCGATTGATTCGTGATGTCTTCGCCGTTCAGATTGACTTTGCCCTCCTGAACTTTGCGCAGCCCCGTCAAAGCTTCGATGAGTTCGCTTTGCCCGTTGCCGTCAACGCCTGCAATCCCCAGGATTTCACCTCTGCGGACATGGAAACTTAGGCTATCCAACACCCGGATCCCTTGACTGCTTGTAGCTACAAGGTTCTCAACTGTAAGCACGTTCTCCCCGGGGGATGCGCCAGTCTTGTCCACAGAGAAAGAAACATTACGGCCTACCATTTTCTCTGCTAGCTGCTTCGGAGTCGTCTCGGAAACTTTCACAGAGTCCACTACTTTACCGCGGCGGATAATGGTGCATGTATCGGCGATTTCCATAATCTCTTTCAATTTATGCGTAATCAGGATAATGGATTTGCCTTCGGCCACCAGTTTTCTCATAATTTCGAGAAGCTCTTCTATCTCCTGAGGCGTAAGCACGGCTGTAGGCTCGTCGAAAATTAGAATTTCGGCCCCGCGGTACAGGGTTTTTAGAATCTCGACGCGCTGCTGCATACCGACAGTAATTTCTTCAATCCTTGAATCCGCCTTTACTTTAAGGCCGTATTGTTCAGATAAAGCTTTTACTTTGCGGGATGCCGTTCTGTAGTCAATATTCAGCCCCGCTTTCGGTTCCATTCCCAAAATAATATTCTCAGTAACAGTAAACGGCTGTACTAATTTAAAATGCTGATGGACCATCCCGATGCCGAGATCAATCGCTTTATTCGGATTATCGATATCGGTAACCTGACCATTCACCAGAATTTCGCCCTCATCCTGACGGTAAAGGCCGAAAACAATGCTCATCAATGTGGATTTGCCCGCTCCATTTTCTCCAAGCAGCGCATGAATCTCACCTTTCTTCAGCGTCAAACTGATGTTGTCATTGGCGACAACACCAGGGAAGCGCTTGGTAATGCCTCGTAGTTCTAATACCGGAGCCGCATCGCTCATTCGTATCACCCTGGACTTTATAGTTTATAAGCCTTAGTAATGAAAGAACAAGGCCGGTTACATAACCAGCCTTGTTTGTTGTCTGACTTTATGTGCTGCGGAAACTTTATTCAGCAGGTACTGTGATTTCGCCGCTGATAATTTTTTGTTTGTATTCTTCCACTTTCTTAAGGACATCGTCCGGAACGTTTTTGTTCGTTTCAGGAAGGCCTACACCGTTGTCTTTCAGTCCCAGCGTTACGTTCTTGCCTGCAGGGAATTGACCGTCAGCCATCTGGTTAGTAATTGTTTCTACCGCCTGATCAACACGCTTCATCATGGAAGTCAGAGTAATTTCCTCACCAAACTCAAGGGATTGGTCTTTATCTACACCGATAACCCATACTTTTTTGCCTGAAGCGGAACGGTCTTTCGCTTCGTTGAACACACCGTTACCAGTAGCGCCCGCAGCGTGGAAAATGATATCTGCGCCGTCATTGTACATCGTTGCTGCAGCTGCTTTACCTGCATCCGGTTTACCGAAGTCGCCGACATAGTTGATGGTTACTTCAGCCTTAGGGTTTACTGCCTTCACGCCTTCAAGGAAACCAACTTCGAAACGCTTAATTACAGGAATTTTAATACCGCCAACGAAACCGATCTTGTTCGTTTTTGTCATTAAGCCCGCAACAACACCTACAAGGTAAGCACCCTCATTCTCCGCAAAAGTTACGGAAGCAACGTTTGGAGCTTCTACTGTGTTGTCAATGATCGCAAGCTTTGCATTCGGGTTTTCAGCAGCGACTTTCTTGATGGCATCACCCATCAGGAAGCCGATACCCCAAGTGAGGTCGTATCCGCCTTTAACGAACTTGTTCAGGTTTGGTTCGTAGTCAGGATCAGCTTTACTTTCAAGAACCTTAGTCTCGATACCTTTAGCGTCCGCTACTTTCTGAAGTCCTTCCCAAGCGCTTTGGTTAAAGGATTTGTCGTTTACGCCGCCGGAATCTGTAACCAAACCGACTTTCAAATCGGATTTCGGAGTTTCGGTTCCGGCATTGTTACCGGCCTTTGTTCCTCCGTTAGCTTCATTGCCTGCATTGTTCTTACCGCAACCGGATAGAACAAGCACAAGTGCAAGGATCATGACCAAGGTCAGACTTGTCCACTTCTTCATGTGTAGATTACCCCCAGGTTTGATTTATTACACAAACTTTCCATGAAATTTATTATCTGCAATGGAAAATAAGTGCGTGATTTTCGTTATTCATTATACTATCAAAAATAAAGAAATCCAATACATCATTACAATAAAATAGAGCTTCGTGTCAAGTAAATTGACAGAAAATTTAAAAAATATCACGAATACAAATTTATGTGTGAGGTTTCGTTACATATTTACAAGCGGATATGCATTTTTATTCAATACCTCTTACTTCAAAGCAGCTTCGACAGCAGTTTTCGTACTTTTGGAAATATAATAGCCAACCAGCACCAAGGCCAGCAGACAGACTGCTGAACTCACATAAAAAGGAAGTTCAACTTGAATTCCGTACAATACAGCTGCAAGAAGGGGACCGGCTATACGTCCAAGGCTGTCCATGGAGGAGCTTAGGCCGGAAGCCGTACCTTGGCCTACCGTAGTTTTTTGCGTAATCAACGAGGTTAGGCATGGGCGCAGCAGCGCGTTTCCCGCTCCAAATACCGAAAGGTAAATCATCGCAGTCACAAGGCTGTTCGAGAACAGCAGCAGAATAAAACCCGCCGCCTGCAGCAGGAAACCGATCTTGATCACCTTAGGTTCGTCCCCTTTCTTAATATATCTCCGAACTACACCGCCTTGAATCAGCGCTCCTACCGTGCCGCTTGCCAAAAACATATATCCGACATCCTCCGGAGTGGCACCGAAAGCCTGCATTTGAAAAAACTGGAGCGTAGCTTCCAAACCGGCAAGGGTAAACGTAACGAGAAACAGAAGGATATATAAATACTTGACCGAACCTGTAAAAGCGGCCCACCTGCTGCCGGCTCGCTTGGCCGTAGTACGCTTGTCCGCAGCAAGCGATTCCTTGAGAGTGGAAACAATAAACAAAGCGGTAAGGAGCGATATGACGGAAGCAGTGAAGAAAGGAACCGGATGCCCGTATTTGCTCAGAATTCCTCCGATGGCCGGCCCGAATATGAATCCGAGGCCTATCGACATCCCGACTACTCCCATCCCTTTGGTTCTGTTCTCATCCGTTGTTATATCGGCCACGTACGCAACAGCACAAGCTGTCGTCGCTCCGGAAAACAACCCGCCGAGTATTCTGGATACATACATGAGCCATAAATGACCGGAAGACATTCCAAACAGGAAAAAGCTTGCGCTGAACCCTATTACCCCGGCCAGCAGCACCGGCTTGCGGCCGATCCGGTCGGACAAAGCGCCCCAGAACGGGGATACTACAAACGAAACGGCCGAATAGGCTGCCAGCATAATATTGAAATGATATTCCGGCGCTCCCGTTTCCTGTACCATCACAGGCAGCAGCGGAATCACGATCCCGAAACCGATGAAAATCGTAAATAACGTAAAGCCGATGAGAGTGAGCTGCTTTCTCATTATGTACCTTCTTTCTTTATCAATCTACCGTTGTCGAATGAGGACGATTCTAATCGTAACACAACTTTTTCCGATGGAAAACTGAACAAATCAAGAACGTTTTCCCTATAAAAGTATAGCCTCGGCAAGCCTGTGCCATCCGGTCCTGAAACACGGCTTGCAATACAGTTCATTTTTGTTATAGTTACAATCAGTATATTAGGAAAGGTAGGGATGCGGGTTGGATCATCATAAGACCCCCCTGTTTACCGCACTTGTAGAGCACGCTAAGGCGAATCCGGTGCAGTTTCATATTCCCGGGCACAAGAAAGGTGCCGGAATGGATGAAGAATTTCGAAATTTCGTCGGAGATAATGTATTATCCATCGACCTGATCAATATAGCGCCTCTGGATGACCTGCATCAGCCTACAGGTGTGATTGAGGAAGCCCAGAAGCTTGCCGCCGACGCTTACGGAGCAGATTATACTTACTTCTCCGTCCAGGGGACAAGCAGTGCCATTATGACGATGATTCTTGCTGTATGCTCTCCCGGAGACAAAATTATTGTGCCGCGCAACGTGCATAAGTCCGTCATGTCAGCTATTATTTTCAGCGGTGCCAAACCGGTCTTCCTATCTCCTGCAAGGGACAAAAACCTGGGGATCGACCACGGCATCACCTTACGCTCCGTCCGGAAAGCTTTGAAGAGACACCCGGATGCAAAAGCCGTTCTCGTTATCAATCCTACGTATTACGGAATATGTACGAACCTGAAAGAAGTGGTCGATCTCGTACACAGTTATAACATCCCTGTCCTTGTCGATGAAGCGCACGGTGTTCTTATTCACTTTCATGAGGGACTTCCAATGTCCGCTATGCAGGCGGGAGCAGATATGGCTGCAACGAGCGTACACAAGCTTGGAGGCTCCATGACGGGAAGCTCTGTCCTCAATGTCAAGAAAGGCTTGGTGAACCCTTTCCGCGTTCAGACGATTTTCAGCATGCTTACGACGACTTCTACCTCGTACCCGCTACTGGCGTCTTTGGATGTGTCCCGGAGAAATCTGGCTGTCAACGGACACGACATGGCTGAGAAGGCCATTTCCCTTGCCAACTACGCCCGCGAAGAAGTCAATGCAATTCCTGGACTATACAGCTTCGGGAAGGATATATTAGGCGAGGAAGCTACCTTTGACTATGATCCAACCAAGCTATGCATCCACGTTAGAAATCTCGGCTTGACAGGGTATGAAGTCGAGAATTTCCTTAGAGACGAATATAATATCGAAGTGGAATTAAGCGATATGTATAACATCCTCGCCCTGATTACACCGGGTGACACTAGAGAGAATGTGGAGCTTTTGCTTGAGGCCATGCGCAAGCTCTCTGAGAAGTATTACAATAAACGTACCGCGGGCGAACTGGTTGTAAAAATTCCCGAAATTCCTCATCTGGCCATTACACCAAGGGATGCATTTTATGGCGATACGGAAATGATTCCGTTCACAGAATCGGCAGACCGCATTATCGCGGAATTCATTTACGTGTATCCGCCAGGGATTCCTATCCTGCTGCCAGGCGAAGTCATCACGCAGGAGAATATAGATTACATTATGGACCATGTCAAAGTAGGTTTGCCTGTAAAAGGTCCCGAAGACCGCAGCATACGCCACATTAAAGTCATTTCAGAGCCTGAGGCGATTTTCGAATAAGTATAAACCCTTACGGTACCGCATGCGCCCAATTGTGCATGGAGGTACCGTCATTTTTTTGACCATTGTAAAAGCGAACTCCCGGTGCTATGATCAACTAACGTAGGAATTATTCGGAAAAATGGGGTGCGATGCAGTGGGTCAAAGCGCTTTTGTAACCTTAGTTGAAGGGTCCTCCTCTGCGGAAATATCACTCGATGAGGTCAGAGAACTGCTTCTGCAATACCGTGAGCAAGCCGCATTAACGGGACAGCAACTTGGCTGGGATTATGCGGAGGCCGCCTTCCCTTATACGATCGAAACAAAGCCTGACGGAGAAGGTATCTGGTTTTACCTGAAAGGCAAGAACAGCCTGTACAAATATATCGTGGTAGGTACCGGCACTTCCCAAGAAGAGTCTTCTGTTTACAGGCACATTCAAATTGTTCTTCCTTCTGACGCCACTCACGGGGATAAAGCCAAAGCGAACGAACTGTGCAAATATTTAGGGCGCAAACTGAAAGCCCGTTTGCAATTGTTTAACGGGCGCATCATGTATTTCAATCCGCGCAAATAAATTAGGAATGCGAAAGGCCGGCCCGATGAATCGGTGCCGGCCTTTCTTCTATTCTTCTTATACGTTCTCCGATTCCTCGGCAGCGATTTGGTTGTAAACCGCTACTACACGGTTCCATTCCTCTTCATCTTCAATGCTTTCCAAGAACGCTTCGTCGCCTTCTTCTTCAATACGGAAAATGACGCCGTCCTCTTCAGGGTTGTTCTTGTCCAGCAGTACTGCGTATACCTGCTCTTCGGATTCAAACGTATATACCATCACCATTTCATGTTCATTGCCGTCGGCATCCGTGATGATGAAAACCTGTTCCTCGTGTTCGTGGTCGCAGTTCTCATCGTGTACGTGATCGCTCATTCGAAAGCCTCTTTTCGGATTAAATTATGTAACACAACGGTATCGTAACATTTTTGATATCAAGGGTCAATTTTGGCAAAAAGTCATATCACTTTATTTGGTGGACCTCGAAGTTATGACCTTCTTGCCTACCGTCTGGTAATCCGCATTACGGCTCAGCTTCATCATATAACTAATTGTATATTTTCCGGAGTACTTAAAATCGTAATCGATAGGCTTCGTCCGGGTATTATAAGTATCCTTCTGCTCAGTAAACACAGTCTCGGGAACAATATCCTTTGCGTTGCCGTACGGGTCAGAAATCAGTACTTTAAATGAATAAACATCGGCCAACAAGTTGTCCGTCTGCGAAATGAAAACAAAATTAGCCTTCCCCCGCTCCACTTCGTTAAAAAGCTGCGATTTGTCAGTGTCGAGCAGAATCATATGGACATTCGGTTTAAACACCCTTACGTCCTTAGTCTCATCATCCCACGTAATGATCGCACCCAAGGCTTCCGACATTTCCCTTAGAGAAAGCATTGTTTTGCCGTCCACGTTTATCCCGGGATCGGATGTTTCATTGTTATTCACGAATACCCGCACCCGCTGACCGATCGAGTCGGCAAACACCGAAGCGGTACCCAATAAGGAAATGGCTAATGTCAGGATGACAATCCGTCTTAGCTTCATGCGCCTTACCTCCAGTTGTTATTCTTTCAGTTAAGTTATACTCTTCGGTATGGAAAGAGTTGCGCTGCCGTTTAACAACTTTTGAAGGCTCTTCCGCCTTGTTCCCCGATTTTCGTTTTTTTTTAGTTTGTCTAATGTTTGTTTAACAGAAAAATGATAAATCATAACACAATCACTCTTTTATTGTAAATATAAATTAGCGCGCCCAATTTTTCCTTCTACTGCTTGTCCAAACATGGTACACTAACTATAAATTCTTGGAAATAAAGGAAGATTACGAATGACCTCTCACCAGGACTACCTAACATGCGAAATCGACCAACTTAAGAAGCTGTTGCTGAACACCGCAGAGAAATATAAATACAACTTCGGCCATCCTAAAGTGCTGGAAATCAGCCAGAAATTGGACGGTTTAATTGTGAAGGTCATGAAAGACAATCGGATTATATAAACAGAATGGACCTTGCGATCCATTCTTTTCTTATTTATAAGCCCTTCCTTTGGTCAAAATACAAGGCACACCTTTTCCGATTACGCCCGGCTCGCTCATTTTAGCAAGGTATCTTAATCCCCTGGCGCACTGCGTCTTGCATACAGCGCACGTATCCGATCCTACTACTCTCATATTGTGAATCGTTTTATCTTTAACAGGAATTTCCTTTTTCTTCGCCCTGCCCTTCACCATCCCCACTCACCCCTGCCCTGATTGTTACTTCATAATATGTTTTGGCGAGGGAATTCGCTTTCCGCTTCTGCCTATCTGCAGGCATTTGTACCGTTTTCCTTCCGCTTTGTTTTCCTGAACGAAACATGGTAAATTTTATGGAGAAAGATGAAGCTGGCAGGAGGTACCTATATGAGTGTTACACTTGAAATGCTGGGGACAGGCAATGCGTTCTCCAAACGTTTTTTTAACAACAATGCTCTTGTTTTTCAGGACGGCTTCACCTTGATGGTTGACTGCGGAATCACGGCCCCGCTAGCCCTCTACCAGACGGGCAGAACATTCGCAGACATTGACGGCGTGCTCATAACACATCTGCATGCCGATCATATCGGAGGGCTGGAGGAACTGGCTTTTCAGATGAAGTTTGTACATAAACGCTTGATTCCTTTATATGTCCCGGAAACACTGACAGAGACCTTATGGGAGAATTCCCTGCGTGCGGGGCTAGAACAGGACGATTTCAATTCGCTCCATCACTATTTTCAGGTTATCCCTTTGCGGGAAACCGAAATATGCAGCATCACTCCGAATTTACAGGTGGAAATTGTGCAAACTCAACATATTCCTGGCAAGAGAAGCTACTCCCTTTTTATTAATAAGACCGTGTTTTATAGTGCGGACGCTCAATTTAGCCGTGAGCTGATTGAGGAGGTCTACTATACAAGAGGGTGCCGTGCCATTCTACACGACTGCCAACTTCAACAGCCCGCTGTCGTCCATGCCGGGTTAGCTCAGCTCCTGACGCTGCCGGATGAAATCCAACAATCCGTTTATCTTATGCATTACGATGACATCATGCCTGAATTTGAGGGGAAAACCGGCTCGATGACGTTTATCAAACAACATGAGCTGATTACACTGGGGTAGTATAGTTTATGACACAGAGTGAGACACTTCTATAAAAAGGAGTGTGAACTTGATGGAAACCAATCAAAACCAGCAGGAAGAAGTTGTCGCCGTGCGCAAAAATGGGGACGGCGATATCGTTGAGCTGAAGTTTGCCTCAGGCAGAGTGGTAGATTATCATCAAGCGCAGGCTATGGCCAAGTCCGGGCAGATTCAAAACGTGAATGTATTTAAGGGCCGAGACGGAGACGACCACCTACGCAGCAATCCTGACGGCATCAAAGAAAATAACCTGGATAATTTGCCTATCTTTTAGGTGAACAGAAAAAGACCTCTTACGAGGTCTTTTTCATTTACGCTTTTACTTCAAAAGTTTTCGTCATCCGCACATGAGGGATTCCTGCATCCAGGAAAGTTTCCGTGGATACAACATGGAATCCCGATTTGCTGTAAAATGCCTCGGCTTGGCATTGGGAATCCAATACAGCGGAGCTATAGCCCTGCTCTATCGCGATTTTATCCAAAGCCCCTAGCAGAAGGGCTCCGACTCCTTGCCCCCGGTACGATTTCAATACAGCAATACGCTGATATTTCGCGCTGTTGTTCTCGTATCCGCGAAGTCTAGCCGCACCCACAGGCTGGCCTCCGTCTGTAACCAACACATGTGTACAATTAAAAGGATAGACATCAAATTCGTCTACTTCCAGATCTGCAGGAACATTCTGCTCTCCCACAAAGACCTCCATACGCACTTGCAGGCATTGCTGCAGTTCCGCTTCGTTCTCCGCAATCCTAATTTCCATCTGCGTCACCATCTCCGGGTCTAATGAAGTATGTAACCTGCAGCCGCTATGGACTCGCCAAGTATAGCCCAAAAGCTTTCCTCCGGGAATTGACTGAGCATTCCTTCCGGCTCACGGTTTCTTCTATAAATAATACCCCCCCGATTGCTGCTTGGCAAGCTGTTCAACGGACAGAAACGCGTCGTCAAGCTTGAACGGATTTACGGGGTTTCCGCGGTTTTTTCGTCACTGGTTTAGCAGCATCTTCTTCTTTGACCTCAACAAGTTCTAGCCCCGCAAATGAAAGCTTTAAGTCCCGGAGCTTCTCTTCGGCACGCTGCTTCGTCATTCCTGTACCGAGAATTTGATTTTTGTAAGAAATATAATAGGCCATTTGTCTCTTCTTCCTTGCCCAAAATGTGGAGTATCGAACATGTTACCGTCTTGTATTATGCTTTTGGAGAAGCGTGCTGAACCGCTCAATAATCTGATGCTCCGGAAAAAGCTCAGTTACCTCTGACGTTTTCAGATTCGGAATGAGAAGGCTCCGGACAAACCGGATGTCCGTCTCGTAGCCGATTTCGGTTACAGCAAAATTCCCATCTTGTTTAAGCCAAAGCTCATTAAATTTTGCTGCATCTTGTTGACTCTCCTTCAGGATTACGAAAAAAGCTCGGATCGGCAGCCTTGGATCGGCCGGGCGCTGTTCAAGTACGTTTCCTTTGGTGACGGGATTAGAAAAAATAACGAATTTCGAGACCTTCTGGATTAGTAACTCTAAAGTTGTCATAGTCTTAAATACCTACTTTTTCATAGATTAGTTATATTATAAAGGATTCCGGCAAAATATGACATGATTTTCAGTAAACTATTTATAAAAATGTAATCTGCATTACAAGAATATCAGTGGTGATTGATATACATAGGCCGAATGGATTATTTTGGTTTTGATTCCTTACGTAGTATCTATACAGAAGAAAGAACTGAGCCGCCCAAAAAGTGTTGACATTGTGCAGAATAGTTGTTATTATACATTTTGTCGCCACTCAATTTGATCTGATAGCTCAGCTGGGAGAGCACCATCTTGACAGGGTGGGGGTCACAGGTTCGATCCCTGTTCAGATCATCACAAAGAGCAAGAACCGATATGGTTCTTGCTCTTTTTTATTGTTCCTTTGTTAGCGGATTCAGAAGAGGTCAGCTCTTTTTGGATTCTGCGCGCAGCAGCTTGTAACCGAAATAAATAGCGCCCAGCGTTCCTCCAAGACGCATTACATCCACGACGAGCTTCTGCAGCCAGTCCAATGAGGCCATATGATCGCTAAGGATAGACAGCCCGCTGTAAGGAGCAAGCATCAGCAGAAAACTCACGACAAACGCGCCAAACATGCCAAATTGACCGTTCATAGTTGGTATACCTCCTTTAGAAAATGAATGGTGTTACCGTATATGGTATGATCTGACTTGTCCGGTGGTTTGGATTCATTCCGAAAATGCGCGATTGCCCAAACACCATCATAGACTTGCTTAGGGCCCTTCGTTTGTTTTTCATCCGGATCATGGTATAGTGTAAGCATTATGAAATAGATGGAGAATGAGTGTATCGATGAATAACAAAAAAGCAACTCCAGCCAAACCTAAACAGCCGCTTATACGTGAATACACGGTAACGGAGCAGTCCGATCTTCTCCCCTTTCTGCTGGATAACGTAACAGGGATGGGCCGAAACTCTGTAAAATCCGCACTCTCACGCGGGCAAATTGCCGTAAACGGTAAGATCGCGACCACGCATAATCATCCGTTAAAGCCCGGAGATAAAGTCAGTGTAAGTAAAGAGAGAATCCCGGAACGTCCCCCGCTGGCCGGCGTCACCCTTCTTTACGAAGATAAGGATATACTAGTGATCACCAAGGAATCCGGGTTACTTTCAATTGCTTCCGACAAAGAAACCCAGCTAACGGCATACAGGCAGCTGATGGATCATGTCCGCGCTGCGGATCCGGCGAGCCGGATTTTCGTTGTACACCGTCTAGACAGGGACACCTCGGGTGTAATGATGTTCGCAAAATCCGAAGCAGTGCAGCAGAAGCTCCAAGAGCAGTGGAAAGAGCTGGTAAAGGAACGCACTTACATTGCTTTAGTGGAAGGACAGCTTAAGAAAAACGAGGGGACTGTCTCTTCTTGGCTTAAGGAAACCAAAACATTAAAAATGTATTCGAGCCCTTATCCGAACGACGGTCAGCACGCAATTACCCATTACAAAGTACTCCAATCCAACCGCAGCTACTCACTGCTTGAGGTGGAACTGGAGACGGGGCGGAAAAATCAAATCAGGGTACATATGCAGGATCTAGGCCATCCGGTTGTGGGAGATAAGAAATACGGTGCACGCGGCAGAGGAATCGGAAGATTAGGACTCCATGCGCGAGTCCTTGCCTTCATTCATCCCGTTTCGGGGAAGGAAATGCGGTTTGAGACTCCCATCCCGAAATTGTTTTCCAATGTTTTTCGTACGGTGTAACTTGCACAATCAATAAAGGATGGGAATCTTCGATTCCCATCCTTTTGCTATATCGCCTTTTTGGAGCCGACCTACATTTTCACGTATTCTCTGTTTCGAACGAAATGATGGTATCTGGTCCCTTGATAGCTCAACGTTCCTATATCCCCCTCCGCCAGTAAGCCATATTCTGTATTAGCTACCGCAAATTCCGTCCTGGTACCGTCTGTTTGTTCAAAAGTCACAAAATAAGATGTGGAAGCCGAAGAATCACCTGAACCGCCCCATACTTCGTACCTTTTGGAGATAATTTTTGCCTCAATATTCAAAATAGGAGAAGCATTGTTCGCAGACCATTGCCGAACTCCTCCGAATATTTTGTAGGCAATGAGACCGGCAATAGAACAGAATATTAGTAGAAAAAACGTTAAAAACACTGGCGGTGCTCCATGAAAAAAACCTCCGGAAACTCCGGGCTGCTCAAACATCTGTTACTCCTCCGTTTCATTTCTGTATGTATATGACAATCTGTAAGCCAAACCGTCCCGAGCCGCCTTGATTCCGAGTGCAGAAAGCTTTACATAAACCGAATCGGCCATAAATAAGTCCGTATTTAAATTATAGCTTCGATCCAGAGTAAGGACGACTTCCTTTTAGAGTCCGTTGCTCCGCACATAACTCCTACAATGAAAATACTGAATCCAAGCACATACAAGAGAGATACGTTCACCTTATTCCTCCTTTTTCCTTATATGGTATAGTATACATGAAATTCACCCCTTCGAGGGACACTAAAGCGAGTTATTATCCCGCAACCTTTCTTTCTGCTTCCCCGTCTATGGAAGTGATTATCAAACTACTACTGTTGAGGTGAGATTCATGAATATGAAAAAAGCTGGTTTACTGTTCCTAATGCTTGCTGTGTTTCTGATGGCGGGCACTACAGTTTCAGCTTTCTCGGATGTGCAATCCAACGAAGACGGGAGCAAGATTGAAACTTTGGTAAAAGAAAAAATACTAACCGGGGTATCAAAAGATCGCTTCGGTTCCAAAGAGAAAGTTTCCTTTGCTCAAGGAGTTGCCATGATCGTTAAATCCACCGGGATCCATATTGACAATCTGCGTTTTTTCAAAGCTCCGAAAGCAAGCGACTATTTCCCGAAGGTACCGGACCAGGCTTGGTACTCGCAGTTTTTTATTATTGCAGCATGTAACGGCCTCGACCTTCCTAAAGACATCGATCCGTCCACCAACATGACAAGGGAGCAGTTTGCCCACTATTTGTTCAAAGCCATTACTGCGAGAGGGGATTTTGCCTACCCCGAAATGTTTGTGATCATAAAAGACGAAGATCAGGTGACCAAAACTTATATGGACAGCATCCAACATGTGCTGATTGCCAAAATTGCTTCCTTGGATTCCAACAACAAGTTCCGTCCGAAGCAACTCTTGATCCGTTCAGATGCGGCTGTCATGTCTTACAATGCAAACCGCTTCCTGAGGGCCTCCCAACCGATTCAACCGCAGCCTCCCGGAGAGGACACCAATACTCAAGTACAACTTACAACTACGGCCGTAAATCAGGATATTACAAAAGTGATCTTAACCGCTCAACTCCCAAACCCTGGATATGGGATTGTAATTACGAAGGTTGCCTATACTGAAGACACAGCAGTCATTTCCTATAAGGTTATGAGCCCCGATCCCGATAAAATGTATCCTCAAGTAATTACCGAAGCGAAAACAGTAACTTACATCCCTTCTGTTTATAAAGCTGTCCTTTCACCTGATTCGGAAGGAACAAAGCCTCCTGGAATTCAAATGAAGCAAGCTTCATAAAACAGAAAGAAAGCCCTCTGAGGTTACTCAGAGGGCTTTCTTGTTTATGTATTTGTTGCTCACCGTATCATACTTATGGTGGGCCCTGAGGGACTCGAACCCCCGACCAATCGGTTATGAGCCGACCGCTCTAACCAACTGAGCTAAGGGCCCTTATGCAATAGTATTGCGGGGGCAGGATTTGAACCTGCGGCCTTCGGGTTATGAGCCCGACGAGCTACCGAGCTGCTCCACCCCGCGTCAGAGTTTGCATTATTTCGAACAGCGACAACTAATAATATACACTATTCGAGAGCCATAAGTCAATCTTTTTTTAACAAAAGGGATAACAGATTTACGTCTGATGCGTATAACGGACACCGAATCTTCCTTTACGTGAACGGAATACTTCAATTTCCCGCGGACATTCGTACCCGTAAATCCACCAGTCATTCTCCATTCGTTTCGCTAAACAGCCTGCCTGGAATTTCGTTTCGTATAACCGGCCCCAATAGACCCAATTCATGATGATCCTGCTCCTTTACAACTTCATTTATGCAGCAGGGTCCGCTGCCTTATTTATCTATAGATTACCCATGTTCCCGCAAAATAAAGCCTTCCCTGAATGGAAGATATATAAAAAAAGACCGAACAAGTCGGTCTAAACATTTGCTTTCCTCAGTGCCCAGTCAAAATCCAGAACATCCAGCAGCGCTCGGGCAATTGTCATATGCCCAGTAAAATTAGGATGAACCCGGTCCCAGGCTAAAGTGGCGGGATAAATATGTTCCATTAAGCGATCCATATATGCCTGAGTATCAACATATAAAGCTCCGTATTCTTCAGCAATATTCTTTACTGCTTTTCCATACCGGTCCATCATAGCACGCATCGCATCCTCTTTATTAGGCTCCAAATAAAATGGGGCCATCAGCACGATCCCTTTCACCTGCGAGGAAGTTCGCCCAACCAATGACCGGAGGGTAGATTCGTATTCATCTATGTATACATGTGATTCCTTAATCAAAGGCTGATCAAATTGGCGCCATACATCATTGATTCCGATCAGGATGGACACCCAATCCGGTTTTAACTGTATTACGTCCGTCTCCCAACGTCCTTTCAAATCTTTGATTGTATGGCCGCTTGAACCCATATTGATCATTCGTATTCCTAGCTCGGGATAAAAGGAATGGATCAAACCTTCCGCAAGCGCCGCATATCCTTTCCCTATACCATCAAACAAGCCCTCACCTTGCGGGTGCTTTCTGCCGCAGTCCGTGATGGAATCGCCAATCAAAACCCAAGTATCGCTTTTAGCTAATTTCACTGTATGTCCCTCCCATGTAAATCAATCACTTCACCGTATGCATTCGCCGTTTCATTCGAGAATCCTTTCTTCGCCGTGAAGCAAAAATAAGGTGCCGTTGAAAACGGCACCTTATTCAGACCTGCATTACTTGCTGTACACCGCTCCGCCTACGTCCCCCCCGATCGGGGCAGAAGGATTCTTCTTAATCTCCTGGAGCATCGCGTTCCCTTCTGTGTTCCATTCTTTCAGGGCATCGCGGACTTTTTTCTTTCCTTTAATCACTTCCTGGAACTTGTTCCGTCCAATCTCCTGAACACGGTACAGGTTAGGCATCTGTTGATAAAGCTTGCTTAAATTATCCTGAGTCGGAACCGGAGTCAGTTTGTAAAATGCAGCGATATTATAGTTATAACCATCTTTAGGTTTGTTGTATTTAGTGCGGGATACAAGTTCATAACTGCTGCGGGACTTCAGTTTCGCCCAATCTTCACCGTTAATAAATTTGATCAGATCCCATGCATCCTTCACGTTCTGGGCCTTTGCATTAATTCCCATTACGCTGTTCATCCAAATATTCCCGCCTACTGTCGGCTGTTCAGGGTGAACAGGTACGGTGACAACATCCCAGTCGGGAGGCGTAAAACCTTCTACTTTAGATGCATTTTTGCTGGCATCAATCAATTGATTGATATATCCATAGTTAGCTATGGTCATAGCGACTTTGCCTGACATAAAATTGTCGCCTTGGAACGGATTATATGCCTGTTTGGAATCCATCGGCATCGGCTTGCCCGGATCTTGCATTTCAGGCATGATCTTCTCATTATAGATTTGAGATATCGTAGTCCATACTTGTTCCCATTTATCCGTATCTACCGTCATCTTCTCGGCCTTCTCGTCAAACATGGACAACTGAAGCGGTGCCGTATACGCCATCATATCGTAAAAAGGATCAGATCCGCTGTAATTGTTAAAGGAAAAACCGTATTTTGCATTTTCTCCTGTTCCGCTTTTCAATTGACGGGCCTTATTGAACAGATCGTCCCAAGTCATGCCGTCTGCAGGCGGTTCTACCCCTGCTGCCGTAAATAAAGCTTTGTTATAGAACAATGCTGAGGAGGAGAAGGTCGGCGCCAAGGCATAGAGCTTATCGTCCCCCAACTTTTTGAGACCGTCGTAAACGGCTGGAACCAATTCCGACGGATCAAACTTATCCTCCGTCATCATAGGATCCAACTGTGTCAGCATGTTATCATCGATGAAAGACTGCAGCTGCTGATAATCAACCAGCACGACATCCGGAGGGTTCGGACCGGTCATTTTCTTTTTCATTTCCTCGATCGGATCTTTAGGCTTTTCTCCCTCTTTCGGCTGCTGTTCATATCCGTACATGCTTTGTTCCACTGCCGGAATGATCTCGATGGTAATATTAGGGTGGGTATATTCATATATCTCCGTGTACTGCTGGCGAAGCCATTGATCATCGCCTCCGCCGCCAAACATCGTGGCGATCCGCAGCACTCGCTGCTCATTGTCCTTCGCTTCGCTATTGTTATTGCATGCTGCGAGTACCGGTAGAACTAAGGATAAGGCCAAGCCGGCTACAAATGATTTCTTTAGTTTCTGTTTACTGCTCATTTGTCTTCCCCTCCAACTGAATAGGTGCTTTAATAATAATTTTCTCTCCGTCAAACTCCATTGAGGCTTTATCCTTAATGTTCAAAGCGCTTAAATAGTCACGCGGTATTTGCAGCCTGCCTACGCGGTCCACGACCACATACTCTTCATGTACACGGTGCAGCGGCTGGAACCCGCCTCCCCCCTCTTCACCTCCATCCGGAATTAAATTCGGATTGCGCTTGATAAACTCGGTACTTGTTAATCCATCCCTAATCGCTACGACTCGGTCCACCTTATCCGCCAGCGACAGATCATGCGTAACAATTACGATGGTAATGCCAATATCGCGGTTTAATCTTCGAAAAATATCCATGATCATATCGGATGTCTGTGTATCGACCGAACCGGTCGGTTCATCCGCAAGAAGAAGATTTGGCCTATTGGCAAGTGAAATGGCAATCGCTACCCGCTGTTGTTCTCCGCCGGACAACTGCTGAAGCTTGTTATGCATCCGCTCCTTCAGGCCCACCCATTCCAATAACTGCTTGGCATAAGCTTTATCATGTTTGCCTCCGAGCATCATCGGCATTTCCACATTCTCCAAAGCCGACAAATAAGGAAGCAGATTCCTCGCATTGTTCTGCCAAATGAAGCCAACCGTTTTACGTTTATATTCTACAAGTTGATCATCCGTAATTTTCAGAAGATCCCATTCGCCGACCCGTACCTGGCCGGCGGAAGGGCGGTCCAGGCCTCCGAGAATATTAAGCAAGGTTGATTTCCCGCTGCCGCTGTTTCCGATTATTGCCATCATTTCGCCTGGTTTCACGGAAATGTTCAGTCCTTGCAGGGCTACAACCTCCAAGTCTTCCGTCTTATAGATTTTTACTAGGCCTTCACAATGAATCATTTCTTACCGCTCCTCTCCCAGCTTCACTGCCTGGTGTACCCGAAGCCTGCGAACTTGCAGGAACAGGAGTGCAGCCCCTGTCACCATCATAACTGCTATAACGATGTATAGCTGCATCGTATCCTTGGATTCGAATATGACACGGAACGGGGGAACCTGCGTTTGTGTGTTTTGCGTCGTCTGCAGGAACGGAAGAAACAGGAGGCTTGTAAGTTTACCTATACCGATTCCAAGACCTATGGAGAGTCCTGCTGTGAACACTTGTTCCAGCAGAAGCATCCCTGTTAACTGCCTTCGGGAAAGCCCCATAGCCCGGAGAACACCGAATTGAACAACCCTGCCGGAAAGATTGAAAAACCAGTAAAGGATATATCCGATTAATGAAACCAGCACGGAAACAAGGAACCCTAAACTAAGAATGCCGAACACACCCCCGCGGGTAGGATGCTTCCCTTGAACGATCAGCTCGGATCTTACATCTTTGACGGTAGCCAGATCAATTCCCTTCTCCTGCAGCTTTGTTATCAAAGGAGCTACTTTAGCGTCGGGCTTCATTTTCAACCATACCTCATAAGGAATCTTAGGTACTTGGTCGTAAATATAGTCCAAATTTGCAATATAGAACGGCGTCTGTTCCGGATACTGGGTAGGCCAGTAAGGAAGCACCGCTACGATTACGAAATCGACAGGGATCTGGTTCATTGCAATCGAAATTGTATCCCCTGGCTTTAATTGATTTTTCTCTGCTACGTTTGAAGAAATTATGACAGCATGTTCGTAAGAGCCCAACACGTTAAGGTACTTAAACGGATGCACCGGGAATAAATCGTCACGGAACCACGCTACTTTAGCGAAGTCCACGTTATCGATCCCCATAACAATCCCTTGCCCAATCGTTCTTCCGGAAACATTGACGCTGCCTTTCGTTTTCAGAACCCTTGCGGCGGCTTCCACCCCGTCCAGTGTTCGGAACACTTCAAACGGCGGTTCGTTATATACGATCTTCCGGGGAGGCTCATTCCCTCCGCCCGGACTGCCCGGGCTGCCTCCCGGGTTACCTCCCGGATTTCCACCGCTTCCACCGTTACCGCCGCCTCCGGTTCCTCCGCCGTTTCCTGAACCCTGTCCGCCGCCTTGCCCCGGCGTTACGTCGGCATAACCTTCCCACACGGTTTGGATCGTTACATCGGAACCGTATTGGTATAAAGTGCGCTCCGTTGAATTCAGATCAATCGTACGGGCAGCCGAAGAATTATAAACGCCCAATCCAAGTGTGAGTATCAGAAGGAGCATTAGCGGGTAATATGCTTTAGATGATCTGGACAGCTGAGTTAAGGTCAGGTATACCGGAACCGGGAATACCCTTTTGCCAATCCAGTTCAAAACCTTTAACAGCCAAGGGAAAATACGGAGAAACACCAGTCCCAGCGCGAAGATGGACAGTGCCGGCACGAAGAATAGAAACGGCTGTACCTCAAGCTGATCTGTTGTTAATCCGGTTTTTACCGCTAAAAATTGCCTCTCGTTAAATAGATACCAGCCGTAACCTGCCAGCCCAGCCAAAACAAGATCAAGAAACCATCGCTGCCAGTAAGGTTTCTGGTCGGACCTTGCCAAGCTTTTTTTGTAATCTACGATAGATTGCCGGGCATAAAGTACGGCTGGAATGACACTGGCCAGCACAGCCAGCAAGACAGCCAATGCCCCGGCAATCAGAGCGTCTGAGGAGACTCCAACCGGAATTGATTTTCGATCTACGAAAGTGAGAAACCCGCTCGCTGATCCAATGCTTTTCGCCAGAAACCAGCCGATAAACGGTCCAATCGCAAGAGCAACTGCCCCAAGAATAAGCCCTTCCAGCAGATAGATCCATATGACCTGCCATGTACTGCTTCCGCGGCTCCTTAACACAGCAATGTCACTCTTCTGTTTATCCAGTGACTGCCTCGCGTTCATTGCAATATAATAAAACACCATAGCCAGCATAGGAGCAGCTAATGTGAACAGCAAGGTCTGCAGCTGCAGGCTTTGCCGCCTGAATTCTCCAAGCAGATCGATAAAGGAGATATCCACTTTGGTGTCTTTCAACCGTTGGTATAACTCAATATTTAAGCGGTCCAACTTGCCGGCCAGCGGAGAGAGCTGACTGGTTTGAATGTCCCTTAAATCGAACGCATAATACCAGTTCGCGATATTCAGCGGAACTTTCCTAGTTTGCAGGAGTTCACCCATCAGAACCTGATCGCTTATGATCAGAGCATTCATATACCCTTCCAGTCCTTGATACCAATAAGGGTCATTGTCCTCTTTCGGCTTAAAGGCGCCGGTGATTTTCACTTGAACAGGATCTGCGGGTCCGGGTAGATCGTATTCGAATACGTCACCTACATGCAGGTCGTTCCGGTATAAGGCCTCCTCCAGAACGGCGGCTTCAATCATTCCATTCACGGAGTTATCAGCCGGCTCTTTTCCTTTAGTAAATTCAGCATGGTTTACAAGACCGCTCAGGCTGGAGATGGACATTTTGCGGCTGATGCTAGCATCCACTTTGTCCGGGTCCGCCGGAACCAGCTTTGAGCTGCGTATGGAGAGGTTTCGGACATAAGTCCGGAAAGGAAATCCGATACTTTCCGGAATTTCCTTTTCAATATAACCGTTCACTTCCTGAAGGGACTTAAGATCTGTGTCGGTGCCGCCTGTCGCCTGGTATCTCATTTGAAGAGATCCGGCTGGCAGCCCGGTGCTGTTATCAGCCAGGGAAGCCGTTATTACACGTTTGAGCGCACCGTCCGCATACATCGGAATACTCGTGGAAAACGCTACGGCTACCAGTAGGCCGAGCAGAGTGCTGGCCGTAAGCCAGCGGGTGTTCCACATTTTGCGGAACAAAAACCGGAGCAGCGGAATTCCCATATCAGTTACCTACCACTTTCTGCCCCGGCTGGAGTCCTTTAACGATTTCCGCATCCGTCGAAGTACGTTGACCAACTTCAACATCCACTTCCCGTTTCCCTTGTTCGTCGGAAACAATAACATAAGTACGTCCGCCGATCGTACGGAGTGCCGATAAAGGGATTAAAATCGCATTTTCTTTACGGTCTACTACGATAGACACGGACAACGGCGTATTACGTCCTAGGTTGGCCGGCATTTTATCCAGCTTCACGACCAGATAATTCTCAATGGAATCCTTCTGTTCGCCGGCGCCTCCTCCTTCCCCAGGCAAACCTCCGCCGCCGTTCTCATTATCATCCGTTATGACAGGAAGCTGTTTCACTACTCCGGTGTGTTTGCCGGCGGCATTAATATCGACTGTAGCCTTCATGCCGATCGCCACTTTTTCCAAATCATCTTTGCTGATTTTGGCGGCAACGGTAAGCTGGGATAAATCCGCTATGACAGCAATCGGATCGTATGCTTTCACAACCGCACCTTTCTGAACCGGAACAGAGACAATCGTGCCGCTGTAAGGGGCCGTCAGCACCGCTTTACCGATCGCCTCCTGCTGATCGGCGATAGCCTGTTTCTTCTCTTCGAATGAGATCATCTGGCCCTCAAATTCCAGCGGATCCATTTCATCTTTCTTGCGAAGCGTTTCCTTCATAGCTAATTCATCTTTACGGAACTGAAGCTTTGCGTCCCTAAGCTGCTTCTTCAAGTCCTCGACATCCAGTACCGCGATAACCTGGCCTTTCTTAACAACATCCATAGGACGGACATACAACTCTTTCAAACGTTTGTCGTTCTCCGTAAAAAAGAGAGGCTCCTCCTGCATAGACATCAGCTTCCCGCTTCCGCGGACGGTATTCTCAATGGTTTCCGAACGGACGGTGTAAACCGGCTTCTGCGATATTTTGGGGGGATTAATGACAGGCAGGACTTCTTCTTCGTCCTCTTTAGGCAGTAATGAGCAGCCTGTTGCGCTTAGTACGGCCGCACATAATAAGACAGCCAAAATCGGCCTGTGTAAAGCACGGGGTTTAGTTAGTGACGAATCTACCGTCCACCATTTCATAGACACGGTCGGCAACCTCCAAAATCGTAGGATCATGTGTAGTCATACAAATTGAAACTTTTTCGGTTTTGATAATATTCTGAAACACATTCATCACTTGCGCTCCCATCTGGGAATCGAGCTCAGCGGTGGGTTCATCAGCGAGGAGCAGCGCCGGCCTGTGGGCAATTGCCTTGGCGATCGCTACACGCTGCTGTTCTCCTCCGGACAATTCGAAAGGTCTGTGGTGCATCCGCTTACCCAGCCCTACAAGCTCCAGGCAATGCTGTACTCTTTCTTTCCACTCCGTACGGGGGATATCCGCCATGCGCAGCGCCAGCTCCACGTTTTCCCAAGCAGAGAGCAGCGGCATTAGGGCAAACGCTTGAAAAATAAAGCCCATTTCCTTACGGCGGACACTCGTTCTCTGATCATCGCCCCATTGATGGAACGGGCGGTTTCGGAAGTAAATCTCACCTTTGGAAGGCTGGTCCAAGCCTCCGAGCATATTCAGCAGCGTCGTCTTTCCCGAGCCTGAGCGGCCCCGCAGCATAATAAGCTGCCCGGAGCGGAGTTCCATATCGATACCCTTGAGCACATCGATCTTACGCGATCCGGTCTGAAAGGATCGGTGTACACCGCGCACAACCAACAGTTCTTCTTCCCCGACGACGTCAGTTACCCCTTCCAAAGAGGCGGAACCAAGCATGTCTTCCACAACTCCGGACGGTCCCGCAGCGGGCGGCTCATCTGAGACAGCTGTATTATGTATTGCCTGATCTGGAATCCGTTGTTTTCGAAAGAATCCCATCTGTATCCGCCCCCTTCTGCATTTCTCTATTTATCCAGTTAGACGTACCAAAAAAGTAAAAAGTTACGAACAGAGGAAAGTTTTTTTACAAAGGAATTCCGTAGAGATAAGTTGAATTTTTCGGGATAACACTTTAATATAAGGGGACTTTGGAACTATTTTACAAAAATTTACCGAATTGTAACCTCTTTTGATGTATAATTTTACATAATATCATTAAGAAATCTTGTGAGAAGAAGAAAGAGGAAAACCGGATGTACCCACAGAGCGCAGTTGAGGAATTCCAACATGTATACGCACAATACAAATTGACAGTGTACCATTTTATGTACCGCTTAACCCGCAACCATCACGAAGCGTCCGATTTGATGCAGGATACTTTCCTGCGTTTCTACCAAAGCGGAAGCAGTGTACAGGGCAAAAGCATCAAATCATGGCTTTTTCAAACTTCCTATCGCGTATTTGTAGATCATTACCGCAAGAAACAAAAGCGTAACTGCTCTCCGTTCGATCTTGCGCCCGAACCGGCTTGTCCCGAAACCGCGCATCCGGAGCAATGCTGCATACATAATGAATGGGAAGAAGAGCTTCATCGGCAGCTGGAACGCCTTAAGCCGCGGGACCGCCAAATTTTACTGCTGCTTGCGTATGAGGAATTATCCTACAGGGAAATCGCCGAGCGGTTGGATTGTTCGGAATCGACCATTAAGACTGCGATTCACCGCGCCCGGCTGAAAATGAAAAGGGATAGCGGGTACCTGGCTGCATCGGTGTAACGATGTGCTTCCTATTCGCCCGAATTTCTGTTTGCTGACGCGAACATAGAACACAAAGCGGCATAAAGAAAGGACAGGGGATCTTTCCCCTGTCCTATTTCCGTTTAATTCCGGCCGAAAGCAGCCGGATTCTCGCGCCAATCCTGAAGAAGCTTGATGTCTTCCGGGGCAATCTTTCCGGTATCAACCGCTACTTCGGTTAATGCTGTGTAATTGGAAAGTGTATGAAGAGCCACCCCTGCGCTTTCGAACGCCTCGGCTGCCTTTTGCAGCTGGTATGTGAAAATAGCCATCACACAGAGCGCTTCCGCTCCTGCGTCCTTCACCGCCTGAGCCGCTTTCAGTGAGCTTCCTCCCGTGGAGATCAGGTCCTCAATAATGACAACCTTCTGTCCAGGCTGGACAGTCCCCTCGATCAAGTTCTCTTTACCGTGGCCCTTAGCTTTATCCCGTACGTAGATCATTGGAAGATTCAGCTTCTGAGCAACCCACGCTGCGTGCGGAATACCTGCAGTTGCCGTGCCTGCAATGACATTAGCGTCGGGAAACAAGCTGCGGATCAGTACTGCAAATCCATCGGCAATTTGCTCTCTTACAGCCGGATGGGACATCGTTAAACGGTTATCGCAATAGATCGGGGATTGAATGCCCGATGTCCAGGTGAAAGGCTGCTTCGGACGGAGCGCCACCGCTCCGATCTCCAGCAGATGCCTCGCAATTCTGGAAGGCATTTGCTCCATTACAGTTTCAGTTGTGCTCATAAGCTTCAATCCCTTCAATAATGGTTTCAAGCGCGCTTCGCGGATGATCAGAACCGGTAATCGGCCTCCCGATGACGATATAATCTGTCCCCTGGGCGAACGCCTCCGCTGGTGTAAGTACCCTAGTCTGGTCTGCTAAGGCGGATCCCGCCGGACGAATGCCCGGCGTCACCGTCTTGAAGTCCGTTCCGCAAACCTCTTTTATCTTTGTCACTTCCAAAGGGGATGCTACAACTCCATCCAAACCTGAAGCTTGTGCCAGCTGCGCATACCGCAGCACACTGTCCTCCACTGTACCGGCAATGCCGATCTCTGTATTCAGCATTTCTCGGCTTGTGCTTGTAAGCTGCGTTACTCCGATCACGACCGGCCGGGTCAGGGAAGAGTCGGATGCTAAGGCCTCTTCTACCCCTTCAAGTGCCGCCTTCATCATCGATCCGCCGCCTGCACAATGGACATTGAACATGTCTACACCAAGCTTTGTTACGCTGGCCGTTCCGCCTTTGACTGTGTTCGGAATGTCATGCATTTTTACATCCAGGAACACTTTATATCCTTCTTGTTTCAGCTCTCTTACGAAAGCAGGACCCGCGGAGTAAAACAGCTGCATCCCCACTTTCATATAACAGGGGATGCCGGCCAGCTCCCGGAGAAGCTTCCTGGCGTCATCGGCGCCGGGATAATCCAGCGCCACCATGATTCGCCCTGCTGTCTGGGATAAAGTTGTCATGCAGCGTTCCTCCTTTATAGCTCGAAAAGTTATCCCTATCTTATAGAACCGGCATCGGCCTGGATGAGAAGTTGATCGCCTGAAGCATCGTCAGCAAAGCTTTCACCGTATCCAGCGACGTCATGCAGACAATTCCGTTCTCAACCGCTTCGCGGCGGATTCTAAACCCGTCACGCTCCGGCGTTTTGCCTTTGGT
The DNA here is from genome assembly GCF_042684925.1 of Paenibacillus gansuensis. Lineage (NCBI taxonomy): Bacteria > Bacillati > Bacillota > Bacilli > Caryophanales > Paenibacillaceae > Paenibacillus > Paenibacillus gansuensis. The sequence goes on along the minus strand of NZ_JBHUME010000007.1, from coordinate 579,403 downwards.
CAGCGTATTTACTACGAAGTGGGCTTCCCCTTTGCGGATCAGATCCAAAATGTTAGGGGACCCTTCGCTCAGCTTATGCACCCGGGTAACAATCAGGCCGGCTTGCTCGAAAGCGTCGGCCGTTCCGCCGGTAGCTACGATTTTGTATCCCAGGCTGGAGAAGCCGCGGAAAATTTCAATCGCCTCTTCTTTGTCTTTATCGGCCACCGTTGCTACGATGTTGCCTGTCGGCGGAATTTTCATACCGGAACCGATCAACCCTTTATAGAGAGCTTTGGCGTAATTTACATCACGGCCCATAACTTCGCCAGTCGATTTCATCTCAGGGCCCAGTGTTGTGTCTACTCTGCGCAGCTTGGCAAAGGAGAACACCGGCACTTTCACCGAGACGAACTCGTCTTCTCTCCAAAGTCCGCCCTCATAGCCAAGTTCAGCCAGCTTTTGGCCCATAATCAACTTCGTCGCCACATTCGCCATCGGAATGTTCGTTACTTTGCTTAGGAACGGAACTGTCCGGGAAGAGCGCGGGTTCACTTCGATTACATACACTTGATCTTTAAAGATGACATACTGGATATTCACTAATCCGACTACTTTCAGCTCAAGCGCTATCCGGGTTGTGATATCTACGATTTGCTGCTTAATTTCAGCTGACAGGGATTGCGGCGGATATACGGCGATCGAGTCTCCTGAGTGAACCCCAGCACGCTCTACATGTTCCATGATGCCTGGAATCAATACGGTCTCCTGGTCGCAGATGGCGTCGACTTCCACTTCCTTGCCCAGCATATAGCGGTCGATCAGTACCGGGTGCTCCGGATTGATTTTTACTGCGTATTCCATGTAGCTCAGCAGTTCTTCGTCGGAGTACACGATCTCCATGGCGCGGCCGCCAAGTACGTAGGACGGTCTGACCAGTACCGGGTAACCCAGCTTAGATGCAACGCCGACAGCCTCATTAACAGACGTTACAGTGCTGCCTTGCGGCTGTGCGATCTTCAAGCTACTGAGCATGGCTTCAAACTTTTTGCGGTCTTCCGCAGCATCGATGCTTTCCAGCGAAGTTCCGAGAATGCGTACGCCTGCTTTAGCAAGCGGTGCAGCCAAGTTGATCGCGGTTTGGCCTCCGAACTGTACGATCACCCCGATCGGATTCTCCTGCTCGATGACGTTCATCACATCTTCAAAGAAGAGCGGTTCGAAGTATAGACGGTCCGAAGTGTTAAAGTCCGTAGATACGGTTTCCGGGTTATTGTTGATAATGACCGCTTCGTAGCCCGCATCCTGAATCGCCCATACCGCGTGTACGGTAGAGTAGTCGAACTCGATACCCTGCCCGATCCGGATCGGACCGGACCCTAGTACAACCACTTTCTCTTTGGTGCTGGATGAAACTTCGTTCTCGGTTTCGTAAGTGGAATAATAATATGGCGTTGTCGCTTCAAATTCAGCAGCGCAGGTATCGACCATTTTGTAAACCGGTTTCAGGCCGTTGCTTAAGCGCAGGCTGCGCACTTCATTTTCGTCTGTTAGGCCGCTAAGATTGCCTTCCCGGCGCAGTTCCGCTACAGCCCGGTCAGTGAACCCAAAACGCTTAGCCTGGTAAAGCAGTTCTGCCGTCAGCTCCTGTTGAGTGCGAAGTTGATCCTCAAATGTAATCAGCTTCTCGATTTTGTGTAGGAACCACCAATCAATGTTGGTCAGATCCTGAATTTCCTGCAGGGAGAGACCGCGGCGATATGCTTCAGCAATGAGGAACATCCGCTCATCATCCGGCTTAACCAGTCTCGCGCGCAGCGTTTCATCATCCAGCTCATCCGCTCCTTTCAGGAACAGGCGGTGGACGCCTACTTCAAGCGAGCGCACAGCTTTTTGGATCGATTCTTCAAACGTGCGGCCGATCGCCATGACTTCTCCGGTCGCTTTCATCTGTGTACCCAGTTTCCGGTTGGCAGATGTGAATTTATCGAACGGCCAGCGCGGAATTTTTGTTACGATGTAATCCAGCGTAGGCTCAAAGCATGCATAGGTCTGGCCTGTGACCGGGTTGATGATTTCATCCAGCGTGTAGCCGATCGCAATTTTGGCGGCCATCTTGGCAATCGGATAACCGGTTGCTTTGGATGCCAGCGCGGAAGAACGGCTCACCCGCGGGTTTACTTCTATGACATAGTACTGGTAGCTGTGCGGGTCCAGTGCGTATTGAACGTTACAACCGCCTTCGATGTTCAGGGCACGGATAATTTTCAGCGACGCGGAGCGAAGCATTTGATATTCCCGGTCGGATAACGTCTGGCTAGGCGCAACAACGATGGAATCCCCTGTGTGAACCCCTACAGGATCGAAGTTTTCCATGTTGCAGACCACGATACAGTTATCGTTCGCATCGCGCATGACTTCGTACTCGACTTCTTTCATGCCCGCAATGCTGCGCTCGATCAGACATTGTCCGATCGGGCTGTAGCGGATACCGGAGGCTACCGTTTCCAGCAGCTCTTCTTCCGTGGCGCAAATTCCGCCGCCTGTACCGCCTAATGTGTAGGCAGGACGGACGATAATCGGATAGCCAATCTCGTTGGCAAAGTCCACAGCTTCCTGTACTGTCGTCACGATCACGCTTTCAGGTACAGGCTGTTCAAGTTCTCTCATCAGGTCGCGAAACAGATCGCGGTCTTCCGCTTTTTCAATGGCAGTCAGCTGTGTGCCCAGCAGCTTTACATTCTCCCGCTCCAGTACGCCTGCACGTGCGAGTTCCACTGCCATATTCAAACCCGTTTGTCCGCCTAGCGTTGGGAGCAAGCCGTCCGGACGCTCTTGGCGGATAATTTGCGTTACATAATCTAATGTAATCGGCTCGATATACACTTTATCAGCCATGTTGGTGTCGGTCATAATTGTGGCCGGGTTGCTGTTAATCAGTACGACTTCCATTCCTTCTTCTTTCAAAGCCTGGCAAGCCTGCGTACCGGCATAGTCAAATTCCGCAGCCTGTCCGATGACGATTGGACCGGATCCAATCACGAGAATTTTTTTGAGTTCATTATTTTTGGGCATATGCGAATTCTCCTTTCGGGGCTGCTTTAGCGGCTGCTGCCGCTCGTGCTGCAATCTGCGCCTGACGCGGAGGCAGCGGGTTGTTGAGCTTATGCTCACGGATCATATCCACGAACTGGTCAAACAAGTAGCTCGAATCGAATGGTCCCGGAGCCGCTTCCGGATGGTATTGAACCGAGAAAGCCGGGTATTTCTTATGCTTCAGACCTTCAATGGTCTTATCGTTGTTATTGATATGTGTAACTTCCAGTTCCGTCGAGCCGATCGAAGCTTCATTCACTGTGTAGCCGTGGTTCTGGGAGGTGATGTAGCAGCGGCCGGAAGCCAGATCTTTAACCGGATGGTTCCCGCCTCTATGACCGAATTTCAACTTCTCTGTGTCTGCTCCGCAAGCCAGCGCGAACAGCTGGTGTCCCAGGCAGATACCGAAGATCGGCACTTCGCCAAGCAGTTCCTTGATCATATTGGCTGCATGCAGCACATCCTTCGGGTCTCCAGGACCGTTAGATAATTGAATGCCGTCAGGGTTCAGCTTGCGGATTTCGTCTGCGGTTGTATCGTGCGGTACCACTACTACATCACAGCCGCGCTTCGTTAACTCTCGCAAAATTCCGCTCTTGGAGCCAAAGTCAACAAGCACGACCCGCTCGCGGTCTCCCGGCACATGAATTACGTTGCGGGTAGACACTCGGCTGACCTGATCCGTCATCAACTTCGAAGCAGCCATCATTTCCAGAAGTTCCGCTTGGGACTGGGAACCAGTCGTCAGAATTCCTTTCATGGCACCGTGATTACGGATGATTCTGGTAAGCATCCGCGTATCAATTCCGCTGATACCGATAATGCCGTACTCTTTGAGAAGTTCGCTTACGGAAAGCTGCGCACGCCAGTTGCTTGGCACTTCTTCATGCTCCCGGACTACAAAGCCGTGTACAAAGGGACGGATCGATTCAAAATCATCCCGGGTAATACCGTAATTACCGATCAGCGGGAATGTCATCGTAACGATTTGTCCGCAGTAGGAAGGGTCCGACAATACTTCCTGGTACCCTGTAATTCCTGTGTTGAATACCACCTCGCCGACCGAGGCCCCTTCACTTCCGAACGAAGTGCCCGTAAACATTGTTCCGTCTTCCAAAACCAATCTTGCCTGCTTCATCCTGGTCACCCCTGCTTCATTGTTTAACTTCGTTATGTTCATTAGGCGTTTACATCCCGTTATTCAGCCCAGACTAATTTTCCTGCCACTAAGGTATGCGTTGGCCAGCCTTTTAGGTTCCAGCCCGTAAATGGAGTATTTCTGCCTTTGCTGACAAAAGTTTCAGGATCAACCTGCCGTTCCGACTCGAGATCAACGATAGTCAAGTCCGCCGCAGCTCCAACCTCGAGCTTGCCCCAAGGCAATCCAAACACATTTGCGGGAGCAGCGGTCATTTTATCTAGAAGAAATGCCAGCGTCCACTGTCCCGTAACCACAAACTTCGTATACAAGAGAGGGAAGGCTGTTTCAAACCCTACGATCCCGAAAGGAGCCAGCTGCATTCCCTTCGCCTTTTCTTCAGCACTATGCGGGGCGTGGTCCGTTACAACCATATCGATCGTTCCGTCCGCAAGAGCCTCAATCATCGCATCGACATCTCTTCGGGAGCGCAGAGGCGGATTCATTTTCCAGTTCGCATCCAGCCCCGGGATATCTTCATCCGCGAGAAGCAGATGGTGCGGGCACACCTCAGCCGTTACTTTAATGCCCAGCTGTTTGGCCTGCCGGATCAAGCGCACTGATTGCTCTGTGCTTACATGGCAGACGTGGTAATGAACCCCGGTTGCTTCCGCCAGCAAAATATCGCGCCCCACATGAATCGCTTCGGATTCGTTCGGAATCCCTTTAAGCCCATGCCTTTCCGCAAAAGCTCCTTCCGCAACAGGCGCTCCTACCACCAGAGTTTCATCTTCACAGTGCGCGATTACGGGCATATTCATCGAAGCCGCAAGCTTCATCGCGTCCTTCATCATTTGGGCGCTTTGTACGCCTACCCCGTCATCCGTAAACCCGATTGCTCCGGCTTCCTTCAGTGCTGTGAAATCGTTCAGTTCCCGGCCCAGCTGGTTCACCGTAATTGCAGCGTAAGGCAGCACCCTAGCCGCACCCGCTTCTTCCGCCTTGGCTAATACGGAAGCAATGACTTCAGTCGTCCCGATCACCGGCTTCGTATTCGGCATGCAGGCGATCGCTGTAAAACCGCCTTTGGCAGCAGACATAGCACCGGTTGCGATCGTTTCTTTGTATTCAAAACCCGGCTCTCTTAAATGCACATGCATATCGATGAATCCCGCGGATACGAGTTTCCCCTCGGCGTCAATCACCTGAGCGTTCCCGGTATCGGGCAGCCCTTCTGCCGCAGAAATGATCTTGGAAATAACTCCGTCCTCAACATACAGATGCTTCTTCTCTTGTGCGTTCGTCTCCAAATTCACTGTAGTTCCGTTCAATATCCAAGTCGACATAACGTCCTCCCCGCATGCTCACTTCTATTATTATTCTTTGACTCTATTAGCAGATTGACTCCTCAGCTAAGAGCACGTTCCACAACCGCCATCCGGATCGGAACCCCGTTGCTCATCTGTTCAAAAATTTTGGACTTTTCATGCTCCACCAGAACGCTGTCGATTTCTACATCCCGGTTTACCGGAGCTGGGTGCATGATAATGGCGTGATCCGCCATCCGCCTCATTCTTTCAACGGTGAGTCCATATCCTTCGCGGTACTCTTCCGCTTGGCCCATAAGCCCTTGCTCATGGCGTTCCAGCTGGACTCTCAACATCATCACCACGTCCGCCCGGATTGCTTCTTCCATAGGAACGTAAGGTGCGTAACCTTCTAAATCCGGCGCCTTCATGCTGTCCGGAGCGCAAAACTGAACCTTGGCACCGAGCTTCGTCAGAGCCCATAGATTAGAGCGGGCTACACGGCTGTGATTGATATCGCCGATGATGGAGACCGTCAGTCCGCGAATCTCTCCAAAATGCTTGCGCATCGTGTAAAGATCAAGAAGCGCCTGTGTCGGATGCTCGTTGTTGCCGTCCCCTGCATTAATCAGCGGCATCTTGATAGTTTCCGCAAGTTCCGCTAGGACACCAATCGGCTTAAGCCGAATGACACCTGCATCCACCCCGGTCGACTCTAAGGTGCGTACCGTGTCGTAAATGGATTCGCCCTTTTGCACGCTGGAAGCAGCTGCGGCAAAGTTCATGACTTGGGCTCCCAGTCTCTTTTGGGCCATTTCAAAAGAGAAGCGCGTTCTGGTGCTGTTCTCAAAAAACATATTTGCAATAAATGTTCCGTTCAGCACATCCGTCTGTTTTGTCGGAAAGGCTTCCCAGTAGGCAGCTCTGTCCAGTATTGAAACTATTTCTTCGCTGTCCAGATTTCTGAGTCCCAACAGGCTTCTGGATTTTACTTTCATCGCTGTTCCGTTCATCGGTGTTTATCCCCTTTGCTGAAAAATGACTACCTGATCCTCGCTGTCAATTTCCGTGAGCGTAACTTCGATCTGCTCAAGTTTGGAAGTAGGCACGTTCTTTCCGATATAATCCGGCCGAATCGGCAGCTCCCGGTGTCCCCGGTCTACGAGAACCGCCAGCTGTATCGACTGCGGTCTGCCCAGATCCATCAATGCATCCATGGCGGCGCGGATCGTTCTGCCTGTGTAGAGCACATCGTCTATCAGTATGATTCGCTTGCCTCGCGTCGGGAACGGTATATCCGCAACAGGCGCTCCAGTGTGAGTTCCGGGATCCTTGTCCTCCAGATCGTCCCGATAGGAAGTGACGTCCAGCTCTCCGACCGAAATCGGAGTGTCTTCAATTTCGCGGATCCGCTCGGCCAGCCGTCTGGCAAGAAATGCTCCCCGTGTACGGATGCCAACCAAGACACAATCTTCAACCCCTTTGTTGCGCTCCAGTATTTCGTGCGCAATCCGGGTTAATGCCCGGCGGATTGCCGTTTCATCCATAATCACATGCTGCTGGTCAGCCATTTCGGATCTCTCCCTTTGCATTCTAGGCGAAGCGAACCTTTGCCGGTTACAGGGTACAAAAAAACCCCCTTGCCCGTAAGCAAGGGGGTTTACGTTCGTACACCCATAGAGAGTCATGGATCATGTAGGCAGATGCCGTACGCACGCATGCGCACGAATCCGCTGGGATCCGACCTCTTAACGTAACCTTGCCAGCCTCTCGGGACTGTATTTAAAGGTTCTATTCAACTAAGAGGATTATTGCATTTTCGACAAAAGAAGTCAAGCCTAAAGCGGATTAAAATTCAAATTCAACGTCGGTCAACCGGCGCTTGATTTCATCAATGACCAGCTTCTCCTGCTCTTCGCCGTTTGCAATAAACGTTACGGAGAAACGGACGAAATGGCCTGCATCGTCCCAAGGCACAGTGGAGATCAGTTTCTCGCGAATCAGAAACTGGGAGAAATCTTCTGCAGTTTCAAACCGCTGTCCGCCTTTAATGCCCTTCGGCGCTTCCACATACAGGAAAAAAGAGCCTTTCGGTTTCGATGCAGTAAAGCCGACTTCATTCAGAGCGGCTACCAGCATATCATGTCTTCTGGAGTATTTCTCAGCGATTTTTTCCGTAATCTCAGGATGCTGCAAGCCCCATGCCGCAGCTTTCTGAATCGCAATGAACTGTCCGGAATCGTTGTTATCCTTGACATCTCCGAACGCTTTCACTACAAGAGGATTACCGGCTACAAAACCGATTCTCCAGCCGGTCATGTTGTAGGATTTAGATAGAGAATGCAGTTCCACACCGACTTCTTTTGCGCCAGGAACAGACAGGAAGCTGAGCGGTTTCAAACCGTCGTAGGTCAAAGCAGCGTAAGGTGCGTCATGGACTACAACAATGTCGTTCTTCTTTGCAAAAGCTACAACCTTCTCAAAAAATTCCGGAGTAGCGCTTGCACCCGTAGGGTTGTTTGGATAATTCAGGTAAAGAAGCTTAGCGCGCTTCGCAATGTCCGCAGGAATCGCATCCAGATCGGGCAGGAAGTTATTTTCTTTTGTAAGCTGAACATTGTATACCTCTCCGCCGAGGTATTTCGTGTGGGTGCCCAAAACAGGGTAACCCGGCACGGTCATAATCGTTACATCACCCGGGTTGATAAAGCAGGACGGAAGCATAGCCAGCGCCGGCTTAGAGCCGATGGAATGCAGAATTTCCGTCTCAGCATCAATGCCTTCCACATTAAATACATTCTTAAGATATTCCGCAGCCGCTTGCTTGAACTCAGCAATGCCGTTGTCGGCATAGCCGCGGTTCTCCGGCTTGGAAGCTTCTTCAGCCAATTTAGCGACGATTCCCGCATCGGCCATTTCGTCCGGTTCGCCTACACCCATATCGATTAATTCTACATTCGGATGCTCTTTCTTAGCCGCTGCTTTCGCACGTTTGATTTTTTCAAACTTGTAGATGGCCGTTCCTTTACCGTAATTAGCTCCGCCGATGCGGTCTGCGAATAGTTGCTGGATATAAGTTTCTTCACTCATGAGTGCAGCTCTCCCTTAATCGTAGTAACGGATAAAATAGTTGTTTCAACAAGATATAAGTAAGCTTTCTTCAACCTTCAATATGAACGATAACAAGCCTTCATGGAATGGATTTTTTGGAGAAACATTTGTACTTTTGCGATACGGGTTGTCCATGAAAGGCATCACTTGTTAGCGGGAGCGGATTCGGTGAAGCACTTCCGCCATATCTCCCGGAATCGGAGCTTCAAACTCCAGGTATTCACCGGAACGCGGATGTACAAATCCTAAAAGGGCAGCGTGCAAAGCCTGTCCGTTCATAGTAATCCCTTTATTCCTGCCGTACATCGGATCCCCCACGATGGGATGCCCGATAAACTTCATATGAACCCTGATTTGATGGGTCCGGCCGGTCTCCAGCTTTAACTCTACCGTTGTATAATCGCCAAACCGTTCCATGACGAGGAAATGCGTGACCGCATGCTTGCTGTTCTTTTCCGTGACGGCAAACATTTTCCGGTCTCCGGCATCCCTTCCGATCGGTGCATCAATTGTTCCATGATCGTGCGAAATGTTTCCATGCACAATAGCCACATATTTGCGGGTAACCGTATGATCTTTCAGCTGTTTGGCCAGGGAGGCGTGGGCCTTGTCGTTTTTGGCAGCCATAATCAAGCCCGAAGTATCTTTGTCAATACGGTGTACAATCCCGGGCCTCAGTTCCCCGTTAATGCCGGATAAGTCTTTACAATGGTACATAAGCGCGTTTACAACCGTACCCGAGGCATGTCCCGGTGCCGGATGCACAACGAGGCCGCGCGGTTTGTTAATTACGATAACGTCTGCATCCTCGTATACGACTTCCAAAGGAATATCTTCAGGAACGATCTCTACCGCAGCAGGTTCCGGCATATCCAGTTCGATATTGTCGCCAGGAGCAATTTTGTAATTAGGCTTGACTTCTTTACCGTTTACCTTGACATGGCCGTCTTTAATCCATAACTGAACCTGGGACCGGGAAACATCCTCTTCTAAAGATTCCGTAACAAATTTATCGATTCTCTCGCCCGCATCCTGTTCCTGAGCGGACCATTCCTGCAATTCCCGCGTACCTTCACCCTTGTGCGTCATTGACCATCCCTCGTTTCTCTCTCCGCCAAGTTAAGAAGCTGTCCAGCAGGATCAGCCCAACCCCTATGACGATGCCCATGTCCGCAACATTAAAGATGGGATAAACATAGTAGACCGATTTACCAAAAATGGTGAAGTCGAACGTAAATTGGAAAAAGTCCACTACTTCTCCGTGAAGCGCACGATCGATAAAATTCCCCAAAGCGCCGCCCAAAATTAAACTCAACGCGGTTGGCATCAGTCTTTGCCTTTGACGGATGACCATTTGCATATACCATATGATTCCCGCCAAAATGACCGTAGTAATAATAATAAAGAACCATCGTTGATCCTGTAAAATGCCGAAGGCCGCTCCCCGGTTCCGATGCGAAGTAATAATGAAAAAATCATGGATGACGTGGAGATTTTCACCTATGGTTAAGTTGTTGACAATCCATCGTTTGGTCAGCTGATCCACCACAAATATCAGTAGTGCAATACCATAAAACAGCAGCATAGCCCACAATCCTTTACTTTTAAAATGATCACCTTAAACTTCCCTCATAACCAAGGAATCCCCTACTAAAAAAGACAACTTCGGCCCAAACTAACTCCAAGCCATCCGGTAAGGAGTTGAACTGTGGAATGAAGCAACTGGACAAGGAACAGCTCGCCGCGCTGCAACAATCACTTATGCATGAGAAGCAGGAGCTGGAGAGGCATTTCGAAATAAATGAAAATTTCAATCTAGGCGATTCCATGCGGGTTCAAACGAGCGAGTTGTCGAACTATGACAACCACCCGGGTGACCTTGGAACGGAAATGTTCGAGCGAGCCAAGGATATCGCGTTAAATGAAAACGCCGAGCGCCAACTGTACCAGGTTAACCAAGCTTTAGAAGCAATGGAATCCGGTACGTACGGCATTTGCCAATTATGCCATGCTGAGATCCCTTATGACCGTCTTGAGGCCATGCCAACGGCTATTTACTGCAAAGAACATGTCCCGGAACCGAATATTTCGGACCGCCGGCCCATTGAAGAGAAAATGTTAAATCCTCCATTCGGACGGACTAGCCTTGATGAATATGACAACAAAGACGAACAGAATCAGTTTGACGGAGAAGACGCTTGGCAAATTGTAGAAAGTTGGGGCAGTTCTAATTCACCTGCTATGCAAGAAGGCGACTTCATATCCGATTACGACAGCATGTACATTGAAGCAGACGAGAATGAAGGATACGTCGAGCCTATTGAAAGCTTCCTTGCCACGGATTTGTACGGCAATGAAGTGACCGTTGTCCGGAATCGTGAATATCGTAAATATTTGGCAAACCGCGAAGGGGAAGGTTTACTGGAACCGGACCGCTACGACGACGTAGACGAAGATCCTTACCGGTAACTTCAAATCTAAAATACCCTTCCATCAAGCTGGGCTTGCACAATACGTACCAAATCGGCGATAAAATCCCCGATAATCGGCAAATTCAATGCCCCTAATTTCCTTAGGAAAAGGACGGCAGCAGCTGCAAAAAACGTAAACCCTACACCATAACCGACCCCTCTGGAAACGCCGGCCAGTAAATTGCGGAAAATAAGTTTCCTGGGGCGGTTCATTAAATCCACATAGTCGGCAATTTGGGTTTTCTCCATGTTTTGCGCGATCCCGTTTAACCGTTCATTCAATTGACGCAGCAATGTGTCCGTATCCTGCGGGTCGCTCTTAGTCTGTTCGCCTCCGGCCAATGTGATGCCTCCTAATCAAGACGGGTAACGAGCTGCTCCATGGGATGTAATCCAAGGGCAGCTCGTTTATTTATTACCTGCTTTTATAGTCGGGTGCTAAAGCCCGATTATTCATGATGATGATTTGTTATGACCTCTGCACAGCGCAGGCAAAGGGTAGGATGCTCTTCGTTACTGCCTACTTCCGGAGTTACAATCCAGCAGCGTTCACATTTTTCCCCTTCCGCAACTTCAACCTTCACCTTCAAGGATGGGAAATCGGCAGCATCAGATGGAATTTCTGCATCGGATGGATGTACGGTAACACCGGACACGATAAACAGCTGCTCCAGTTCGCCCAGTTTCGATAACAATTCAGCTGCTTCCGCATTAGGATACAAATGCAGGGAGGCACTTAAGGAGTTTCCAATCACTTTGTCTTTCCGGGCTGTTTCAAGAGCTTTAAACACGTCCTCACGGAGCGCGATGAACTTTTCCCATTTGTCTTCAAGCTTAGGATCATACAAGGATGCATCCTCATTCGGCATATCCGCCAGTTGTGCACTAATGCCTTCAACCCCGGGGATGAATTTCCATACCTCGTCGGCTGTATGCGGCAAAATTGGAGCGATTAACTTAGTTATTGCCGTAAGTGCTTCATATAATACGGTTTGCGAAGCACGTCGGGCCGGTGCGTCAGGTGCGTTAACATACAGACGGTCTTTTACGATATCCAAATAGAATGCGCTCATCTCCACGGCGCAGAAATGGTGAACCGCTTGATACACGGTATGGAATTCATAAGCTTCATATGCCTTCAGCACTTTTCCGGTCATCCGGTTCAGACGAATCAGCGCAAACCGGTCCAACTCAGACAAATCGTTGACAGAAACTTTGTCTTTCGCAGGATCAAAACCGGCCAAGTTTCCAAGGAAGAAACGCAGAGTGTTACGGATTTTCCGATAGCCCTCCGAAATTTGTGTCAGGATGTTATCGGAGATTCGAACGTCGGACTGATAATCCACCGAAGAAACCCATAGGCGCAAAATGTCTGCTCCCAGACTGTTACATACTTTATTTGGATCTACAGTGTTGCCCAGTGACTTGGACATTTTGCGTCCTTCTCCGTCAAGAGTAAATCCGTGGCTTAGAATACTCTTATAAGGCGAGCGGCCGCGTGTGGCCACACCGGTAATGAGCGAAGAATTGTACCAACCGCGGTACTGGTCGGAACCTTCCAAATAAAGATCAGCCGGCCATTGCAGCGCTTCTCTAGTTTCCAGGACGCCTGCATGGCTGGAGCCCGAGTCAAACCATACGTCCATGATGTCAGTTTCTTTTCGGAATTCCTGGTGGTTGCATTCCGGACATGCCGTTCCTTCCGGAAGCAGCTCCTGCTCGCTCTTAGCAAACCACGCATCCGAACCTTCTTGTTCAAATACGCCTGCAATTTTCTCGATGGTCGCATCATTCACCAACGGATGGTTGCAGCTGCGGCAGTACATGATCGGAATCGGAACGCCCCACACCCGCTGACGCGAAATGCACCAGTCGCCGCGGTCTGCGATCATGTTGCCAAGGCGAACCTCGCCCCATGTCGGCGTCCATTTGATTTGTTTGATTTCGTCAAGCATATCCTGACGGAATTTGTCAATGGAAGCAAACCATTGCTCCGTTGCACGGTAGATCACCGGTTTCTTTGTACGCCAGTCATGTGCATATTGATGTTTAATGAAACCAAGCTTCAGCAAATGTCCGGAATGTTCCAGCATCTCTGTAATTTTTTTGTTCGCTTTATCGTAAAACTCCCCTTCAAATCCTGGAGCTTCCTTAGTAAACTTACCTTGATCATCGATCGGGCACAGCACGCCAAGGTTATACTTCTGGCCTACCGCAAAGTCTTCTTCCCCGTGACCGGGCGCGGTGTGTACGCATCCTGTACCGGCGTCCAGCGTAACATGATCACCCAGGATGATTACGGACTCCCTGTCATAGAACGGATGGCTGCAGGTGACGAATTCCAAATCGGCTCCGCTGATTTTTTGAATTACTTCTTCATCGGCCCAGTTCAATTCTTTGCTTACGGATTCCAAAAGCCCTTCCGCCAGGACAAACTTACGTCCATTGACGGCTGCAACCACGTAATCGAAGTCAGGGTTCACTGAAATAGCCAAGTTCGCAGGCAGCGTCCAAGGCGTTGTTGTCCAAATGACAACTTCGGCATCTTCCGGCAGCTTGCCTTTCGCATCCTTTACTTTGAAAGCAACGTAGATGGAGGGCGATGTTTTCTCCTGATACTCAATTTCAGCTTCCGCTAGGGCACTTTCGGAAGAAGGAGACCAATATACAGGTTTAAGACCCTTGTAGATATACCCCTTCTTCACCATATCGCCGAAAACGCGGATCTGCTGCGCTTCGTATTCCGGCTGCAGCGTAATATAAGGGTGCTCCCAATTTCCGCGGATGCCCAGACGCTGGAATTGAACTTTCTGCTTCTCCACCCAGTTCATCGCATATTCAGCGCAATACTTGCGGAATTCCAGCGCGCTCATCTTCTTGCGGTCTACTTTGCCGCTGTTAGCAATGGCCTGCTCGATAGGGAGACCATGCGTATCCCATCCTGGAACATAGGGAGCATCAAAGCCCTGCATCGTTTTGAAACGGACGATGATGTCTTTTAAAATTTTGTTCAGCGCGTGGCCGATATGAATATCGCCATTTGCGTAAGGAGGTCCGTCATGCAGAATAAACTTCGGCTTCCCCTTTTGCTTATCTTGCACCAGTTTATAAATATCCTGTTCTTTCCACCAATCCTGCACTTTCGGTTCGGCGTTCGGCAGATTGCCGCGCATCGGAAAATCGGTTTGGGGCAGGTTTAATGTTTTGCCGTAATCCATTTTGTCCACACTCCTATCTTTCTTTATTAAAACCAAAAAAACTTCTCCATCCCAGAAAGGGACGAGAAGTTTGCTCGCGGTACCACCCTCATAATAAGAAATGACCCCCGTGTTCGTAGGCGGCGGTTGTCTTATCACTCGATCATTGATAACGGAATGACCCGTTTCTCTTTATCCGGTTGCACTTAGGAAGCAGGCAGCGGTTCAAGAGACGCTCCTGGGTGATCTTCAATAAAATCCAGTGATTAGGCTCGCACCTGTTCCTAATTCGCTGACACTGTACCTTTATCTACTCGTCCCAGTCATCGCTTTGTAAGCTATGCACTATATTTGCTAAGTATACTATTCCAGCACACGCCAAGTCAATGCGGGCAGATGTCACGAAAGGAAGGCTGCTTAGGACTACTCAGCCGCTACCAGCCTGGATTCCTCAAGTGATTCCCAGCTTTCCTCTTTCAAAAGCTCAAGCTGCGCTTCCACCAGAGAACGGAACCTCGTACGGTATATCGAAGCCTGCTTCTTAAGCTCTTCCACTTCAATTGCAATCGAGCGGGATTTCGCAAGCGCGTCATTAATAATCCGGTCCGCATTCTTCTCCGCTTCTTTCACAATCAGCTGAGCTTCTTTCTTGGAATTCGTCTTAACTTCGTCGGCCGCGTTCTGAGCGACAATAATCGTTTTGCTAAGTGTATCTTCAATGGTCATGAAATGATTCAGTTTCTCCTGAAGGCCGAGAATCTGCCCCTGCAGATCTTTATTCTCCCGGATCAACGCCTCGTAGTCCTTGATAACCTGGTCCAGAAACTCATTGACTTCGTCCTCATCATAGCCCCGCAGTCGTCTTCCGAATTCCTTATTGTGTATGTCCAATGGCGTTAACGGCATTGGTGCACCTCCTAGTACGAATAGAAACTTTCTTTGCTTCCTCAAGATTTCGACAGCACACCCTAAATTCCTGCAAACGTTTAGGCATATTTTCCGATTTTGACTCGAACTCTGCCTTTTTTGGTCATGCCTTCGATCTCAAGCACTTTAAATCTCCCGAAACCTTGCAGTGATACAACGTCGCCTTCCTTCAGCTGTTTAGAAGGATTCTCTTCCACTTTCCAATTTACACGGCAGCGTCCGGCTTGAATCGGGGCTAAAATTTTCGTTCTGCTCAGCCTGTACACATCGCTGACAATCCCGTCCAAGCGCAAAGAAGCCACCGACAGGTTCAGTTCTTCGAACTTCACTTCCGCCGTCTTCAGACGGTCCGCAGGAAGGATTTCCGTGAGAACATGGACACGGTGGACTTGCTGTAACTGCAAATGAAAATAAGAAACGATGTCGTCTGAAACAAGAATGTGACACCCGGTATCATGTACATGAATGTCGCCGATCTTATCCCGTTTAATCCCCAAGCTTAAAATCGAACCCATGTAGTCTCCGTGCTGAAGATCCGTAATCTTGCTGTCATCCGAAGTGATGGACAGAACAGAGATCGAGGCAGGAATATCATCGGGATCGCGATAGTCCGGGGCGATGACCGCCCTTCTTCGTTCCGCTTCCTCATAGCCGCCGTCCAGGCGATACACCACATTCCCGCTTCGGTTAGCAAGCGACTCGAGGATAACGGCCTGCCTGGGATCCAGAAAATCCGTCAGCTTCACCTGATGGTTCTCCGCAGCCCTCTCGATCCATTCCGAAGCGCGGTCAACGAATCCGCGCTCATCCGGATGGAAATGCACATGAATATCTGCTGCCATCATCAGTACCCTGGAATATAGCTCAGCACAACATTAAGCCCTGCCTGAACAAGCGGAAGCACAAGAATCGCAACGATCGGGGAAAGGTCGAGCATGCCTCCGATCGGAGGAATAAATCTCCGGAAGATGGACAGATAAGGCTCTACAATCTTCCCAAGCAACTCACCGATGAAGCTGTCTCTTACGTTCGGCAGCCAGGAGAGGAGAACATAAGCGATAATTAAATAGCGGTAAACCGTAAATAGTGTGTTTATAAACAATTGGATCTCCAAGCCTATTCACCTCAGAAGTTAATATAAAATCTAGTCGGCCAAGATGTCTGTGATGGTCCCTTGAATTTCCACGGTGTCCGGTGTACAGACGAAAATATTCGGACCCACTTTCGAAATATTCCCATTCAGAGCATATACTGTTCCGCTCAGGAAATCAACGATCCGCATAGCCTGGTCGGGCCGTACCCGCTGCAAATTGACCAAGACCGGCTTTCTGGAGCGCAAGTGATCTGCGATTTCCTGAGATTCGTCATACGTGCGAGGTTCGCATAACACGAACCTGGTTTGCTGTTTCTGGGAATGAAGGCTCACGACATTCTGAGCTGCCTTCTGTTGTTTACGTGCCTCAAACGCTGAGGTTTCAACTTCCTCTTCTTGAGTCACGAATTTTTCGCGCTCAATAATTTCTTCCTCGTCCTGAAGTCCGAAGAAATTCATAAACCGGTTCATTACACTCATCCCTTTATTCCTCCTCTTTCCCTACTAGAACGGTGCCCAATCGCAACCAGGTCGCTCCTTCTTCTACGGCCACTTCAAAATCGTTTGACATCCCCATTGAAAGCTCAGTCACAGGTGCGGCAAGAATCTTACGTTCGTTCAGTTCGTCTCTCAGGGAACGAAGTCCCGCAAATACAGGGCGGGTTGCCTCCGGTTCCGATTCATAGGGTGCCATGGTCATCAAGCCGGCAACATGAATTCTGTCCAGCGTGCGAAGCTGCTCCGCAAAAGAGAACAACTCACCGGGAGGTAATCCGAATTTGGATTCTTCTCCCGAGACGTTTACCTGAATAAAACAATTGACGCTGATATCCAACGCATCCGCCTTTTTATGTAGTTCTTTCGCGAGCGAGAGCCTGTCCAGCGAATGAATGTAGTCAAATCTGCCTACCACTTCTTTAACCTTGTTGGTCTGCAGGTGACCCAAGAAATGCCACGAAGCCTTTGATCCGATCGCTTCCCATTTGGGTTGAGCGTCCTGCCAACGGTTTTCCCCGACATTCGTTAAGCCCGCTTCCACTGCGCGAATAGTTGTGTCTAAAGATACATATTTCGTTACTGCGGCAACTTTCACGCTGTTACGCTGACGGCCGCTTCGCGCGCATGCAGCCCGGATACGCTGCTCTACATTTTGCATTCGTTGTTGTAAACTCATCCCTTAACCCTCTTTTGTCATTGCAATCCAGCTCGCCATTCGTCCAGTCATCCCATTCTCTTTCCGATGGGAAAAGAACAAGTCTGTCCGGCAACCGGTACACCACTTCGATATTTCGATATGACTCGGCAAAATTCCTGCTTTTCTCAAAATTTGTCGGTTAATTCCCTTCAGATCGACTTTATATTTCCCGCTGCCTAAATCCTCATAATGCGGTTCTTCTAGCTGAAGACTGCGAACCTTAGCTATCACCGTCTCATCCACTTCATAACAGCATGCTCCGATCGAAGGGCCGATTGCTGTAAGGATATCCTCAGGACGCGAGCCGTATGCAGAATGCATGGCCTCCACGGTGTTGGATGCTATCTCCTGAACGGTTCCTTTCCAGCCAGCATGAGCTAATCCTGCCGCTTTTTGAACAGGATCGAAAAACAGAATAGGAACACAATCCGCATAAAAAGAAGTTAGCAGCACACCCGTAACATTCGTAATGAGTGCGTCCGTATCCTGAACGGCATTCTCCCGTGAAAGACGTCCGGCTCCTATATCCGATGCTTCCACTATGGTAACAGTATTGCCGTGAACCTGTTCTCCGCAAGTCCAGGAACCGGCAGGCAAGCCTAATGCTTCCGCCAGCAGTGTCCGGTTCCGAATCACCGACTCATCCTCGTCATTCACATGGAGAGCGCAGTTTAACGAACCATAAGGCTGCTTGCTAACGCCCCCGCTCCTTGAGGTAAAACCTGCTGTAACCTCCGGGTGCGCATTCATCCAGGAGTTTATATAAAATAAAGACATGTTCTCATTCACTGCGGTATGTACAAATGGTTCCATGGAATCCCCTCCGTGTTTCAGTGTATCACAAACCTGCCTGAAGATGAAAAAGCACACGTAACCGGGCATGGACCGGATACACGTGTGCTGCATGGCAGAGCCGCTTACCTGCTGCGCTGATAATCGATGGGAACTTCGTCATCCTGAGTCCGGTATGTTTTCATATCATCCAGCTTAACCAGCACCACATCTGCTCCGATCTTGACAATATTCCGCCATGGAATGACCAGATCCGTCCCGCCGCCGAACAACCCGAAAAATTTACTGGCATTCGGCACAACGATCGAATCGATTCTCCCCTGCCGCAAGTCAAGTTCCAGATCGCTGATTTGACCAAGTTTCTTGCCATCCACAATATTAATAACGTCCTTCGTTTGAAAATCCGATATTTTCATCCGAATCACCACTGCTTTGCTAGAATGGGTTTCTCACGGAGCAAGCCGATGCCTATCCACTACCTAATATATGTGTAACCTAAGTAAAATGTCCATAAAAAGAAAAAACGGCACTAACTGCAAAAAAAATCGCAACAATGCTGTGCAGGACATGAGCACTGAATTTCAACATGAATTAGAAAGCATAACATTACAAAGACAAAATTTCTTATGATGCGGCTCATACAACAGAAGGAACAGTGCAAGGTCATCGATATCTTACGAAAGCTTCAGCTTTCTTCGGGCGCACTACCATAATGTTGAGCCAGCTGGAGGAAGACGGGTTCATTACACGCAAGCGCAGCGAAGAGGACCGCCGCATCGTCTGGCTGACGCTCACGGACGAAGGACAGAAAAGATTACATCCGCGATCGGCAGTGTCCGCATAGCAGCTGCCGCCTCTTCTAAAACAAACAAGGCCTAAATAGTGCAGACACAACAAAGCCCGGCGGCCGCCGGGCTTATTTTTCGAAGTTTGGAAACACGGTTACGATTTTACATGCTTCTGCATTTGCGATATTGCCGACTTCTCCAGCCGTGACACCTGGGCTTGCGAGATGCCGATCTCATCGGCAACCTCCATCTGCGTCTTTCCCTCGAAAAACCGCATGGAGAGTATCATTTTCTCCCGGTCGTTCAGCTTCCGCATCGCTTCGCGCAAGGCAATTTCTTCAATCCAGGATACATCCTTGTTCTTGTCGTCGCTGATTTGATCCATGACATAAATCGGGTCCCCGCCGTCATGATAAATCGGTTCGAACAACGAGACCGGATCCTGGATGGCATCCAAAGCAAAAACAACATCTTCCTTTGGTACGTTTAACGCCTCGGAAATCTCGAAAATGGTCGGTTCCCGCGAATTCATATTGGTCAAGCTGTCTCTTACCTGCAGCGCTTTGTAAGCTATATCCCTAAGCGAACGGGATACACGGATCGGGTTGTTGTCCCTTAGATAACGGCGGATTTCGCCGATAATCATCGGAACCGCATAGGTCGAAAATTTCACATTTTGGCCTAAGTCAAAATTGTCAATGGCTTTCATCAGGCCGATACAGCCGACTTGAAACAGGTCGTCGACGAACTCACCCCGGTTGTTAAATCTTTGGATGACACTCAGAACCAGTCGAAGGTTCCCGTTCACCAATTTCTCTCTTGATGCTCGTTCGTTCTGGGTTTGCAGGCTGACAAACAGCTCACGCATTTCGGCATTCGTTAATACCGGCAGCTTTGCCGTGTCCACACCGCAGATCTCAACTTTGTTTCGGGTCAACGTGACTACCTCCCAAGGAGAAACATTAATGTTAATTATCCCCGAGGCCGTCTTTTTTATTCCAAAAATTAACCCGTTGACCCGCCGTATAAAGCTTGTCTGAATAGGACATGAGCAGCTAAACCATCTTGTTGAATTCCTTGCGCAGCCGCTTGATAATCCGCTTTTCCAGCCTGGAAATATACGATTGAGAAATGCCGAGCAGATCGGCTACATCTTTCTGTGTTTTTTCTTCCCCATCGGTTAAACCGAAGCGGAGCTCCATAATGACGCGCTCCCGGTCTGATAATTTATCCAATGCTTTATGTAGCAGTTTCCGGTCCACCTGTTCTTCGATGTTTCGGTAAATTGTATCGTTTTCAGTGCCCAGAACATCCGAAAGAAGCAGTTCGTTTCCGTCCCAGTCAATGTTCAATGGCTCATCAAAAGATACTTCCGTGCGAATTTTGCTGTTGCGCCTAAGGTACATCAATATTTCATTCTCAATGCAGCGGGAAGCATACGTGGCCAGCTTTATCTTTTTTTCCGGATCGAATGTATTTACCGCTTTAATTAGCCCGATGGCACCGATCGACACCAGATCCTCGATATTTATGCCAGTGTTTTCAAACTTTCTAGCTATGTACACAACAAGACGCAAATTCCGCTCGATCAGCATAGCGCGGATTGCCGCATCTCCTGTCGTAAGCTTGCCTAGTAAATATTCCTCTTCTTCACGGGTCAACGGCGGCGGCAGCGCTTCGCTTCCACCGATATAATAGATCTCTTCGGATTTGATTCCAAGCTTCATCAGGATACGGTAGTACCAAACGGAGAGCTTCATCTTCAACTTTAGAAACATGTTTCTTTCCTCCTAAGTCGATCAGTATCGGTTATTTAGCATACGGAGTGCTAGGCCTCGCTTACCAGTGCAGGATGTATGATCGCATGGTATACACCCTCTGCCGACAGTTTGCCGCCATCCAGACCAATCAGTACTTTCGTGGCTTCAATTACCTTGCCGGAGAGACAAATGGTTACTTTATCGGGCTTTATTGCGAGCATAAACTGGGTTCCCCGGTTTAATCCCCGGTAAGGCACCAAACGGAGACGGTCCTGCCAAGGAAAGTCCTCCTGTCCGATGGCGGAGATGATCTCATCGATTTCAGAATCGCGGATCCGTTTCATCCAGGCTTCCGGCAGGTGTTCTTTCCATGCTTCTGCTTCCATGATCATAACCGGTGTTCGCGTTAACGGATCGTAAAGGTGATTTCCTGTATCAATCAATCCAGTACAAACCGATTCATGGCTGTCAATCAGCACCGACACTTCAGCCATGTGTTCCGCTTCCGTGTCCTGCTTCTTCTTGGCTGCAAAGACTATCCGGTACAGCAGAGCCGACAGCATCAGGAATATGACCACAAAGAAAAAACCTACTTGAAGCCGGAAAGAGAATCCGGTCTGAGAAACGAGGATACCGTTCCATACTTCGTTTGAATTTTGAAACAGGTAATACGCTCCAACAATCCCCCCGGCTGCTGCAAAGTTAATACAGTAAAAGGCACCTGTATTTTTTGCAAACCGCCCCAGGCTTCCATATCCGAATGCGATGAGCATCATCACGAGGGACAACATAAACTTAATGAGAAACGTAAATAAAAAGGATAACGAAGGAATCAGCATAAAAATCACATAAGAAGCGCCAACCGTTGAAGAAAGCAACAGCCTCCACAGCTTGGGCTTCAAGTGGCGGGTCTTGGCGGTCAGCAGCAGCAAAAGCGCGTCAATCAGCAGGTTAAACAGGAATATCAGGTCCGCATAGACTACCACGAAGCTCATCACCCTACCATTTCCTTGCGGTCTTTCATACCAATCGCTTCCAGCTGTTAACCTATGAGCCTAGTATATCGAAAGCTTATTCCAAAGTCTGTCTAAACATGCCGAGAATCTGTAGGTTTTTTTGTCGAAATAGAAGGTGTCTAAAATGCAAAAGAAACCCTCACTATGGAAGTGAGAGTTTCGCTTATGTGCTGTTTATCTGTCGTTATTTCTGCGGTTGCGCAGGAATGTAGGGATATCCAGCTGGTCTTGTGAAATGGAAGGACTCGCCGGTTTGTTAAAACCGGGGTTCACATACTTCTGCTCTTCCGTCTCAGCCTGCGGCTGCTGTTGTGCAAGCGGCTTGCGCTGCAGGTAGGCAGCAGGCTTATGTTCAAAGCCTGTGGCGATAACCGTAACTTTAATGTCGTCCTTCATGTTCTCGTCAATGATCGCACCGAAGATCATGTTCACATCCGGATCGGATGCCGAAATCACAATCTCAGCCGCCTCATTCACTTCGTACAAGCTGAGATTCGCTCCGCCTGTAATGTTCATGATTACTCCGCGGGCACCGTCAATCGACGTTTCCAGCAGCGGGCTCATAATGGCTTTCTTAGCAGCTTCCGCAGCACGGTTTTCCCCTGTTGCCTGGCCGATTCCCATCAGTGCCGAACCGCGTTCGGTCATGATCGTCTTTACATCCGCAAAGTCAAGATTGATAAGTCCAGGTACCGCAATCAGATCGGAGATGCCTTGAACCGCCTGGCGAAGTACATTGTCCGCTTCCCGGAACGCTTCCAGCATCGGTGTCTTCTTGTCGACGATCTCAAGTAACCGGTCATTAGGAATGACGATCAGGGTATCAACCTTCTCTTTCAGTGCCTCGATCCCCTGTTCTGCTTGAGAAGCGCGCTTGCGGCCCTCGAAAGTGAACGGACGCGTAACTACGCCTACAGTAAGAGCACCGCATTCTTTCGCGATTTCCGCAATCACCGGCGCCGCACCTGTACCTGTTCCTCCGCCCATACCGGCAGTAACGAATACCATATCCGCTCCGCGAAGGGTATTCATAATGTTCTCTCTGGACTCCTCGGCCGCTTTCTTGCCGACCTCCGGATTCGCTCCCGCGCCAAGTCCCCGGGTCAGCTTGTCCCCAAGCTGCAGCTTATGCTCCGACTTCGCAAGGTGAAGAGCCTGGGCATCCGTGTTCACCGTAATGAACTCTACGCCTTTCACACCGTTCTCGATCATCCGGTTCACAGCGTTGCTTCCGCCGCCGCCGACCCCAATGACCTTTATCTGAGCCAATTGGTCTAATTCAAAATCAAATTCCAGCATATTAATTCATGTCCCCCTAACTCAGCATTCGTGTCCGTCATAATTCGAACCTATATGAATTCGCTAAAATAATTCTTCATACGCTCCATAAAGCCCGGTTTCGCAGGAGCTGCCGCTTTGCGCGAAGCTGCTTTCTTCGGCGCGATAGCGGTCCCGCGGTTTTTCATGAATTTAGTAACAAAATGGATGATGCCTACACCGCTTGTAAACGCCGGATCGCGAACCCCAATAAAATCCGGTACAGCAATCCTGACGGATGTGGCCAGTTCTTCCTGGGCAATGGTCAGCATGCCTGGCATCGATACCGTACCGCCGGTTAACACGTAACCTCCGGCCAGATCAGCATACCCTAACCGGTTTACTTCTTCGCGAATTAATTGAAAAATCTCTTGTACGCGCGGTTCGATGATATTGGACAGGTCCACCTGGGAGAACTCTTTGTCCACATTGCTGCCGATGCGGTTTACCTTAAACACTTGATCAGCTGCAGCATCGGAGATGACGGCACAGCCGTATTTCAACTTAATTTTCTCTGCATACTCCGCATGCGTGCGCAGACCGATGGAAATATCGTTAGTAATATACTCCCCGCCGATCGGCAGCGTAGATGTGGCTGTCAAGTTGCCTTGCTCGAACACGGAAATCGTGGTCGCACCCGCTCCGATATCCACCAGAACAGTGCCCATTGATTTCTCATCTTTGGACAATGTCAGCTGGCCCGAAGCAAGTGACATTAAAATAAGGCCTGTTACTTTCAGGCCCGCTCTTTCTACACAGCGGAGAAGATTATGTATCGCCATCTTCGAACCTGTAATGATAGTTGCTTCTACTTCCAAACGTACGCCGATCATGCCGCGGGGATCCTGAATGCCTTCCAGGCCGTCCACCACGTATTGCTTTGGCACTATGCCGATAATTTCGCGTTCCGGGGGAAGAGCGATGACTCTTGCCGCCTGTATGACCCTGTCGATGTCCTCGTCGCCGATTTCCCGGTCCTCATTCGAGACGGCAACTACGCCGTGGCTCGACTGCAGTGCAATATGATTCCCGGTAATGCCTACTGCTACTTCGGATATTTGAATGCCTACCATCCGTTCCGCATGGTCAATGCTGTTCCGGATAGACTGCACAGTCTGGTCAATATCAACGATGGCTCCCTTGCGAATGCCTTCCGAGTCGGCCGATCCAACTCCAATAATATTAATGGTTCCATTAGTTATCTCACCAATAATAGCACGTACTTTGGATGTACCGATGTCCAAACTAACAATGATGTCATTGCTGCTCAATCCTTGGCACCTCCTGTTTCATCAATAAAAAGGGTGAAAAAATCAAAAAGCCTTTGTACATATTCAACACGGCACTTATATTCCCTCTTTTTTTCTACAAAATTTTTGTGCTGGACTTCCTTCACTCATTCCGTCCAAATCCCGTACAAAAAAAACAAAAATACGCCGTGCATGTGAATGCGGATTCTTAGATAACTCTCTAATTCTACCATTATACAGATCTATTGAGTAGTATCATTTTGGGAATTCTCATCCCCGGACGAAGCTTCCGGCACGTACGGCGTATAAAAGTCCGCTTCCAGCATCGTAATCCTGCCAGGTTCCTGACCGTCGATGACGGCATTTATGTACTCCGCTTTCTGCGGCAAGTAAGAAATGGTAGTCGACACTTCGAATCTGGAGCGAGTGTAAAGCAGTATCCGGTCAGGGTAAGCATTTGAAGGATCGGGTTTAATCTCGGAAATATCGGACAACAGTCCGTCCTGCACCTTCGCCAGCGCTAGGCACAATTTCTTCATCAGCGCTTCTTTGCCGTCCCATCCGGAAAGTACAGGCTTATCCAAGGTTACCCGGTTCGTCTTCGGAATCACAGTGCCGCCGCCTGATAAAATAGCCATTAATTTACCCTCTTTAGGCGACAATTGAAACGCTACCGTCTTCTGTTCCCGGATCTCTATTAGAATATACCCGGGAAACTTCTTATGAATCACTACTTGCTCAATTGGCAGTAATTGGCCGATACGCCGCTTCATCGCTCCGGAGGTTGTCCCGAAAAACTGGTCGCCGACCTTTACGTCCAAGGCCTGGCTGATTTCTTGTGTAGTTAAATAATGATTGCCTTTAATTTCAATCGTCTTGACCTTGCTGAAGGAAGAACGGAAGAATAGAATGGCCAGCAGCACCATAAATAAAAAGAGAAGAAGATATAAAAGCTTTCTGCTGCCCCGACGCTTTACTTTCTGCTCCCTCAGCACCGGCAGCTGCGTAATGTTCGCCAAGCGTGTTCCACCTTCCTATAGGCAAGTATCCCGGGAAAGCCTTGCGTCCCCTCTTCCAACTACAAGAGGGGACGACACTGGCCGGCCTATATTCAATCCCTTGATCGTTACTGATTGTTCAACCTCCGAAGAAGCGGCTGCGATGCAGGTGACCGGCGTTCGATCGTGGCTCCGAGATGCTGGAAGATCTGCTCGATCCGGTCGTAACCGCGGTCAATGTGATGAATCTGCTCGACAACGGTAATTCCGGTCGCCGCGAGTCCCGCAATAACCAGTGCTGCGCCGGCACGCAAATCGGTCGCCTCTACCGTTGCGCCATACAACCGGGGTACGCCCCGGATAAATGCTGAGCCCATATCTACTGAAATGTCCGCACCCATTCTTGAGAGTTCGTCGACATGTTTGAAGCGGCCCTCAAAAATCGTTTCTTTCATGATGCTGACTCCGTCAGCCAGGCATAACAGCACCATAACCTGAGACTGAAGGTCCGTCGGAAATGCCGGGTAAGGCGAGGTTACGATCCGTTCCACCGGCTTCGGACGGGTATGACAGCCTACCGTTATTATATCACCATCCACGGCGATCTGAACACCCGCCCGCTTGAGCACATGCATAGCCGACGTCAAATGCCCCGGATTTACATTCTGAAGCGTAATACTGCCGCGGGTAGCAGCGGCAGCTACCATAAGCGTTCCCGCAACGATACGGTCGGGAATCACGCTGTATACGCAAGGTGTCAGCTCGCTTACACCCTCAATCGTGATCGTGTCCGTACCCGCTCCGATAATCTTGGCGCCCATGCTGTTAAGGAAGTGCTGCAAATCCTGAATTTCCGGCTCTCTGGCGGCATTGGTGATCGTTGTAATCCCTTCCGCTTTCACGGCCGCCATCATAATATTTTCCGTAGCGCCGACACTTGGAAAATCCAATACGATATCCGCGCCGGTCAATTGGGCTGCCTTGCAGATCAGCCGGTTTTCCTCTTCCACGATTTCGGCGCCGAGCGCTTCAAGCCCTTTTAAGTGAAGGTCTATTTTGCGCTCTCCGATCGCGCATCCGCCAGGCTGATAGATCTGGACCTCTCCAAACCTGGCAAGCAGCGGGCCCATCAGAAAAATAGACGATCTCATCTGGCCCATTAAATCTTCAGGTATATGCGCCGTATGCACATCAGAAGTGTCAAGGGTAACCGTCTGCAGACGGTGTTCCGTCTTGCAGCCAATACGCTCAAGTATATTCAGCATCGTCTGAATATCCAGCAGGTCGGGAACGTTCTCGATCACATGCGTTCCTTCGGCCATTACGCTAGCTGCAAGTATCGGCAGTGCGGCGTTTTTGGCTCCGTGAATGCGAATGGTACCTGATAATGGTTTCCCGCCTTCAATCACCAACTTATCCAATGTCTCACCTCCGATTTACCGCTCACCCACCACCAAAACTTCAGGAACAAGCTCTACGCCGAACCTCGCTTTTACAGCGTCCTTCACTTGTGCCATCAGGGTGAGAACGTCACTGGCCTTCGCCTTGCCGGTGTTGACGATGAAATTGGCATGCTGGACCGACACTTCCGCATCGCCTACGCGCAAGCCCTTCAGTCCGGCTTCCTCGATTAGCTTAGCGGCAAACGTGCCCGGCGGATTCCGGAATACGCTGCCGGCACAAGCCAGCTGCAGAGGCTGCGTTTTCAGCCGCCGGTCTTTGTAGGATGCCATTGCGGCAGCAATCTCTTTGCGGTCACCGAAGCTCAGCTCAAACGTCGCTTCCGTAACCAGCCCCCGCTGCTCATGCAGAACGGAGTGCCGGTAGTCGAACTTCAAGTCTTCCGGCTGCCATTGCCTTAGTTCACCTGTTTCCGTCAAGATTTCGGCACTTGTAAGAATGCGTGACACATCAGACCCGTGGGCTCCTGCGTTCATATAGACGGCGCCGCCTACAGTGCCCGGAATCCCCCCTGCAAATTCCAGGCCGGTCAATCCCTGCTTTCCCGCCATAATCGAGAGCTTGATAAACGAATATGAAGCGCCCGCGACGGCAATGTTCCCTTCGAACCGGACATAATCCAAACCTTCTCCAAGCTTGATGACGACCCCGCGGATCCCTTTATCGGAAACGAGCATATTGGAGCCCCTTCCGATGGCGGACCATGGAATGCCGTGGCTGTGAAGAATGCGTACCGCTTGAACCAGCTGGTCTTTCGTGTGGGGAACAATCAAAACATCGGCCGGGCCGCCTATTTTCCATGTTGTGAATTCTGCAAGTGATTTGTTTACTAGTACATCTCCTATATTCGCGGCTTTCAATTCAGAAATGGCCTGCTGCATGGGACGAACCTCCTTCATAGAACATCAAAGGGTTGGCGTGTGACGCCTGTTAAACCCGCGTTCCATCTGGGTGACTGTCACGTTTATGGGATAGTCTATGTCAGTTTGCTCACGAGTGTGACAATCGCCCAGACGTACTTTCCATCCTGTTTCATTCTAACGGACAAGCCGTTTCATTTCTTCCAAAAGCAGCTGAGCCGCGTCCCGCTGGCCGAGTTTTAACGACTGGCTCGACATGCTTTCCGACCTGCCCGGATTCTCTACGATCGAGCCGATCGCTTGGCTCAGTGTGCTTCCATTCAGTTCCTTCTCCAGGATCAGGACGGATGCCTGCTCCTTTTCCATCCATCTGGCATTCGCCTCCTGATGGTTATTCGTTACGTAAGGGGACGGGATCAGAATCGACGGGATGCCTAATGATGTAATTTCCGATAAAAACGACGCTCCCGCCCTGCTGACGATCAGGCTTGTTGCCGCCAGAACTTCGGGCATATTGTATACGAACGGCAGCACATGAAGATTGGACGGCGACGTGCCTGCCGTCTGTTTAATCTTGAGCAGCACGGCTTCATAATGAGCTTCCCCGGTAACATAAACAAAATGGGTACCCTTAAACCGGCCGATATCCGGGAGCATGCTCATAAACGCTTCATTGATAGCACGCGCCCCTCTGCTTCCGCCGACGATGACAACGATTTGGCTGCCGGACGGCAGCCCCAACGTGGCAAATCCCCGTTCTGCGTCTGCATTTGCGACGACGGTTGCACGGGGATTACCGGTATAAACGGCACGCTTGGCTGCCGGGAAATTGGATTCCGAACCCTTAAAACTTACCGCAACGGTTGAAACATAGCGGCTCAAAAATTTATTAGTCAAACCGGGAATTACATTTTGCTCATGGACAAGTGTAGGAATGCCTGAACGAGCCGCCGCATAAACGACCGGACCGCAAACATAACCGCCAGTACCGACTACGATATCGGGCTTAAATTTGCGCAGAAGCTCTTTGGAGCGGCTGACGCCTTTCACAAACCTCATTACCGTCCGCACATTGTCAAGCGACAGCTTCCGTTTGAAACCCGTGATTTCAATGGATTCAAAAGGAATTCCTTCCTTAGGGATAATATCTCTTTCCAACCCCCGGGAGGTGCCGATATACAGAAACTCGGCATCCGGGAACTCCTTCAGACATTGTCTGGCAACGGCCACAGCCGGGTAAATATGCCCCCCTGTACCGCCGCCAGTTAAGACGACGCGCATAGAATTCACCTCGAATACCGGGATATGTTAAGTAAAATGCCTAAACAAGTTAGCATCAGCGTAAGGGAGGATCCCCCGTAACTAATCAGCGGCAGTGTAATACCCGTTACCGGGAACATGCCGATGACGACGCCTATATTAATTACGACTTGAATGGCAATCATGCCGACGATCCCTACGGCGAGCAAGCTTCCGAAGGTATCAGGCGCTGTTATGGCCGTGCGCATGCCCCTCCAAACCAGAACAAGGAACAAAGCCAGGACCGTAATGCCGCCGATAAAGCCGAGTTCTTCCGCAATAATTGAGAAAATAAAGTCCGTTTGAGGCTCCGGAAGATAACTGTATTTCTGTCTGCTCATCCCAAGACCAAGTCCGACAAGACCGCCGGGTCCGACCGCGTAAAGCGACTGAATGGCCTGATAGCCTGCACCCAAAGGGTCGCTCCACGGATCCAGGAATGCGGTAATCCGCTTCAGCCGATAAGGAGCGGCCAAAATCAGACCGACGAATCCGGCTATCCCGACCAAAGCCAAGGAGCCTAAATGGAGCATTCTCGCACCGGCTACATAAATAATTAAAATCGATGCCCCTACCATGACCGCCCCGGTTCCAAGATCCGGCTGCAGCATAATTAAGCCGAACGCCAGCCCCATAATTCCAAGCGGAGGAAGCAAGCCTTTCGTAAACTGCGTAATCTTCGATTGTTCTTCCGATAACAGCTTGGACAGAAAAATAACCATGCCCAGCTTCATAAATTCGGACGGCTGAATGCCGAACGACGAAATGCCCAGCCAGCTTCGCGCACCGCCGCGGACAACCCCTACTCCAGGAATCAGGACGAGAATCAACAGACCGAAGCATACGATCAGGCCGACCTTCGCCACTTTCTTCCATACCCAGTAATCAGTGTTCATCGTGAAATACATCGCTACTAAGCCGAGTCCTGCAAAAAAGAGCTGGCGTTTCAGAAAATAGAATGAATCTCCGAAATTATGAAAGGCCAGCACGCTGCTGGCGCTGTACACCATCACAACCCCGATTCCCAGGATGGCCAGCAGGGGGATTAAAATCCAGATGTCCGGAGCGGAACGTGTCTTAGGCATGGACGCAAGCACCTCTTCATATCGATGTAGGGCTTGTTTTACGCCCTATTACAGACTATGCACCGATTTTTTAAAAATGCGTCCGCGCTCCTCGAAGGAAGAGAACATGTCCCAGCTTGCGCATGCAGGCGACAACAGGACGATATCGCCCTCTTCAGCGAAGGCCGCCGCTTGCCGCACCGCAGCATCCAGAACCTCGGCCGCATTCTCCCCAGTATCGACGGATTCCATCGAACTGATTCCTGCCAGCCTGGCGATGTTCAGGATTTTAATACGGGTCTCGCCGAGCGTGACGACGGCTTTGACCTTGTTTTCAAAGATGGGCAGCAGCTCCATATAATCGGAGCCGCGGTCCAAACCGCCCGCGATCAGCACGATCGGGCGGTCCAGCGATTGCACCGCCGAGATGGTGGCGGTGGCGTTCGTGGCTTTGGAGTTGTTGTAGTAGGTGACACCGTTCACCTCTGCAACAAACTCCAGGCGGTGTTCGACGCCGCGGAACGCTGCGAGTTCCGCGGCAATCGCCGCCAGCGGCGCGCCGGCGGCAAGGCTGATCGCAGCCGCAGCCAGCGCGTTCGCCGCGTTAAACGTGCCGGCCACGCCGAGATCCCTCGCAGGAAGGATCTCGTGCTCGGCACCGGCGCGGTCGCGGTACACGAGGCGGCGTTCGCCGAGGGATTCGCCAGCAGCCATCGGCGGCTGCAGGAAGACGCCGCATTCGAGCTCTTCGTGCACAGAGAACGGCAGAAGCTGCGCTTTCAGCGAACCGGCAAGCTCACGGCAGACTGCGTCGTCCCAGTTCAATACTGCCGTATCTTCGGCTGTCTGGTTAGCAAACAGCTTCGCTTTAGAAGCAACGTAATCTTCCATCGTGCCGTGATAATCCAGGTGAGTCTCTGCCAAATTAAGCAGGCAGGCAATACGCGGACGAAACTGGTCCGTTCCTTTCAGCTGAAAACTGCTTAGTTCGACAACCATCCAGTTGTCCGGTTCCGCTTCTAACGACGCTTCTGTCAATGCCCTGCCGATATTACCCGCTACAACAGGCTTCAGTCCAGCGCGCTCCAGAATTCCCCCTACCCATGTAGTGGTCGTGGTCTTGCCGTTAGATCCCGTGATGCCGATCATCGGCGCAGGGCTGAGCCTGTATGCAACCTCCACTTCCGTCACGACCTCAATGCCTAGACGCAAAGCATCCGCCACAGGAGGTGCGGTGTAAGGAATACCCGGGTTTTTGACCACCAAAGCAACGCCCTCATGCACGAGGCCCTCCGGATGACCGCCGCATAGAACAGAAATACCCAAAGCCGACAACTCGCCGGCCTCGGGACATTCGGAGCGCTCTTTTCTATCGTTGACCGTAACTTTCGCCCCTAGGTCATGAAACACCTTGGCGACGCTGACGCCTGATTTGGCTAAACCGAGAACGATGACCTGCTGATTCTCATATTCCGAAGGATGTTTCATCTAGTTCAACCCCTCATTGATGTAAAGTCCGACAGCCGCAAGAAACAGCCCTACGGTCCAGAACGTCAGGACCACTCTCCACTCCGACCATCCGGACAATTCGAAGTGATGGTGGATCGGGCTCATTTTGAACACACGCTTGCCTCTCGTTTTGAAAGAGACGACCTGGATAATCACGGACAGCATTTCTACTACAAAAACGCCGCCTACCACAATCAGGAGAAGTTCCGTTTTCGTAATAAAAGCAACTGCCGCCAGCCCTCCGCCGATGCCCAGCGAGCCGGCATCTCCCATGAAGACTTTGGCCGGGTGGGCGTTAAACACGAGAAAACCAAGAACCGCTCCGATCATGGCCGCCGAGAAAATGCCAGCTTCCCACTCGGTATGCATCATTGCGATTACCGCAAAGGCACCGAAGGCAATAGCGCTGATGCCAGACAGAAGTCCGTCCACACCGTCGGTAAAGTTCACCGCATTGGACATGGCCAGCATGGTGAATACAACAAACGGATAGTAAAGCCATCCAAGATCAATGGAATAATGAAGGCCTGGAATTGCGATTGCCGTACTGTGGCCACTCATGTTCAACAGGTAACACACTACAATCGCAAAGAAAAGCTGTCCGATCAGTTTCTGCTTGGCTGTAAGGCCTAAAGAACGCTTGAACACAATTTTAATATAATCATCCAAAAAACCGATCAGCCCGTAACCTAAACAGGCTACAAGCAAAATATAAAAATCGGCGTTATGTTCCGAAAAACGGAAAAAAGCCAGTGTCAGGGCGACCATGATAATAATGCCGCCCATCGTAGGCGTGCCGGCTTTCTTCAAGTGTGTCTGCGGCCCGTCGTTCCGGATCTGCTGGCCGAACTTCAGGCGGCGCAGCAGCGGAATGAACAACGGCCCCAAAATCACCGCCAGGACGAAAGAGACGCCCATCGTTAACAGAATCAGTTTAAAATCCACAACTTAACCCCCTGTGCAAATACAACAAACAAAACCTAAATGCGCATGCAGCTTCATTACAGAAATCTTTCTAAAAATGAAGTTCAGACAGTCCGTTTACGACATCTTCCAGCTTCATGCCCCGCGATCCTTTGACAAGTACGATATCCACATCGGGCTCAACAATGGAGGCAATTTTCTTTACGATGTCTTCTTTAGAATCGAAGGCCTGAACCCGTCCGGCCGGATATTGCTTCTCCGCCTCTTCAGCGATCAGCTTTGCAAGCTCCCCGTAGGTATAGACGTAATCGATCAGATGCGGTTGCAGGCCCCTGCCTATTTCCCTATGAAAATCCGCTTCCTCGCTTCCCAGCTCCAGCATATCCCCAAGTACGGCAATCTTCTTGCGGTATCCGCTTAAATCCTCCAGCAGGCGAAGTGCGGCTTTCGTAGAAGTAGGGCTAGCATTATAAGCATCGTTAAGAATGGTCAGCCCTGTCTTTCCTTTAACGATTTCGATCCGCATCCCCGTAACCTTCAGATCCTTGAGCCCCTTGGCAATATCCGCCTCGCTGACCCCCATGTACTTCGATACGGCAATTGCTGCCAGCGCATTGGAGACATTATGGATTCCAAGCATCGGAATAAAGAAAGCGCTGGAATTGGGCAGATTTAAGGTAAACCGGGTACCATCGCCGTCCGTCATGACGCCGACCGGATATAAATCGTTTGTGTCCCCCATTCCAAAACGGAACCGAAGCATTTCCTCAGGCAGGTCAAGCTGTTTCAGCCCTTCCTCCAGAAGCGGTTCATCCCCGTTATAAACCAGCAGGCCGTCTGCTTTTAATCCTGCAGTAATTTCAAGCTTCGCTTCCGCGATCGCTTTGCGGGAACCTAATTGAAGCAGGTGCGATTCTCCGATATTCGTAATCAAAGCCGCTTCGGGTCCGGCAATGGAGGACAGCAGATCAATTTCTCCGCGCCCGCTCATCCCCATCTCAATGACCGCCATCTCCGTGTCCTCTTCCAACTGCAGCAGCGTGAGCGGCAGGCCGATGTGGTTGTTGAAATTGCCTTGGGTTTTATGAACTTTGTAAGTAGTGGAGAGAATTGCTGCGACCATATCCTTGGTAGTCGTTTTCCCGTTAGATCCCGTAACTCCGATAACCCGCACAGGAAGCTGAGCCCGGTAGGAGGCTGCCAGCTGCTGCAGTGCTTCGAGTGTGTTGTCGACTAGTACCAAAGGCAGATGTTCAGGCGCTTCCCCTTCACCGGTTTCCCAGAAAGCAAGAGCTGCCCCCATGCCAAGTGCATCCTCGACAAAATGATGTCCGTTAAAGTTCTCGCCCTTTAACGGGATAAACAATTGGCCGGGCTCAATTTTGCGGGAATCGGTCGTTACACCTTCGATCGTATGATCATTGACTTGTTCGGCTGCAGGGGACAGTGTTCCCCCGCTTAGCTGCGCAATTTGCGCAAAGGTACGTTTTATCACTTTACAAGACCCCTTAATGCTTCTTTGGCTACCAGGCGGTCATCAAAATCATGAGTGACCCCGTTAATAATCTGGTAGGTTTCATGGCCTTTCCCCGCAATCAATACTACATCGGCCGGGCTTGCCATATCAATAGCCTTCTGTATCGCTGCTTTGCGGTCTACAATCAGCTCATAACGCTCTTTGGCTACTTGGTCTTCCTTCAATCCGGCTTCAATATCGTCCAATATCCGTTCCGGGTTTTCTGAACGGGGATTGTCGGAGGTGACCAGAATTCTGTCTGCGTATTTTGCCGCGATTTTCCCCATGATCGGGCGCTTCGTCCGGTCCCGGTCGCCGCCGCAACCGAACACACAGATCACTTCGCCCTCTGCAAATTCCCTGACGGTAGCCAGCACGTTTTCCAAACCGTCCGGAGTGTGGGCATAATCGACAATAACAGCAAACTCCTGCCCGCCGTCCACAGCCTCAACCCGGCCGTCAACACCTTTTACCGATTCCAGGCTTTCTTTCAGCTGCTCAAGAGGAATGCCTTCGATCAACCCTGCAGCCATCGCGGCAAGTGCATTGTATACGTTAAACTTACCGAGCATCTGCAGCTGCACAGACTCTGTCCCTACCGGAGTTTCTACTGTGAAAGCCGTCCCTTTGGAAGTAATCCGGATATGGGAAGCCCGCACGTCCGCAGCTTGATCGATACCGTATGTAATGACTTCAGCCGCTGTAATGGAAGCAAACACGGATGAGGCTTCATCGTCCGCATTGAGCACCGCATATTTGCGGTCAGACGGATCGGACGAGAAAGAATTCCCCAACCGGGAGAAGAACAAGCCTTTCGCGTCTCTGTACTTATCCATCGTAGCATGGTAATCCAGATGATCCTGAGTCAGGTTGGTAAAAATGGCCGTCCGGAAGTCGCAGCCCTTTACCCGGCCCTGCTCCAATGCATGGGAGGAAACTTCCATGACGCACGCCTCTGTCCCCGCTTCCACCATCTGATGAAAGCGAGTCTGCAGCTCCAAAGCTTCCGGCGTTGTTCCGTTCATATCGTACATTTGATCTGCGATTTTCATCCGGATCGTTCCGATTAAGCCGGTCCGCGTGTTGCGATCAGTCAAGATCTTGTCGATCAGATAGGTTGTCGTCGTTTTCCCGTTCGTCCCGGTCACGCCTATCAGATTCAGTTTGCTGCTGGGATATCCATAGAAATGCGCGGCCATGGCAGCCATAGCAAAGCGGGTGTCCTTCACTTTGACAGTAGGAACGTCGATCCCTACATCCTGCTGTACGACTAGTGCCGCCGCTCCCTGTTCTACGGCTTTCACCGCGTAATCATGGCCGTTCACCGTGTGCCCGGGAAGACAGATAAAGAGGTCTCCCGGCTTCACTTTTCGGGAATCAGTTTGGATCCCGGTAATAACGGTATCCTCTTTCCCCTCTACTTTGGCTATCATCAGGCACGAGGCAAGTTCTTTAAGCTGCATTGACAATTCCTCCGATTTCATTTGCTCCTATTGCTATTATAGACCAAAAGGGAAAAGTAAGAATCACTGTGTTGGCTTCGATTCTTTCTTTTCAGCCGGGTCTTCTCCCAGATAAATCCGGATCGTCGATCCGCGGTCCACACGGCTGCCCGGCTTAGGCGCTTGGCTGATGACGGTATTCCCCGTTCCGGACGCAGACAACATAAAGTTCGAATTCAAATCCTCGTATATGTCCACAACAGTGGCTCCAACCAGATTCGGCACCGTTACTACCGGGGTTTCACCGTAGCGGTACTCCTTATCCAGCTGCTCTTTCCGCGGCTCCACCCCCATGTAGCGAAGGGAGTCTCCGAGAATATTCTTTACGATCGGCGCTGCAATCAGGCCTCCGAATTGAAGCCCTTTCGGGTCGTCAACCGCAACATAAACGACGATTTGCGGATCGTCCGCAGGCGCGAATCCGATGAAAGACACGATATGTTCATCTGAAGAATATCTGCCGTTGATCACTTTCTGGGCCGTACCCGTTTTGCCGCCGACCCGGTATCCGTCGATAAAGGCGTTCCGGCCGGTCCCGTTTGCGACGACACTTTCCAGGGTTTCCCTCACTTTTTTGGAGGTTTCCGGGGAGATGACCTGGCGTACGAGCTCCGGCTTCATTTCCTGGACCGTTGCCCCCGTTTCCGGGTTGACCCATGCTTTGGCAACATGCGGCTTGTAAAGCTTGCCGCCGTTAATTGCAGCCGAAATGGCCGCAACCTGCTGGATCGGGGTAACGGAGACGCCTTGGCCGAAAGCGGTAGTAGCAAGCTCTACAGGTCCGATTTGGGAAGGCTTGAACATGATTCCGTTCTCCTCGCCCTGCATGTCGATCCCGGTCTTTTTACCGAATCCGAAGTCTTTAATATACTGAAAAAGCTTATCTTTGCCAAGTCTCTGTCCAAGAGCGACAAAACCGGGATTGCAGGAGTTTTCCACAACCTGGGTGAATGACTGGCTTCCGTGGCCTCCCCGCTTCCAGCACCGGAGACGGGCGCCTCCCACCTCTACGGAGCCTTTATCGTAGAAGTGATCATGTTCCAAGTCTACTTTGCCTTCTTCGATAGCGGCGGACAAGGTGATGATCTTGAATGTGGAACCGGGCTCGTACGTCATCCATATTGGTAAATTACGGTTATACGTTTCAGATGGGTATTCTCTGAACTTATCCGGTTCGTAATTAGGCCTGCTTGCCATCCCGAGAATCTCCCCATTCTTGGGATTCATTGCAATCCCGATGACATGTTTCGCCTGATATTGAATCATAGCCTGATCAAGCTCTCGTTCCATAATAGACTGTACATTCTTGTCTATGGTGAGCTGCAGATTCAGGCCGTCTTTAGGTTTTTCGTATTTATCCGTCGAATTGGGCATGGTACTCCCGTTCGCGGTTGAAAGATATGATATATTGCCTTTCAGGCCGTTCAGCATTTTGTCATAAGTCAGTTCAATGCCGGCAAGACCTTGGTTATCGATACCGGTAAAACCGAGGATATGAGAAGCAAGGCCGCCGAAAGGATAATATCGTTTGTTGTCTTCCGCGACCACCACGCCGGGCATGTTCAGGTCGCGGATCTGCTGCGCTTTTTCAAGAGTAATTTTACGGCCTCCGGGCTGGATGTTTACACTGCTTGTTTTCTTTTTGAGCAGAGCAAGCACCTTCTCCTTAGACATTCCCAGCATCTCAGCCAGCCGGGCTGCCGTGCCTTCCTTGTCCTTCACCTGCACAGGAATGGCCATGATGGTCGGAGATGAGATGTTATAAGCAAGGGGTGTACCGTTCCGGTCCGTGATCTCCCCCCGCTTTGGCTGCACCGGAATGAGGCGCCGCCAAGAGTCCTCCGCCTTAGCCGATAATTCCGCCCCGCGCCAAATCTGCACGACGCCAAGCCGGAACATTAAGGCCGCAAATAACACTGTCATAATGATAATAGCTGTAAACAATCTGCGCCGTACGGTCACATTGGAAACTCTCAAAGCCGTCCCCTCCCAGGTCCAGTGAATAAGTCATAATTGGTTTCATAACATGACTATTCGGGACAAGGAGGGGATAGAACAAGCCCCTCTTAGGTCAGTCGTCCGAGCCTTCTTCCGCCTTTGTCTCAGCCTTTGTCTCTGCCTTAGCTGCTTCTGTAATGCTCATAGGCTTCAAAGCAAGCTTCAAAGTCCGGACCCCCTTTACCGTCTGCAGAGACTGCGCAGTAACGTACCCTTCTCCGCTGATACTGGCCTGCAGCCCCAGCAAAGAGCTGATCTGGAGCGCCTCTTGCAGCGGTTTGCCCGACAGGTCAGGGACATCGGTCTTATCAGGGGTCGAAGTGAGCAAGTATACTCTCTGTCCGGCGGACATCATCCCGCCTGGTTGAGGGATCTGATCGGTTACTTTAGCTCCTTTACCTAGCACCATGTAGGAGATGTCTCCGGAGTTTAATTGTTCCTTCGCCTCCTTAACGGAGACTCCCAGCATATTCGGAACGTTAATACCTGGCTCGCTTTGCTCTACTTTGGTTGTTGTGCTCTTCTTTGTCGAAGAAGGAACTTTCATATAACGCAAAGATTGGGACACGATTTCCTGGAAGATCGGAGCTGCCACCGCACCGCCGCCAAGGTCGCTGGGTACATCCGGTTCGTCTACCAGGACATAGACGAGAATTCTGGGATCTTCAACCGGAGCGTAGCCGATAAAAGACACAACGAACTTGTCGTCGGAATATTTTCCGTTAATAACCTTTTGAGCCGTACCCGTTTTGCCCGCTACACGGTACCCTTCAATATAAGCGTTGCGGCCGGTCCCGATTTTCCTGTCGGATACAACCTGTTCCAAATACTCGCTGACTTTCTTGGACGTTTCGGGTGAAATCACCTGGGCGACTTGCTTTGGTTCAAATTTCTGAATGACTTTCCCGTTGGCCGGATCTTTAATTTCTTTCACGATGTGCGGCCACATCAGCTTTCCGCCGTTTGCAACTGCCGCAATCGCTGTCACCTGCTGAATCGGAGTCACGTTAACCTGCCCTTGTCCATACGTTGCGCTTGCGGCATCTGTCCTGGTTGGAAATTCAATAGTCCTGGAAACTTCGCCCGGAAGATCTACACCCGTTTTTTGGCCGAAGCCGAACTTATGAATATAATCCAGAAATTTCTCAGGTCCCAACTTTTCGTAACCTAAATGTACAAAAGCCACGTTACTGGAACGCTTTAACCCTTCCAAATAGGTAATTTTGCCCCAGCCGCCCCGTTTAATATCCCTGACCAGTTTACCCGGCACACGGATGGATCCCGACTGGTATTTGGCATTA
Organism: Paenibacillus gansuensis; assembly: GCF_042684925.1. NCBI lineage: Bacteria > Bacillati > Bacillota > Bacilli > Caryophanales > Paenibacillaceae > Paenibacillus > Paenibacillus gansuensis. The sequence goes on along the minus strand of NZ_JBHUME010000007.1, from coordinate 540,534 downwards.
GGATCAAACAGCCCTTCCTCAACTGCTGCAGCCAGTGTCACAATTTTGAATGTCGACCCTGGTTCGTATACGGAAGCTACCGCATGATTCATAAAAGCGGATAAATCTTTTGTTTCCCAGAAGGCTTCCGGATTGAAATCCGGCGTATTCGCGAGCCCCAGAATTTCCATCGTTTTCGGATCTACCGCCACCGCCGTCATGCTTTTCGGATGATATTCGCTGTCCGCCTTACGAAGCGCTTCTTCCATAAAATGCTGGATGTTCTCGTCAATAGTTAACGTTATGTTGTCCCCGTCTACTGCAGGCTTATATTCCACTTTAGCATCCGGCAGCCGCTGGCCTTTCCGGTCTTTCTCATAGGCAATCGAACCTGCTGTGCCCATCAAGGTTTTGTCGAAGAACGCTTCAAGCCCTATGGCCGGCTTACCTTCTTTAGTCACATAGCCGAGTACGTGCGATGCCATTTCTTCTTTAGGATAATAACGTTTGAAATCTTCCGTCAAAATAATGCCTACATTATTCTTTCCTGTCTTTTCCCGAAGCGTTTTCTTTAGTTGATCGATCTTATCTTTGGCTTCCGTATCCACTTTCCGGCCGTCTTTGCCGAGCTCTCTGTACTTTCTGTACGCTCCGCCGCTGCCCTTGGAGTTGACACTGTCCCTGATCTTGCTCTCGGCAATGCCAAGAATACGGTGCAGCCCTGCTACTACTTCGTCCTGAATGCCCAGCTTGTGGATGATGTCCGGATCGACCGCTACGGTATAGGCTTCCCCGTCTTTGGCCAGCACTTTGCCGTTCCGATCCGTAATTGATCCCCTAACGGGCAATATCGTATTTTCCGCGGCCCATTGCTTTTCAGCATTTGCCAGCCAAAACGAACGGCCTGATACCTGGATCGTATACATTTGGATCAAAATGCCCATAAAAAAGAGGGTGATTACTCCCCCTATAAAAAGTGTGCGCATTCGGATTTTTTTGTACATGTCAAAATCCCTCACTATTTATTCTGTTATAGCAACCTCGGAGGAAGCTTTGGTTTCCGGCATGATCAGTTCTTCCGACTTATCCGTCCCCTCTACAAAACCTTGTGCCTTCGCGCGCTGTTCCAACTCTTTCGGATTCATCATCGCCTCCAGCTTCAGCCTCATCTTGCTGTTCTCCGTTTGCAGTACTTTAATGTCTTTCTCTACCTTTTGCAGCTGCAGATTCATTTCATAGATTTGAGCATAGCGCAAAATAATAGCCCCTGCAACCAACACGCCGACAGCGATAGCAAACATGAGCAGCAAACGCTCTTGTGTAGAGATTTTCTTGCGTACGACAATTCTCGTCTGCTCTTTGACTCGCGTTACCTTAGGCTGCTTCCGTTCCACAGCCAGATTCCCGTGAATATATCCTGCCACTTGATTTCCCCCTTACTTATGTAACCTTCCGGTCCTTAGGTCTAAGAACTTATAGTTTCTCCGCAATTCTCAACTTCGCCGAGCGTGCGCGCTGATTTGCTTCCAATTCTTCTTCCGAAGCTATGATCGGTTTGCGGTTCACGAGCTTGATGACACCCTTCTTCCCGCAGACGCACATCGGGAAATCCGGCGGACAGGAACATTTCTCCAACATTCCTGCAAAAATCTGCTTACAGATCCGGTCTTCCAAAGAATGGAACGTAATGACCGATACCCGGCCACCCGGCGCTAAACAGCTAACCGCATCCGTTAAAGCTTCCTCAAAAGCCCCCAATTCATCGTTTACAGCAATCCGGAATGCCTGGAAACTGCGTTTGGCAGGATGTCCTCCCGTCCTTCGTGCCGCCGCGGGAATCCCTTCCTTGATCAGCTCAGCCAACTGGCTTGTCGTCTCAATCGGAGCGGTTTTCCTGGCCTCCGCAATACCGCGGGCAATGCGCCTGGAAAACTTCTCTTCTCCGTAAACATATAAAATCCGGGCAATCTCTTCTTCCGGCCATTCGTTAGCAATCGTGTATGCAGTCAGTTCCGCTGATTGGTCCATTCTCATGTCCAGCGGTGCGTCCTGATGATAACTGAATCCGCGGTCCGCTTCGTCCAACTGAGGCGAAGAGACGCCGATATCGAACAGGATCCCGTCGACCTGTGGAATTCCATTCAACTGCGGAACCGGAAGCGAGGCGAGTGCCTGCTTAATATATCTGAAATTCGTTTTCACAAGGGTAACCCGGTCCATGTAAGGCTTGAGTCTCTGTTCTGCGTTGCGTAAAGCAATGTCATCCTGATCAAAAGCAATTAATCTGCCTGACCCGCTGAGCTGAGAAGTAATTAATTCGCTGTGTCCCGCTCCGCCGAGCGTGCAGTCCACGTAAATGCCGTCCGGCCTAATATTCAGGCCTTCTACCGATTCTTCTTTAAGTACTGTAATGTGATGAAACAAGTTGATAGTCCTCCTAGATTCCCGGCCGGTTTACAAATCAAAATTGAAATCGACCAACTTTTCAGCAATTTCATTGAAAGAAGTTTCAGATTGACTGAAGTAACCTTCCCACACTTCTTTGCTCCAAATTTCCACACGATTCGACACGCCGAGCACGACGCAATCTTTCTCCAGCTTTCCGTGCTCCCGCAAGGTATTCGGTAAGTTTACCCTTCCCTGTTTGTCCAACTCGCATTCGGTGGCGCCTGAAAAGAAGAACCGGGTGAACGCGCGGGCATCCGACTTCATCAGGGGAAGCGCTTTGAGCTTCGTCTCCAGCACTTTCCACTCTTCCATCGGGTATACGAATAAGCAGTTGTCCAATCCGCGGGTAACCACGAAATTGGTCCCCAGGGCGTCGCGGAATTTGGCAGGAATGATCATGCGGCCTTTATCGTCGATCGTATGCTGATATTCACCCATGAACATTACTCTACCACACCTCCACCCCAAGTCACCACTTTACCCCACTTTTCCCCACTCTGAAACACTATTCTATATAAAAAAAGAAAATCCTGCTTGTTAGCAGGATTTTCTAGAAAATATTTTAGATGGTAAATGACTCTATTCTTTCGATGTAGTTTCTGAGGCCTGATCAGTTAGTTGAACTGTTTTCTTCTGCTTGCGGATGACAAACCAATAAACCAATGCCAGCGCGGGCAGGATGATAATAAGTAAAGGCAGAAGTCCGGCCAGCAAGATAACGGCAGCTTCCGCAATCGATACAAGGAATCGTCCGCTTTCTTTCATTGCATTTCCCGCTCTGTCAAAGAGGGGATCTTTCGCAGTATCCTGCTTTGCTGCTGCCGGCTCCAGCGGCTGGTATACCCGAAGCTGAATGGTAGAGAAAGCTACATTTTCGTCAAGGTAACGGGTGCGCCCTTTAATGCGTTCAATCTCCTCTTGTACCGCCCCAAGTTCTTTTGAGAAGGCCACCAAATCACTTGCCTTTTGGGCATTTTCCATGAAGCTCAGCAGGCGTGCTTCCACCACTTGCTTGGCTTTTAACCGGGCTTGCAGGTCTACATATTCCTCCGTCACATCCGTGCCCTGCACACTGCGCTGAAGCTCCACCGGTTTCATTTTTTCCAGTTCTCCGATGAAGTTCATAAATCCTCCCGCCGGCACCTTAATGGTAAAATTCCCGCCTAGTTCGTTGAGGGACTTGCTGTCTGTAAATTCAATCATGTAGCCTCCGGAGAGCGTAATCAGGTTTTGAAGAGCGGATTGAGCCTTAGCGTAATCCTTCACTTCCATCGTCAGATTCGCCCTGTAAATCAGTTTCTGGCTTAGAGCCGGAATATTGGCGGTACTCATTCCGGCAGAAGGAGAAGCTGCCTTGTCGTCCGCGGAGGTCGTACTCGCTTCCGTTGATGCCGGCGCGGAATCTGATCCGCTTTGGGACATGGATTCGTCCTTCGGGGCAGAATCGGCCATATTGGCAATGCCCGCACCGTCAGCTGCTTTGTTTGAATCGGCTGCAGAGCATCCGTTTAACAACCCCGCTGCCAATACAACTAACATCATCAAAGCCCAGCCTCTGGTTTTCCAAATTCCTTTCATCTAACATCCCCCTTTATTTGTAATGGCACTATTAGATATATAGACGAAATCAACTTGAAAATGTTGCCAATCAAGGGGCCTTCTCCGCATTATTTTACAAAGTGTACCATCAGCAAAACAATCCGAATCTCGAGAAAAAGGGCTGACCCCCAAGGTATCTTTACCTCAGAGAGCAGCCCGTTTCATTTTTATATTAACCTTTACCCTTGCAAGACGGATCTTCTCGCATCTTGTCCTGTTCCAGACATATCCCCATCAATTACTGGTCTGTCCAGCTGTCCAAGTAAGCCTTTTGTTCTTCCGTCAGCCGATCGATCGCAATCCCGAGCGACTCCAGTTTGATCGCTGCTACTTGCTGGTCCGTTTCATATGGAACGTTGACAACTGCCTTATCCAGTTCTTCATACTTGTCGTTCACATATTTCAAAGACAACGCCTGCAGAGCGAACGTAGTATCCATAATTTCGGCCGGGTGACCGTCTCCTGCGGCCAGGTTCACGAGACGCCCTTCCGCCAGGACGTATATGTTACGGCCGTCACTTAGCTTGTATTCTTCTATATTACGTCTTACGGTACGGATGGAAACGGATTGGGCCGCAAGCTCAGGCTTGTTGAATTCTACGTCGAAGTGCCCCGCATTGGAAAGCAGCGCTCCATTCTTCATCACTTTATAATGCTCGCCGCGTATGACATCTTTATTGCCGGTGACCGTTATGAAGAAGTCGCCTACTTTCGCTGCTTTCAGCATCGGAAGCACTGTGAAACCGTCCATATAGGCTTCTACTGCTCTGATCGGGTCAATTTCGGTTACTACGACCTGCGCACCCAGCCCTTTGGCACGCATAGCGACTCCTTTGCCGCACCAGCCGTATCCCACGACAACTACCGTTTTGCCGGCAACCATCAGATTGGTCGTACGGTTGATCCCGTCCCACACAGATTGACCTGTGCCATACCTGTTATCAAACAGATACTTACAGTAGGCATCGTTCACGGCCACCATCGGAAATTTCAGCTGTCCTTCTTTCTGGAGTGCCTTCAGCTTAATGATACCGGTTGTCGTTTCCTCTGCGCCGCCGCGGATCTGTCCGGCCAAATCCTGACGCTCTGAATGCAAAATGGTCACCAGGTCGCCGCCGTCATCGATAATCAGGTCCGGCTTCGTCTCGAGCGTTCTGATAAGCAGACTCTTGTACTCTTCCGGGGTCGGATTGTATTTTGCAAAAACCGTGATCCCGTCTTCCACCAATGCCGCACAAACATCGTCTTGCGTAGAAAGCGGGTTGCTGCCGGTAATTGTTACATCCGCACCGCCGGCTTGGACCACTTTCGCCAGGTAAGCTGTTTTAGCCTCTAAATGAAGGCAGATTGCTACCTTAAGGCCCTTGAAAGGCTGCTCCTTTTCAAACTGCTCCCTTACCCGGTTCAAAACCGGCATATGGGCATTTACCCAGTCGATTTTCAATTTCCCTTCCGGTGCCAATGCCGGATTTGCTATGATGCTGTGCGCTTTTGCACTCATATTTTATTAAAGCCTCCTACACACTCATGATTTATAAATACACAATCTGATGGTCTTTCGAGGTTTGAGGTTCCCGGCCAATCAACCCATGCAGCCAGTCTTCTCCAAACTTATTGATAAAGTGATACACATTCAACACGCGTTCCTGAGGCCTTCCAAGCGGTGTCAACACAGCTCCGATCCGCTCCCAATGACGCAGAGAGGCGTCGAATTGGGCATGGTAAGCATCCTGAGCCTTTCCTTCCAGGAATTCGATTTGATCAAGAATTCGTTGGCGGTTCGTTTCAGCCAATTGACCGACACCGTTGTTGATCGTACCTACCAGTTCCACAAGAGGTGCATACATGGCGTGAAACTCGTTCCTCGCCGCTGCAAACCGCTCTTTCAGCTGCAGCGTATCCTGCCCTTCCAGCCATGCCTGCTTGCACTCTTCTAACCGAAACAGAGCATCTTCCGCGGATAGGCCAAACTTCGTGAAATGCTTATGCAGCGTGCCTTCCACCAGTGTATACTCCTGTCTAGGCACTAACAAAGGCATCCTGAGTCCGAACTCGCGGAACGCATCCTTTGTGAGGGCCCAGTAAGCGAGCTCTCCAGGCCCCAGCACGGAAGCCAGCACCGGCAGCAGAACGTCCTGCATGAGCGGACGCGTCATCACATTGTTGCTGAAGGTGCCCGGCTCGCTACCGGCGGCCGCGAGCAGCTGCGCCTCAGACAAGCGGAACGTCCCCCGCTTGTCGGTGAAATCCGCGCCGTCCCGCTGCAGCAGGACGCGCTCCCCGTCCCGGAAAACGAACACGTTCGCGTTTTGCGGGACGACCTCGGCGGCCGGGGCGAAGCCGGCCGCCTCTATACGGCGCTTGGCCGACTGCAGCGCGTCGGCCAGAGCGCCGTTACGCCCGATGAGCTGCGCGAACATCGGGCCCTCAAGTGCGCGCAGATTCGGATCATCCGAATCAAGCAGCACGAGGCCGTACCGGCCGAACAGCTGCGCCATCGAGCGCGCAAAGAAATCGCTCAGCGTCGCAGACGACGCTGCGGCTTCACGCAGCTGCCCGAGCAGAACCGGCTTGAACTCCGTATCCTGCAGCAGGCCGGACAGCTCGTTCAACGCGTCCTCCCAGACGGCGCTGTCGATGGCAGTTCTGCTTACAGCCGTACGATGTCCCGTAGGATGCTCAATCTTTAATTTATGTATCTGCGACTCCGCGTTCAGTACGAAGGTATGGTTCGCTTCGTCGAAATCATGGTCCTCCCCCGCAATCCAAAAGACGGGGACGACCGGAACCCCCAGCGCCGCTTCCGCACGCTTCGCTGTCTGAAGGATCGTAACCGCTTTATAGATTACAAGCAGCGGTCCCGTGAACAAACCGGCCTGCTGGCCTCCGACAACGGCCAAGGTGCCGCTTTCGCGCAGGCGGCGGACGTTCGCCAGCGTTTCTTCGCCCGCTCCTGCGCGGCGGTTATAAGCCTCCAGTACGTCGGCTACCGCGCTGCGGGCAACCCGTTGAACCTGCCCCTCGCTGCTTTCCAGCCATGCAGCGCGTTCTTTCCATGACGCAGACGCCGAAGGGTCGTATTCGTAAAGAGAGCTAACCTGTGTATAATTGCGTATGTAGGCTTCAGCTAAAGGCTGGCTCCGCTTCCACTGAACTTGCTCCGTCTTCATCCTTAGCCTCCATCCTAATTTTAAGTAAGTACATAATCTAAATTATTGTACACCTATGCCTTGTTTCCGTCAAAGAGATTCAACGGAATTTCAACACATTCTCTTCTTTAGATTCCCCTAAAATTTAGGAACATGCAAGGTAAAATAACCGGAACCGTCCTTTTGGCAAGAGTTGGTTCATTCCGGAGTAATTTCAGAACGGGTGTAAGATCCATGCTTGCTGTCTTCAGAAGTTTCAAAGAAAAAAACCGGCGCCTTTCGGCACCGGTTCTAAACCTCATTATGCATAATGGCAAGCCACAAAATGTCCTGGCTGCGCCTCGCGGAATGCTGGCTCTTTCTTAGCGCACTCTTCCGTTGCCAAAGGGCAGCGGGTACGGAAGAAGCAGCCGCTCGGAGGGTTCACCGGGCTAGGCAGTTCACCTTTGAGTACAATTCTCTCACGATTGGCTTCTACATCCGGATCCGGAATCGGAATCGCGGACAGAAGCGCTTTAGTGTAAGGGTGCAGCGGGTTGGCGTACAGCTCATTGCTGTCTGCAAGCTCAACCATTTTGCCCAGGTACATTACCGCCACACGGTCCGAAATATGCTTAACCATGGACAAGTCATGCGCGATGAACAAATAAGTCAGGCCCATCTTCTGCTGAAGCTCTTGCAGAAGGTTAACGACTTGAGCCTGGATGGATACATCCAACGCGGAAATCGGCTCGTCACAGATAATCAGCTTAGGATTTACCGCCAATGCGCGGGCAATCCCGATTCTTTGACGCTGGCCTCCGGAGAACTCGTGAGGATAACGGGTCGCATGGTCCGGGTTCAGGCCAACCAGATCCAGCAGTTCTTCTACTCTTTTCTTGCGCTCTTGCTTAGTGTTCACTAAACCGTGAATATCCAGCGCCTCACCGATAATATCGGTTACCGTCATCCGCGGGTTAAGCGATGCATAAGGATCTTGGAAAATCATCTGCATATCGCGGCGCAATGCTTTCATTTTGTTGCCGCTCAGCTTATAGATGTCCTTACCTTCAAACTTCACTTCGCCGGATGTCGGCTCGTACAAACGAAGAATGGTACGGCCGGCTGTGGATTTACCGCAGCCGGATTCCCCTACCATCCCAAGAGTTTCCCCTTTACGGATCGAGAAGGAAATATCGTTAACGGCTTTCAGCGTGTTGCCTCCGCCGATATTGAAGTGTTTGCTGAGGTTCTTTACCTCAATCAAATTCTCGCTCATTGTGCCACCTCCTGTGCAAGAGGATGCTGCAGCCAGCAGCTCACGAAGTGAGTATCGCTCAGCTGAGTCATGATAGAATCTTTATTCGCGCAGATATTCATCGCGTCGTCGCAGCGGGAGCAGAATCCGCAGCCTGCAGGCGGTTTGATCAGATCCGGCGGAGTTCCGAAGATCGGAACCAACGGCTCGTCTTTCTTCTGGTCCAGACGCGGAACGGAGCGCAGCAATCCTTTGGTATACGGATGCTGAGGATTTTTGAAAATCTCCCACTTCGTACCTGTTTCGACTACTTTACCGGCATACATAACGATAACGCGGTCGCACATGTCGGCAACAACACCAAGGTCATGCGTAATCAGGATAATCGAAGTGCCCAGCGTTTTTTGAAGATCCTTCATCACCGTCATGATTTGGGCTTGAATCGTTACGTCAAGCGCTGTTGTAGGCTCATCAGCAATCAGAAGAGACGGGTTACAAGCCAATGCGATCGCGATCATGGCACGTTGTCTCATACCGCCCGAAAATTCATGCGGGTATTGCTTGATCCGGGATTCAGGATTCGGAATGCCAACAAGCTTCAGCATTTCAACCGCACGTTTATTCGCTTGATCTACGCTCATCTTCTGATGCTTGATCAGACCTTCCGTGATCTGCTTACCGATCGTAATCGTCGGATTCAGCGAGGTCATCGGATCCTGGAAGATCATTCCCATGTCTCTTCCACGGATATCTTCCATTTCTCTTTCGGTCTTCTTCAAAATATCCTGCCCCATAAATTCGACGGAGCCGCTCTTTATAATAGAAGGGGGGCTTGGAATCAGACGCATCAGAGTTTGTGCAGTTACGGATTTACCGCAGCCGGATTCCCCTACGATGCCGACAGCCTCACCTTTGTTTACATGAAAATTAACGCCGCGCACAGCCTGAACTTCACCGCCGTACACTTTGAAAGAGACCCGCAGGTCTTTCACTTCTAACAATTTCTGAGACATAGCGATCCACCTCCTACTTCTTCATCTTCGGATCCAACGCATCGCGCAGACCGTCACCGAATAAATTAAATGCTAGCATGGTAATACTGATAAGAAAGGCCGGGAACAGAAAACGCCAAGGATACAGTCTCCAGGCAGTCATAGCTTCGTTGATCATTGTTCCCCAGGAAGCTGCAGGGGACTGAACACCCAGTCCGAGGAAGCTTAAGAAAGCTTCGGCAAAAATCGCACTTGGTACGGTAAGTGTCAATGTAACAATAATAGGACCTAGAGAATTCGGGATCAAATGGCGGAATAAAATTCTGCCCGATCCAGCGCCCAGGGCACGGGAAGCCAGTACATACTCTTGGTTCTTCAACTGCATGATCTGCCCTCTGACAATCCAGGACATGTTAATCCATCCCGTGATACAAAGAGCGATAATAATCGTGGTCATTGAAGGCTCCAGAACGACAGAGATCAGAATGACAATCAACAGGTAAGGAATGGCATAAAGAACTTCGGAAGTCTTATTCATGACTTCATCCACTCTGCCTCCGAAATATCCCATAATACCGCCGTATACTACACCTACGATAAGGTCAATCAAAGCGGCATATATACCTACTTGCAAAGAAATTCCGGCTCCCATCCATGTGCGGGCAAACATGTCACGGCCTAAGTCGTCCGTTCCAAACCAATGTTCACTGGAAGGCTTCAAGTTTGTTGCGTTCAAATCATTCGTATAGTAGTCATGCGGTGTCAGTACAGGCCATATAATGGCCATGACAACCAGCAGAATAATCGTAATCAATCCAGCCATTGCAAGTTTATTTTCTTTTAAGCGGATCCAGGCGTCCTGCCATGCAGTCAAGCTTTGGCGGGAAATCTTGTCCGGAGTTTTCAGATCGTTGCTTAACTTCTGAAAATCCTGGTTGCTCACCGGAATTTGCTGTGTCTCTACAATTGGTTGAGTAGCCATCTATTTCCCTCCTTTTCCAAGCTTGATTCTAGGGTCTACAAAGACATAGGCTACGTCCGTAAGGAAACGCGCTGCCATCAGAATAACGGCATAGAATAATGTGATACCCATAATTAAAGTATAGTCACGATTGCTGACGCTTTGTACAAAATATTTCCCAAGGCCTGGAATACCAAAAATTTGTTCCACAACTACAGAACCGGTGATGACATTGGCTGTCAGAGGACCAACATAAGTTACTACCGGCAGAATACCATTACGGAGTGCATGGCGAATCATGATAACTCGTTTTCCCAAACCTTTCGCTCTAGCAGTCTTAATATAGTCAGATGCCAGCACTTCAAGCATGCTCGAACGTGTCAAACGGGCGATAAACGCGATAGGAAGAGCGGACAAAGCAATAACGGGCATGACAAAGTCGAACGGACCATTCAGACCTGCAACGTTAAAGAGTCCAAATTTCTCACCTAGTACATATTGTAATAGAGAAGCTAATACAAAGTTAGGAACGGATACACCTAATACAGCAAGCACCATGGATGCATTATCGAGAAACTTACGGTGGTGCAACGCAGCAACCATTCCCAAGGCAAGGCCGACAATAACGGAAACAATAATTGCTACAATACCAAGTTGAGCTGAGTAGATAAAAGAGTTATTAATAATGCTGACTACAGACGTGTGCTGCATTTTCATCGACATACCCAAATCCCCTGTCAACAGGTTCTTCAAGTAATTTACATACTGTTCCGGAAGTGGTTTATCGAGTCCGTAGTAAGCCATAATTTGTTTTTTAATTTCCGGCGGGATTGCTTTCTCGGATTGAAAAGGGTCGCCTGGTATGATTTTCATCAGGAAAAACGTAGCAGAGGCAAGTATGAACAACGAAATGAGCATATATAGGATCTTGCTTGATAGATAACGTGTCATGCGCCCTTGGCACCTCCTAAAAATATTTTGTCCTTAGTTTATTTTAAAGGCTAAAGCCTTTATAAGCCATCTCATATTATTTCCATATTGAAAAGCAGATTTTTAGACAACAGAAAATTCGGGATATATATGGCTACCATACATATCCCGAATTCCCACAATCACTTTAGTCGAAACTTACTTGTTTTCAACATAACCGCGCGTGAAATCGATGTCGCCTTTGTAGTCGAACGTGATGTTCTTGAAGTTAGGTTTCAGCAAACCTACGCTTGTGTAGTAGTAGATCGGCATGATGATCATATCATCTGTAATCATTTTTTCTGCTTTCGCCATAGCTGTCATACGAACCTTCTCATCCGAAGAAGCTTTAGCCTCGTTAACCAGCTTGTCGAACTCAGGGTTTTTCCAGCCGGTATCATTGTTGCCGCTGTTGGACGTGAACAGGTCGATATAAGTCATCGGATCGTTGTAGTCCGCTCCCCAACCTGCGCGAGCTACCTGGTAGTTCAGGTTTGTACGGTTTTTCAGGAATACGCCCCACTCTTGAGCTTCGATTTTCACATCTACGCCAAGGTTCGTTTTCCACATGCTTGCGATTGCTGTAGCAATCTTCTTATGACCAGCACCTGTGTTATGGATTAGAGTGATCTCAGGAAGCTTGGAGTAGCCTTTTTCCTGCATACCTTTTGCAAGAAGAGCTTTTGCTTCTGCATTGTCTTCTTTAAACAGATTGCTTTCTTGTTCTTTGCGGAATTCGTCTTTCTCCCCTTTGATGCCTGGAGGTACGAATGCAAAAGCTGGTAATTGCCCTGCAAGTGTAACTTTGTCAACGATTTGCTGACGGTCAATGGACATTGCAAAAGCTTTACGGATATTTACGTTATCGAACGGTTCAGCAGTTGTGTTGAACACGTAGTAGTAAGAGCTTGCAATTGGGTCAATACGCATTTCCTCTTTTTTGGATTCTTTCAGCACCGGAATTTGATCCAAAGGAATTTCACCTGTAGGTGCACCGGAGTAATCCAGTTGGCCGGTCTCATACATGGAAAGCTCAGTAGAAGCATCGTCAACCATAGCCATTTTCACTTCAGACAGTTTTACTTCGTCTTTAGCATAGTAGTTATCGGATTTCTTCAGCGTGATGCTGTCGTTATGCTTCCAGTCAGCGATTGTGAAAGCGCCGTTACCAATGATTGTGCTTGCTTCTGCTGCAAAAGCAGGGTTAGCGGATACGGACTTCTCATGCTGCGGGAAGTAAGTGAAGAAGGACAGCAGACCCAGGAAATATGGAGTCGGTGCTTTCAGCGTGATAACCAGCGTCTTGTCGTCTTGCGCTTTCACGCCGACTTGATCAGCTGTAACGCCATCTTTCTTAGAGTTGTACTCTTCCGCATTTTTCAGGTAGTACAATTGATAAGCATAAGGAGAAGCAGGTTGCAGGTTTGGATCCAGGATACGTTTCCAGGCAAACTCAAAGTCTTTAGCCGTAACCGGGTCGCCATTACTCCATTTCGCATCATCGCGAAGGTTCATGGTGTAAGTAAGGCCGTCATCGGAGATCTTCCAGTCCTTAGCAACGCCAGGCTGAACTTCTGCTTTCTCGTTCTTTGTAGTCAGACCCTCGTAAATTGCGTTCAACACTGTGAAAGATGTGTTGTCCTGTGCTTGCGCCAAGTCCAAAGAAGGCGGCTCAGTGTGCAGGTTCATACGGAATACTTGCTCTCCGGACCCGCCGGTGCCTTTCGTGCCGCAGCCCGCCAGGACAGTTCCGGTCATCAGAACCGCAGCAAGACCCAAAGCTAAACTCTTTTTCTTCATGCTACCTTTTCCCCTTTAAGTAAATTTTTTGTGTATCAGTGTTCCTCATTATACAACCATTGGTCAATAAAATCTAGCGAAATTTTCAGACTTTTTAACCATGAAAGTTTCGCCATTTTTGAGACTAACGATGTATATGCGTAATATATTATTACACGAACACGAATAACTGCAACAAATTTTTTCTGGATGTCACGTTCCCTAACATGAACACTGGTAGAAAAGCCTTGTTTACTTATTTTAAATATTATTCGACAAAAATACAATATATTATTGTTCTTTTAAAAATCTCCTGGACGTTCCTCGTTTCTTACCTTATCCAACGCATACGAAATCTCCCGGTATACATCGGTCTCCACCTGCATACGCAGCTGGGTTTTCGCGAACACTTCGCCCTTCACGGTGGAAACATACTTTGGGGGCAAATGATTCAAGGCAATTGCTATTACATCGCTTTGGGCCTTCTCGTCCAGTTCGGCCAATGCTTCTTGTGTATGCATTAATTCCTTCAGGCAGGCTTTCACGATGTCTTCCATCAAATTATGTACGGTCATGGCTGGCACACTCCTTAGGCTGTGAGGATTTGCTTACTGATTCCCCATATCATAAATAGAATATAAAAGAAACTTAGTACAAGAAAGCTCATGCGCCATAATGCCCTGCTCAGCTTCGGCACATTTACTTTACCTTTAATCCGGTTCTGGGCGCTTCCGATCAGTCCCGCCGACAGCAGCAGAAACAATAGAATACCATAAAATCCGAAACCGGACGAAAACAGACGGTTGAACAGCGCCGCTACAGCAGCTATCAGAAATAAAGTGGTAATATCCATTGCAATGCCCGCAGCTTGTTTACGATTTTTGACAATGCCGTATCCGATCAGCCAGGCCGCGGCAAAAGGTATCACAGGAACAACTGCCATCATTCCGAACAAATTGGAGATGCCCTCCAGTATGAACATAGTTACGATCCTCCGGAAGTTTGGGATTCGATCGTCTTCACCATTCTACAAACCGTCTTATGTACTTGGAGCTGGATGCCATGCCGCTGAGCCAGTTGAATCAGGCTGCCGTTGATCCAATCGATCTCCGTTGTACGGCCGGCCTCCAAATCTTGCAGCATTGAGGAACGGTTGGCCGCAGTCTTATTGCAAACTTCCAGAATACGCTCCCACAATCCTGCGGGGAGACTAATTCCTTCAGCAGACATAACCTGTATTCCTTCTTCGAACAGGTCTCTCATTAAGGAGAGGGAAGCTTCCCGTGCCGGCAGCTCTCCGTTCGTAATTCGAGCAATGGCTGTCAGAGGGTTGATGACGGCATTGATTAGCAGCTTTTGGTAGATGACGCTCACCATCTCATTCGACAAACGGGCTGTAAATCCTGCTTCGGCAAAAGCTTCGGGCAACTTTTTTTCCGGCATGCCTGCTGGAGCGGCATCAAGGCGGCCGATTTCTGTGAGGCCGCGGCCGGTGTGCGTTACGGCGCACGGTGACGTTCGCCGAGCGCCCTCGGTTGTGACCGCCGCATACAGCAGATGCGGCGGGAAGACGGCGGCGAGGGCCTCCATGTGGCCGACGCCGTTCTGGAAGCAGAGCAGCCGGGTCGACGGCCCGGCGAAGCCCCTCAGCTGCGCGAGGAACTCACGGTGATGCAGATCCTTCTGCTTCACCGTGAGGAAGAGCCAGTCCGGCGCCGCGGGGCCGGATGGCCCGGCCGCTCCGGGCGCGGCAAAGCTGGCGGCTCGGACGCGCGCCAGCGCGGCGGTGCCGCCGGCGTCCGTGAACGCCAGCCCGCGGGCGTTCACGAGCTGCGCCTGCTCCGCCGTGCGCGTGACCAGAAGCACGGCGTGACCGGCGAGGCTGAAGCGAGCCGCCAGCAGCAGGCCTATCGATCCTGCACCGACAATAGTAATCTGCATAAATTGTCCCGACCTCTCCTGTTATGTAAAGCCAATATAACAAATGCTTCCTATGAATTCAAACACGGCCCCAAATAGAAAAAAGCCGCTCTCGCGAGCGGCTTTTGTATCTTAACTTTGACGTTGTAATTATTCGATTCTCTCCAAATTGCCGTTAGCGTCCATCTTGAACCTTGACCTCGGCTCATCTTCTTCCTCTGCCAAGAAAGCAAGCTTTCTTGCACGGTCCATGATTTGTATAAGTGCTTTATAATCGTCGTTTACTACACGATAATCCGTCTGCACTTCACTAACCTCTTTGGAAAGCTTGGAATTTTCTCTGCGAATGCGCTCCAACTCTTCTTCCCGGTCGCGCAGCTCTCTCTCAAGCTGTTTAATTTGCCGTGACATCTCCTGAAACGTGGATTTGGACTGGCGAAGGAAACGAATGACGGCGTCAATGGAAAGAGACTCTTCTGATACAGACTCTGTACGATAGCTAGACGTGTCTTCATAGGATTCCAGCGATACCGAAGAAACCTGTGCTTCCTGCAGCGACGGCGAGGATTGCTGCTTCTTTACATAGCTTTTCTTTTGACGCTGGGCTTTCGCGATCTGGATGGCGGCTTCGTATTTTTTGCGGACACAGCTGTTCCATCTGAAGCCGCAGGCTGCGGACGTTCTGCCGATCCTCTCCCCCACCTCTTCAAAGGCTGCCAGCTGAGTGCTGCCTTCTCTAATATGGCGAAGCGTAATATCCGCAAGCATTAGATCGTCTTCCGCGCTCCATGCATCCTGTCTAATAGCTGACATGTTTGCCATAACCTCCTAACCATAGTTTCACCTGTATAGGGAAAATAAGTCGTAATTTTAACTGCATACTTTATCTCTATGCCCTTAGTAGAGTTCATAGAATCTATTTGATACTATTTGGTATATCCATTTTTTAGGGCAATCATACGTAGCTTCATTCAAAAAGAGAGGCGCTGGACAAAGGGACAACATCTGAAAAGTTTACCATTTCGTCAAAAGTGGACAGTTTACTTCATGAAGGGGTATAGGTATAATGTTCAATAGATAATTACGATCGCATACGAGAGGGGGATTTATTCGTGGCACGCATGTTTCGGGTACTTGGATTTTGGACGCTCGTGATCGGCTTGATGGCTTTTATCGGCGACATGACGGAGATGGCGTTGTTGTTCTTCTTCCAGACTGCAGTGTTCGTCTTACTGGGATATTTGAATTTCTCCGAAAGAACTTACATATTAATGTTCTGGGGCTATATGATCCTTTCGTTTTTAGGATTCACTTACTGGACCTTCTTTCAAATGGGTCTCCCTTTCTAAGGAACGACCTGACAAACAAGGCGCTGACTTTTAGTCAGCGCCTTGTTTTCGCTTCTATCTTTTTACCCCTTTGGACTGCAGCATCACTTTGAACAGTTCGCTCATTTGATCGCTCAGCAGCAGCTGACGAATCCCCCTGTTCCTGCGGGCTGCGGGGCTAAACGGGTCTTGAACGGCATGTTCCTGAAGCTCGCCAAGTATGCCCGCTTCCACCAGAAATTCCTTCTGAGTCTTCAGCGAAACCAGTTCCAACCCTGCTTGCTCGCCCGCGTCGATACAGGCTGAGAAATTTACATGAGCCGTCATATCCTGCTCTCCGACCCGAATGAACGGATCCGAGGAAGCCTGATGCTGATAATAACAAAGCAGCGTTCCTTCCCGCCGATGGGCAGCGTACAGTTCCTCCGCCTCATGACCGTAATCCAGCGTTAAGACATATCCGCTTTCGACAGCTTGGCCGATTTCCTTCATCCATGTTATGGCATCCATATTCACTTCCGCTTTCTGGCCAACGGCAGGCGAGGGAAGATAGGCGGATAAATAACATTCATGTTCCGGTACAGGCTTTCCTTCATAAATTTCTATAAACTTACCGCTGTCTTCACTCCAACCTACCCGAATTTCGCGCCAGCCCGTTCCTTCGTAAATATACCGGTACACCGGAAAAGCATCCGGCACTTCATTGGAAATAACAGCAACCGAACGATACGGACCGCCTTGGATCCACTGTCCGGATGTGAGATGTTCTATTTTGGAGGCATGCCGGGCAAGGGCTTCGTATTGAAGACGGCGGTGAGCAGGGCTTTTCTCTATCGATACATATCGTATTCTTTCATAGATCTCCGGGAACTTCTCTTCCCATGTGTCCAGCATTTGCTTCGCCAGCCTCCCGCTACCGCCGCCCCATTCAACAATCATAATCTGCTCGTCCGGCAGCGAAACAAGGTACGGAGACAGTGCGCAGGCAGTCATTTCTCCCATTAGGCTGCCGACGAACGAACTCGTATAATAATCTCCCTCCCTGCCCAACTTGGGACTATCGGACATATAGTAGCCCCAGCTTTCATGATATAAACATGCTTCCATATAATCGCGAAAAGAAATTGAACCCTCCGTAGAGCCGCTTATCCTGGCAATTAGGCTGTTAATCAGCGGAACCGTTCCTGTTGTGTACACAGATTCGAAACACCTCAATTTTTTGTCATCTTTCCGGCCTCTGTCCGAATAAGTTTAGGAAGAAGGACAAGGGGGTGCTGCTATTGCTGAAATCTATTACGTTATTCTTGAACTTCTTGCTGGCCGCTGTTCTAATCTTTGGCCCAAACCTTCATGCAAGAGCTGAAATCTCTTCAAAAGCTCCTGACCCTGCCCAAGGCTTACTGGAGAAAAGCCTTACCCTAATCGAGCTGAACCGGGAACTGGACAGGATACGGGAACAACAGGCTGACATTGCTCTCAAAATAAAGCAAACGGACGTCCGCATCAGCGACCGCGAAAACTCGCTTCAACAACAGAAACAACGGACAGGCGCATTGCTCCGGAGCGTATATACCGGGGAACGTCAGTCGTTATGGACCGTAATGCTGCAAGTCCGCTCCTGGACGGAAGCACTGGAAATCATGGACCTCTTCGGAATAATCATGAAGCAGGACCGTCAGACGATGGACAGCTATGCTTCTTCCGCAAGGCAATTACGCATGGATAAACAAAGTTTGGAACAGCAGCAGGTATCTTTGTCTTCGCTTGAAGACCGCCTTACTCTTCAAAAGAACAGGCTGCAGACTGTCCAGTCCGAAGTGGACCAGGAGCTTGCCGGAAATCCCGATGCAGAGGCACTTCGTTCTCTGATGGAAAATATGTCAAACTACTGGCTGGAGAAAGGGCAAGCCTTGTTTAAATCCTATTTCAGGGCATTAGCCCAGGCTATGAAAGACTTTCCAGAACTGCTTCAGGATAGCAGCCAAGAGTTATCCCTGGAGAGCATGAATTATAAAGTGATCGTGAAGGATGAGGAGCTCAACAAATTTCTTAGGAGAAAAAACGATCTGTTTCAGAACATTGATTTTAGGTTCGAACAGGGACAGTTGATAGCCTCCGGCAGCAAGGACGGGATGGATGTCTTGATTGCAGGCCACTATACAGTGCTTCAGAAGCCCAAAAATGTAATCTCGTTTCATATAGACCGGCTGGAGTTTAACGGGCTTGAGCTTCCTGACACAACACGTTCCGATTTCGAAAACAAGTTTGATTTGGGATTTTATCCACAGAAAATCATGTCTGTATTCAAAGCCAAAAACGTTCGGATCGAGCCCGGAGTATTAACGGTTCAACTCGATTTAGCGCTGTAATTGGCTCCATCTGATGTTAACGGCATCCAAAAATCGTTGGAAATCAGTTTGACCCGAGGCCAGCTTAGCTGCCTCTTCCTTTAGTACAGCAAGCTTAGCAGAGGATTTAGGATCTTGATAAGGCAGAATGGATTGCCGGACTGCAGCGGATACTTTCTCGTAAAGCGGATCCCTGCGAAATACAGCGGATTCATATGTATATTTACTGGCGGGGAGATACTTATAGGCGTTTGGACCCGCAGATACAAAAAACCGGTCGGCTACCGCGGCGATCCAACGGCCGGCCTCTTCCTCCTGCTCCGACAATGTCGAGACCGCGAAGCTCTGCCCTTTCATCCAGCTGCCTGCGGAAGGGTTTCCTTGATTTGAGAGAACTGAGAAGTCCAAACCTTCTCCGGCATGTTCCAAATATTCGGATAACGGCATGATAGCGATGGCCGGATCCCCTTTGGCCAGCTGAATCCACGCATCTTCCCCGCTAATCCCCCATCCGTCCCTCAGCACCTTTTCGATGGTTCCGTCCCATTCGGTTTCCTCAGGAGTAAGAGCCCATTGGCCGTCCTCGCGCCACGGGATATCCATTGCAGACATGAAACTTAAAACTGCATACGGATCATCGTATGGCACAAACATCCGCTCCAGTCCGTTTTTGCGCAGGACCGCTTCATTTGCGGAGCGCCACTTCCCCGAAAATTGCTCCGGATGCAGCCCTGAGGCAAGAAAACTTGAACGATTCCAAACGAGCACATACGGGTCCACATCCCAAGGTATACCCCACAGATATCCGTTCCATTTCACCTGTTCTATAGAACGGTCAAGTCCCTCTGAACTTGGAATATTAGAAAGCAGCGAGTCAACAGGCTTGAGATGTGCGCTTGCCGCAAATGCCAGTAAATCCAGGTTATCCAAAAGCATCAGGTCTGGAGCTTCACCAAGTTCTGCTTTCTCCCAAAGCTCCGCACCTGCCTTGTTCCGGTTCAAATTCACTAGCCGGATTTCTATTTGCGGGCGGCTCATGGCGTAATCGCCGCTGATCGTCTGAAGTCTGGAAAATGCTTTAGGAGGCAGCGAAACGGCAATGGTAAGCACTTTCTTCGCTTGTTGATCCGACAAATCTTCAGATGGCGGGATCGTTGCCTGCTTTACCCTTGAAACAGGAGACTTCTGTAGATTCGTTTGATCGTGACATTCAGTGAGAAGGATCATACTTAGGAGCAGCATCATACTGAGGATCATGCCTTTGCGCCGCAGCATGGCACACTTCCTTTCGGACAGGTTCTTCTTTTCATCATAGCATGTTTCAGCCGCCCTTGTAATCGCTTTATTCCCATACCTTTACCTGTTTGACTTTTCCTTGAAGAGGTTGTCATAATGGTTGCATGAATTGTAAAGATACACTGTAAGGAGGATCCAATGCTGCATTTATACAAGTATGGGCTGCAAATGCATCTCCCTGAAGGAAAACTGCCCGGATATTACGCGCAAATCGTAAAAGCCATTGCCGAGAAGACTGTTCTGTTTGACCGGGACAAGGAGCTGCTGATCGCAGAGACTGACTCCGATAGAGAGGCCATGATCAGCATTATGGACAAATACAAAGTGAGTCATGATTTCCTTGATCTTCTTCTGCTGCCCGAGAATGCGCAGACAGATCCCCTGTTTTCCGACTATGGTTTTGAAAGTAAAGCAGGGAACAGGTATCTCTATGCAGAACAGGTTGTCCTCTACAGTATAGAACGTGGACCGTCTGCGAATGCATACGATGAAGAACAATGCAATGTTCAGCTAAGCGAACACCGGATCGCGTTCTTTTCCATCAACGGGGCCGCGATTTTTGCTGCGGACAGTCAACTGATAGAACTGGTCCAGCGAATCGCAAAAGCCTACGGGATGATTGCCCAACTGCATTAAAAAAAGAAATCACAAAAAAGCAGGGTCTCCCCTGCTTTTGTAATGTTTACAGTAAATCCGTAGCCAGTTGGGCGAGTCCGGACCGTTCCCCTTTTTCCAGTGTGATGTGGCCGCTGATCCCCTGCCCCTTGAACTGTTCCACAATGTAGGTCAGTCCGTTGCTCGATGCATCCAGATAAGGATGGTCGATTTGTTCCGGGTCCCCCATCAGAATAATTTTACTGTTCTCCCCTACACGCGATACAATGGTTTTCACTTCATGTCTTGATAAGTTCTGGGCTTCATCAATGATAATGAATTGTCCCGGAATGGATCTTCCCCGGATATACGTGAGTGCTTCCACTTGGATACTGCCTAGGCCGACCAGAATTTTATCAATATCACCGGGCTTTTTCGTATCAAACAGGAATTCCAAATTGTCGTAAATCGGTTGCATCCAGGGGCGTAATTTCTCCTCTTTCTCTCCAGGCAGATATCCGATATCTTTCCCCATCGGCACAACCGGGCGTGCAATTAACAGTTTCTTGTATTTATGTTCATCCTCTACTTTCAACAGTCCTGCTGCGAGCGCAAGCAGGGTCTTCCCTGTTCCTGCTTTTCCCGTTAATGTAACCAGCGGAATGTCGTCGTTTAAAAGCAACTCCAGCGCCATCCGCTGTTGGGCGTTACGCGCTGCGATTCCCCAGATCGGCTCATTGCTTAAATACAGGGGCTCCAGCTTCTTACCGTCAGGTGTCACCTTCAGAAGGGCTGATTTGGACGTTCCCATCTCGTCCCTCAAAATAACAAACTCATTAGGATGTAGGCCGTAATTCACGTTCAAGTTATTAATGCTAAGGAATCTGTATGTGTAAAACTCATCAATAACGGCCGGATGAACCATCAACGTAACGTATCCCATGTACATATCCGAAAGCTGTACCGTGCGGTCATTGAGATAATCCTGTGCAATCAGGCCCAGCACATCCGCTTTAATCCGGACCAGTGTATCTTTACTTACCATAATTACAGGTTTAGGGTCGGATGTCTGCTGCTGCTCTAAATGATAATTGAGCGCTACGGCCAGAATCCGGTTGTCGTTAGTTACTTCGCTGAACATTTCCTGCATTTTATTGAAACTTTTATGATTCAACTCCACTTTCATCGTACCGCCATTGTCCAGAGCTATACCTTCATATAATTTCCCTTTGTTTCTCAGCCCGTCGAGCAGCCTGGAAATATACCTCGCATTTCTGCCGATTTCATCGGCATTGCGCTTTTTCGAATCAATTTCTTCTAATACAACGGCCGGAATGACGACTTCATTATCCTCAAAAGAAAACATGCTGTTCGGATCGTGCAGCAACACGTTAGTATCCAGTACGAATATTTTTTTCACCTAAAAGTCCCCTCCGTGCATTGGTTTTCCCAAAAAAGGATAATACATAGAAATTTGCTTTAAGGACAAACTATCCATGTTTTTAAAGGAATAGAAAGGGCGAATGTGATGAAAACAATGTGTGCCGTCGTAATAATCCTGAGCATCCTTGCAGGCTGCAACAAGTCTTCTCAGAATGGGGCCGCTCCTGCTCCTTCACATGATAAGTATTATGTAAAAACGGAGCAAACGATACCGGGGCGGCCTGTCATAAATGATTCCAAAAGTGTATCCGCCCACTTGGAGAGCCTTGCCCGAAGCGTCCCTAACGTGAAGGGAGCCAACTGTGTTGTTATCGGAAACACCGCTATCGTTGGATTGGACATCGACGGCAAGCTGGACCGGTCACGGGTCGGCACGATTAAATATGCTGTTGCCGAGGCACTGCGCAAAGATCCTTATGGTAAATACGCCATCGTTACGGCTGACATGGATATTGCCCAGCGAATCCGCGAAATCCGGCAGGATATCGGCAATGGGCATCCTGTCCAAGGGTTCGCGAACGAATTGACCGATATCATCGGCAGAATTATGCCTCAACTGCCAAGAGATGTAAATACACCGGACAATGGCCCTGACAGCGGGCAAAACCAGCTGCATCGGAAAAGCCTCTGACCTGCATAATCCGGTCCTTTCAAGACCATCCTATAAGTAGACGAAAAAAGCCTAAGTTCCGCTAAGGAACTAGGCTTTTTGGCACAGGTGCAGAAACCTGATAGTCAGGCTCAAGCGCCGTCATATTATAAGAGGTGAAGATGGCCGCGAAGGAACCGCTCAAATGCATCTTAAAGCAAGCTGTGATTTTAGCTACTGCTGCAATTTCTGCCATCAAATCAGCCCTCCTAAGAAGCAATCTGATTACAAGCTTAGTATAGCATATGCAGGAAACTCTTCCAATGCAACCCCAACTTACTTTACTGGGATCCCTCCAGCGTTGCTTTCAGTTTGCTTTTAGCTGCTTCCAGCTGCTGTTCGTCAATGTGGATATACGGGCTTTTCCAAGTCCCGTCTAAAGGAATATATTCGATATTATCATTGCTGATGCCTATATACGTGGTAATAAAACTTTTTAATTGCTCTTCTTGTATATCCGTGCTTACATTGTCACCCAGCGCTTTAAATATGCCGTTAATTTTCGTGATGCCTTGGAATGACTTTAATTTATCTACCAATTGATGAATGACTTGCTGCTGCCTTGCGTTTCGCTCCAGGTCGCTGGAAGCGCCGGTTCCGTGGTTGGATTTGCGGTAACGGACAAAATCAAGCGCATTGTCTCCGTTCAGCAGCTGATTATCGCCTTTCTTTAAATCAATATCAGTGCCGTCTGCAGAGTCTGTGTACCTCATATCCATATCAATGTCCACTTCCACGCCGCCTACTGCGTCTACCACTTCGCGGAAACCTTGGAAGTTAATAGTAGAAACATAATCGATCGGCACGTCCAGGTATTTACCGAAAAAGCTCTTCATATTCGTATCAACCGGGTCGTTGTAATCATTTTTGTTATGAAATGCGGCATAATAGCTGTTTGCTTTGGAAACACGGTTAAATCCGGGTACTTCCATACGGGTATCCCTTGGAATAGAAACAATCGTCGCATGCTTGGTTTTCGGATTTAACGTTACGACCATAATGACGTCCGTCAACATCGTATGCGTTTGTTTCCGGCTGTCCAAACCGAGCAGAAGCAAGGTTTTGGGCTTCTCGCTGGCAAGTTCCCCTTTCGGCACCGGCGCGGCATTCGGGCTGTCCGCAGCCACATCTCCAATCAATCCGTTAAACTGCACATATAAATACCCAATAATACCTCCGCCGATTAAAAGAATCAGTGTCAAAAACCATAAAAAGACTTTCAGGCCCCTGCGCTTTTTCGGAGGCTTCTTGGAAGACCTCGACGGCATGCCTGAGTTTGGTGATGATGTCATTGCAACCACCCTTACTATTCGTTGTATTTAGGATTTTCAGTAATATCATGAAGCAGGCGGAACGCCTCTTCCCGGTCTATCAGCTTCTTTTTGCGGCTATCTCCCGTTTCATAAACTACATATACCATAGTGTCGTCCATCCGCTCAATCTCATATTTACCCACATGGTGGTCTTCCCGAAGCATCAGCTCGAAAAAATCCCTTGTCTCCGCCGCAGCCCGATCCTCTGGCCTGGCGTTGCACACCAGCTTGATTTGAAGCCAGTTAAACAACGTATCCTGCAGATTCATGATTACCGACTCTCCCCTGTATGGAAGCATATAGGAAGAGAGGCCCCGGATTCAGGAATCCCGCGGGCCTCTCTACTTTCGTTATTCCTAACCCTGTTTCTTCTGTTGTCTTGCCTTCTGCCTGGCCTCCATGAAATACCGGATCCTTACTATAAACATTAATCCGATAGCAACGGCGAGACAGGGAATGATAGGCAAGCCTGCATCCAGTTGAAAAATCAGGAGCATGCCCGCCCCGAGGGCAACCAGCAGATAGACGATCAAATCTTTCAGAAGCGGGAGTTTCCTAACGCGAAATACTTTGTTGTAAATAAAGACCAGCCCTGCATAAATCATGGCAAAAGCAATCCAAGGATGGTCCAGCAGCCACTCGTTCATTGCAGCTCCTCCTGATTACGCGGTGTTAGGCGCCTTATACGCTGGCTTCCGCGTTCTTGCGGTTCTTCTCTGCGCGTTCACGCTCATTCTTGTTCAGAATCTTCTTCCGAAGACGGATGGACTTCGGCGTGATTTCGCAGTACTCGTCGTCGTTCAGGTACTCAAGAGCTTGTTCCAGTGAGTACAGGCGCGGAGTCTTCATCTTCACGGTATCATCTTTACCGGAGGAGCGGACGTTAGTCAGCTGCTTCTCCTTACAGATGTTAACGATAATGTCGTTATCGCGTGTATGCTCGCCGACAATCATGCCCTCGTATACTTCAGCACCTGGCTGCAGGAACAAAATACCGCGGTCCTCTATGGACAAGATGCCGTACAATGTCGACACGCCGTTTTCGCTGGAAACCAGAACGCCTTGGTGACGTCCCCCGACGTTCGCGCCGTGATAAGGACCGTAGCTGTCAAACGCATGGTTCATTACACCATAGCCGCGTGTCAGCGTCAGGAAGTTCGTACGGTAACCGATTAGTCCACGTGCAGGAATCAGGAACTCCAAACGTACTGTACCGGTACCGTTGTTGATCATGTTGACCATTTCCGCTTTACGGGAACCCAAGCTCTCCATAACAGCGCCCATGGAGTCTTCCGGTACGTCAATAATCAGGCGTTCAATCGGTTCGGATTTCACGCCGTCGATCGTTCTGACGATGACTTCCGGCTTGGATACTTGAAGCTCGAAGCCCTCGCGGCGCATATTCTCAATCAGGATACCCAGATGAAGTTCTCCGCGTCCCGATACGATAAACATGTCGGGGCTGTCCGTATCCTCAACGCGCAGGGCGACGTCCGTCTCAATTTCTTTGTAAAGACGCTCACGCAGCTTACGGGAAGTGACCCACTTACCTTCTTTCCCAGCAAACGGAGAGTTGTTCACAAGGAACGTCATTTGTAGAGTCGGCTCGTCAATAGTAAGAACAGGCAGCGCTTCTGGGTTGTTCGGGTCGGCAATCGTTTCTCCGATATTGATATCTTTAATCCCTGCAAGGGCGATAATGTCACCCGCTCCGGCTTGCTCAACCTCAACCCGTTTCAATCCCTGGAAACCGAATAGTTTCTCGATCCGGGCTTGTTTCGTCTTGCCGTCACGGTCAATAACAGCAACCGCCTGACCTTGGCGGATAATCCCGCGGTTCACGCGGCCGACAGCGATACGTCCCAAATATTCATTATAATCCATCAAAGTAACTAGGAATTGCAGCGGCTCTTCCGTGCTCTCTGTTGGAGCCGGGATGTTCTTTACGATCATTTCGTACATG
This sequence comes from Paenibacillus gansuensis, assembly GCF_042684925.1. Classification (NCBI taxonomy): domain Bacteria; kingdom Bacillati; phylum Bacillota; class Bacilli; order Caryophanales; family Paenibacillaceae; genus Paenibacillus; species Paenibacillus gansuensis. Next base: position 514,567 of record NZ_JBHUME010000007.1, on the reverse strand, counting down.
GCTTGCATATTCTCATCCTGCTGCTCCGGATTCTCGGAGGATGTACCGTTCAGCGCGGATGCATAAACAACCGGGAAGTCCAGCTGCTCGTCATTGGCGCCAAGTTCGATGAACAGATCCAGAACCTCGTCCACCACTTCAGCAGGGCGGGCGTTCGGACGGTCGATCTTGTTCAATACAACGATAGGAGTCAGCTTCTGTTCCAAGGCTTTGCGAAGAACGAACTTGGTTTGCGGCATGCAGCCTTCGAATGCATCGACAACGAGCAATACGCCGTCAACCATCTTCATGATCCGCTCTACCTCGCCGCCGAAATCGGCGTGACCCGGGGTATCTACGATATTAATGAGAAATTCTTTATAGGTAATGGCCGTATTTTTAGCCAAAATGGTAATCCCGCGTTCTCTCTCCAGATCGTTGGAATCCATGGCTCTCTCGTGTACGACCTCATTATCTCTAAATGTGCCGGACTGTTGAAGCAGCTTGTCAACCAAGGTTGTTTTTCCATGGTCAACGTGGGCGATAATAGCAATATTGCGGATATTCTCTCTTGAATGCATAATCCCTATCCCTTCTTCTCTTGGGTTCCAAAAAAGAAGCGCCGGACTACAGACCGACGCCATCATACATAATAGTATACTTGATAAAACAGGTAAAATGCAATGTTTTAAGCTACCAGCCTTTCCATCTACGTACCAGGATGGCTGCCCCGCTTACAATCAGCACCAATGAGAAAAATAAAAACCCGGCATGCAGCATCAAATTTACAGCGGTTAACAGCAGGGTTACAGCCCCCGTTGCGGCCGCAGCAGCGAGCCATTTTCTTCTTCGAGGCCGGCTGAACAGATATACCTCCAGCATGCCCAAAGAAATTCCGCTTATAAGAAGAGGCCATCCGTAAATAAGCACCTGCGGGCCGATACGGGAGTACAGCAGAGTAAATAGGGAACTGGATGCAAGCATGCCGCCCGGAATCAGTACGTAGACCGGTGCTTTTCCTGCGAAAAACAAACCATGCAGTCCGGCAGCAGGCAGAAATAAAAAAACAGGCCAGAGCGAAGCGCTCCAAACCTGCGGAATATCCGTCTTACCGGCCAGCAAGGCAAAGCCGGCCAGCATCAGCGCCAACCCTAAGCCTGCAGGCACAGGTTTTTTGCTCATGAGGTTCAGCCTCCTCTTACCGAATGATCTGAAGACATATCTTTTATGTAATCCGGATCCATTTTGATTTTTGCAGCAGTCCAAGACTAATAACAATTAGAGTCAGTCCAACTGGTATGCCTATATGCATATAAGGATTTCCATGGAGAATCATTTCGTCGATTTTCGGGTCTCCCACCAGCATTTCCCCGGCCGTAAAACCCAGAATTCCCGCTCCCAGATAAGTCAACACCGGAAACATATGCAGCAGCTTCATAATGACACTGCTTCCCCAGACAATCAAAGGGATACTGAGTCCGATCCCCAGAACAATCATGGCATAATCGCCTTCCGCAACAGCCGCAATAGCCAGGACATTGTCCAGACTCATTACAAAATCGGCTACAATGATCGTCCAAACCGCACTATATAAAGTACTGGCGCCTTTTATCTGATCATGGCTGTTCTCATCGGCCAACAGCTTGATTGCTATATAAAACAAAAGCAGAGAACCGGCAGCTTGAATAAAGGGCACATTCAGCAGCATTACAGCCGCAACTGTAAGCACAAGACGAAGTATGACCGCGCCGGCTGACCCCCACCAGACAGCTTGTTTTTGCTGCTTTGAAGGGAGATTCCGACTGGCCATAGCGATGACGACGGCGTTATCTCCGCTGAGTACGATATTGATCAGCATGATCTGCAGAAACAGAATAAATTCATCCACTTGTACAACCCCCCAGTTGTACAATCTATGAGAAATTGCGTTTATTAAGTACTAGAAAAATAAAATGTATTTTTTTGAAACTCTCGCGCAGGCATTACGTATATGAGGTTACGTTGTTTTGAATGCACTCTCGCATTTCTAGGCATCATATCTTCAAAGAAGGAGTGGGACTATTGGACTTTTTTTCAGTTGAATTTTTTTCAGCGCTGTTAACCATCATCTTTATCGATCTCATACTCGCTGGCGACAACGCTATCGTTATAGGGATGGCAGCAAGAAATCTTCCAAAGGAAAATCAGAAGAAAGTCATTTTCTACGGGACGGCGGGAGCCATCGGGATCCGGATACTCGCAACGCTGGTTGTGGTCTGGCTGCTGGATATTCCGTGGCTGCTGGTAATCGGGGGAGTATTGCTTGTATGGATTGCTTATAAGCTGCTGGTCGAAGAAGAAAAACCTCATGAGCTTAGCGCTGGTACAAGCATCTGGGCCGCGGTGCGTACGATCATCATTGCGGATGCGGCTATGGGATTGGATAATGTGATTGCTGTAGCGGGCGCTGCCCATGGAGATATGCTCCTTGTAGTGATCGGATTGATCATTTCTATTCCTATCGTCGTTTGGGGCAGCACGCTCTTTATCGGCCTGATCAACCGCTTTCCATGGATTGTCTACCTGGGATCCGGAATTTTAGCTTATACCGCGGCAAAGATGATCACACACGAGCCTAAGGTAAAGCATTTATTTGAAAATCCGGCGGTTTATTGGGGATTCATCGCTTTAGTCGTGGTAGGTGTCCTGATTGCCGGAAGACTGACCATGAAGCGCAAGCAACAATCGAACGTTACCCAGCATTAAATAAAAATACCCTGCAGCCGCCAACTCTTCACTGGGACTGCAGGGTATTTTTATTTTAGAAAAAACGATCAATGGACTGAGGTTCCGCTGTTGTTGTTTCCTGATGTTCCGGGGACGTTGGTAACGCCCCGCCAGCATGCTGATCCATGACAGAAGTGTCGAACAATTGGGAAAACCAGAACGTTTCCGTACCCTCAACGGCCAGCCGGATCTCCTCCTCCAGCCAACTGGAAGCACTGCGCTCAATTCGTTCTATAACCCTCAAGTTAGGATTGGTGCTGGGCGATTTCGCAGCGAATAAGGTACAGCAGTCTTCATACGGCAATATGGAAGTTTCGTATGTGCCGATCCGGTGCGCAATCCGAATGATATCATCCTTGTCCATCGTAATAAGCGGCCGTAATATGGGAAGCTCCGCTACTTTTCCAATCGTATTCAAGCTAGGCAGCGTCTGGCTCGCTACCTGCCCCAAGCTTTCACCGGTCACAACAGCTCCCGCTTCATGTTTCGCAGCTAACTGTTCTGTAATCCGGAACATGGCTCTCCGCATCAAAGTAATCAGTAAATTAGGCTGTCCTAACTGATTTAAACGGGTTTGGATCTCCGTGAAGGGGACCATGTGAACCTTCACCTTGCGGGTATACTTGGCTAATTGAAGCGCAAGATCTTTGACTTTCTGCTGTGCCCGCTCACTAGTGAACGGGTAAGAGTGAAAGTGGACTGCCTCGATGTCCAGTCCTTTGCGCATGGCAAGCCACCCGGCCACAGGACTGTCAATCCCCCCGGACAGCATCAGCATCGCTTTGCCGTTGCTGCCGACCGGATAACCTCCTGCACCCTTGATCACATCGGAGAAAAGATATGCCCCGTCCTCCCGTATTTCTACGCGAAGCTCTACCTCGGGTTTATGTACATCTACAGTCAACCCTTCTACATGACGCAGTACGGGTCCTCCGATCAGCCCGTTCAATTCCTGGGAATCATACGGATACTCTTTCCATGTCCTTTTTACCGTAACCTTAAAGGTCTTCGGTTTACGCGACAGCCCATCCATTACACTTAAGGCAGCAGCCCGTATTACTTCGAGATCATGTCCGCAGAACAGGACAGGACTGAAGGTCTGGATACCGAATACAGATTTGAGGCGCTCTGCTACGTTCTCATAAGGCGCTCCGTTTAACTCCAGATACAATCGGCCGTATGCCTTTCGGTAACGGAGTCCCGGGTAATCCCGCAGAACGTCCAGCGTATAATGGATGACGGCTTGTTCGAAACGCAGCCGGTTTTTTCCTTTTAAAGTAAATTCCCCAAAGCGGAGAAGTATCAGTTCGGGTTTCATCTTAAGTTCCTCACAAGTGGTTGTAATTTATCTACAGACATACGAAGAGCTTTGCAAAGAAACTGCACGTCCGCTTCGGTATGCTCCCCGGACATCGAAATCCGGATTCCAGAGCTTGCACGCTCCCTATCAAACCCCATGGCGAGCAGCGTATCGCTGGGCTTTTCGGTTTTGGATGCGCAGGCCGATTGGCTCGATACATACACTTTATGTTTCTCCAGCATGTGGACCAGCACCTCCGATTTCATGCCGGGAAACGTGAAATGGATAATATGCGGAGCCATGCCGGCTTCTTCAGGTGACCCGGTAACATATAAACCGGGGATCTCCCGGATCTGTTCCGTCACCATGCGCCGCAGCTTGTACAAGTGCGGCGCATGGTGCGGCATGCGCTCCATCGTCATGCGGCACGCTTTGGCCGCAGCGACGATGGCCGGCACGTTCGGCGTACCGCTGCGCGCGCCGAACTCCTGGCCGCCGCCGGCGAGCAGCGGATGCAGCTGCACGCCGGCGCGGCGGTACAGCAGTCCGACCCCCTTGGGCCCGCGGATTTTATGAGCGGATACGCTCATCAAATCGAGGCGCCAGGCGGCGGGCCGGACCGCTGTTTTCCCGATGCTCTGCACCGCATCGGTGTGGAACAGCACGCGCGGCCGCCCTGCCAGCACGCGCGCAATCTCCTCGACAGGCTGAATCCGGCCTGTCTCGTTGTTCACGTGCATGATGCTGACGAGAATCGTCTCGTCCGTCAACGCCGCTTCTACATCGGCGGCGGAAACAGCCCCCGTCTCGTCTACGGGAAGCCGGGTGACCCGGAACCCTTCCGCCTCCAGCTGGCGCAGAGGCTCGGCGACCGACGCATGCTCGATCGCCGAAGTAATAATATGCCGGCCCCGGTCCCGGTACTGATATGCCGCCCCTTTAAGGGCCAGGTTGTTGCTTTCCGTCCCGCCTGACGTAAAGATCAGCTCGGACGGTTTCACGCCAAGCGCTTCCGCAGCCACCTCTCTGGCGCGCGTCATCAGCCTCTCGGTCTCAACCCCCATCCGATGAAGGGATGAAGGATTGCCATAATGCAGCCTCATTACTTCAGCAAGAGTATCGACCACTTCATCATATGGCGGAGTAGTCGCACTGTGATCGAAATATAACATAGGACTCCCCCTCCGATCTATTTATCTGCATAGGTACTCAGGCTTCCTGAAAAAGAAAAAGACCAACCCGCGCGGCCGCGTTTTGATCATCGTTCCCTATTCACTCATAAATTATATCATATATTCCTGTTTGGCCCGTAACACCTTAGTTACATACTTCTGCGTCTCGCCCGGCAGCTTATCGAAAGAAGCAAACAGATCCGCATCATTATGAATGCCTAAGCGGTCAATTCTGCCCGGACCGCAATTATAAGCAGCAACAGCTACCGCTGTATTGCCGTCGTATTTGCGAAGCAGATCGGCCAGGTACTTTGTGCCGCCGTCTATATTCTGCGCAGGGTCGAAGGAATTCGTGACACCGAGCGATTCAGCCGTACCGTCCATCAGCTGCATCAGCCCTTTCGCGCCCGCACTGGAGACAACATCCGGGTCAAAGGAAGATTCCGACCGGATGACGGCTTTAACGAGGCTCTCGCTGACACCGTAACGGCTGGCGGCTCCTTGAATCAGCGTATTATAAGCTGTTTCCTTCGCTCCAGCTTCCAATGGGCTGGTTCTGAGTTCTCCGCTTTGCATGTTCGAAACAAGGTGCTCCGCACTGGAAACCTCTGTCTCGCCCACAAACAACAAAGGGTTTGGGACAGGAGCAAAATAAGCTTTCAGGCTGTCCAGGGTGCCTTCGGAAGGAAGCTTACCTTCGGGACTCATCAGTTGTTGTAACAAAGCGGTAAATTCAGAAGTTTCCGCAGCATTCGTTGGACTTGCAACAGTTCCGTTCGTATAATCCATGCTTCTCAACTGCAGTTTCAGCATCTCGCTGATCATCTTAGCATCTATCGACATGATGTAAAAACTCCTATTGTCAAAAATGTGCATAATCTGATTCTATCTTACATCAGCGCTTCCAAAGTGACCAGTATTTTCTTTCTCTTTGCATACCGTACCTGAGAATGCCAAAAAACAGGCTCCCGCAGGAGCCTGTTATCCGACCTTACATCCGTTTCCGGTTAATAATACCTTCTCACGAAAAAGAATGAAATCAAAGAGATCAAACCGATGACAATAGCCCAGCCCCCGGTAGTTCTTGCTCCTCTGGAGTAGGATACAAAACCTAAGATGGCGCCGGCCGGAGCAAGGAGGCCTGGCAGCAGGAACAACGATACAATAGATGCAATTAATGCCCATACGCCAAGCGTTTTGCCCATTGACTGTGTCGATGCTTGGGAGCCGGAAGCGGAACCGGTACCGCTTTTTTGCACCGTACTCTTTTGCGTAGTTGTGGTTTTCTCAGTCCTGCTGGTTACAGCAGCCGGTGCCGTCATCTCCGCAGCATATTCTTCATTGTAATCCGAGTATGCGGATGGTGCAGGAAGCGCGGCAAGCCGCTTTCCTTCAGCTTTAGCTGTTGTTGTTGTAGTCTTCTTCATAGTTGCGGCCCCTGATGGCGAAGCAGACTCGGAGCCAAACTCCTCTTTAAAGCTGGAGGATGATCCCGAAGCTGTTGGAGAAGGCATTTTTGCACGTTCAACGTTTGCCGTTTGGGTTTCTGTTTTGACTGTCGTACTGGTTGGCGTCAAGTCTTTGCCAAATTCCTGTGTCGTGTTTTTGGCCGAAGGTGACGGTGAAGGTGAGGAACCCGACTGTTCCACGGGTACTCGCTCGGCGGTATACATTTGTGTCTCGCGGGAATCGGCGATCGACTTATTTTGAACCGGTTCCACAGCAAATTCGTTATACATCCGGTTCATTGGAAGATCTGTGGTGTGCAGTTCCTCCTCCCCGATTCTTACTGAACTTTTGTTTAAAGCTGTAGGGCCTTCGCCCTTACTGTAATTTGAAGAGTTTTCCATCTGCGGCAAACCTCCTTTACGTTCCAGCTTATTTGCTTCTTGGCTTAAAGGTATGACAGCATGTGGCGGAAGACGTTTTAGCAGCGTCCTGATGTTCGGAATCGAATGTTTCCCCGGCGAATTCCTCGTTATACTTCATTGTTGCGTGTGCGTCCACATCAATCATGATGGCATCTGCGTTACAGTTGTTTCCTTGTCCCCAGAAAGAACAATTTGACACGCTGCATTTTACAATCGGTTTGTCCATTTGAGTATCACCCCCGTTACAATTTCCCCTTCGGATGCGAACTCTATACTCAATCTCGACGCTAGCCCCCAAGCAAAAAAAGGAACGCCATCGGCGTCCCCTTGTGTTCTTATTCTTAAACCCTTTCGCCCTGAATACGGCGCTGCGTTATATAGTCGGATTCGTAATAAGACAAATCTTCACGCAGTTCTTCAAAGATTTTGGACAATGCGAGTACGGTATCGCGCACTTCACGGGCCGGCTTCTTGCGGAAGCGGATGGCATCTTGTCCGGTGTAGGCATAACGCCCGTCCTCGGAATAGCATTCGTTCTTTGGATAGAAGTATGCATTTACAGTCTGGTGATACGTCTCATACAATGCTTTCTCGGAAGGCTCCACAGGGAAATTCGGACGGCGTAACAGTGCGCCCAGCTTCTCATAATTGACCTCGGAGAATACAAGCAATTGGCGCAGGTCGGACAGGCACCCTTTGTAGAACACTTCACTGTCAGCCTCTTCCGTTACCAGCTGCGGCAATGCGTAGTTGTTAAGGAATGTTTCCAGCATGCCTGCAGCTTCTTTCAGCTTTGCTTGGGTTGATTCACAAAGGTTTCTTACATCATTGTTAGCCATCAAGAAAAAGCCCTCCCAAAATACATAACAGTAATAATAAATTGTAAATGAAACAATTAAATCCTACCACAAAAACTTGTGAAGCGGTACCTTAATTCTCCTGAAATTACACTTGTATAAATTCTCTTTCTCCTCCTTATTCTAACGTTAACTTGAAGGGTTGTATAGTTCAAAAATAAAGAGCAGGAGGTAATCCACATGAAACGGGCACTCTTAGCCATAATGCTGTTAGCGGCCATTGTCTTCTTCGTTTTCCCTTTGCCTGACGGCGATAAACGGCAAGCAGGGGACCGGCATACCCCGGGTGCAGAAGGAAACATGACGGCTGCGCAGGAACTGACTCAAAACCGCCTCGTCATGAATCAGGATCTTCAGAGATCGGACGAGTTGTGCCGGTCACAGTGCATGCTGCATTTTACCCATCTCCTGTCCCATTCGAACCATGGCGGTACTGCCGCCGTCAAAAAACAGATGGCACTCATGCAAAAAAAGTACCGTCACATGGAATTTGTGGAGTGGAACGGTCATGGTAGACGCTTGACTTCGGGAAAAACGGATGCCGAGGCCTATAAAATCGCGCAGCGTCATTTAAAATCGGCTAAACAGCAAGCATCACTAGGAAAAAGTTATCTGTCTTCCCCGTTTACAGTGAAAGGTCAGACTTATTTTGTGCTAGGGGTTCCCGCAAAAGACGGTTCTGCCTCCGTTACGGGAATTGTGCACCAGGATATTCTGGACCAGATCAAGCTTCATCAGGTTAAAAACTTGCGCCTCAAACCTTTTCCAAGCGAGGGCCGTTACAAAATTGAATCCGCCGACTCCCGAACTTTAACGGATGTTACCGTCGATCATCCCGAACAGAACGAAGGTACCAGCCATTATCACACCAACCAGGTAGTAGTAAGGTTTCGCGGAGATCCGACGGACGGACAGCTGGACCAAATCAAAAGGGATATTTCAGCCGTACGGGCCAAGAAACTGGGGTATACGTATGTATTCGAATCGCGCACGATGGAAGCAAAAACATTGATGCGTTATTTCACGGACAAATGGAATCCACATTATGTGGAACCTCATTTTCTATATATGACCAACGAAACGGAGGAGCTCCCGGCAGCGAAACCTAATGACACACTGTATTCCAGATATCAATGGAACCTCCCCATCATCAGCACCGAGAAAGGCTGGGGTGTGACCCGCGGGAAGCAGGAGGTCATCGTAGGTGTCGTAGATACGGGAGTCGATCTCACCCATCCAGACCTTCAGGGACGGCTGCTGGAAGGCTACAACGTGTATGACAAAAGCACGAACCCTTCGGACGATGTCGGACACGGTACCCATGTTGCGGGCATTATAGCTGCATCCGTGGATAACAACGAAGGCGTCGCGGGCATGACCTGGTTTAACAAAATTCTGCCGGTGAAAGTACTGGACCAAAGCGGGGCCGGTTCGACTTATTCGGTAGCTGAGGGAATTATCTGGGCGGCAGACCATGGCGCCAAAGTCATTAACATGAGTCTTGGCAATTATGCGGAGGCGGAGTTTCTGCACGATGCAATAAGATATGCCTATGATAAAGATATTGTATTGATCGCTGCATCCGGGAACGATAATACGATCCGTCCCGGTTACCCTGCCGCATATCCCGAGGTATTTGCCGTGGCGGCTACGGACAGCAACAAGAGAAAGGCATCCTTTTCCAATTACGGTGAATATGTGGATGCTGCCGCTCCGGGCGTCAACATACCTAGTACGTACACAGGCGGGCAATATGCCGCCTTATCCGGCACATCGATGGCCAGCCCTCATGTGGCCGCTTTAGCCGGACTGATCCGTTCGGTAAATCCGCTGCTTTCCAATACCGAAGTGATGGATATTATGCGCCAGTCAGCCGTCGACCTTGGGGAGCAGGGAAAAGACGACTATTTCGGATACGGGCAGATTGATGTAGCAAACGCGTTACAAGCAGCGAATCAAAAGCAGGAATCGCTGCAATTGCTACCTCAAAATCTGGACCGTAAACTAAATGCCGTTATTCAGTCATTTCTCAATGCACGAAAATAGGAACAAACCAAAAAGAGCCCTTACGGGCTCTTTCGTCATGTTTTATAATTTTTTAGGTTATGGGCAGTTGTGAGAAGTTTGCCGTAAGCCGGGTTCTGTACTTCGGGTGGTCCAAGCGGTAACAACCCTCCCACCCATGAAGTGACAATCATCTATCTAGGCCTGACATTGCTGCCAGGCTCAAGCGACCAACCCGAACGCGCCTCGGGCTAAGGCTGCAAGTCAAGCTTGCTGCGTTCCATTAGGTCTTGCTCCAAGTGGGGTTTACCAGGAGATATGTCACCATAAATCCTCGTGGTCTCTTACACCACGGTTCCACCCTTACCTGTGCGCCTTGCGGCGCCATCGGCGGTCCGTTTCTGTGGCACTATCCTTCAACTCGCGTTGACTGGACGTTATCCAGCACCCTGCCCTATGGAGCCCGGACTTTCCTCCCGCGGCCAAGCCGCCGGCGATTGTCTGTCAAACTTCTCGCTCACAAATGCTAGTATACTAGGTATAGCGTCAAATCACAACCTTCAATTGCTAGCAGATTTGTCTTCTCTTTCCTTGGATTGTTCAGGAACAGGATCAAATTCTACAGGAACTGAAAAGGTTCCGTATTCACTTGGGAGGCGGTGATTTCCGTGGCATACTTGTGCTCAATGAGCTTGGCCCGAAGAATGTCAGCCACACCGGTTTTCATGATTTTCTCGATGTTATGTCCGGGGTCAATAAGGCATAAGCCGGCTGCCAACGCATCATGCGCCGTGTGATAGTCGATATCTCCGGTAACCAGAACATCAGCTCCGGCAAATATGGCATGGCGGATATAGCGGCTGCCGGAGCCGCCAAGAACCGCTACTTTCCGGACGGTTTTGCTCGGGTCCCCTACTACACGGCAAACAGGCACGTCAAATACCGCTTTTACCTTCTCGTTGAGTTCTCCTAATGTCAATGGCTTGGGAAGCTTTCCCGCACGTCCTAATCCGAAGGTACGGCCCTTCAAATCGACGCTGTACAGGTCGTATGCAACCTCCTCGTAAGGATGTGCTTTCAGCATCGCCTGTACAGCTTTCCTGTGGACGTTATCCGGCACGATAACTTCTACCCGGACTTCCTGAGCCTCTTCCAATGTGCCTACTTCGCCAAGGTAAGGTTTTGATCCTTCCTCAGGCTTAAATGTGCCCGTACCGTCGATATTGAACGAGCAGTGGCTGTAGTTGCCGATATAGCCGGCCCCTGCTTGGAATAAAGCGTCCAACACCTTCCGGTGGTGTGACTTCGGCACAAACACAACTAGCTTATACAGCTTCTCCGTATGGACCTCTTCTAGAGGGGTTAACCCTGAAAGCTCCAAAGCGGCAGCCATCATATCGTTAATCCCGCCTTCAGCCACATCGAGATTCGTATGGGCAATATAGACAGCAATATCGTGTTTAATCAGCTTCTCATATAATTTGCCGGCAGGCGTGTCCGTTTGCAGCTGTTTCAACGGTCTGAAAATAATCGCATGATGAGCGATGATTAAATCAACTCCCAAGTCGATTGCTTCGTCTACTACTTTATCCGTAACGTCCAGTGCCACCAGAATGCTGCGTATTTCCTTATTTAATGTCCCCAGCTGCAAGCCAATCCTGTCATCAGGTATTGCATAGTGTTTAGGGGAAAATTGCTCAAAGAGCTGAATTACGGTCTGGCCTTTTGCAAACATGACAGCACCTCCCCAATAGTGTCGATCTGCTTCCGCAGCTCTTCAGCTTTTTCTTTGGATGCTTCCAGGTCCGATTGTTCCACCGTACGGAGAATACGGCGAAGCTTACCTGCTTCCGCTTCCCATTTGCTTACAAATACAGGCTCCGCTTTTCGAAGCAGGTAAGGTCCGAAATCCAGCACTTGCTGCAAGGTCAGCTGCATGCCGCAGGCCAAGTTTCGATTCTGCTCATACAGACTTTCAGTGAGTTCTTTCGCATCGGGCCGCTTTACAGCAGTCAGCACCTCATAAATCTTCCGGTCTTCTTCCAAAATGTGTTCGTCGCTCAAAAACCAGCCTTCGTTTCTCAGCCATTCGCGAACCTGATCTTCCGCCACGTTAGGTTGCAGTACTAACGTCTTGACTCCTTCCAATTTCGAAGGATCAGCGGATAGAATAGAGACGATCAGGCTTCCGCCCATGCCTGCGATAGTAATCGTATCTACCTCGCCAGGTTGGATTACGGCCAACCCGTCGCCTTTTCTGACGCTGATCCGGTCCGTCAACCCCGCATCTTTCACTTGCGTCAACGCGGCCTCAAAAGGGCCTTGATTTACCTCTCCAGCAACGGCGGAAACTGAAGTTCCGCTCTGCACAAGAAACGTAGGCAGGAGCGCGTGATCCGACCCGATATCCGCCATTCTGGATCCTGCGGGCACTTGTCCCGCTATTGTCATTAATCGTTTTGATAATTTCACCATGTTATGCTACCCACTCTGTCCACTTTTTTCTATAAGTATATAATACCCCGGCACCTGCGGCCAGTTTACCGAAACCGGCAAGCTGCACCGCTTGTCCTGCGGGCGAATTCCACACGAGCTCATACACCTGCGGCATCATCCACAATAGGCAGGAAACGCCGAATAAGACTGCGGACACCGGCTTATTCTTCAAATGAAGGAACCAGGAAAGCCAGCCCAATATAAATCCGGCCGGTACCCAATACAATTCATTTAACAGCCAATGGCCTTGTTTCGATAAACTGTGAATCCACCAGCCGTAACAGAGAACCAAACCAATCCATCCGCTCAGATGCAGAATTCCCAATCTAGTCAACACTCCAAATAAAAGCCAAAGTAAGCTGCATATTGCCACATATCCTGCTATCCACTCCGGACGGTCATACCCCTGTCCTGTTAAAATATGAAGCCCAAACACGAGCAGAAGTATACTTGCCAAGCCGATCAACAGATAGGCCGCGGCGGGCCGGCTGCTCCGAAGCCGGAGGCCCGCTATGTAAAAAAGCAGTACTCCTGCCGCTCCCACGCCAATTTGCATTGGCCATGCAAAAGAGTTAAAATGAAGAGCAACAAAACAAATTAAGGAAATAATCCCAAAAGAAAACAGCCATGTTTTCCAGTGGCTCGACTGAATTGCTTTCGAAGAGATGCCGGCTACCTTAGCACCGGGGCCTACACTGTCATCCATATAGAGGTTCAACAGGAAGTCGCAATATTGCTCAGGAAGCAGTTTACTCCTGCGCCAGTGTTCAATTTCCCGGACAATCACCGTTCGTTTTTCCAAATCCATTGCTCTTCACTCCAACTTAGATATTCAAGCAAAACGACCTTACTGTATACTAGTACACAGCAAGGTCGCTTAGGGCCAAACTATTCCAAAAAGTCTTTCAACCGCTTGCTACGGCTAGGATGTCTAAGTTTACGAAGCGCTTTGGCTTCAATCTGACGAATCCGCTCGCGCGTAACGCCAAACACTTTTCCTACTTCTTCGAGCGTACGGGTTCTTCCGTCATCCAGACCGAACCGAAGGCGGAGTACATTTTCCTCACGCTCGGTGAGAGTATCAAGCACATCTTCAAGCTGCTCTTTCAAGAGCTCGTAAGCAGCGGCATCGGCCGGTGCCAATGCTTCTTGATCCTCGATAAAGTCCCCTAAATGTGAGTCATCCTCTTCCCCGATCGGTGTTTCCAGAGAAACAGGCTCTTGAGCGATCTTCATAATCTCCCGGACCTTTTCCGTGCTCAAATCCATTTCCGCAGCAATTTCTTCCGGTGTCGGTTCGCGCCCGAATTCCTGCAGCAGCTGCCTCGAAACTCGTATTAATTTATTGATGGTCTCTACCATATGCACAGGAATCCGAATGGTTCTTGCCTGATCCGCGATAGCGCGGGTAATGGCTTGACGGATCCACCAGGTGGCATAGGTACTAAATTTAAAGCCTTTGGTAAAGTCGAACTTCTCTACCGCCTTGATCAGACCCATATTCCCTTCCTGAATCAAATCCAGGAACAGCATTCCGCGGCCTACATACCTCTTGGCGATGGAAACTACCAGCCTTAAGTTCGCTTCCGCTAGACGGCGTTTGGCTTCCTCGTCCCCTTTTTCAATACGCTTGGCAAGTTCAATCTCATCATCCGCGGACAGAAGCGGCACGCGGCCGATTTCTTTCAAGTACATCCGTACGGGATCATTAATCTTAATGCCTGGCGGAAGTGTCAGATCATCGTCAAAGTTGAACTCGTCATGCTCCCGGTCCGGGTCATCGGAATTCCGCGACGTCATATCATCTTCGTTCTCGTTTACAACTTCAATGCCGTTATCGGCCAGCAGCTCGAAAAACTCGTCAATCTGCTCGGCATCCTGGTCGAAACCGGCCAGTTTCTCCATAATGTTCTTGTAGGTCAGTGAAGAACGTTTCTTGCCAAGCTCAATCAGCTGCTCCTTGACTTGCTCGAGTGTCAATTCACTTTCCTGCTCAGTATGCTGGTCATTCGCCATAACTCGACTCCTCCTCCCTAGAACTTACTGCTGCAACGTTTTGTGTTGTCTTTCTAGGGTTATAATCTCAATTCCAATTTGCGCCGCTTTTAGAATATCCCCAGCTCTCTCGGCACGGTGCATTTCCTCTTTCAGCCTCTGAATAGCGGCTTGCTGCGGGAATTTCTGTACTTCTTTTATATAATCATCAATCACTTGGAAATCAGGCGAAGGATCGAATTCCAGCATCAGAATGCCGCTTGCCGCTCTTTCCAACTGGTCGTCTTGAAGCGTTGACATATATTTACTTGGATCCGGCTCTTTTCCTTGGGCGTAATAAGCATATAAGTAAGCAGCCAAAGCTGCATGAGCTTCTACGTTAAACTGATCTCCGAGACGCTGCTGCACATAATCCGCTACTTCACTATCGTGGATCATCATGGCAAGCAGCCTCCGCTCCGCATTGTGATAGGCCGGCATTAAAGACGGAGCTTTCACTTTTACAGGCTTTTCATTCATAACATTATTCCACGGATTGTCAAGATTATCCCCTTGAGGGGCTAATTTTTGTTGCTCCTGGCGGATCAGGTTCAATTCCTGCTTCAACGTGTCGAGGCTCTGGTTAAACTCTTCAGCCAGTTCTTTCAGATAATGCTCTCTTTCCATAGGCGAAGAAATGACCGCAAGAAGCTTGAGCGCTTCCTGAATGTATTTTATCCTTCCGGTCTCTTCTATGAGTATATGGTTCCTGCGCAGATATATAAGCTTAAATTTGAGAGCCGGAACCGCTTCATTCATAATTTCCCGAAGGAACCGTTCCTCTCCGTGCGCTTGAATGTACTCGTCCGGGTCCATTCGGTCCGGGATCAAAGCCACCTTCACCTCGCAGCCGGCTTTCTCGAGCAAATTCATGTTCTTATAAGCCGCATTGCGTCCTGCATCATCCCCGTCATAACAGATCGTGATGAGGTCCGCGTTCTTGCGCATCATAAAAGCATTTTCTTCGGTCAGCGATGTCCCCATACTGGCCACGCCGTTACTCACGCCGGCGTCCCAAGCTTTAATTACATCTACGTATCCCTCGAAAAGCACCAGATGCCGAGTTTTCCTTAAAAGAGGCCGCACATGATGAAAATTGTACAGGGTCCTGCCTTTATGGAACAATGACGACTCCGAAGAGTTAAGATATTTGGGCTGACCTTCCCCCAGGATTCTGCCGCCAAAAGCGATGACCTTTCCGCGCGCATCCCAAATCGGAAACATAATTCTATCGCGGAACAAGTCGTAATATCTGCCGTCATCGCGGGAAAGGAGCAAACCGCCCTGTTTCATAAGCGGCATGGAAAACTCCCGCTTGTCCAGCTGCCTTGCAAGTGTATCCCACTGGGGAGGAGCGTAACCGATCTGGAAATGATCAATCAGCTTATCCGTGAATCCTCTGCCCTTAAGATAAGCCATCGCCTGCTTTCCGTGCTCGGTATTCTTCAGTAAAAAGTGATACATTCGAGCAGCGAATTCATAAGCATCAAGAAGAACTTGACGCTCACGCTGTTTCTCGGTCGGCTCGGACTGCGCATCTTCCCATTGGACAGGGAGTTCCGCTTCCTCTACCATCACTCTGACCGCTTCTGGAAAACTATACCCTTCGATCTGCATCATAAAACC
The DNA here is from genome assembly GCF_042684925.1 of Paenibacillus gansuensis. Classification (NCBI taxonomy): domain Bacteria; kingdom Bacillati; phylum Bacillota; class Bacilli; order Caryophanales; family Paenibacillaceae; genus Paenibacillus; species Paenibacillus gansuensis. The sequence continues at coordinate 498,462 of NZ_JBHUME010000007.1, read as the reverse complement.
GATGGAATTGCCGCCGGCCCCGCAGCCGTAACACTTAAAAATTTGTTTGTCGGGCGTCACCGTGAAGGAAGGCGTCTTTTCGGAATGAAAGGGACATAAGCCCTTCATGTATTTGCCGTTCCTGGTCAGGTGGACGTATTTGCCGACCGTATCCACAATGTCATGGTGCTTTAGTACGGCCTCAATAACCTCATCCGGGATGCTTCCGTTACTCACCAAATCACCTTCATCATGATAAACACGTATTACTATTCTCTATTTCAGTTCATTTTCCTGCCGTATCCTCTAAAACTTTTGTCAAAGTTTGTAGAAAATGTGTACGGTCCTCTTCTGTAAAAGCTCTGGGGCCCTTGGATCTCCCTCCGCTTCGCCTTACTTTGGCGCTGTGATGGCGGGATTCCAAAAGAAAATCAATCGTCTGATCGGTATACTGCTGCCCTCTGTTCGAGAGAACAACCGCCTTTTTGGCCAGCCCGATCGTAGCTAACCCAAAATCCTGTGTTACGAGTATGTCACCCGGCCGAAGTTGATTGGCTATATACAGATCCACGGCCTGATCGGAACGGTCTACTTGAATGTTCCTTACACCCGCTCTCACCGGAAGCCGATGATCATGCGAGGCCACCATCCAAATATCAACTCCGAACCTAAGCCCCGCCGCTGCAATCTCGTCCTTAACAGGGCAAGCGTCAGCGTCCACAAGTATCTTGCTAGTATATATATACGAGCTTTTCAGAAAAAAATCCTTCTTTCTTCCCTTGACGGCTAATAATCTTACGATAATACGTTTGGACTTACCGCATAAAGTCGATAATCAGGCTTGCCGTTTCCTCTACCGCACGGGTAGACACATCGATCACATGACAGCCAAGTTTCTCGATGATCCGCTGAGAATATTCGAGCTCGCTTACGATCCGGTTGACGTTGGCATAGTTGGCATCGCCTGCAAGCCCGAGGGCTTTTAACCGTTCCTTGCGGATTTGATTGAGCTTGTCCGGATTGATGGTCAGACCGATAATTTTACGTTTCGATACCGTGAATAATTCGTTCGGCGGTTTCAGCTCCGGCACAAGGGGCACATTGGCCACTTTAAATTTCTTATATGCCAGATACATGGATAACGGAGTTTTGGAAGTACGGGAAACGCCAACCAGAACGATATCCGCTTTGAGCACGCCCATAGGATCCCTGCCGTCATCATATTTAACCGCAAACTCAACCGCTTCTACTTTCCGGAAATAATCTTCATTCAACTCATGGATCATTCCGGGTTTATGCCGCGATTCCTGACCGATTACCTTTTCCAGGCTTGAGATGACAGGCCCTAGTGTATCAATGTAGGGAATACCATGTTTCACTGCCAGTTCGATCACGTAATCCCGCAGCTGAGGTACAACCAGTGTAAATAAAATGATGGCCCGGTCACGGACGACGTCCACGATTGCTTTATCCACATCGGAACGGTCCACAATGAAAGAAGACCGCCGAATGTCTACCTGTACGGGATAAAATTGAGCCGCAGCTGCGCGGACGACGGAATCGCCCGTGTCTCCCGCCGAGTCCGAAAGGACATAAACGACGGGAGCAAACGTTTGATCGTTCACTAAGGAACAACTCCTTCTGTACTTTCTGCCGCTACCAAACCAGTTTCGAGAAGTCCGCGAAGCGCTTCAAGTCCGACGATACGGCAGCCAGGGTGGCCAAACGGTTCGCACGGACGTCCTCTTGTTCCGCCATGACCATGACCTTGTCGAAATAAGCGGTAATCGCAGGCTGCAGGCTTCCTAATTGCTGCAATGCTTCCTCTTCGCGGCCCTCAGTCATCAAACTGTTAAAACGTGAACTTACCTCTGCCCACAGCGTATACAGCTCATTTTCAACCTTCTCTTGGAATATAGACGCATCAACTGCAGTTTTCGTTGCTTTCCCTGCCAAATTATTTACACGGTTAAAGGATTCTACCGTTGTTTTGAAGTCCGGCAGCCGGACAGCATTCATCAAAGCCGCTGCACGGCGCACACTTGATGCCGCATCGTCAAAGCCGCTGGCCATTGCCGCGTCTACCACATCATAACGTGCATTTTCCGACAGCACGTTCTTCACGCGGAGTCCGAAGAAATCAAACAGGTCCTTCTGTATGTCTGCTGCATCCCGCTTCAGCAGGCCTGCTTCACGGTGCACTTCCAATGCGGCAAGAAACACGTCCGAAAGCTTGCAGGCAGTATTGTGAGCAAGCAGTATTTGTACGATGCCAGCTGCTTGTCTGCGAAGAGCATACGGATCCTGGGAACCTGTCGGGATAATTCCGATTGAGAAGCAGCCTACGATGGTATCGATTTTGTCTGCAATGCTTACGATAGCGCCCGCTCTTGAAGCAGGTGCCTGATCGCCGGAGAACCGGGGCTGGTAGTGTTCGAATATAGCCTGTGCCACCGCATCGCGTTCTCCTGCTTTGCGTGCGTAATCCTCACCCATTACACCCTGAAGTTCAGGGAATTCATATACCATTTGGGTAACCAGATCAAACTTGCAGATTTGTGCTGTCCGTGAAGCATCCTGCGCTGTCTGTGAATCTGCGTTCATAAGGTTCGACAACTTCGAAGTAATTGAACCGATACGGCGTACTTTATCCGCTACCGTTCCCAGTTCTTCATGAAATACGATCGTTTCCAGCTTATCCAGTGCCGCAGAAATCGGCATCTTCTGATCTTCCCTGTAGAAGAAACGCGCATCAGAAAGACGTGCACGAAGCACCTTCTCGTTACCTTTGGCTACCTGCTCAATCGCCTTCTCGTTTCCGTTTCGAACGGTAACGAAGAAAGGCTGAAGCTGTCCTTCCGTATTCAGCACAGGGAAGTAACGCTGATGCTCACGCATGGATGTAATCAGCACTTCCTGGGGGATATTCAGGAAATCTGGATCAAACGTTCCGTACAATGCAGTAGGATATTCGACAAGGAATACAACTTCCTCCAACAAATCCTCTTTGATCGAAATTTTCCAGTTCTTTTCTTCAGCAAGACGATGAATCTGATCCAGAATCAGCTTCTGCCGCTCTTCCACGTCGGCGTAAACGAACTGTTCTTTCAAGCGCTCAGCGTAATCCGCGGGCTTGGAAATTTCCGTTTCGTTCCCCAGGAATCGGTGCCCCCTTGTTACTCTGCCTGTAGAAACCCCTGCAATTTCGAAAGGCACCACATCTGTTCCAAACAAAGCTACCAGCCAGCGGATCGGACGGACAAATTTCAGATCCCAATTTCCCCAGCGCATATTCTTCGGAAACGTCATCGAAGTGATCAAGGCCGGCAGGCTTTCATTCATAAGCGTGCCTGTCGCCTCGCCTATGCTGCTTTTGTTCGCATAAATGTACTCCACACCGCCTAGCTCCTTGAAATAGAAGCTGTCCGGATCTACCCCTTGGCTGCGGGCAAAGCCTAAAGCCGCTTTGCTCCAAGCCCCACTCTCATCCTGGGCGATCTTCCGCGACGGGCCCTTTACTTCCTCATTTACATCGCTTTGTCTCTCTTCCACGTCATGAATCAAAATCGCCAGACGGCGGGGTGTGGCATATGCTTTGACTTCTCCGTGTCCGATCCGGCTGTCAGCAAGCCATTTCACGGTTTTTTCTTTCAGCTGCTCCATGGCGGAGCGGATAAACCGGGCCGGCACTTCCTCCAAACCGATCTCCAGCAGCAAATCCTTAGCCATTGCGCTCCACTCCTTTCTCCGCTTTCGCCAGCAGCGGGAAGCCCAGCTTCTCGCGTTCGGCTAAATACGTTGCCGCGCACTCTCTAGCCAAGTTGCGGACTCTCATAATGTATCCGGTTCTCTCGGTTACACTAATTGCACCACGTGCATCCAAAAGGTTGAATGTATGCGAACATTTCAGCACGTAATCGTATGCCGGAAACACCAGATTCTGCTCCATAGCCCGGCGTGCTTCCTCTTCATACGTCGCGAACAATCCGAACAGCATTTTGGCGTCGGACACTTCGAACGTATATTTGGAATGCTCATATTCCGGCTGCAGGAACACATCGCCGTAACTGATTCCGTCCACCCATTCCAGGTCAAATACATTCTCTTTCTCCTGAATATAGGATGCCATCCGTTCAAGACCGTACGTGATCTCCACGGCCACCGGATTCGCGTCGATTCCTCCGACCTGCTGGAAGTAAGTAAACTGGGTGATTTCCATTCCGTCCAGCCATACTTCCCAGCCCAAGCCCCATGCGCCTAAAGTAGGGGATTCCCAGTTATCTTCTACAAAACGGATGTCATGAAGCAGCGGGTCAATCCCCAGACGCTTCAAGCTCTCCAGATACAGCTCCTGAATGTTGTCCGGGGACGGCTTCAAAATCACCTGAAACTGGTGATGCTGGTACAGCCGGTTCGGGTTTTCGCCATACCGCCCATCCGCCGGTCTGCGGGAAGGTTCCACATACGCCACATTCCAAGGCTCTGGACCGATGCTTCTTAGAAACGTCATCGGATTCATCGTTCCAGCGCCTTTCTCGGTGTCATACGGCTGAACGATGATACAGTTCTGCTCGGCCCAGAAGTTCTGCAGAGTCAGAATAATTTGTTGAAAATTCATACGATCGCTCCTCTTCTTTCATAATTGGAGGCTTTAGGCAGGGTTGAGTTCCGAGTCCCTTTAGAGCACTAGGGACGCAAAAAAACTCTCTCCATACACCTGCAGCCAGGTATAGGGACGAGAGTTATTCCCGCGGTTCCACCCTAATTGACCGGATATACCGGCAGCCACCGCCGCCTGCATCTTTCCGATCCACTTTCAGTCCGTTGCGGCCCTCCAGAGTGCCTTGTTCACCGTGCGGCCGTTCGGGCTCCCACTCTCCCCGATCGCTTCATCCAACCTTACCGGTTACTTTCTCCTTCATTGTGCCGTATTCATTTGTAGATACTATGAGAACCATAATAATGAAAATTAACCGCATTGTCAATTAAGTAAGTTATATGTCGTATTTATCCATTTGATCCAAAAAATGAAGAGAACGCAGATGCACCCCTGCATGAGCGTCCATATAGGCACGCAGGAATTGTTTTAGCTGCGCTTTGGTCTCCTCTTTGACACCGATTTTGCCCAGCCTGCGAAGATCGAGCTGCTGAAGCAATTTCAGCAGTTTCACCGTACCTTCACCTGCCTGGATCGACTTAGGATCGCGGCTGCGGCACGCAGCGCACAAGAGTCCCCCCAGCCCCGGGCTGAGGGAAAATGGAGGCGGTCCTTCTCTGCCGCAATTGACACAAGCATCAAGAACCGGCGCTACCCCGCTGAATGACAACATTTTCATCTCGAACAAACGCAAAATAATTTGCGGATCTTTACTCTCCTGCAGAGCTTTTAACGCTGACTTCAGCTGTTCGAATAAAAATTCGCTGGCCTCGTTATCGCTTACCATTTTATCGACCATTTCCACAAGATAAGAAGCATAAGCGGCCAGATGCAGATCCTCCCGGAGCTGATAGTGAGCCTCCAGAATTTCACCGTCATTTAAAGATCCGAGCTGCCCTGTTTTATAAAAGACAAATTCACCGTATGTAAAGAGCTGGGTAATGGCCGCATGCCGGCTTTTCAGCTTCTTGGCTCCCCGGGCCATTACCCCTATTTTGCCATGAGTCTGGGTATATAAAGTAATAATTTTGTTGCCTTCCCCGTAATCAAAGCTGCGAATCACAATCCCTTCGACTCTGTAAAGCATCGCGATACCACCTTACCGTTCGGAAGGCGGGCTGCTTATGTTAACTTGTCAGCTCGCTTACTTCTTCCTGAACCAGTTCTTCCTCACCCGCCGGATCTTCTTCCCTGCCTGTATTCATGTAATCCTTGTAAAGCATATATGCTTCCACATCGCCCGTCATCGTAAAGTATTTCCACGTAAAGTCTCGCATCGCTATCATCCTCCTGGTTGGATAGTTGCTTTGTTTAAGGATCCAAGCTGCCAAACGTTAACCCGTGAAACCATAGTTTTAGGATGAGACTCCAGGGTCGGATCTATGCGTTACAAAAATTGGTTAATCGTGCCGGAAACCTAAATCCTTAAGCACCCGCTCCTGATTGCGCCAGTCTTTCTTTACTTTCACCCAAAGCTCCAGGAAAATTTTGGAGCCAAGGAGTCTTTCTATGTCCATACGGGCTTCCCGTCCGATCGCTTTCAGAAGGGCTCCCTGCTTGCCGATAATAATCCCCTTTTGTGAATCGCGTTCCACAAAAATGACGGCCCCGATTTCCACTAATCCATTCTCTTTCACCTTCATACTCTCGATTGTTACGGCGATGGAATGCGGAATCTCTTCCCGGGTTTTGTGGAGGATTTTTTCGCGGATCAACTCTGCGCAAACGAATTGCTCCGGATGATCCGTCACTTGATCTGCCGGATAATATTGCGGCCCTTCCGGCAAAAACTTACGTACTTGATCAAGCAGTGTATTCACGTTATTACCCATTTTGGCGGAAATCGGAACGATCTCTGCAAAGTTATACAAATCCTTATATTGGGTAATGACCGGCAGTAATGCCTGAGGCTCTACCTGGTCAATCTTGTTCAGAACAAGGATAACCGGCGTCTTAATATTCTTCAGCTGTTCGATAATAAAACGGTCTCCGCCGCCGATGCCTTCCGCTACATCCACAAGGAACAGGACGGCTTCGACTTCCGATAACGCTCCCTGAGCCACTTTCATCATATAATCGCCTAGTTTGGACTGCGGCTTGTGAATACCCGGCGTATCCAAGAACACGATTTGATATCCTTCGCCAGTATACACCCCGTGAATTTTGTTCCGGGTGGTTTGGGGCTTGTCTGACATAATCGCAATTTTCTGTCCGATGACCTGGTTCATTAATGTGGACTTCCCGACGTTCGGACGGCCAACAATGGCCACAAACCCCGAGCGGTATTTGGTTGATGAATCAGTAGAATTGGTCAATGAAATATTCCTCCTGCTTACGTTAGGCTGCTGCTGTCAAATGCGCCAGGAAGCAGCTCTTTTACGGTTGTAGTGATATAAACTCCGGCTGTGTTTCCCAGGATGACAGGCATGTCAGGTCCGCATAATTCAATCATGACCTGACGGCAAATGCCGCAAGGTGCGATAGGACCTTCCGTATCTCCTACTACAGCCATAGCTTTAAAGGTGCGGACCTGGCGGCCTTCCGCCAGTGCGCGAAACATAGCAGTTCGCTCGCCGCAATTCGTCGCTCCGTACGAAGCGTTCTCAATATTACAGCCGTGGATGATGTCACCGCTCTCGTGGAGCAGCGCAGCACCTACTTTAAAATGCGAATAAGGCACATAAGCTTTATCCATTGCTTTCAGAGCTTCATTAATTAGAGCTCTTTCGTCCATAGTACGGCCCTCTTTCATTGGTATTTTATATGGCAAGCCACTCCCTGACCGGGTGGAGAAAGACATAAAGCCCGACTATAACGGCAAAAACCGCAGTGACCAGCACGGCACCTGCGGCAGCATCTTTGGCGGTTCGGGCTAACGGGTGCTGCTCCGGCATCGCAAGGTCTACAGTCTTCTCAATGGCCGTATTCATCAGTTCGGCTGACATTACAAGAGTAATGGCTAGAAGGACAAGCAGAAAATGCGGTGCAGGAATTCGGAACACCACGCTAAGAACAAGTGCGGCAGCTGCGAAGGCAGTATGAATTTTCATATGCCGTTCATTGCGTACCGACTGGACAATTCCCCTGAAGGCGTGCACGAAGGCTGCGATTTCCTTCGGCAGGCGCATCACCGGGTCAAGCCCACTTTCTGCAGAATCGCTTCCTGCTTCGCGATCATTTCTTTCTCGGCAGCTTCATCCTCATGGTCATATCCGATCAAGTGCAGAAAACCATGTACGAACAGAAACCCGATTTCCCGGTCTATGGAATGTCCATAATCTTCACTCTGTTCTTTCGCCTTCTCCACGGAAATAATAATGTCCCCAAGAACATGCGTAAAGCCTTCCGGCGTCTCTTCTCCTTCTTCCAGCTCATAAACAATATCAAGCTCTTCATCCGTCGTCTCTTCCATGGAGAAGGACAACACATCCGTCGGACGGTCTATCCCTCGGTACTCCTTGTTCAGCGCATGAATTTCTTCATCAGTTACGAAAGACAAGGCCACTTCCCCGTCCTCGACTTGCTCGGCTTGTCCTGCTTCCTGCAGCAGCTTCTCAAGCAAGGCAATCAGTGTATCCGAAATCGGCAGTTTTTCCTGATCGTTGCTCCAATTTAAAGTTAAGGCCATAGTATTAGGATTCTCCTTTTTTGACCCCTTTGGTCAAATCCTCAGGGTATTCGATTCTGGAATGAAAAATGCCAAGCAGCGTTTCTTTCAGCGTTATCGCTATTTTGTCCAATTCTTTGAGCGTCAAATCGCATTCATTAAATTGGTGGTCATCCAACCGGTTTTTTATGATTTTCTGTACCATTGATTCAATCTGTTCCACCGTCGGATTACGCAAAGAGCGGACCGCTGCTTCTACACAATCGGCAATGCCCACAACCGCTGCTTCTTTGGACTGGGCTTTCGGACCCGGATAGCGGAAGTCGGCTTCCTGCAATTCCGAAGGTTCTTTGCCTTCCTCTTCATATTGTTTCTGAGCTTTGTGATAAAAATATTTCAATAACGTGGTCCCGTGGTGCTGCTCGGCAATTTCCCATATCGGTTTGGGTATTTTGTGGTCCTTCAGCATTTCCACTCCGTCCCGGGCGTGGGCGATGATAATGGACTTGCTGAGCTTCGGATCGATATGGTCATGCGGGTTCTCAATATTGGATTGATTCTCAATGAAATAACTTGGCCGCTTGGTTTTGCCTATATCATGATAAAAAGATCCTACGCGGCATAGCAGTCCGTTCGCTCCAATAGCTTCCGCCGCCGCCTCCGAAAGGTTGCCTACCATGACACTGTGATGGTAAGTGCCCGGCGTTTCTGTCAGGAGCTTGCGGAGAAGCGGATGGTTCGGATTGGAAAGCTCAACCAGTTTCAGAGCGGAAAGAATTCCAAAGGTAACTTCAAAAAAGGGCATCAGTCCGATCACCAATACGGCGGTGAGAAGTCCGCTTCCAACGGCCACGGAAATCGATTGCAGCATAGTACGAAGATTATATTCGTCACTAAGCAGGTTCAAAGCGACTACGGAAGCGGAGCCCACCAGACAAACCATCACGCCCGCTTTCAGAATGGTGGAACGCTGGCTCGCCCGATGCAGGGCGAATATGGCGGAGAAACATACCATTAGAGCCACGAAGCCGTACCGGTAATCAAAAAGCGTATCCCCGGTCTGGTTAAATATAATCGCTGCGCCTGTGCTGAAAAGGACCGACGACAAGAACGCCAGCGGTACGTCCAGCAGCAATGTGATCAGCATCGCACCTAAGGCAACAGGAGCCAAATAGGCCAAATAAGGCAGCTCCGCGCTCTGGCCCATGGCTACAATTTTCATAGAAAGAAAATTAAGAATGAAAATCAGCACCAGCATCAGCAGCTTCGCATTATTGTCCCTAACCGCTGTACTCCGCTGCATGATGTACATTACAAGCAGCAGTACCATCAGTGTAACGAGAACAATCAGCCCGAGCTGGGGCATATAATTCACTTTATCCTTAAGGAGTTCCATGCTGTCAAGCAAATCGTACTGCTCTTTGGTAATGATCTGGCCCTTCTCTACCAGCACTTCACCCTTCTTGATCAGAACAGGCGGCGTGTTCTCCCTCGCCTGCGCTCTCGCTTCCTCCGTAGCCTGCTTGTCAAAAAAGACATTCGGCGTAAGTACGAAGCGGGCGATTTCCGTAACCATTTTGCGCTGCGTATTCTTAGTCAAATTCGATGTATTTACGAGCTCAGCCACCTGGGCCCTAGCCGCTTGGGCATCGGGACGGCGATCGGACATCAGCTCTGTAACTACGTCGATCGTAACCGGCCTCATCGCTTTCAAATCTTCTTTCGTCAAGCGCGGGAGCTTGAAGAACGATTCTTCAGGAAAGCGGTATTCCTGCTCCGCAGCCTGCTTCTGCACTTCTTCCAGCAGTGTTGCGGAATACAGAGTGGAGGCCGAGGAAGCGCGGAGAAAGGCATTTAGAAATTCCTCCCGCTTGAGCGGCAGCTCCCTCCGGTAAATATCGACCTTCTCTTCCAGTGTCACCTGTGTATCCGAGTTCAGCTGCTCCAGCTTGTCATAGAGACTGTTCACGAGATTCTCGTTCTTTAGCGAAACGAACGTGTTGACGGGCTCTACGCTTTGGGCTGCGGTTTCCTGCGCTTTCAACGAGGCCCTCTCATCCTCCACCTGCTTAGGGGCAAGGATCATCTTCTCGCTGGGCGCATTCAGCTGGATATCGTAAGTCTGCGGAATCAGCTTGTCCGAGAAAGAGAAATAGAATAAGAGCCAAAACAGGAAAAAGAGAAGAAAGCGCGCGGTTGCACTGTACTTCCATCCCCCTGCTGTATATTGAAACTTGTCTTTGAAGCTGGATTGCTGCTGGTTCATAGAAAGGTCAATCCTCTCTGTTACCCGTTGTTTTCACTGTCCGCGTTGTAGGCAACGATGATTTTCTGTACTAGGGAGTGGCGCACAACGTCTTGTTCCGCAAAATAGATAATGCCGATTTCATCGATATTGGATAAAATCCGTTCCGCTTCCTTAAGTCCCGACTTCTTGCCTTTGGGCAAATCAATCTGGGTCAGATCGCCGGTGATGACCATCTTGGAACCGAAGCCGAGACGGGTTAGAAACATCTTCATTTGTTCAGGAGTCGTATTCTGGGCTTCGTCCAAAATAATAAACGAATCGTCCAAGGTGCGCCCGCGCATATATGCCAAAGGAGCGATTTCAATCAGTCCGCGTTCCAGAGACTTGGCCACCTGCTCGGGACCCAGCACGTCATTTAACGCGTCGTACAGCGGCCGGAGGTACGGATCCACCTTCTCCTGTAAATCACCTGGCAGAAAGCCTAAGCTTTCTCCTGCTTCCACTGCGGGCCGCGTCAACACAATACGCTTCACCCGGCCTTCTTTCAATGCCGTTACAGCCAAAACTACGGCCAAGTAGGTCTTCCCGGTTCCTGCAGGGCCGATGCCGAATACGATATCATTCTTCTTAATGGTAGTGACGTAATGATTCTGCCCGATCGTCTTGGCCCGGATCGGCCTGCCCCGGAACGTCATGGCGATCTCGCCTTTATATAAATCGAGGAGCTGGTCGGCCTTCATCTCTTTGGCCAGTTCCAGAGCGTATACGATATCCCGCTCTGTCAGTATGTACCCGTTGCGGACAAGCTGCAGCAGGACGCTAAAAAGCTGTTCCAGTATGTCCGTTTCTTTTCGGCCGCCCTGGATTACGATATCCGCTTCGCGGGTGTAAATTTGTGCATCGACGGCCTTCTCGATGATGTTCAAAAACTTGTCCTGCGGACCAAACAGGGAGAGCCCTTCTGCCGCGCTTTGCAATGGTAGTTTTATGACTAGTTCCTTATCCGACAAAAAGCCTCATTCTCCTTGCCCTATAATAGACTGCTCCGCGCTGATCAATTGATCTACTTCCATCAGCACTTTCATATAAACTTTACCATTCTCCGTCTTATCATGCAAAATTTTTTCTGCCACGATCTTAGGCTCTAGCTCGGTCCGGGCCAATATTTGCGCCCTCGCGCTGTTCAATCCTATCGCCCTGGCGGCAGGCCGGTCCAGCTTTTGCACATCATACCGGACCTCCATCAGCTTCTCCTTCATGAAGCCCGCAGGAATCCCGTATCCTCGCCAAGCGGCCTTTTGGATCGTAGTGTGCGTCTCGTATTTGTCGAATGGAAGCTTACCGTATCCCGTAATTTGCAGCGCTTTACTGCCAATGACAACATAGCTGCGCTCTTTTACTGCCCCCGTATAAACCTTGAATTTCTGCGTCAGCGGACTGACTATGTTAAATTCATGCCACACCAGCCCCCGCACTTTGCCTTCGGCTACAACGGCCTCCTGGTTCTCCTCATCTCCATATATTCCTTTGATCAATATGCTTCCCTTGCGCACATGGCTGTTTACTTTTACTAAAGGGCGGCCCTTCTCCGCAAAAATCTCCGTTACAACCGCATCGGCTGTGGAGACCAGATTCCGTGGACTTTGGAGCGGTTTTTTCTCAGGTTGTTCAGCTTCTACAATACGCAGGTTCACTTGAGAGCCCCGGATTTCAATCCCGATCCAGGTTACTCCGGGCAGGTCGTTGGTCAGCTTTTTGGCGATTACAGAGGTGTCGACCATCCTGAATTTCCATTGATACGGATAGATCCCTTGTTTGCGTGCCGCAGCTAATATATCCTCTTTTGCCAGCCTGTCGTTGCCGGTGATATTTACCTGCCACACAAGCGAGGACAATGCATACAAGCCTGCCAGAAACACAAAAATGCCGGCGGCAAACCATTTACGCCGTTCCAGTTTACGAAGAAAGAACGGAAATCCGTGCCTTTTGCGGATACGTACCAGACAGCCTGTCCGTTTGGCGAGCGGACGAAGACGGAAGAAATCCTTCAACAGGATGTCCATCTCCAGCTCGCGGGCATCCAGAGGCTGAATGTTGGAAACGCTCATTCCTGCGGATACCGCCTGATTCAATAATCCTTCCGGGTCCCTGCCCACTACGCGAATGGTCACATATCCGAGAACTGAAGCGACAGCCTGCGATTTCAAAGGAAACTCCTCCTTACACGACGATACGTGGATTATGTACAACAGACGGGCTTGTCAGGGCAAATACTTTACGCCCGAAACTTCCCCTTCTATGAAAATCTCTTCTGTCAAAATGGCCCTGATCACGAGATTCTTCCCGTAGATCTCCATAGCTCCTTTACTCAGCGAAAGGCGAAGCATCTCACTTGTAAACTCACTTACGCCACGATGGTTCTCGATATAAAGCTGCATATTCCCAATCAACGTAACTCTCGGCAGATCGAAGATAACATCTTGCGGAAGATCTAGAACGTTTGCGGTGAATTTACGCAGCCTGCGATTTATGCGGCGCATGAGCGACAGCCCCCTCCCGTACTTTAATAAATATGTGTCGGATCAGGAATTTATGAGAAGTACTTCTCCACGCAAGGTCATCCGGTTAGCGCCGCCGTTAAGGCGAAATTACAGAAAAAAAGAAGCAGCTGGCATCCCCGGAGGACGCCAGCTGCTTTACTGCATTTTGTTATTTAGGAAATTTACGTACGTACGGTTGTTTCGCACGAGGAGGTCCGAGAATCTCCGCCCAAATCAATCCCTGCGCCAATGATTTCCTGTCCGTATGCAGGTCATGCTGAAGCGGATTATGGCGCGGTTCTTCTGTAAGGGAGTTAGACGAAACTTCCGGCTCATAACGATATTCCAGCGTTTCTCCCTCCTCTGCTTGCCTGGATAGAGTTGAAACGGAAGAGTTCAGCTCCTCGAATGAGGCTGAAGCGCCTTCCTTCTTCGGAGCATCGTCAGGCTTGGAGAATGGACTGCCCGTACTCTCCGGACTGCGCGGTGCCCATCCGCCGGCGTCTCCTCCAAAGGACGGCATCCTGTTTACGGGCCGGTCGGCACGCCCGCTTTGCCGCCCTGCCGGAGCATCCGGTTTTCTTCCCGATAAACCTTGGGATATGAATTTGCTAAAAAAGGAGAGAAGAAAGCCTCCGATGGCTATGACGATCACGATGTTTTCCAGCAGCAATGCCAATAACGTTCTCACTTCCGGATCACCTCGTATCTACTCTTTACGTTCATTCCCCGGATCCGACATCCGTCCCAGCGAAGATCTCATCTGGGTGTCGGACTCAATGTTGCGCAGGTTCATGTAATCCATGACGCCCAGTTTCCCGTTCTTCAAGGCATCCGCCATAGCCAGCGGAACTTGAGATTCGGACTCAACCACCTTAGCTTTCATTTCAACTACTCTTGCTTTCATTTCCTGCTCCTGCGCTACAGCCATCGCACGGCGTTCTTCCGCTTTGGCCTGGGCAATCCGTTTGTCCGCTTCCGCTTGTTCTGTCTGCAGGTGGGCACCGATATTTTTTCCCACATCTACATCGGCAATATCTATAGACAGGATTTCAAAAGCCGTTCCGGCATCCAAGCCCTTGCCCAGCACGGTACGTGAAATCATGTCCGGATTTTCCAATACATCTTTGTGGGAATTGCTTGAGCCGACCGTAGTAACGATCCCCTCGCCTACACGGGCAATAATCGTTTCTTCACCGGCACCGCCGACAAGCCGTTCGATGTTTGCCCTAACGGTTACTCTGGCTTTTACTTTCACTTCGATCCCGTCTTTAGCTACGGCAGCAACGATCGGCGTTTCAATTACACGCGGGTTTACGCTCATTTGAACGGCAAGCAGAACATCACGGCCGGCCAGATCGATGGCTGCGGCCCGTTCAAAAACAAGCATAATATTGGCGCGTTCCGCAGCAATCAGCGCGTTAACGACACGGTCCACATTCCCTCCGGCCAAATAGTGGCTTTCCAGCTGGTTAATAGTCAAGCCTAAACCTGCTTTTCTCGCTTTAATCAGAGGGTTAACGATCCTGCTTGGTATAACGCGGCGGAGCCTCATAGCGACCAGCGTTATAATGCTTACGGGTACGCCGGATGCCAATGCGGAAATCCACAGCATAATCGGGAAAAGACTTAAAAATACAGCTAAAACGATGACAACGACCGCTATAATGAACATGATTTGCACTGTCGGATCCATATACATTCCTCCAAAATGGTTACTTATCGGTTTCCCGTACAACGACCCGGGAACCTTCGATCTTCATAATTCGGACCGGCTTGCCCGCAGCAATAAACTCACCTTCGGTAACGACATCCACCCGTTGGCCTCCAACTTGAATCGTACCCGCAGGTCTAAGGGGAGTAAGGCTCGTGCCCGTCTGGTGCAGCAGTCCTGTCTTTGCGGCCGCAGGTACATATCCTTCGGAAGTTTTCAACTCATCTTTCAGAATAAATTTGTGCCAAACACCGCGGTGCCGGAAATACCGGACGAAGACGGCCGTAATGATCAAAGCAATGACCGCGGCAATACCAAGCGAAACTGCGGCATTGCCTGAATCTTGAGCCGCAAGTACTACGCCGCTGATCAAACTGACGATGCCAAGAATACCTAGAATACCGAAACTTGGCACAAAAATTTCTGAGGCAAGCAGCACAATTCCCGCGATAAACAGTACCACTTCTTCCACCCCCGCAAAACCGGCAATATAATGCCCGAAGAAGTATAAAGCAAATGAGGCCGTTCCAAGGATACCCGGATACCCGAACCCCGGTACAAGAAGCTCAATGGCGATTCCGGCGAGACCAATAACAAATAAAAGCGTCATGACGGCCGGATGCGTAACCCAAGCGGCGACTTTCTCAGCTAATGACTGCTCCGCCTCCTTGGAATCCGTCCCTGAAGCACTCAACCACGCTGCTGACACGTTCCGATCATCCGCGGTGTCCGCCTTCGGGCTTTCGGCTGCAGCGGCCATCGGCAGGAAACACAATGCAAGAAACAATAACACGGCAAGCAAACTGCCCCGTCCCGTGGCAAGAGCTTTCCACTGCCTGGTTTTCATAGTAAGAATCACCCCCTCGTGTCTTTCCGCCATTTCAGCAATACCTATGTGTACGATACGATGTGATGCAGCGTTTCATACCTTCTTCAATATTATGTAAAAGTTTTCTCAGCGCATACAAAAAGCACTCCATTGCTGGAGTGCTCTTCTATATTATTGCAGAAACTGCTGAACGGCTTGATTTACTAGCTTGCCGTCAGCACGCCCTTTGGTTTTAGGCATTAATGCGCTCATGACTTTCCCCATATCAGCTTTCGAAGAAGCACCGACTTCCTGGATGGTCTGCTGTACAATCACTTTGATCTCTTCTTCTGTCAGCTGCTGCGGAAGGTATTGGCCGATAATTTCAATTTCTGCTTTAACTTGGGAGGCGAGGTCATCTCGTCCCGCTTTCTCAAACTCTTGGAGGGAATCTTTACGCTGTTTGATCTCACGAGCAAGGATATCAAGCACTTCGTTGTCGTCGAGCGATCTCTTTAAATCTATTTCAAGATTCTTAACCGCCGAGCGGATCATTCGAATAACGGAGAGTTTAAACTTGTCTTGGTCCCTCATCGCTTGCTTCATATCGTCGTTCAATCGTTCGCTTAAGCTCATTGCTGATTAAATCCTCCTAAAACTTTCTCTTACGAGCAGCCTCAGATTTCTTCTTGCGCTTAACACTTGGCTTCTCATAATGTTTACGCTTCTTAACCTCTGCAAGCACACCGTCTTTAGCGATGGAACGCTTAAAGCGGCGAAGTGCAGCATCAATGGTTTCATTCTTGCGAACTTTAGTTTCAGACACCAGTTTTCCCTCCCTCCGAACAGACCGTCCAAGACGAACAACACGGTTTATCAAACTACATTATAAGTGATAACGAAAGGGAGTGTCAACCTAGCCGCCATACTTTTTATGTACAGAACTTACGCATGCCAGTATCGCCTTAAAACAATCATCTTATACTCTCTTATCATAACATATTACGCAAGCAGCGGACCTAAATTCCTGCCGCCGACCAGATGATAATGGATATGGTATACAAGCTGGCCGCTGTCTTTGCCGCAGTTGTTAATTAACCGGTAGCCGCTTTCCGAAATCCCCTCTTCTTTGGCGATCTGCTGGGCTGCCTGATGAATCTCTCCGATCAGCTGCAAATCCTCCGGTTGAACATCGTTCATAGTTGCAATATGCTTCTTCGGAATGATAAGAACGTGCGTAGGCGCCGCAGGCGAAATATCGCGGAAAGCCAGAATGCGGTCGTTTTCGAACACCTTGGCGGAAGGGATCATTCCCTCAACTATTTTGCAGAAGATACAATCCATTATATATCCTCCTCTCTTGATTTCTTCTCCCAACCATCATACCAAACTTTAGGAGGGCCAGTCCAATACGGGAGCAAAGAAATCCCCCGGAGATCCGGGGGCTCATTCGTGCTTCTGTCGCCGGTCAAAAATATGGCAGCAAAGACAGGCCCGCCAATGCGGCCAACGGGAGTCCGAGACGGTTGAAACGCCGCCGGTAAGGATACCCGTACGGATACCCGTATGGATAACCGTAATACGGATAACCAGGGTAATAAGGCGATGGATAAAATGGAGGCCGGATTCCCGGTGAGCCGAAGGGGAAAAATGCCCTCGTATCCGGAGAAGGCATCATGACAGGGCCTGGGACTGCCGACTGCGCCTCTGCCTGTGCAGGTACGGCAAGATATACATTATCCTCATCCACTTCGGCCATAATTCCGTCATAAACCGATCCGTCTTTCGTCTGCAGGGCCACATAACGGTGCATTACCGACATACAATGCATTTTTACGTCTTTAGTATCCAAGTTTACGCCTCCATGTAACGTTTATCTTCATGATATTCACCCATAGGCAAATGGCTACTCGGGACAAAATATTTTGCCAATGAAAAATTAAATATAGTAGAAAAGACTCATTTTATTATATACTGGAAAAGATTCGACCATAATTTACAAATTTCGCGCAACATTCTATCGAGGTGACAAGTGAATTCAAATAATAATGCAGCCTTCTTTTCGCTCGGACATGCGCTTCTGCCGCTGATTTTGTCCCTCCTGTATCTGCTGGAAGGCCAACAACCTGTATTGATTGTTTTTATTTTGATTTCAAGCCTTTGGACTCTTGTTCTACTTTGGAGGTTTGCCGTTACCAAGGATCTGCAGAATCATCTATTGTCCGGTTCCGTGTGGTGGTACATGGCCGTAGACACGGTCCTTATCGGGGGAATCTTTGCCGTTCCTTCGTGGAATGCCGGCTTTTCCCCAACATGGCTGGTGCTTCTGCTTCTTGCTTTTTATGCCGTGGAGATTGGTTTAAGAGCGGCATTGATCTTCTCTACGCTCGCATTCGTCAATTTGGGACTGTTTGCCTATACGCAGGACAGACCGTTCCTTACTGTTGAAACGTTCCTTATCTGCATGGGCATGGTCCTGTTCCTGATTTTCGTAAGCAAAATGACGGATCATCTGGACCGGATTGCCCATTACGACGCGCTGACACTGCTTCCTAACCGCGTGGCGTTCCGGGAGAAGCTGGACGATGCGATTCGGGGAAATGCGAACAAGGACAAAGGGCTGGCTGTTTTCTTTCTCGACTTGGACCAGTTCAAATACATTAACGATACGATGGGGCATGTAGCAGGAGACAGCCTGCTGAAAACGGTGGCCGAACGACTTCGGACCAAGCTTCCGAATGGAGCAACGCTGGCCCGGATGGGCGGGGATGAGTTCGCGGTGTTAATGAACGGAGGCAGTGAAGAAGCCGGCCGTGCCGCCGAGCGGATGTCCGAAGCTTTGAATGCGTCTGTCGTGGTGGAAGGAAAGGAGATTTTCGCTACGTCCAGCATTGGGATCGCGCTTTTTCCCCAAGACGGGCAAAATGCCGATACGATCATGAAAAATGCCGACAGCGCTCTGTACGCCGCCAAGAAAGACGGACGGAACAATGTCCGCTACTATACGCACCCCGCTTCTTCGGAACGGTTTGAACGGGTGACGATGGAGACGATGCTCCGCCATGCGGTCGAACGCAATGAGTTCGTAGTGTATTACCAGCCCAGAGTGGACACAACAACCGGCAAAACCATCTGTCTTGAAGCGCTCGTCCGCTGGATCCATCCCGAACAGGGAATCATACCTCCTGACGAATTCATTCCGCTTGCAGAAGAGACAGGGTTAATTATTCCGATTGGAGAACAAGTGCTGAAAATCGCCTGCCGCCAGTTGAAACGCTGGTTGGATGAAGGTTATCCGCGTATGGGCGTCAGCGTGAACCTGTCCCCTCGCCAATTCGGTTATGCCAACTTGACGGACTCCATCCGGAAAGTGTTGAAAGAAACAGGCTTGGATCCCTCTCTATTGGAGCTGGAAGTAACAGAAACAGCAGCGATGCAGGACGTCAACAACGCCATTGTGATCCTCCATCAGTTGAAGGATATGGGCCTGAAATTGGTCATCGACGATTTCGGCACGGGTTATTCTTCTCTCAGCTATTTGAAGAAATTCCCGATCGACGGGCTGAAAATCGACCGTTCCTTCATCAGCGGCATACACGAAAGCAGCGATGATTCCGCTATCGTAACCGCCATTATCGTATTGGCAAAAACATTGAACCTGCACGTGACGGGCGAAGGCGTGGAAACAGCCGAACAATATTGGTTTCTGCAGGACAAGAAATGCGATGAAGCGCAAGGCTATTACTTCGGAAAGCCGATGCCGCAAAAGATGCTTCAGGAATGGCTGGATGTAAGCAATACGCTGGCGCAAAGCGGATAAAGCGTCAGAATGATAAAACAGTGATCTGCAGCAAAGATGAAAGATGAAAGATGAAAGCCGAGAGCTGAAAGATGAAAGATGAAAAGAGGCTGTCCTGAAGGTTTAATTACCTTTAGTGACAGCCTCTTTTGGCTGGATATAACCTTTATAAAGTTTCGGTATGAATCCGGCTTCCTTTGCCCGAAGGCTCTGCGGGCGTTACGATCAGCTTGCGCGGCAGCCTCGCCCGAAGCTCCGGGACGTGGCTGATGACTCCGACGGATAATTGATCCGTATGGAGCTTTTCAAGAGACGAAATGACGGTGTCGAGCAGGTCCTGGTCCAACGTCCCGAACCCTTCGTCCAGGAAGAAAAACTCCAGAGGGAACTGGCCTCTTAATTGAATTTGGCCGGACAAGGCTAATGCCAGTGCCAGCGAGGTAAGGAACGTTTCTCCCCCTGAAAGGGTAGAAACGGGGCGCCGCAGCCCTCCGTTCGCATCGTCCCGAATCACGAATCCTCCGGACGAATCCACTTCTAAGGCGTAACGCTGCCTTGTCAGGAAGCCCAGCCTTTCGGAAGCGGCCCGGCTCACTTGGATCAGCTGTTCTTCGGCGATATACTCAACAAACGCATTTCCCCTGAATACGCTTTGCAGCGACTGCAGGCGGTTATGTAAGCTTTGCAGTTCGTTCCGGCGCTGTTCAAGCCCTTTCCATTTCTCATGGCGGCGGAGCATTTCCTCCAAGTCCCGTTCTGCTTTGGCCCGCTCGCGGACCGCCTTTTCATCCGCTTCTTGCGCTTCATTCCGCTTCATCACAGCTTCTTCCCACTGCTCGGTCGTCACAGGGTCTCCCGAAAGTGCCGCGCTGATATGTTCCAGCTGGCCCCGCAAAGCATGCTGCCTCTCCCGGTGGAGGCGAATTTCCTCCGTCCAGGCGGTAACTGTTTCTTCCGGCAGCGCAGCTTCGCGAACTTCATCGGCCGTTCTGAAAGGCGAGGTTTCCACGGCAGCGGCCCAATGCCCATAGCACTTCTGCTTATGGGTCTCAGCGGATTCCTCGGACTGGGACCGCCTGTTCCATAAATTAGACGCTTCCTGAAGCGCAGCAGCCGTCTTCTCCAGTTCTTCCTTGGTGAGAGCCCCCTGCTTTCTCAGCTGCTCCAAACGCGATGAAGCTTCGGATAAAAGCGTATCGACAGGCTGACCCGCCGTCCATTCCACCAATCGCTCCCCCTTCTCCTGAAGGAGCTGCTGTTTCCCGCTCAACACGGCATCTATCTGCGCCGTGTCTTTGTCGCAAGCGGCAGCGGCGGCTTGATGCTGTTCAATTGCCGTACGAGTGTTTTCGATGAATGGCACACTTTTCTCCAGCGACTCCCGGATAGCTTGAGCCTGCTTGTCCTGCTCTGCCAGTTTCTCGATGGAAGCAAGCGCCTCCTCTTCTGTCAGTTCAGGGAAATCAACGGTCCAAATTTGCTGCGAATCGGCAACATCCTTGGCAAGGCCTGTGTGTTTGCGTTCTGCTTCTTCGACCACCGCACGGAGTGCTTTTTGCTCCGCTTCCTGTGTATGCCTTTTTCTTCTGGCTGCTTCAGCTGTCTGCATTGCTGTGCGCTGGCGGCCGGACAGCTCCGAAGCCTCCCTTAAATGCTGCTGAAGCAGCTTTTCCAACCGGTCTGTACGTGATGCCAGGGTTGGAAGGTCAGGTACGTCAAAGGCCTCGGAAGCCGGTGAAAGCTGAAGGGACGATGCTGCGGCGGCCTCGTACGCCGCCTGCGGCAGCAGCTCCGCGAGCTGCGCGGCCAGCCCGGTGTGAAGCAGCCTCAGCTGCTTCGCCTCGGGCACCAGGCCGCGCACGCGGTCCAGCAGCTGCTGCAGCTGCTGCGCGGCGCCCTCTTCCGGCGCCGCCCCGCTCTCCCTCGCCGGCTGCGGGTGCACCGACGATCCGCACACCGGGCACGGTGTGCCGTCGTGCAGATGCGCCGCCAGCTGCGCGGCCAGCGCTGCCGCCGACCGGGAACGGTCGGCGGCTTGCGCCTGCTCCAGCTGCTGCGGCACAGCCGCCAGCAGCAGCTGGAGCTCCGCCGCGCCGGCATCGGCTGCGATGCCGGCGGCGGCCAGCTCGGCAGCGAGGCCGGTGAAGACGGCCTCGCATGCCTGCTCTTCGCGCAGCAGCGCGGCTTCCGCCTGCTGCAGCGCGCCGAGCGCGGCCGCTTTGCGCGCCGCCTCCTCAGCTGCGGCAGCCTGCTGCTTGCGCAGGCTGAGCAGCTCTTGGCGGCGCTGCGCGGCCAGCTGGAGCCGGCGGCGATCCTCGGGCCGCACCTCCACAGCCTTCAAAGCTTCCTGCAGCTCGCCCTGCCGCTTATAGGCCTTGTCCAGCATAGCGCGCTCCTTCGCCAAACTCTTCTCCAACTCAGCAAGGCGGGTACGGGAGACCTGCTGGCGAGCAGTAAGCTCCTCC
Source organism: Paenibacillus gansuensis (assembly GCF_042684925.1). NCBI lineage: Bacteria > Bacillati > Bacillota > Bacilli > Caryophanales > Paenibacillaceae > Paenibacillus > Paenibacillus gansuensis. The sequence goes on along the minus strand of NZ_JBHUME010000007.1, from coordinate 476,645 downwards.
GTCTCCTTACGCAGCTGATCCATCTCGTTCTGCAGCTCTTTCGCCTGCTTCAGTTGATTCAACCGGAGCAGCAGTTCGCCCTCTTGTCCGGCTAAAGCCTGCTGGGCCTGTTCCGATGCAAGCTTCGCTTGTTCATGCAGAGCAAACGCCCGCTCCTTCGCCCGGTTGGCTTCGACAAGCTGCAACGACGCCTGCTCCAGAGCAGCCTTTGCAGACAGCCACTCCGTCAGTACGGGCAGGATCCGGTCCGCCGATGCATGCATAACGAGCTTACGCTCTTTCCCGGCCAGCTCGGGTTCGGCGGCTTCCAACACTGCAAGCTGGTTCAATACATTCTGCTGCTCCTGCTGCCGTTCCCTCAACATCTTCAGCCGCTCATAGGCCTGTCTGCATTCCTCCAGCCGCTTCCTCTGGACAGCAGCGGTCTCGACAGCCTGTTTCAACCGAAATTCCGCTTCTTTCAACGCCTCCGCCGATGCTTCTCCCAATCCCTGCTGCTCCGCTTCCGTCTGCTTCAACTCCAGATTCGTCTGCTTCGCCCGGTGGCTGAGACGCCCGTTCAGCACATCACCGTACGCTTCCAGATGGAACAGTCTCTGAAGCATCTGCCTGCGGTCCCCGCCTTTTAACGAAAGAAACTCGGCAAACTTCCCTTGAGGCAGAACAACGGCTCTCGTGAAATCTTGCATTGAGAGGCCGATCAGCTCCTCGACACACTGGTTCACATCAGCCTGCTTGTCCGCCGCGACCTGCTCGCCCTCAGGGAGAACATGCACAAACCGGCATACCGTGTTGCTTACGGAAACATCCCCCGTACGCTTATATTGCCGCTCCACCCTATACCGTTTTTTCCCTGAAGCCCCGGACAGTTCAAAGGTAAAAGCGACGGTCAGCGCCTGCTCGAACTGGTTCATAATGCCCTGCGTCCCCAGCGGAGCCCGCTCTACCTTCCCGTATAACGCCAGTGTAATCGCATCAAGAATCGAGGATTTGCCGCTGCCGGTAGGCCCGAATATCCCGAAGACACCGGCTTCGGTCAAAGCGGTAAAATCGATCTCCTGCGCTTCCCGGTAACTCTGAAGCCCCGAAAGTTTCAAATGGACCGGCCTCATCAGGCATGCCCCCTTTCTTCTTGCGGATCCCCGCCGGCTGCGTCAGGATCCAGCAGTTCCAGAAACAGTCTGATCATCTCTTCATCCGGTTCCGCACCGCCAGTCTGTTTCATGTAAAAACGGCGGAACATCTCGTCTATCGGCAGCTGTTCTCTGGCAGCGGCTCCGGCGTTTTGCTCCATCTCAGGATAAATGACCCTGATATTGACGATCCCGCCATGCTGCTTCCGCAGCACTTGAATCTGTTCCATCGATAAAGCTTCCGTCATATGCAGTTCCAGATCGATCCAGGCTGACGCATCCCTTCCTTCGTCCAACCACTGGTATACCTGCCCGATTCCGCCCTGCGCCCTCCACCTCACGAGCGGCCTTCCGCTGGTTAAGAACACTTCCTCCACCAGCGCCGGCTGACCTGGAGCAAGCTCCACGACCGTTACCGACTTGGCTTGCCCCGCTTCAGAGAAACTGTAAGCCAGAGGTGATCCGCTGTACCTGACGGGCACATCCGCTTTCAACGTTTGAGGCCTGTGCAAATGCCCTAGCGCCACATACTGAAGCCCCTCGGCCAGCAGCGCTTTCGTATCCACCGTATAGGCACCGCCTACCTGAATAGGACGTTCCGACTCCGTCTCTGCACCGCCAAGCACATATAAATGACTCATGAGCAGGTTCACGGTATCCTTGCCAAAATACCCCGATTGCCGGTCCACTAGATGGGCGACGCGCTCGGTGTATGCCCTCCGCAGCACCTCTTCGTCCGTGCTCGCCGTAAGCAGCTCACGGAGCCTTGACTCCGAAGGATACGGCAGTGCGAACACGTTTGCTGTTTCCCCTGTGCGCCGGACAGGAACGCTCAGGACGCCGTCCATCGGCAAACCGACCAGCGTAATGCCGCGCTCGTTAGCCAAAGGTCCTGCCGCAGCAAGCCGGTCAGGGTTATCGTGGTTGCCTGCAATCACGAGCACCGGTCTCGTACCGCCTTCGGAAAGCCTGGAAACCGCATCGTAGAACAGCTGCTCCGCCATCGCCGGCGGGTTCACCGAATCATAGATGTCTCCTGCTATCATGACCATATCGATCCGCTGGGCGCGAACCAGCTCTACCAGCTCGTCAAGAAAAGACGCCTGTTCCTCCAGCCGGCCCCGCCCTTCCAGCATGCGCCCCAAGTGCCAGTCAGCCGTATGCAGAATCCGCATGATGTTTCCTCCTACTCTAGTAATCTATCTCTTGGGCCGCAGCCTCTTCCTTATTCGATGAAGTATCCATTTTGACAACATGAGCCCCATCAAAGAAAAATAAATACGCTTCCGTCACCGGACGCTTCCAGATTCGCTCAACCGATTCCGAATAGAGCTCAACCTGAAGCCTGTAACGCTCAGAAGCCTCTGCGAGACTGCCGCCCGAGGTCCGGTCGGTCTTGTAATCTACCATCACAAGCCCTCCGTCGCCGGTTTCAAACACACAGTCAATAACCCCTTGGATCAGAATCGTTTCCTCTGCAGAATCCGTCCCTGCCGCATCGGGATACACCCTTGCTGCCGGCAGGCCGCAGCTGAACGGAACTTCACGCTGCACACGCGGGCTCGAAAGCATGCGTATGCCTAATTCGGAGGACAGGAAGCCGGCAATAACATCCGCATCCACCGCTTCGCTTTGTTCTGCAGTCAGCTGCTCCCGCTCAACCATCGTCCGGATGGCTAGCTCCACTTCTTCCCGTCCGGTCCCGGGACGTACCGGCAGCTGCTGCATAACAGCATGGTACGCGATGCCCCGTTCCGCAGGCGTCAGCTTCCGTTCCTCCATGAACCTCGGCCTGCGGATCCATGAACTGCGGGATGCCGTGCCCGCTGCTGCGGAAGGGCCGATCGGAATCGACTCGCCGGTTTCATCTGAAGGCATCCATTCCCTCAGTCTCTTCAACTCGGTTACCGTAGTTTTCGTAAAGTAGCCTTGAGCTTCCTGAAACCGGTAGTCCCACTCCAGCCGTCTTTGGATTTCCGCCTGTTTCGAACCGCTTAATTCAACCGCTTCTGCAATCTGCAGCAGAGGCACCAGTGTTTCCCGCTCCGTATCGTGTTCGGACCCTGCGGCCGCCTCCTGCATCGCCATCCAGCCGCCGCTCATGACATGAAGCGACCAACTGGACGGTTCCTCCGCCATAACGTCCGCAATCCGCAGCGTGAGTCCTGCTTCTCTTTTCAAAGCATGAGCAGCCTTGTGTCTCAGCAAAGCGGGGCCGATCCAATCCAAATAACAGCGTGCCTTGGCGAGCATCGGCTCAGGCAGCGACCAGCCGTCCGTCTCCAGAGCGGAGCTCCATTTGTCCAACTGCTTCTCCATATTCCGAACGGTGCCGATCAAATACAATTTCTCTTTCGGGCGGGTCAAGGCCACATACAGCACACGCATCTCTTCCGCCAGCATCTCCATCCGCATGCTGCGCTTGATTGCAAGGCTCGGCAGGGTAGGATAGCTTAAACGGAGTGCGGTGTCCACGTATTTCGGCCCGAATCCCAGCTGTTTGTGAAGCAGGAAATTGCTTTTGAGATCCGACTGGTTAAAGGCTTTTGATAATCCCGCCAAGAAGACAACCGGGAATTCCAGCCCTTTACTTTTGTGAATCGACATGATGCGGACCACATCTTCTTGTTCTCCGAGCGCCCTGGCCGCACCTAAATCGCCGCCGCTGTCCTGCATTCTGTCGATAAACCGGAGAAACCGGAACAAACCGCGGAAAGAGGTTGCTTCGTACTGTCTGGCACGGTCATAGAGCGCTCTTAAATTCGCCTGCCGCTGGTTTCCTCCGGGCATGCCGCCGACCAGATCGTAATATCCGGTCTCACGGTAGATCCGCCATATCAGATCGGCTAAGGAACCTTGGCGCGCTTCATCCCTCCATGCTTCCAGCTGAATGTGAAACAGCCTGAGCCTGCCCGTAATGTCCGGATTCCAGTCCGGCATGTCCAAGCACGCGAGGATGGCATCATAATAACTGCTTCCCGCCGCGCCGTCTCTGCCTTCGATCCTGATCAGCGCAAGCTCCTCAGCCGTAAAACCGAAAAGCGGTGAACGCAGTGCCCCGGCAAGCGGGATATCTTGAAACGGGTTATCCACGATTTTGAGCAAAGACAGGACGACTTCCACTTCCGTTGCCTGAAAATACCCGGTGCTCAGCTCGGCATAAGCCGGTATACCGGCCGCACGCAGCCGCTCCATCATAACGGGCGCCCAAGCTTGCGTAGCTCTAAGCAAAATGACCATGTCCCGGAACGTTACGTCCCGCATGTCTTTCGTCCGTTTGTCATACACCCGGAACGGTTTGCTGATGCCGTCTCTGCCCAGTAATCGGTTCACTTGCTGCACAATCAGTTCTGCTTCCAGCTGCGCCGTCTCCAGCTCCTTCAAATCTTGCAGCGCCGGATCGGTCCCCTGCGCCTCCGTACCTTCCTCGGCATCTTCAGAAGAATCCTCGAAATGGGAGGCGTCCTCTTCCTCGCCGCCAAGTTCCGTTCCGCTCCGGTCATACAACAGTACATCTATGGCATAATCCTGATGCCCCGCAACCTCTCCGGTCGGGTAGGACGCGCCGCACACCAGCTCGGCCCGCTGGTCATAAGCAATTTCGGCAACATTTTCATTCATCAGCTGCCTGAAAATGTAATTGACTCCGTCCACAATCTCCTGCCGGCTGCGGAAATTCCGTGCCAAGTCAATCCTGAGCCCGTCACCGCCTGCAGCATAGGCTTTATATTTCGCCAAAAACAGCCCGGGTTCAGCCAACCGGAAACGGTAAATACTCTGTTTCACGTCGCCCACCATGAACCGGTTGCCCGGCTCGGGTTTGGAGATGAGCTCCACAATCGCTTCCTGGACCATGTTCGTGTCCTGGTATTCATCGAGGAGCACTTCCACGAACCTTTCCCGGTACTCCTCCGCCGCCGCTGAGGGCTCCAGCCGTTCCGGGGAGGAGTCTTCACTTCGCAATATTTTCAGGCAAAAATGCTCCAGATCCGCAAAATCGACCAGTCCTTTGGAGGTCTTTGCCTCCGCGTACCTGCGGCCAAAGTCTATGACGATCCGAACCAGCTCCTGCATCAGAGGAGCCAGAGCCGCCAATTCCGCTACATAGCTTTCAGGTTCGCGCTCAAACAGCTCGTCTTTGATTGCATAAAGCTGCTTCTTTGCCTGCTCCCTCAACCCTTTTACCTGCTCCTGCAAAGCCTTGTCCACTTCGTCGCCCTTGCAGGGCTTCAGTTTACCGAAGCCGGAGCCTTGAAACGCGTGATATAAATGTTCCCAGCTGTGGGTTCCGGTTACTTCCAGCAAATATTCCACCAAGGCCAAATCTTCGTTCAGGGTGGCTGCATACGGCTTAGGTCCTCCCGGCAGCTCGGTCAGCACCAGGGCGCTCCGAAGAGAATGAGCCGTACCGCTTAGTTCCAGCTGTACATCCTTTGCGATGGCACGGTACCATTCGCTCTTCTCCAAGTCCTCCACGGAAGTCACCTGAAAGGCTTCGGCGGTGCTGATCAGCCACTCGTCCGGCCAAGGATGGCTTCGCGAAAAATCATATAAGTTCTGGATCAGGTTAAAAAGGACATCGTCGCTCCGTTCCCCGCCGAAACTTTCGGCAAGGCGCCAGAACCGGCCTTCCGACCCCCCGGTCTCATACAGCTCCTCGACCTGTTCTTCCAGCACATCCTGCCTCATCAGCTCCGCCTCGGTCTCGTTTGCGATGCGGAAGCCCGGGTCTAGCGGAACAAGCTGGAAGTACTTTTGGATCACTTCCATACAGAAGGAATGAAGCGTTGTGATCGACGCCCGGTTCAACAGTGCCAGCTGCCGCCGCAAATGTTCAGAGTCCGGCTGCTTCACCAGCTCTTCTTCGAGCGCCTCGCGGATCCGTTCCTTCATTTCCGCAGCTGCAGCTTTCGTAAAGGTAGCCACCAGCATCCGGTCTGCATCCACCGGCGAAACCGGGTCGGCGATTTTGCGGATAATCCGCTCTACCAGTACAGCAGTTTTGCCTGAGCCTGCGGCAGCGGCAACGAGTACGTTTTGTCCGCCTTGGACTACCGCGCTCCATTGATCGTCGGTCCATGTGCTGCCCGGGGGCTTGGGCGGTATCGTATGGGATACCTGGATATCAATATGTTTGTCGGTCAAGTTTCCGCAGCCCCTTTCTCATGCAGCAGCGCCCATAACTGGTCTTTGCCCTGCTTGGTTAAACTTTGATAGCCGTTCCCCTCGATCAGCTGATCGAACTGGCAGACCGGTTTATAAGAGCAGAAGGTACAAGGTGTCTTTTGCCCAAACCTGTAAGGATGTATCGCGACCGTACCGCCGGTAATCTCGGTTCCGATTTCCCGGATCGTTCCTCTGACCGCTTTGCGCAGCACATCCCACTGCTCCCCTGTCATCACAGAAGATGAACTATAGAACTGGCCGTCTGCCTTGATGGCCAAAGGCAATAAAGAGGAGTGGCCTTTCTCCAGCGTGTTATCCATTAACCGCACCGTTTCCTGATCGGCTAGCACAAGTCCCCGCATTTTGAACCGTTTGAACAGCCTCTCTTCCGCTTCCTGAGGTGATATGGCCGCGCTGACCTGCAGCAGCGGATTATGTACATGAAAGTACAATGCGCCGGCCGGCATTGCCGGCCTTCCCAGCCAGGTTTCGGCATGGGTGATCAACACATCCAAATAGGTTAACAGCTGCAGTGCCAGCCCGTAATACACCTCTTCCAGGCGCAATGCCGTCTGGCTTGATTTATAGTCAATGACGCGGATAAGGAGCCCTTTCTCGCTCTCGGCGCTGTCGACCCGGTCAATCCGTCCGATGATTTCCATCGTACAGCCGTTCTCCAGCCGGAACGATAACGGAGGCACTTCCGCGTTCGGCCCAAAGTCCATCTCCAGCCTCAACGGTTCAAACGATCCCCGGCGGGCATGCTCACCCAATACGACCGAGGCACGTCCGACAATTTCTTTAAGCTTCGCGGAAATATATGCGAAACGCTTGGAACTAAGCAAGATCTCGCTCTGCAGCCTTGGAGCCAGCACATCCACCGCCTCATCCGCCTGCTTACGGCACTGTTCGGCGGTCAGCTGCCCCCAACTCTCTTTCTTAGACATCAGGTTTTGGGCAATCATGCTTAAGGCCGCATGGAACAGCTGGCCTATATCCGGCGCTTCCAGCCGATAGATCCGGCGTTCCTGCAGTCGCAGTCCATAGGACATGAAATGGTTGAAAGGACAAGCCATAAACCGTTCCATCCGGGATACGCTGGCCTTCAAATGAGTGCCGTAGAGCCGTCTGCTGGTCCCTTCCGTCAGCCGTTCGGCCTCATTCGCGTAGAACAAGGCACGCAGCAGTGTCCGGAGCTTGTCTTTCCATTCAGGCCGCGACGCGAACCAGTTGTAGACATCCCACCAGACCGGCTCGATGGCCGTGCCCTTCTTCCACTCCCTCAATTGTGCGATCAAATAAGACAGCGCCCGTTCCGGATGTGAAATATAGTCCAGCTGCCTTGCCGTCTCCGTCTCTCCGCCAGGATCGCCCATGAGCAGCCGTTCCTTTAATCCTGGAAACAGGTGTTTCAAGCGCCGGATCAGCTCCGATGGCAGCAATGTGCGGCCTTCTTCGTCCGCGAGCGGATAGCTGACCCACAGCCTGTCGCAGGCTGCAGTCATCGCTGTATAAATAATAAAGCGCTCATCGAGCATACGCCGGCGAGCTCCTGGAGCCAGCACGATGCCGGTGTCCGCGAGCTTCTCCCGTTCTTCCTCGGAGATCACGCCGTCTTCGGACATTCTTGCCGGTACCACGCCGTCATTAACGCCCAATATGAAAATGTGCCGAACCCGGCCCGATCTCGTCCGATCCATACTTCCGATAAGCACCTGATCCAATGTCGGCGGCACCAGGCTTAAGCGGATACTTTCCAGCCCCGTCTCCACGATGCCGGCAAACTGCTCGACTGTCAGTTTGTCTTCCCCCATCGTCTCCACGATCTGGTCCAGTACGTCGAGCACCGCACCCCACAACTGGCGGTGCTCCCGCGCCTTTGCCGGCCGGCCGGCGGCCACCGCGTCATCGCTCCAGCGCTCAAGCCGCTCCGCGGCGCCCAGCCGCGTGAGCAGCGCGTACAGCGCTTCGGCCATGCCGCGGGCATCGGCCGCCGCTTTCAGCTCGCGCTCGAAGGCGGCAAGCGGCGCGGCCACCGCGCGCCGCACCGTATCAATGCGCGCGAGCTCCGCGCTTTCGCGCCCGGTCGGCGCCGCAGGCTCGTCTTCGAGCGAGCGGTGAAGCTTGTAGGCCCAAGGCCGCTCGTCCGTCCAGCGGCCGCCTTGTATGCCGAACGCGAGCACATAGTTCTCGAGTTCGTCGAGATGCCTCCGGGTGATATCCTGCTCACGGAACGGCTCGTCTTCTACATGGATGGCGAACGGGGATGGAGACGTCTCCGCGTAAGCCGGCAGCAGCCCTGTCTTTACACAGCGGAAGACAGCGTCGTAGCGCCAGTACCCGTTCACCACTTCCAGTGCGGAGCGGATCAGTTCCGTGAGCGGATGGTGCAGAACGGTTCGCTTTTGGTCGAAGAAATGAGGAATCTCATGATCCGAGAGTGTCGTTGCAAGCAGTTCCTCGTAGTCCGCGAGGTTGCGCACCAGCACCGCCATTTCACGCCATCGGACGCCTTTCTCCCGGGTCAAACGCAGCATCTCCCGGGCGGCTCCCTCTACCTCGGCGCGCCGGTGGACAGCTGAGTACAAGTTCAGCTCCGGATCAATGGGCGAGGGCCCTTGATAAGGCGATCTTCGGTCAAACGCCCGCTCGAGATGAGCCAGCATCGGACTGCGCTCGTAACGGGGCGGCGGCGAAGTTTCGAGAACAATGTGTTTCTCCACCTCTACAGCTCCTGCCTCGGCGATTTCCATTAAGCGGATCATGGTCGACGCAGTTGGATGAAACAAATCCAGCTCATGCGGTTTCTGTCCCGTTCCATAAGGCTGATCCAGTGTCAGCGCAATCGTGACCTTCCTGGCATGCCGCATAAGCTGGTCCAAAACAGCGAATTCCTGCGGCGTAAACCCGTGGAATCCATCTACCCAGAATTCCGCCTCGCCCAGAAACTCAGAGTCTCCCGCCTGCTCGGTCAGAATGGCCAAGAAATCCTCCGAGTCGATGTGATGCCTGCCCAGCTCCAGCTCGAAATCATGATAAATTAAGAGCAGATCGTGCAGCTTGTCCTGCAGCATCCGCTCTTTACGGAATGCACCCCGGTTTTCCTCGAGGTGAGAAGCGAGCCCGCTCCCGTCAATCCGGTATCTTTTGAACTCGTTATATAAATCGTTAACCCGGTCAATGAACCCCGTCTGTCCGCTGCCTTTGGCAAACACCTTCAGTTCTTTGGCTCGCCTGCGGATGATCTTGTGAAGGAGCATTTTTTTGCCGGTATCGTCGATATGTAGTAAAGTGGAACGCCCGACTTCCTGCATGACTCGGAACGCAAGCCTGCGGAAGCTAAGTGCCTGAACGCGGATGATCCCTTCCAGACCGGGGGTCTGAACCAGCTCATGCTCCGCCTGAAATGTGGCCTGTTCGGGCACCAAAAGCACCATGGGGGAACCGTCCGCTTCGCTGCGCAGTTTATCCCGGATCTGGTCCATCATGCTCCGCGTTTTGCCGCTGCCCGCACGCCCTAAAATGAATTGTAATGACATGGCCGACCTCCTCTATCTTTCTACTATTTTACCACAAAACGATAGGGCTGCATCTTGGTAGAATCATGAACTGCCTTCACGCTTGGCCGGAAGCCGGATTCAAAACTTGTTCCCGGGTGTAAAATGGTTCATACTATTTACATAAGGAAATGAAAGTCTAAGGAGGAACCCGGATTGATTATTGACGTATATCAGGACACGGTCTGCCCGTGGTGCCGCATCGGCAAAAAGAACCTGCTGGAGGCCATGGACCGCTGGAGTGAAACTCATAAAGAACCCTATAGTGTGCGCTGGCATGCGTTTCAGCTGGATCCGACTACTCCTCAGGAGGGACGGAATTTCAAAGAGGTGATGACTGCCAAAATGGGCGGCGAAGAGCGGCTCGGCCAAGTCATTGCCCACACTTGTGAAGCAGGCAAAGCGTGCAGTATTGATTTTAATATGGACCGCATTGAATACATGCCGAATACCCTGCGTTCCCATCAGCTGATCGCATTGGCGCCGGAAGAATACAAGCTGCCTCTGATCGACGGGATTTATAAGGCTTATTTTGAGGATGGAAGGGATATCGGAAAGTTGGATGTTCTGCTGGAACTGGCCAAGGAAACCGGAATGGGCTATATCGACGCACTGCGCAAGCAGATGGAAGATGGAGCCGGCATGAACGAGGTAGAGGAAGACCTGAACCATGCTTCGCAAATCGGCATTACAGGCGTACCGTTCTTCATCTTTAACAACAAGTACAGCTTCTCCGGGGCCCAATCACCGGAAGGGTTCCTGAAGGTGCTGGAGATGATCGAGGAAAAAGAGAAGGAAAACGCGTAAACCAGCGCAAGAAAAAAGCTGTCAGCCAAGATCCTTGGTTTGACAGCTTTTTTGCTTGGTTCACTCACCCATCGATCGTTCGGATGTATTGGATTTCGTTAAGCAGGATCGTTTATGCAGTGAACCTCCTCAAGCATGCAGGATCCGGTCCCCTTTCTCCGCCGCAAACACTGCCTGATTGCAAGCCGACACGTATGCCTGGGCCGCAGCCAGTACGATGTCCTGCTCCATGGATGTCCCGCGGAATGTTTTGCCCCCATGCGAAACCGTGACCACAGCCTCGCCGTGCGCTTGTTCCCCTGAAGACATCGAGTGCAGCTCCAGGTCCTCAAATTCGATTGCATAAGGGATCGCCTGGGAAATGCAGCGTATCGCAGCTTCTACCGGACCCCCGCCGATGGCCGAGCAGGAAACCTCCTTCCCCTGCTTCCGGTCCAGCAAAGTGACGGAGGCGACCCTGGCCCGCTGGCTGCCGGCTACCACCTGCATGTCGATCAGCTTATACGCCTCTTGAGGCTGCTCCAGCGTCTCCCCGATCATCTGAAGCAGCTGATCATCAGTAACGATTTTCTGGCGGTCCGCTGTTTTTTTGAATTCCTCGTACACCTTTTCCAGCTCGGGTCCTGCAAGCTCAACCCCGTACTCCGCCGCCCGGTGCTTGATCGCGTGCCTGCCGGAATGTTTCCCCAATATGATCATACTCCGCGAGATACCGAGCTTCTCCGGGTCCATGATTTCATAGGTGCTCCGGTTCTTAATCAAACCGTCCTGATGTATGCCCGACTCATGCTGGAAGGCATTTCTCCCCACAATAGGCTTATTATAAGCAATCGGGAAATGCATGGCCCGGCTCACCATCCGCGAGGTTTCGTAAATTTCTTCCGGGCGGATTCCCGTCTTCGCCCCGATCGCAGACTGCCTGGTATCCAGCGCCATGACCAGCTCTTCCAGAGCGCAGTTCCCCGTGCGTTCTCCGATGCCGCCGACCGTGACTTCCACCTGAGTAGCGCCAGCAGCAACCGCAGCCAGGCTGTTGGCAACCGCCAGCCCTAAATCGTTATGGCAATGGGCGCTGTATTGAACCCGCTCCCCTCCCCTGGCCTGCGAGCGCACACTGCGGAACAGGTTCCCGTATTCCTCCGGCAGCGCGTACCCTACCGTGTCGGGCAGATTAATGATCGTCGCGCCTTCCGCAATGACCGCTTCCACCATTTCCACCACAAAGTCGATTCCGCTGCGGGTAGCATCCATCGGAGTAAATTCGATCTCCTCTACATACTGCTTCGCATAAGCGACCATTTCACGCGCGATAGCGGCGACTTCTTCCCTGCTTTTCCGCAGCTGATGATTCAAATGGATGTCCGAAGAGGAAATAAAAAGGTGCAGCCTCCTTCGTTCCGCATCGCGCGTCGCTTGCACGGCTGCGTCAATATCCCCCCGCACCGCCCGGGCAAAGCCGCAGATTTCAACCTGCGGGTAAGCTCTTGAGATGGCCTGAACTGCTGCAAATTCCCCTGGACTCGAGACCGGGAAGCCCGGTTCAATGATATCGACTCCAAGTTTCACCAACTGGCCTGCAATAACGATTTTCTGCTCCGGGGAAAGCGTCGCGCCGGGCGCCTGCTCTCCATCTCTCAGCGTGGTATCGAAAATTCGAATGTTTCTCATGAATGGGGACATGTGGATTCTCTCCTTTCGAATGGGAACAACAAAAAACCTGCCGTCTCGTTTGAAGAGACGACAGGCTTTATCAACCTGCCGCGGTACCACTCAACTTGGCCCCTAAGGAGCCCGCTCCGCTGCGGGAGACTGCCTGCGCACGGCAGTCTCCCGCACGCCCTGTAACGGGGGCAGCCGTAAGCCGGTCGCTCACAGGTATCAGCAGCACAATTGCCCACACCCGTACGTTCCCGATTTCCGCTCCCGGGCGAGTTCCGGCCGTCCATCGGCTGCGTCGCACCTTCCCGCAGCTCTCTGTACCCGTTCGAACCGTACTACTCCCGTTCATAGCGTTTCTACTATATCTGAACACCAAAAAAGCCTGCCGTCTCCTATGAAGAGACGACAGGCTTGAAACTGTCGCGGTACCACTCTACTTGACGCATCCCCATATAAGGGTTTGCATCCGCTTAAGCGAAGAAAACCGGTGTCCGGACAACGATCTTCCCGCACCCGATTACGGAGGTTACCCGTAAGCCGTTACTTTCCAATGGGATTAAGGCATTGCAAGCCCGCTCCTCCTAAGGATTTCCCCGCTTCCGCTCCCGGGTGAGTTCCGAATACCTGTCTGCTGCGTTGCACCGACCCGCAGCTCTCTGATGAAAGGTGGATTCGTACTAGTCCCGTTCTTTGCGTTTCACCATATTTTGGTTTGTTCCATAGTATACTGCTGCCTTGAAGGCAAGTCAATACTCAGGATAAAAGAAAGCATGCCCATTTTGGATGGCAATCATTCAAGCCCTACTGCTATACCGCTTGAACTTTCGCTCCCTGCTGCAACTGATACATCTGATAGTATCTGCCTTGCAGCTGCATCAGCGACTCATGCGTACCCCGCTCGACGATTTCGCCTCTGTGAAGCACAAGAATCTGGTCCGCCGTGCGGATGGTCGACAGCCGGTGCGCAATGATGAACGTTGTCCTGCCTTTCTTGAGAACGTCCAGCGCATTTTGAATAATAGTCTCCGTCTCCGTATCGATGCTTGCCGTAGCTTCATCCAAAATGAGAATGGCCGGGTCGAAAGCCAGCGCCCTTGCAAAAGAAATCAGCTGTCTCTGTCCTGCAGACAAGGTGCTTCCTTTTTCGATCACGGGTTCATCGTATCCCTTTGGCAAAGAAGCCAGAAGTTTATCCGCGCCCACATCGTTCAGCGCCTTTTCCACCTTCTCTCTGGAGATGGAAGGATCGTCCAAGGAGACATTGGATGCAATCGTACCGGTGAAGAGGAACGGATCCTGCAGAACGATCCCCATATGCTGACGCAGAAGCTGTTTGGGAATATCGACAATCGGCTGCCCGTCAATTGTAATCGTGCCTTTTTGCGGATCGTAGAAACGGAACAGCAAATTCATAATTGAGCTTTTGCCGGAGCCCGTATGACCGACCAAAGCTACAGTCTGGCCTTGGTGCGCTTCCAGTGAAATCTGTTTCAACACATAATCCTCTTTATACGCAAACGAAACATTATCGAACTTCACATTCCCTTTGTATCGGGGCATAACGCCTTCGGCCACATCCCGGCCTTCGGTATCCATCAATTCAAATACGCGTTCGGCCGACACCCGCGCGGTTTCCAGCTTCGCAAGCTGATTTACCATATTGGTTACGGGCTGGAACAGACGCGTGAGATAGTCGACAAAAGCATACAGCACGCCGATGGAAATCACGCTTTCCGCTTTCAGCGAAGCGCCGCCGAAGTACCAGATCATACCTACGAAAGCAAGATTCCTCAGCACACCCACCAGGTTATGTGAAGTGAGCGAGTTCAAGTTCAGCAGCTTGTTCTCGTTTGTAAAATGCTCCTGATTCAGCTTGTCGAACTCTTTCTCCGTCTCTTCCTGGCGGCGGAAAGCGCGGATGATGCTCATTCCCTGGATCGATTCATTGATCATGCCGTTGATGTCGCTTAGCAAAGAACGGATTTTATGGTTATACCGCGAAGCATACTTGCGGTAAATCACTATCCATAAAGCTACGATCGGGATGAGGACTAACGAAACGGCCGCCAGTTTCACATCGAGGAAAAACAGCGCTATAAAAATACCCGTCATATAGATTGCACTGTTTACGAATGTTGCCAGAACGGTAACGAACAATTCCTGTATGGATTCCGTATCGTTGGTTACTCTGGAAACAACCTTCCCCGCCGGCAAATTATCGAAGTAATGGATCGGCAGCCTTTGAATCTGTTTGAACACGTCCAAACGCATGCGTTGAATGATCCGGTTCGCAGAAGACTGCAGCAGCAGTTTCTGAAAGTACTGGAACACCGAGGCGATTGCGATAAACCCTAGGTAGATCAGCATCAGCCTAATCAACTTAGGAATTTCGGGCTTGTAAAAGGCCATTAGTTCCTTCCGTTCCAGCTTTGTCACCGGGTACACGGCTGTATCCGACTTTGTCTTCACCGTCATTTGCCCGTTCTGTACCGTACGCTCCCCGTCAACAGGCAGCGGCTGATTCAGGAAATAGAACGAACGCCCCGATTGAAGCACGCGCACTTCCCGTCCCTTATCGTCCCCCGGTTCGAGCCGGTCGCTCCGTTTGTACCAGCTGCCATTGTAGGCGACAGCGCCTTTCGTCCCCTGAGCGGTTTCTACCCATGGCTTCTCCACCCCGAGAATGTTGTTATCAATCATTTGTTTGGCAATTAAAGGCCCGGACAGCTCTGCTCCTACAGCGACTGCCAATAGCGCCAAAGCAAGAATAATCGTTCTTTTATAGAGCATCGCATATTGATAAAGTCTTTTCCCTACACTCACGGTATTCACCCGCTTTCCGTCAAATGCGCTTCGACCTGCTGAAGCTCATATTGTTCTTTATACCAGCCGCCTGCCTTCATCAGCTGATCATGAGTTCCCTGCTCGGCGATATTCCCTTCATCCAGAACAAGGATCCAATCCGCATGCTGTACCGCCGACAGACGGTGGGTTGAAATGAATGTGGTTTTGCCTGCCCGCTCTTTGCGGATATGGCGGATGATGTTGGCTTCCGTTTTTGCATCCACCGCAGACATGGCATCGTCCAAAATCAGGATTTCGGGATCGGTCATCAGCGCCCTGGCGATCGAGATCCGCTGTTTCTGCCCGCCGGACAAAGCAACACCCTTCTCCCCAACGAGCGTATCCAGACCATGAGACAGTACATTGATATCCTGCGCAAAAGAAGCGGCTTCCAGCACATGCATAACCTCTTCGTCGGTCCCGTCCGGCCGCCCGAACTTGATGTTATCGCGTACGGAACGGGAGAACAGAATCTGCTCCTGCGGGACGTAGCCGATCCAGCTGTGTATGCGGTCTACCGCAATCTGGCCGATTCCCGTACCTGAGAAAGTGATGCTCCCTTGACCCAGCGGATACTCACGCAGCAGCTGTTTGAGCAGCGTTGTTTTCCCGCTGCCGGTACGTCCTACAATGCCCAGCGTCTCTCCCCTACGGATACGGAAGCTGATGCGGCACAGGTTTTCAATGCTGGATGAAGGATAGCGGAACGTCACATCTTTAAATTCGATCACATCCGGAACCGCCACCTCTTTCGTGACCGCTTGATCCTGCACATCCGCTTTATAGGACAATGTCTCAATAACACGGTCCAGAGATGCATTTCCCCGCTGCATAATATTGATCAGCTCGCCCAGCGCAAACATCGGCCAGATCAGAATTCCCAGATAGACGTTAAAGGACACCAGCTCACCAAGGGTAATCTCATTCCCGAACACAAGGTAGGCGCCGTAACCGAGACCGATCATATAACTCATGCCAACCAGTATTTTAATGGTCGGTTCGAACAGGGCGTCGATTTTGGCGACCGCCAGATTTTTGCGGAACACATCGTCCGTTAAATTCTGAAACCGCTGCTCTACTGCCTTTTCCTGTACATAAGCGCGAATCACCCGCACCCCGGCGACATTTTCCAGCACCTGATCGTTCATATCGCCGAAAGCGTCCTGGGCGGCCGTGTATCTTTTGTGGATCGCCCCGCCGTAATACGTCATGGCCAGTGCGATCAAAGGCAGCGGAATCATGGAGGCCAGCGTAAGCTTCCAGGAGATAAACGCACCCATCACCGTAAGAATCGTGATCATGAAAAAGGTCGAATCCACCAGTGTCAAAATCCCGAATCCCGCCGTGAGCGAGACGGCTTTCAAATCGTTTGTAGCCCTCGCCATCAGATCACCGGTACGGTTTTTCTCAAAAAACGTCGGCGTCATTTTCAGAAAATGCTTCATTAATCTCGAACGGTAAGCACGTTCCGCCAGGAACGCTCCCCCGAACATCTGGTACATCCAGACGTAGGTAATCGCATAAATAAACACGGTCAGCGCTAAATACCCGGCAATCATTCCGGTCAGCTTCCCCGGGGTCAGCGTTCCCAAGTGAATGTAATCGATCGCTACGCCAAGCAGCTTAGGAGGAATCATTTCCACAATTCCGGCTACAATCAGCAGGAACACGGCTACGGTGTATCTCCTCCAATACCTGCGGAAAAACCAGCCTAGTTTCACTAAAACATCAAACATGTTCTCTCTCCTCTCAGGCAAACAAAAAAAGACATAACGCTTGCTGCGCTATGCCGTTCCTCTGCTTCTCTATCTCATCAAAAAAAGCGCATACCGCTGGGATGCGGCACACGCTGGAAATCTCAGTCGACAAGTTCAGTTCATAACCTGCACGCCAAAGGAGCGGACCCATCCGGATGTATGGAGTTGTCGAAGGACATAGTGCGATGCGGTACAGGACGATCCAACGGACGGATTACATCAATCATGACGGGGTTCTCCTTTCTTTTTCCAAAATGAATTATTGCTAATTTACCACGGCGGTCACAAAACTGTCAATTCCGGCAGGTTCGTTTTAACGATACTTTACAACTTTACAGTTCGGACTATGTCTGGTTATATGAAAGAGAAGACTGACGGATGGAAGGAGAACTATATGATTAAAGCGGTTGTTTTTGATTTTGACGGTTTAATTTTGGATACGGAAACGCCCTGGTATGACGCTTTCAGCGAAATTTATAAAGAACATGGCGCGGAGCTGCCGATTGAGCTTTGGGGGCTTGGAGTCGGGACCAGTTCGGAGCATTTTGACCCTTACGCCTATTTAGCGGAATGCACTGGTTCAGAGGTGGATAAAAAGCAGATTGACGAGCTGTTTTGGGTAAAGCACGGAAAATTAATGGAATCGGAAAAGGTCCGTCCCGGAGTAGTTGAATATTTGCGCGATGCCCGTAAACTTGGTCTCCGTATCGGACTTGCATCCAGTTCCCCGCGGAGCTGGATCGAGAAGTATTTACGGCAGCATGGGCTGTTTGAATGGTTTGAGGTGATCAAGACGGCGGATGATGTCAGCCGGATTAAACCGGATCCGGAGTTGTATACTGCCGCCGCGGCAGAGCTCGGCGTGAAGCCCGAAGAGGCGGTGGCGTTCGAGGATTCTCCGAACGGCACACGAGCCGCCAAAAGCGCCGGCATGTACTGCGTTATCGTACCGAATCGCCTGACCTCAATGCTGACGTTTGACGAGTATGATCTGCGGATTTCCTCGATGGCTGAGCTTCCCCTGGCGGAAGTGATGGGCCGTTTTGGAAACTAACCCTCATAACAAAAAAAGCCTCCCTAAGGAGGCTTTTCGCTTATTGGTAACGCTTGTTCCGGCCAAGACCGGCAAAACCGAACATGCCCAGCAGACCGAACCAGCCAAGCCATCCGTATTTGCGGGGGTTCGTCAGGTTTTCACGAAGCTCGGCGGTATTGTTGTTGTTGTTCATCTGGTATAAGTTGTTGCCGCGCACCTGATTGTTACCGTTGCCGTTGTTCAATGTGTTGTAGTACGGAGAACGTGAGGCCCCCATGAAATTTGGAGCCGTAGGGCCGTTTTGCATCAACTGGTAATGCGCACTGCCGTCAAACGTACCGATGCCCGCGCCGTTATACCCGTTCATAGTGTAATCCTGGGCGCGGACGCCGCGGCCTGCCCCGTCCTGGCCGGTCATGTTATAGAACGGGTTACCGTCCATTACGCCTCTTCTATTCATGCGCTGACCGCCTGCATTTCCACCGTTCGCGCCAGCGTTCCCGCCAAAACCGGCACTGTTCAGGAAAGGCTGCGAATAGTTCTGACCTGCAGAGTCTAACGGAGAAAAGCCTGTGCCGTTATGGCCAGTCACTCCTCGGATGCCCATCCGGTTTTGGAAAGACTGTTCCAACGGGTTTGCGCCGGAAAGTGCCGAATATCCAGGATCGTTCGTCTGATTCATATTCGTATTGGCATTCATATTCATGTTTCCGTTATTGCCTCCACGGGCGTGGGCATGAGCCCCGACCGATAACACAAGGCTCGCTGAAAGAGCCAACACAGCCGCTTGTTTGTTCACTTTGCTCAGACTCCTTTGATGTGCAAAATTGACCTACAAGCTTAGAATTTTCATTTGCTGTGTGTGTTATCCGTCAACCGGACTTGGAACTCTTGGCAGAAATTTTACACCTCATTCTTCGAACGGACTTCAAAAATTGCAAATTTCAGATAATGTCCCTCATCTACGCCGAGAATTTGCGGATGATCTTTGCCTGCACCGCGCCACTCCACGAGGCGCAGTACTTTGCCTGCATCTACAGCAGCCTCCTGGATGGTCTCCAGAAACAAGTCGGGACGCATATGATAAGAACAGCTCGCCGTAACAAGGTACCCTCCTTCATTGACAAGCTTCATTCCATGCAGATTGATGTCCTTGTATCCACGGCAAGCGCCTTTCACGGCACCTTTGGTTTTGGCAAAAGCCGGCGGGTCCAAAATAACCACATCCCAAGTGCGGCCTTCTGAGGCCAGTTTTTTGGAAGTATCCACCTTTTTGCCCTCACCCTGTGCTGCTGCAGCCCGGTCTTTCCGTTCGTCCAATCCCCGGACCTGCTGGCGGAGATAATCAAAAGCATCCGCTACCACGAACTCAACCCGGTCCGTGAAGCCGTTCAGTTCTACGTTCTGCCGCGCGCTTTCAATCGCATGTTCCGAAATGTCCAGGCAAGTCACTTTCTTAGCGCCGTATTTGCATGCATTCAGGGTAAAGCTTCCCGTGTGCGAGAAGCATTCCAACACCGTCGCACCGTCCCAGTACGGGAACGTGACAACTTTGCCGTTGGCGTTCACAGGTGAAACGACCACGGCACCGTCTTCGCCCTCAACATCACGCAGCTCGATTCCGCTGCGTCCTCCCCAGCCTCGCATCAGCTTCGCAATCGAGGCGCGATTCTCCCGCTGGTCAAAGAAGTAACCCGTCTTCTGCCCCTCCACGATGTCCACGTCGAACCGCAAGCCGTTCTCCGTGATCGGCACGTGCCGGGGGCAGTCGCCGTAGAGTACGCCTGTGCGCTGCTCAAGCCCCTCGAGTTCGCGCACGGAGACATCGCTCCGCTCGTAAATGCCGCGAGGAGCGAACACGCGGACCAGTGCCGCCACGAGCGCCTCGCGGCAGCGGTCCATGCCCAGCGTCAGCAGCTGTACCACGAGCACGTCGTCGAACTTATCGACGATCAGGCCCGGAAGGAAATCCGCTTCGCCGTACACCATGCGGCATGCGTTCGTATCATCCAAAAAGCGGAGCCTATGCTGCCGGCACGCTTCCAGCCTTTTCACGAAAAACTCCTCATCCATCTCAGCCAAAGGGCTGTAGGACACAACACGTACAATAATCTGTGATTTCGGATTATAATACCCGGTTGCCAAATAACGTCCTTGATGATTCGCCACATCAACGAGGCTGCCCGGAACAGCTTCTCCTTCCATGCGGTCCACTTCGCTTGCGAAAACCCAAGGATGGGCCTGTTCCAACCTCTTCTTGCGCTGTTTGCTTAATACGATTGTTGCCATATGTATGCCTGCCTCCATTTTTCAAGAAAAAACCCCAAGCTTCCGCCTGAGGTCTTTTACTCTTGTACCTAAACTTAATATCCGCCGGTGCTGTTGCCGCCCTGGACAAGTGCTACGCCCGAGCTTGTACCCAGCCGGTTTGCTCCCGCTTCAATCATCGCATGTGCCGTTTCCAGGTCCCGTACGCCGCCCGATGCTTTCACGCCTACCTTATCGGACACGCTCGAACGCATCAAACGGATATCCTCCACAGTTGCTCCGCCTTTGCCAAAGCCCGTTGAGGTTTTGATGAAATGGGCCCCTGCTTCTTCAGAAAGCTTCGACGCCATTCTTTTCTGTTCGTTATTCAAAAGTCCCGTTTCCAAAATGACTTTTACAATCGCTCTACCTTCTACAGCCTGCACCACATTGCGGATATCTTCCCTTACATAATCGTAGTCTCCGCTTATCAGGGACCCTACCGCGAGCACCATATCCACTTCCGCCGCACCCTGCTCAGCCGCTTTGGCCGCTTCGTATGCTTTGGTCTCACTCGTGCTCGCTCCCAAAGGGAAACCTACAACTGTACATACGCTGACATCGGAACCCTTCAAAAGCTCTGCGCACAGGCTGACCCATTGGCTGTTAACGCAAACACTGTAGAAATGATGTTCCAGAGCCTCCTTGCAAAGTTTCTCCAAGTCCGCGCGGGTTGCTTCCGGTTTCAGTAAAGTGTGGTCTATGTACCTTGATAAAGATTGTGTAAGATCTGAAGCTGCCATGTTTATTCCACCTCGTAGCCTAATTTGTGTAAAGCAATGTGAAGCACCTGATCATTATTATCATATCCATGCTCTTTCTGGCGCATCCATGCGGTCATCGGCTCAAACCATTCTACTCCCCGTATTTCCTCGACTTGCGGCTGCAGTGAACCGTCCACGGCTTCGACCAGATAGTAATGGACTTCTTTATCCACGGTTCCATGAACCGCCGACTGATATTGATACTGAATGACATATAAGGGTTCACGAATTTCTCCGATAATTCCGGTTTCCTCCAGAATTTCACGCAATGCCGTTTGTTCTACAGTCTCTCCAGGTTCCATTTTGCCCTTGGCTAAGGAGACTTTGCCATACCTGTCCTGGATGAGCTGAATTTCTCTCCGGCCGTCAATATCGCGATAAACTACCCCGCCCGCAGATATTTCTTTCATTTGCAGCACCCCTCTCACTTAAAAAGGAACAAGGATTCTATTCCAGCCTAACCTTACCTGCATGAAATAGAATCCTCATCGTATTTACACCAGCTGTTAAAAATTAAACTGCTTCCGCAGCGGCTTGTCCCTGGTTATCCTGGCTTTCCATGACACGGACAAATTCGCCTTTGCATTCGTTCACGCCTGCCTCGGTCAATTTCACTCGGCACAGCTTGCCGATCAGTTCTTCGGATCCGTTAAACACGACTTGTATATAATTGTCGGTGTATCCCATAACAAGGCCCGTTCCCGGAGCCCCCTTATAGTCCCGCTCCGGAATTACGTCCAGCACTTGTCCGACGAATTGCTGCGCATATTCCAGCTGCATACGCTCGGACAGGTCAATCAGTTCATGAACCCGGCGGTTCTTTACTTCCTCATCCACCTGATCTTCCATTCGGGCGGCAGGCGTACCTGTACGTTTGGAGTAAGGGAACACGTGCATTTCCGCAAACTTCATTTGCTCCATATAACGGTATCCTGTCTCGAACATTTCTTCCGTTTCGCCAGGGAACCCGACAATAACGTCAGTAGTAATCGCTACGCCGGGCATAACGTTGTGGATTTTCTCAATCTTGGCCGCAAATTCCTCTACGGTGTATTTACGACGCATCCGTTTCAGCACGGTATTGTCCCCGGCTTGAAGAGGAATATGGAGATGACGGCACATTTTGTCCGACTTCTGAAGCACTTCAATCACTTCATCGGTAATTTGGCTAGCTTCGATGGAAGAAATTCGGATCCGCTCCAGTCCTTCGACTTTATCCAAATCCCAAAGCAGATTGTGAAGCTTGTAATCTTCCAGATCGTCACCGTAGCCGCCGGTATGAATCCCGGTTAGAACGATCTCTTTGTATCCAGCAGATACCAGCATTTTGGCTTGTTGAATGACACTTTCGGCATCCCGGCTGCGAGATAGACCTCGGGACCATGGGATGATGCAGAATGTGCAGAAATTGTTGCAGCCTTCCTGGATTTTCAGGAACGCTCGGGTGCGGTCTGCGAAATCAGGAACATCCAGTTCTTCGAAGTCCCTGGTTTTCATAATGTTGCGCACGGCGTTAATCGGCTGGCGTTCCGCCTGAAACTGCTCGATAAACTGCAGAATCTTTTCCCGGTCCTGCGTTCCGATAACCAGGTCTACACCGGGAATCGCCATGATTTCCGCAGGAGACGTCTGTGCATAGCATCCTGTTACGGCAATAATTGCATCCGGGTTACGCCGCACCGCACGGCGGATGATTTGCCGGCTTTTCTTGTCGCCTGTATTCGTTACTGTGCAAGTATTAACAATATATACATCGGCAGTCGCCTCGAAGTCTACCTGATGGTAGCCGTCATTCTTGAACATCTGCCAAATGGCTTCCGTATCATAAAAATTCACTTTGCAGCCCAGCGTGTAAAATGCTACTTTTTTGGCTGCTGTATCTGTGACCGTTGCAGTTGCTGTTGTCAACTCAGGTCCCTCCCATCTCTCCGGTTTCATATAAAATGCATGTTAAGGCGGCCATAGCCGCCGTTTCTGTTCTTAAGATCCGTTTACCCAAACTAATCGAGTGCACTCCTGATGATTCCGCCTGCGCAATTTCGTTCTCGGAAAAACCGCCTTCGGGCCCGATCAGCAGCAGCACCTTATTTAAGCGGTGTTCCGCAGCCGCCATCCGCAGCCGTTCGCGAAAGCGCAGTCCCTGCTCTTTCTCATAACATATCAATGCCAAATCGAACTCGCCGGCCATCTGCAGCAGCTGCTTCCAGCTGTATGGCGCCGTTACTTCCGGAACCCGGTTCCGGTGTGCCTGCTCCGACGCTTCTTTGGCAATCTTGTTCCACCGGTCGAGCCGCTTCGCTTCCTTCTTCGCATCATACTGGACTACGGTTCGTTCGGACAAAAACGGAAGAAACCGGCTCGCGCCGATCTCTGTACATTTCTGAATCACTGTTTCCATCTTATCGCCTTTGGGCAGGCTCTGAGCTACCCAGACTTCTACCGCCGGCTCTGCATCCATAGGCAGTTTTTCTATAATTCTCGCCGTAACCGTACCCGCAAGGATTTCGGTAATTTCCACGAGCGCTTCGCGTTCCTGTCCATCGCTGCAGATCACCTGCTCTCCGGTCCGGGCCCGCATAACTCTAGTCAAGTGATGTGCATCGTCGCCCGT
Organism: Paenibacillus gansuensis; assembly: GCF_042684925.1. NCBI lineage: Bacteria > Bacillati > Bacillota > Bacilli > Caryophanales > Paenibacillaceae > Paenibacillus > Paenibacillus gansuensis. Next base: position 453,004 of record NZ_JBHUME010000007.1, on the reverse strand, counting down.
AATCCGGACTTCGTCATCGGTAAACTGCTCTGGCGCCACAAAATAACGCTGCATGAAGCTCTCAACCTTTATACATAGAATAGAATGCTCTTTCAAAATATCCAAAAGATATCTTACAACTTTTATGCCCCAAATGCTACCCTTTTACACGAATTGTCAAGGTTTCGCAGGCGTTCAGCCTATTCCGAACAAAGCGGAAATGATCCGGCTGAAGAACAGCAAAATATCATCACTGAGGCTAAATAAAGGTCCAATAGTTACGTTGCTCAAAGGTGTGATGAAAACGATCAGCAAGAACAGATAGACGCCCCAATGCTCATATTGGCTTAAACGCGTCCGGATGTGCTGCGGTGCCAAGTCCTCCACGATCCTGTATCCGTCCAGCGGGGGCAGCGGAATGAGGTTAAATATGAAGAGCGTAATGTTTAGGGAAATCAAATATTGAAACATGGTAACGATTGCTTTGGTAGCACCCGGGCTAAGATTTTCAATCACATTCAGATAAACAAGAAACAGGTAGATGAACATGCCTATGAAAGCAATCAGTAAATTGCTTAATGGACCAACAAGCGAGACAATTATCCCCATGAGCCGTGGATTTTTAAAGTTGTTACGGTTTACAGGAGTAGGTTTAGGCCACCCGAATCCGGCTACAAATACAAGTATTGTACCTAGAACGTCCAGATGGGCCATTGGATTTAAAGTAACTCTGCCTCTATCTTTAGCGGTGTTATCCCCAAATTTAAAGGCAGCATACGCATGTGCAAATTCGTGAACTGTAAAAGCAATGGCAATGGAAATGAACAAGAATGGCCACTCATTAAGAGGAAAACGAAAAAATCCCTCCATCTCTCACCTATACCTTTCTCGCGACGAACGCGTACCAGTCCTGATCCGTATTTCTAGCATCAATGACAAAGCCTGCTTTCACCAATTCCTCTTCTACTAATTCCGCTTTGTTCTTCCAGATCCCGGATACAATATAGAATCCGCCTGTCTCCAGCACCTGATAGACATCATCGATGAAAAGCAAAATAATTTCAGCCAGAATGTTAGCGACAACGACTTTTACAGGAATATTCACGCCTAGTTCGCGGCTTGTGTTCTCGCCTTCGGTTTCGCTGGTACGCAGGACCCCGAGAAGGTCGCTTAACTTCACGGTCACCTGATCGCTCATCCCGTTCAGCCTTACATTTTCCGTTGCGCTGGAAACAGCCACGGGATCCAAATCTACGGCAAGCACATGCCTCGCTCCGAGCTTAACTGCCCCAATAGCCAAAACGCCGGAACCCGTGCCTACGTCTATTACATCATCACCGTCCTGGATAACGCCTTCGAGTGTTTTCAAGCACAGCGATGTGGTCGGATGAGTCCCTGTGCCAAATGCCATGCCTGGATCCAACTCAATAATCAGTTCACCCTGGGCAGGGGTATAGTCTTCCCAAGTAGGTTTGATCGTTAAGCGGTCCGTAATCTTCAGCGGTTTAAAATACTGCTTCCACGCTGTAGCCCAGTCTTCCTCATCGACAAGACGTACACTCATTTCAGCCGCACCCGGATCTATGCCGAACTCTTTCAGCTGTTCAATTGAACGCTTCAGTTCGTCCATCAGATCCCCGGGACTCATCTCCTCATTAAAGTACCCTTTGATGACCGCTTCGCCTTCCGGAATATCATTCAGCGGAACATCGTACCATTGCCCCAGGGACGTATCTCTCGGCCTGTTTAATGAACCGGACTCTTCAATAGAAACTCCTCCCGCACCAAGCTCATGTAAAAAATTCGAGATCATTTCCTGTGCGATCTCCGTAGTATGTATTGTGATTTCATGCCAGCGCATGCCCCAATCCCCTTTCGATTCTTCCCTTGTTACCCGTGCCTTTTTACGCACATATAAATTCTATTGTACTATATCCGCCGGACAAGCACAAAAAGACGAAGCCGCTGCATGAACGGACTCCGTCTCCTATTTGCTAAACAGAACACTATTACATTTGGCCGCCGGCGTCGCGGATCACCTGTAAAGCCTGATGATGGATTTCTTCATCCACGATTGCAGTCAACAGGATGTCTTTGCCCGTAGGGCCGCCTTGACCCCCGTCGCTGAATCCGCTGGCATTGATATCCGCTGCTGTAAGGATGCCGGCACTCCGGTTGGTGATGTCCGCATCCAACGTCAGGGACGCAAGGCTCGGCACTTTCCCTGTGGCCGGATTCATAATTTGCTCTAATCCATCCCCCGGGTACATACTGAACCGGTCTATCGCAACTTCCGAAGCGCGAAGCGCCATCAGTTTAGACTTCACAGCCTCCGCCTGCTCCGGCGTGTTAAAGTAGGCAAGTATATTTTTTTCCGCCATAAAGGTTATTTCTCCTGTCTTTGATCCGCTTCAGCTGCACGTTCCCGTGCTTCCCTGTCATCGCCGTCCGCAATTTCGTCGGAATACTCTACATCTTCATTTTTGCTCACGGGCAGGCGGTGTCCGGTTCCTCTGGAAATATTAAAATTAGCGCGTTTGTTATATGTATCGCTCATTGCTACTCCTCCATGAAATCGAATTGGGATGCTTTGGTAGTTTATCGCGCGGCGCATACTTTTATGCAAGTTAGTCACAAGCTAGAGAAAAAAAGACGGAGGTTACAAATGCGCTTATTCCCTATGTTACTGATCCTGTCCCTGTTTGCAGCTGTCCTATGCGGACCCGCTCAAGCTTCTCAGCAGCCGTCCTATGCGAAATGGGGACAACTGGCGGTAAAGGAAACGCAAAAAGCGTATGCCGGTGCCCCGATCACTGACTACCTTTATATGGGGAGAACGATTCTCGCTCCAAACCGGGCACAGGAGAAATTCAAGCTGATCGTGAGAAAAGGAACGAAATTAGTTGGCGTTCTTGTTACCGTCACGATCGAACTGCCCAGCGAGAAATTCGTTTCCATCCTGCTCCGAGAGACATCCCCCTGACTGCGCTGAATGGAGAAAAAGCCTCCGGCACTTATGCCGGAGGCTTCATTGTCTTCAGTTTTTACCCGTTCGTTCCAGCCGTTCCACTACCGGGTTCCTCATCGCTGCCGGTCAACTGGTTCTGGCTCTGTTTTGCATCCTCTGCCGCTTTGGCTGCAGCTTCAGATTCCGGGGTTTTATTCAGCTCATGCTTCAGCGCCTGCTGAGCAGCTTCGATATCTTCCGGCTTCACCACGATGTAAGGGCTCTCCCACTCCCCGTCCAAGTGGATAAAGCGGATATTCTGCGTGCTGATGCCGAGATAAGTCTGAATAAAGTCTTTCATCTCTCCCGGGGATAAGTCTGTCTTGACATGCTTGCCCATGATCTCCATCAAGGAGCCGAATTTGGATACGCCGTTCACCGAAGCCAGCTTTCCAAGCAATTCTCCGAGAACCTGCTGTTGCCGTTCATTACGGGCTCCATCGCTTGAAGGCTCCGTACCCCGGTTGGATTTCCGGTAGCGGACAAAATCCAGCGTCTTTTTGCCGTCTAAATGCTGCATCCCCTGCTTCAAGTCAATGTTCGTGCCGTCCCACGTATCCACGTACCGCATATCCATATCCACATTAATATCCAGGCCGCCCAGCTCATCAACGATTTCTTCAAATCCTTGAAAATCAACCGTGACCATATGTTCGATCGGAAGACCCACCACTTCTTCAAAAACTTTCTTGGTGTTTTCAAAGGCGGTCTGCTCGTCTTTCAGATAGAAATGCGGAAAATAATAATTCGCTTTCCGGTGCTGCAGGTCATCGGGGGTCAACTGCAAATCCCTCGGGATGGATACGACCGTAGCCGATTTCATCTTCGGGTTCAGCGTAATCGCCATCAGCACGTCGGAATTCATGCTTCCGGTTTTCTCGCGATGGTCAATGCCTGCCAGTAAAATAGTCATAGGTTTCAAATCTTTCGGTTTTTCATCCTTAATGGAGTTCGAGTTCGTGTTCTTCACCGTCATGTCGTCCAGCATATGATCAGCTTTACTATAAAGGTAACCGGCGTATGCGCCTGTACCGACTATGACGACGAGGAGTATAATCGCGGTGTACTTGACTGCTTTCTTCCACATGGCAATGACCTCTTTCGCTATTCATGTTGATCCTTATCATTGTACAAGCATTGAACAAGAAAAAGTGTTACAAAGTCGTTAAATTTTACTTGGTAATCATTCACAATTGGTTTGCAAGCTTTGGCAGCCTCGTCTATTAATAGCTTCGTAACCTCTTCTCCATTTTCGGCCGCACTCCGGTCATTGTAAGACATTACCACACGCATGCTCCTTATGAAGCAGCAAAAAAACCCGTTTTCACAGCGTTAGCCGTAAAAACGGGTTTCCGTTCATTTCCGTTTATTCACCAAGGAAAGCTTTCTTCAGTCTCTCAAAAATAGACTGCTGGTGGTGATGCGTATGGTCATTGATCGTCCCGCCGAACTGTTTCAGCAACTCTTTCTGCTCGTCTGTCAGATTCGTAGGTGTCACAATGACCGCTTTGACGTGCTGGTCGCCTTGGCCGTACCCGCGTAAACGCGGCACCCCTTTGCCCTTCAGGCGGAAGTACGTACCGGTTTGCGTTCCGGCCGGGATCTTAAGCTTTACTTTCTCGGTCAATGTCGGGATTTCAATCTCGTCACCAAGCGCAGCCTGGGCAAACGTCAACGGCACCTCACAGTAGATATCGTCGCCTTCCCGTTCGAAGAAATCATGTTGCTTCACGCGTAAAACAATGTATAAATCGCCGGCAGGACCGCCGCGTGTTCCCGGCTCACCTTCGCCGGAGACGCGAAGCTGTGCGCCATCGTCCACACCTGCAGGTATTTTCACATGAATTTTACGGTTCTTCTTCACTTTGCCGGAACCGTGGCATGTTCCGCAGCGCTCTTTAATGATTTGGCCGCGTCCGGAACAAGTCTGACAGACACGGCGGTTCACGATGCGTCCAAAAGCCGTGTTCTGAACGACTTCCTGCTGCCCGGAACCTTTACAAGTCGTACAGGTTTCCGGCTTCGTGCCCGGCTTTGCACCATTACCGTGGCATGTATCGCAATCCTCGGTGCGCGGAATCGTAACGTCTGTTTCCTTACCGAACACCGCTTCTTTAAATTCAATCGTCATGGAATACTGCAGGTCATTTCCCCGCTGCGGTGCGTTCGGATCACGTTGACGTCCGCCTCCGCCGCCGAAGAACATATCGAATATGTCGCCGAAACCGCCGAAATCCGCGCCTCCGCCGCCGAAACCGCCCGCTCCCTGATTCGGATCGACATGGCCGAACCGGTCATAGGTCGAACGTTTCTGGTCGTCACTCAACACATCATAAGCTTCCTTAGCTTCCTTGAACTGCTCCTCCGCGTCCGGCGCCTTGTTCACGTCCGGATGCAGCTTGCGCGCAGCCTGCCGGTAAGCTTTCTTGATATCGTCAGCCGATGCATTCTTACCGACGCCAAGCACCTCGTAATAATCGCGTTTTGACACTTTTCCACCCCCATAGAAAACCGCAAAAGGAAGTCAAAGCCGGAATCTTCCTGACTTTGACTTCCGCATGCAGGTCAATCAAGCCTTATTTTTTGTCGTTGTCGTCCACTACTTCATAATCTGCGTCTACAACGTTGTCTTTCTTTCCTGCGCCTGCCGCCCCTTGTGCGTCTGCGCCTTCCGCTCCTTGAGCCGCTTGCGCCTGCTCATAAAGCTTCACGGACAACTGCTGAACAATTTGCGTCAGTTCTTCAGTTGCAGCTTTGATTTCATCAAGGTTGTCGCCTTCCAGCGCTTTCTTCACCTTTTCTTTGGCTTCTTCCGCTTTCGCTGTTTCAGAAGCGTCTACTTTGTCGCCAAGGTCTTTAATCGTTTTGTCAACGCTGTATACCAGCTGGTCCGCTTCATTGCGGGCTTCTACCAGCTCTTTGCGCTTGCGGTCTTCTTCCGCGTGCAGCTCAGCGTCTTTCATCATTTTATCGATTTCCTCATCGCTCAGACCGCTTGAGGAAGTGATCGTGATCTTTTGGCTCTTACCAGTGCCTTTATCCAAAGCGGACACGTTTACGATACCATTGGCATCGATATCGAACGTAACTTCGATTTGCGGCACGCCGCGCGGAGCCAGAGGGATATCGCCCAGAGTGAAGCGGCCCAGCGTTTTGTTGCCGGCAGCCATGGAACGCTCCCCTTGAAGCACATGAATCTCTACCGCAGGCTGATTGTCAGCATAAGTGGAGAACACTTGGGACTTGCTTGTCGGGATCGTCGTATTGCGTTCGATCATTTTCGTGAATACGCCGCCTGCAGTTTCAATACCCAGGGACAATGGAGTAACGTCCAGAAGCACGACATCCTTCACATCGCCAGTCAGTACGCCCGCTTGAACTGCAGCGCCCAACGCTACTACTTCATCCGGGTTCACGCCTTTGTGAGGCTCTTTGCCTGTTAGTTTCTTAACGGCTTCTTGTACGGCCGGGATACGTGTGGAACCGCCGACAAGAACAATTTTGGTGATGTCATTAGGCGTCATGCCCGCATCGCTCATTGCTTGGCGTGTAGGCCCCAACGTGCGCTCCACCAGGTTAGCGGAAAGCTCTTCGAACTTCGCACGAGTCAGGTTCAGCTCCAAGTGCTGAGGAACGCCGTCTACTACCGTAATGAACGGCAGGGAAATTGTCGTAGTAAGAACGCCGGAAAGTTCTTTCTTCGCTTTCTCAGCTGCGTCTTTCAGACGTTGTACGGCCGCTTTATCTTTGCTCAGGTCGATGCCTTGGTCTTTCTTGAATTCTGCTACCAGGTAGTCGATGATCACTTGGTCGAAGTCGTCGCCGCCCAGTTGATTGTCGCCGGAAGTCGCTTTTACTTCGAAGAAACCGTCACCCAGTTCCAGGATGGATACGTCGAACGTACCGCCGCCAAGGTCGTAAACCAGGATCGTTTGATCTTCGGATTTCTCCAAGCCGTAAGCCAAAGCAGCTGCCGTCGGCTCGTTGACGATACGCAGTACTTCCAGGCCTGCAATTTTACCGGCATCCTTCGTCGCTTGACGCTGGCTGTCGTTAAAATAGGCAGGAACAGTGATTACCGCTTGGGTTACCGGTTGTCCCAGGTAAGCTTCAGCATCGGATTTCAGCTTTTGCAGAATGATAGCGGAAACTTCTTGAGGCGTATATTCTTTGCCGTCGATCACTTCTTTGTGATTTGTACCCATGTGACGTTTAATGGAGATAATCGTACGGTCCGGATTCGTCACCGCTTGGCGCTTTGCCGTTTCGCCGACGATCCGCTCTCCGTCTTTCTTAAAGCCTACTACGGAAGGAGTCGTTCTGTTTCCCTCCGGATTCGGAATAACGACGGCTTCGCCGCCTTCCATTACTGCTACGCAAGAGTTCGTTGTACCCAAGTCAATACCGATTACTTTGCTCATTGAAAAGAATCCTCCTTTTATTAGCTGCTAACTTTCACCATAGCCGGGCGCAGCACTTTATCCTTGAGCGTGTAGCCCTTCTGCACTTCCTCGACAACGGTTCCTTCTTCGTACTCATCAGATTCCACTTGCATAATTGCCTGGTGGAATTCAGGGTTAAACGGCTGGCCTACCGATTCGATCGGAGCCAGTCCCTCATTTGTCAACACCTGCTCAAATTGGCGGAAAATCATGTCTACACCTTTGGCGAAGGAATCATAATCGCGGTTATCCTTGCTCGCGGCCAATGCGCGTTCAAAGTTATCCAACACCGGTACCAGCTGTTCCAGAAGCTTGGCTGACGCATATTTAGCCAGCTCTTCCTTCTCTTGTCTGGTACGGCGGCGGAAGTTCTCCAGATCCGCCTGTGTGCGCAGGTAGCGCTGATTGTTTTCTTCAGCCAAGGCGCGCAGCTGTTCAAGTTCACTGTTGCCTGCACTTGCGCTCGCGTCCGCCTCTGGAGCCTCCTCTGTATGGGAAGCCGTCACCTCTGCCTCTTCAGCAGCGGTATGGCCTTGCTGTTCGTTGTCCGTATCCATGGATTGGGAATTTTCTTTATTATCGTTGAAACTCACCTTCCATTTCACCTCCTTAAACTGGTAAACACACTTCTCTTAGTATGCACTGTTTTGCCGCGGAATTAAAGTTCCGCCATTGATCTCATTTTGATGACCGTGTGAATCCGCAAAATTGCGCCGGCTACTTCAGCAGCAGCTTTCAGCGCATGAACCTTCACCAGCGCGGGATCCACTATGCCTGCTTCAAGGCAGTCCATTAAGTTCCCTGTGTCGCAGTCAATGCCAACCCTGTCGGTGTCCTGCACCAGTTGAGCAGCTTTAGCCTGCTCCACCTTCTCCAGCGGATTAAAGCCGGCGTTCAGCACGATCTGCGCAAGCGGCTTACGAAGAGCCTGGATGACCGCTTCCACACCGAACGCCTCCATGTCCTTGACCGTATCGCGGTAGCGTTCCAGCTCCCTCGCAACGGCAATCTCCACGGCGCCGCCGCCGGGAAGGTAGCCCCCCCGGACGGCAGCCTGCACGGCCGAAGCCGCGTCCTTGGCGATACGGGCACGCTCTCCGACGACCTCTTGGGTCGAGGCGCCGACAATCATCGTGACCATAGGGCGGTCCGTACCGCCGATTAAACGAATCCGGCTCAGCTTATCGTCATAGGAGACCTTCTTAGCGAGACCGAAATAGCCTTGCAATTCCTGTTTCGGTTTATGTAAGGCAATTCGTTTAATGGGACGGGCGCCGGTATGTTCGCAGATCAACTGCAGGTCCGCTTTGGATACCCGCTGCAGCACCATCACGCCAAGGTCGGAGAAGAATTGCTCCGCCTCTTGATGCACCCCGCGGTCCGCGGCAATGAAACCGATGCCCAGTTCCGCGAGCTTCCTTAAGTTTGAGCGAAACTGTTCCTTATGCTCCATATACTGTCGGAACCCGGCTTCGGTAGCAAGTGCTTCCTCATCTACCGGATCCGGTTCGAGCGCATCCTGAAGGACGAGCACCGGCGTTTCCTCCAGATCGATTTCCATCTGCATATTCATCGGCTTCTTGTGGAGCAGAAGCCCAGGCCATACCTCGTTGCCGGCTTTCTCGTGCGCGGTCACGGCGTCTGCGAAACAATAGGCCGGATCGCGCAGGCGATCCGTACCCGCGATATGCGCCGCCTCAATGACGAGACGGGCAATGTCGCCGTGCTCCCGGCCGGCGATGTAGGCCGTGCGCTGCAGCAGCGGATCGTCGAGTCCCTCGACGGCGATCGCCCGGCGCTTCAGCGATTCCACGGCCAGCGCCGCCGCCTGCTCGATGCCGCGCACCACTTTTGCGGCAGGCACGCCTTTGACTACCTGGGCGACGCCTTCGTTAAGCAGCGCGCCTGCAAGTACGGTTGCCGTTGTTGTGCCGTCGCCTACCTGCTCCTGCTGCGCCCTTGCCACCTGGATCAGCAGCCGGGCCGCCGGGTGAGTAACGTCCATCTTCTCGAGGATCGTAACGCCGTCATTCGTGATGATCACGTCGCCCTGGGGACCGACCAGCATCGTGTCGAGCCCCTTGGGGCCTAACGTGCTCTCAACGGCCGAGCATATGGCCCGGATGGCGCTGGCATTATTCGTTATCGTTGCATAACGCTCTTCCCCGTCAGGGTTCATCTGCTTTGAGGTCATCGGTTTACGTTCCCTTCTTTGCAGGTTGTTACTTCTGCTTCTTATTTGTAAAAACGCCCCATCAGCAGCGCTAAGTCCTTAGACAGAACATCCATTAGAGAAATCACCTTGGCATAATCCATTCTTGTCGGACCCAAAATTCCGATTGTGCCTAAATTCTGACCCTCCAACGTGTACGTCGCGGTAATCAGACTGCAGGAATTAATAGCCTCCATATTGTTCTCCGTACCGATCCGGACCTGAATTCCTTCCGGTGCCGAATGAAACATCTTTACCCAAGTTGGGGTTTCCTCGAACAGATCCAGAATCGTTTTTACCTTGTCTACGTCTTTAAACTCAGGCTGTGCCAGCATATTCGTCGTACCGCTCAAATGGACGCGGCTTTGCGGGTCATTGACAAAAACTCCCTCGAGCATGCCCAGCAATTCTTCATACCCGCTCACATACCTGCTCATTTCCTCGCCGATTTCGGAATGGAGCTTCGATTTAAGATGCAAAAGCGGCACGCCTGCGAGCTTCTGGTTCAACAGGTTTACAACCTTCTCCAGTTCGCCGGCCTGAATCCCGGACGGAAGTTTCACGGTCTTGTTCTCGACGTGACCTGTATTCGTTACGATAATAGCTACCGCCGTATCATCGCCAAGCGGAAGCAGCTGCAAGTGACGCAGCGTTGTCGTGAATACCTCAGGACCAAGCACAATGGATGTATAATTAGTCAAATTAGATAGAATCGAGGCCGCATGCTGGATTACCTGTTCAATTTCCTGAATCCGCTCGGCAAAAAAAAGCTTGAGCACATCCAGCTCATGCTTGCTGATATCTCCTAATTTCACAAGATGGTCTACATAATAACGGTATCCTTTATGGGAAGGGATCCGTCCTGCCGATGTATGGGGCTGCTCCAGGAAGCCGAGATCCTCCAAATCGGACATTTCATTGCGGATCGTTGCCGGGCTGAACGCTACTTCGTTCCGCTTCGAGATGCTGCGGGAACCCACCGGTTCGGCCGAACGAATATAATCATCGATAATAGCGTTAAGAATGAGACGCTGCCGTTCCGTTAACATAACCGGGTTCCTCCTTCGTGTTCATGTTAGCACTCTTCTGTAGTGAGTGCTAAGTGATATTACAAAAATACCAAACCAACTTGACGTTGTCAAGTCAGTTCAGTACTTTGAGAACCGCTATTTCATCACAGCAGTGCTGCTTTTTGCAGTGGACACAATCGGTCCATACTTTCTCCGGAAAGATCTCTTTTTCAACCACCGTGAAACCGTTTTTCTTGAAAAATTCGACCTCATATGTCAAAGCCATCACCTTCGGCGTTCCCAGCTCCTTCGCCTGTTCCATAAGCGAATCGACCAGCTTGCCGCCGATGCCCTGGCCCTTGTAGCCGTCGCTGATTCCCAGTGACCGGATCTCTACCAGATCCTGGCCCAGCTTGCATAAAGACCCGCACCCAATCACTACCCCTGACTGCTCAGCCACCACAAACGTATCGATCATTCTGTGGAGGGCTTCCTTCGACCTCGGGAGCATAATGCCTTGTTCCGCATAACCCTGTATTAATTCATATAATGTGTCCACGTCGCCCACTGTCGCTTTCCGACATACGGTACTTACCGACAACGCCATAACAACCACCGTCCGCCTCCAATGTAATATGAATAAATATACAATAAGTAGTAGTATTTATTCAATCTATTTTTTCAGTCCGTCTTGCCGTCGAACGTGCTGCCCCAAAAAGGTCCCGGGTCACGGCGATAGTATCCTTTGACAATGTCCCGAACTGGTTCCGGCTGCAGGTTGTGTTCAATCATCTCCTCTAAATGAATCCAATAAAACTCCAGATGGGCTTCTAATGAACGTGGATTTACTCTATGCGGCAAATTTGGCAAAGTTACCTGAAAGACATGATTGATTTCCTGGTGATACGAATCCTCTTGCTCAAAATCCGCTTCGACCGCACCCAGATACGTTCCGACTTCACACTCTTCTCCGAACTCCTCAGCAATCTCTCTGGCGAGCGTTTCTTTCATGCCTTCCCTAAACTCGACATGTCCCCCCGGCAAAAACGTGTTATCCATCCCGATACAATGAGCGACTAAGATATATTCCCCTGACAGAATAACGCCTCTAGCGAGGACGTGGTACTTTTGATTTGGAGTTTGCATATTACACCCGCTTTGCATTTATTCTGCGTTTCTCATCCCTATGGTAAATCCATAAGCCGCCTAGTACGAAAGGAAGAGAGATCAGGATGGAAATCCCTATCACTTTTATCAACGTAAGAAATAAGCCTTTGTAATTATAAAGAAGAGTTAGACTCAGTCCATTTTCTTGAAGAGTTTCATTAATTTTTGTATGTAATATATAGGAGCCTTCTTCATGAATGTGAAAACTGTATAATGACTCCCCTTTGCTTTCATCGACCGTGTAAGATAAGGATGTGTCATCCGCTATAACCGGTTGGGGCAGATCTGCAGGTGCAACGATTTTAAATTCTAATGCGCTTTTCACATCGCTGATCTTATTGTTTTCTGTAATTGTAACGGGTCCGAAGCGCCTATTGCTCTCGTTATATTCATAAAAAAGGGAATAGGTTCCCTCTTTCAGCGTACGCCTCTCTTCGCTGTTCATCGCTAGGTAATCCCGTTCGGTGATATCCTGCAAAATAATAGTGCCTTTTGCGAAACCGCCGACTATGATCAGGCCCGCTATAATTAGTAAACCGTATTTCTTTACATGCAATTTTAAAGCTGCCACCATATCTGTTCTTCCCCTTTGTCTCGTTTCCCTTTGTAGAGCACCTCACCCTCAATAGACAAAATATCAAATTCGAAGGTGCAGTAGTTTCTGAATAGTTCCGCATCGCTAATGCCGTTTTCCGTCTTCTCAATGAATTCGGATGCAAGTATTTTGGCCTGCTTGTTCGTGATCGGGCGTTTTACCATCAGGCGGAATTTGATCTTCTCAATACCACCCGCAGAAACTGCCGAGTCCATTATTTCCCTCTGTTTCATGGCCGTTTCAGCTTTGCCAGCTGCGTTTGCAACTTCCTCCTGGTCAGGTTTAGATTCCGAGCAGCCAGCAAGTAACATGCTAAAAATAAGTGTAAGTGCAACACAGAACCAATACTATTTCAACTTAGAAGCTCAACTCCATATCCTATGTAATGAAATGATTTCCCCATCGGTAAGGACCGACTCAAATACGTCCGGATTCGTTAGCTTCTTCCATTCTTCAAATCCAAAAGCAGGATGATAATGTTTCAGCATTAAGGAGAGAAGATTTCCATGGGTGCAAACAACAATATTTCGGTGCCTGCCCTGACTCAGTTCTCTTAACACTGCCATCCCTCTGCTCCCAGCCTCAAGTGACGACTCTCCGCCTGCAAACTTGATATTCATGTCGAAGTACGTTTGTGCCAGCAGCTCCATCCAGTTGCTTAGATGTTCTGTAGAAAGCACTCTTTCTTCAAGCCTGACATCCGTCTCAACCGTTACACCGATACGGTCTGCTAGAGGCCTCACACTTGCGACGGCTCGCAAAAATGGGCTGGAAACAATACGATCGACTTTCTTATCAGCAAACAAATCCGCCAACCGCTCAGCTTGATGCTGACCTTCTTCCGTCAAATGCGCTTCAGGCTCCTGACCGGAAGCCTTACAATGTCTTACAAGATAAACGGTCGCCATAGCACCCTCCTGGTTTGATTGTATAGCTTCCAAATGAAATAAGGGACCTTTTATCTAGCTATCCTAGCCGACGAAGCTGCTGATATTTGTTAAATAAACAACTGGCCAACACAATCCCGACAATCGTCCCCGAGATGGAAGAGACTACAAGAATACCAACTATATTCGTGCTTTCCGTGAAAGCCAATTTGAGTGAGACCACCACGGCGGCGGTTATTATGACTACAAGCCAGTAGTGAATCTTTCTTCTTTTTTGCACGGTCACAGGCAATTGTGCAGGAACCGAATTCCGGACCAGCCATAATACCAGTAAGAGTTCGGCCACTAACCCTAGCAGAGACAGTGAATATTGAAGCCATTTATACAAAGGTAATTGGAAAATCTCCTGTTGAAGCGCCCGCTCCTGGCGGGCAAAAGAACCGGAGACATGCGTGAAGGAATCAATGAACACATGGCTGTAAAAACCAATGACCACGGTAATCAGAAATAGGATCCATGAGGAGACTTTCCGGTATTCAAAAGGTTCCAATGAGGCATATAATTTTCGGTCCAACTGAAAAACGCTTGGGACGTGCATGGCTAGAATTCTCAGAACGAAGCTGAACACAAGCACAAAAAGTACACTTAAAGGAATGGCTTGCAGCCACAATCCTTGATGCGTATGACCAATCGTCTGGTAGGGTTCCAATGCCAGAAAGTACTCGAAATCAGGCGACATACTCCCGAGCACCAGCCCCCAAGCGCTAATATGGCGAGGATTAATGAACTTTAAAGGCAAAGCATAAAGCGGATGAGCAAATGTGAATGGCATGTTGCACTTCCTTTTGTATGTATGACTGTGTTGCAGGTGAAAAGTTCCATACAGATTATTGTCAGCTGCCGATGGCCACAATAACACTTGTAATCAGCATTAAAATGGATACCGGTGCCCAAATTTTTCGCTCCCATATGCTTTTTGTAATCACATTTAGTATGGAAGCAATCAATGAGAATATCACAACGAACCAGATAGCACTCTTTGCAAAAGAAACCCAGCCGCTAACAAGGATACCGGAATGAATCAGCACTACAAACGCAAGAAACATCAGAATTAATACTTGAAAAATAGCGGTAACACGCATGCTTGGAGGGTATTTCCCCGGAAACTTTCCCCCCATCGCGTAACTTCCCCAGGGCACCCCTGCCGCTAAAGCAAGTTGGAATAGGACGACAATGCCTATTAATACTGTAAAAAGAATGGCTGATATAGATGTGAGCATGGTTCACCTCCCATTGTTAATAAGGTTACAGGTCATCAATAGTGATTGCATACATCTCTGACTTTTCCATGACTCTTGCTGAGCCGATATTGTCCGGATGGCATCTTGCATCAATCCTCACAAGCCCCATCCTCTCAAATCCAAAAGATATAATCTCCTTCACCGTCTCGGTCATGTAACCTTCCCCCCAGCAAACTTTCTCAACAGGGTTCTCCTGTTTTCAATCGGTTGTAGATCACCGTAAATATCTTGGATTTCCAAAGTCATTCCTCCTTGATTACGAGAGTAACAAGCTACCATTTGTTGATATATCCGGCTTTTCGCAAATAATACTCGGTAAAAGGGTTTAATTCTTCAATCGGTTCATCCAATGAAAAATACCTCAACTCAAGCCCCTCGTCATCATTAATTCTAGGTATACCATAGACTTCATGGGCTTCGTATACTGCCATCACATTGTAAATTTCATCCCCGTTGGGATACTTGTAATACATATCCTCACCGCAGCAGGGTAATGAACTGAAAGTGCTTAGCCTTCAAACCCGCCTCCTCATAAAGTTCACGCACAGCCGCTTGTTCCAAAGACTCCCCTAATTCCAAGGCACCTCCAATGGTTCCCCAGTCGTGAGAGTCCGATCGTTTTTGTAATAGCAGCTGGTTCTGCTCCTGAAACACGAGCACACATGCACCAGGTATGATGATAGGGCGTGTTCCTACGAATTCTCTTACATCAGATATGTATCCCATGGAGCCTCCTATCTTCTAACCGTACCATAAGATATTTTCATATTTGGCGCGTACGTAAGCCACGAATCAGCATCAAATACTGAAGCAAAGCGCATCTCCGCACGGACTTGTGCCGCTGCCTCTTCTTCCGTGAGGCCCCTTAGGGCCAAGCGTTTTACTGTTTCGGAAATCGATTCCGGCTCTTGCCCCAGCCCTTCTGCTTGCAGATAGTGGAAAAGCCGCTCTTTGGCGCTTTCCTCCATATGCTGATCCAAAAAGTTGACCCGGTCGCTCACCCGGCACCCTACATCCGCTAAGCCCATTTTACTCATTCACGCCGGGATCTTAATGCCGATATTCCCGTCTTTCCCGGTTTGCGCTGCATCTTGTTCATACAGTTTCTGAAGTGCGCCAAGTTGTACAACCTCGGATAGCGCGTGCCCGCTAAGTTCGTAGTTGGCCATAGCAGCAATCCAATGAGTCTCAAAACAAATGACCCTTCCTCCCTCTACCACACTGTTACTCATTTTTTGCAGAATGGCTCCGGGATCCGGCATATGCAGCAAAAAAGCATGGCAAACGGCAAGATCATACTTACACGCCGGGTTCATCTGTTCTATATCTCCGACAATGAAGTTGGTTTGATACGGCAGCTTGGCAAACACTTGCTTCGCTTCGGCAATCAACGCTTTACCCTGATCCACCCCGGTGTAACTTGACCCCTCCGGGAGAAGCGGCAGCAGCTTCAAACCAAGGTATCCATACCCGCAGCCAAAATCAATCACACGTACCGGCCGGGTAATGCCCCATACTTTTTGCAGCAGAAATTCAAGGTAATCATCATTGTAGTATAACGTTCTGGTGTTTCTTAAATATTCGATCTGATCGTCCCAAAAGTACGACATACCGCTTCTCCCCTCACAAAGTCACTTTTTCTCGTACAAATTTGCACTCCAACCGGCAATGTCCAATCTGCGGACAAAATGAAACCCGTTGCTTCTATAAAAAGCGTTAAGTTTGGGGTTTTCAGCCATACAATCCAGCCGAATCACTGTTTTCCCTTTTTGTTTGATATGATCTTCTGCCATTTTTAACAGTAAAGGTCCTACCCCTTGTCCGTAAAAATCCCTATGTACTGTAAATCTATGTATATATCCCGCATCGTCATGATCCAGCTCCCCCCAGATCTGAGGATCTGACCAAGTCAAAACATATGTACCAACAACTAAGCCTTCTGATTCAGCAATATATACGTCCGAGCCCTCTTCCATAAAACCCAAAACTTGTTCCAATTGAAAAAAATCCGGCAGCCATTGGACAATGCCTTTCTCTAGCAGCCAGCTTGCAGCACTTTGCCACAATTGCAAAATCAGGGGTGCTTCCAACCGGGCAGCTAACCTACAGTTAATGTGCATAGGATGATACTCTCCTAACAGTAATCTAATAAATACTTCTAGACGGCTACCAGTCCCTCCACAATGTTCGAGCTGTCCCCATCCGCCATATCAGACTTTACATATTCATATGACAACCATTCGTAATAAGGCATTCCAAGCAGTTCAGCGACACGATAGGCAGGGCTCAGCTCAAACGCCTGTTCAAACTCAGTAATATGAAATAAAGGTTGAAGCTCCTCCAAAGTAACCTTAGCATTCTGTACAGGATTGGCGTTAATTACATCTACTACCTTGTTCAAGTTAAATTCCCCGTAGTTGCTATCCACTTCTTCTTCCCACACGCAATCATAATGAAACACCTGTTCAGCCCGTTCATAAATGCTTAAAGTCCAGCCATGATCCTCCGCAAAAATATAATGAACCAACGTTCCCAGGTTGTTCCTCACTAGCTGCTTATTCTCCTGAAACATACTGCCTTCCGCCAAAATGGTCACCCAATGGTTTTGGGCAGGATACACATATCCTTTCAGTTTTGCTCTGGTCAGCAGCTCGACACCCTCTTCTTGCCTGTCGGAAAATAAATGATAACTTTCGCTGAATTCACTCACAGAATCGGCCCCCTGGTTCAAGATACTTACTTCCTGTATATTTCAATTCCCCCCTTTCCATTCCCTTCTTTTTCCTCTCCCGCCCTCCACTATGAAAAAAGACAGCCTGCCGGATAGGCAAACTGTCTTGAACTTACCTTATAAATCAATTCTCCAAAAACGCCCCAAACACTTCGTTCCCCAGGACAATCCCGGCTTCCGATAACCGGTAACCCTGTTCAGTACGCTCTAGCAGCCCCTGGTCAAGCAGTTTCCGGATAATCTCACCAAACACATGTTCCATCGGCAGTCCGAACTGAACCATGAAGTCTTCCTGCTTCACTCCGTCCAGCAGCCGCAGGCCAACCATCATGAAGTCTTCCATTGCTTCCTGTTCCGTTACCGGATTCTCTTCCAGCAGCGGCAAGCCTTTCAACGTGGCATCGATATAGTTCTGCACGCCTTTGATGTTGATGTGGCGCATACGGTTGGCATAGCCATGGGCTCCTGCGCCCAGTCCGTAGTAAGCTTCATTCTTCCAGTATTTGGAGTTGTGGCGCGACTCATACCCCGGCTTGGCAAAGTTGCTGATTTCGTACTGCTTGAAGCCCTCAGCGCTTAGCCGCTCCATAATCGTCCTGTACATCGCGAGTTCTTCATCCTCATCGGGAAGGGGAAGCTGGTTGCGCTGATACAGCGTGTGGAACAACGTGCTTTCCTCTACTTTCAAGCCATAAATGGAGTAGTGTTTCAGATCCAGAGCCAAAGCCTTATCCAGCGTATCATTCAACAGCTCCAACGTCTGCTTGGGCAGTCCAAACATTAAATCAATGGACAGGTTTGTAAAGCCTGCTTTTTTGGCATTTTCGATACTGCGGTAAACATCATCTGTATTGTGGATACGGCCAATGCGCTCCAGCAGCTCGTTATTGAACGATTGAACGCCGAAGGAGATCCGGTTCACGCCTCCTTCTTTCATAGCGGTAAGCTTCTCCAAGTCGGTTGTGCCGGGGTTCGCTTCCATCGAGAACTCCAAATCCGGTGCCTGATTAGGGAAGTAGGTGTTTACCAGCTTCAGAAAATGAGACATCTGATCCGGCAGCAATACCGTCGGCGTACCGCCCCCGACAAAGATGGTTTCTATCTGCCCCGGCGGCAGCTTCTTCACGGTCAGCTCCATTTCCCTTTCCATCGCATCCAAGTAATCCATGACAGGCTGTCCCTTTAAGATGTAGGAATTAAAGTCGCAGTAGTGACATTTGTTCGTGCAAAAGGGAATATGCAAATACAATGCCTTCGGATTTGCTTGCGGAATGGCAAAAGAAAGCGAACCTGACTCTGTTTGTTGTTTGTGATGCTTCGTCATCATGATTCCTCCTTTCGTAAGTGCTGTATTGAAAAAACGAAGACTGCGGGAGCCCCCGCAGTCCTGCTTCGCTCTATTACGACTATTCGTCGATTTTCAGAACCGCCATGAAAGCTTCCTGCGGCACCTCTACGCTGCCGACCTGCTTCATGCGCTTCTTCCCTTCCTTCTGCTTCTCCAGAAGCTTCCGCTTACGGGAGATGTCACCGCCGTAACACTTGGCAAGGACGTTCTTGCGCATCGCTTTAACGGTTTCACGCGCAATGACTTTCGTGCCGATAGACGCTTGTACCGGCACCTCGAACATTTGGCGCGGAATCAGTTCTTTCAGCTTCTCGCAAATGATACGTCCGCGGTTGAACGCACGATCGCGGTGAACGATAACGGACAAGGCGTCAACCTGCTCGCCGTTCAACAGAATGTCCATCTTGACCAGATTGGATT
Source organism: Paenibacillus gansuensis (assembly GCF_042684925.1). NCBI lineage: Bacteria > Bacillati > Bacillota > Bacilli > Caryophanales > Paenibacillaceae > Paenibacillus > Paenibacillus gansuensis. Next base: position 433,905 of record NZ_JBHUME010000007.1, on the reverse strand, counting down.
TCTTATAACCGGACAGCTCGTAATCGAACGACGCATAGCCCTTCGTGCTGGACTTCAGCTGATCGAAGAAGTCATAAACGACTTCGGACAGCGGGATATCGTAGGTCAGCGTAACCCGGTTTGTATCCAGGTATTCCATATTAATGAACTCGCCGCGCTTGCCTTGGCAAAGTTCCATAATAGCCCCGACAAAATCGTTAGGCACAATTATGGATGCCTTGACGTAAGGCTCTTCGACGTAATCGATTTTCTGTACATCCGGGAAGTTCGACGGGTTGTCGATATTCAGTGTCTCCCCGTTCGTTTGTGTAACTTTAAATACTACACTTGGTGCGGTAGTAATCAAAGGAATATTGAATTCCCGCTCTATCCGCTCCTGAATGATCTCCATGTGCAGCAGCCCCAGGAAGCCGCAGCGGAATCCGAAGCCCAGCGCGGAGGATGTCTCCGGCTCATACCGCAGGGAAGCATCGTTCAGCTCCAGCTTCTCCAAAGCTTCGCGAAGATCGTTGTAATCCGAAGTTTCGATCGGATAAAGTCCGCAGAATACCATCGGGTTGATCCGGCGGTAGCCCGGCAGCGGTTCCAGCGTCGGATTCTTCGCGTCCGTAATGGTATCCCCTACACGGGTATCCTTCACATTCTTAATCCCCGCCACAACGAAGCCTACGTCGCCGATTGTCAGCTCGTCCACCGAAGACATGCGCGGCATGAAAGCCCCTACTTCGATAACCTCGAACGTCTTATCTGTAGCCATAAACTTGATCTTAGAGCCTGCCTTGATCGTCCCGTCAATGACACGGACATACACGATAACCCCTTTATACGGATCATAGTGCGAGTCAAAGATCAACGCTTTCAGCGGGTTATCCGGATCACCGACAGGTGCCGGCACTTTTTGTACCACTTGCTCCAAAATTTCCTTGATGCCGATACCGGCTTTAGCCGAAGCCAGAACCGCTTCGCTGGCATCCAGTCCGATAACATCCTCCACTTCCTGCTTCACACGTTCAGGATCCGCACTCGGCAGATCAATCTTGTTAATGACAGGCAAAATTTCCAGATTGTTATCTAAAGCCAAGTACACGTTTGCAAGCGTTTGTGCTTCGATGCCCTGCGCCGCATCCACAACAAGCAAAGCGCCTTCACAGGCCGCCAAGCTGCGGGAAACTTCATAGGTGAAGTCGACGTGTCCCGGTGTGTCAATCAGATTCAGCAGGTAGAGTTCGCCGTTATCCGCCCGGTACTGCAGTCGAACCGCCTGTAGTTTAATGGTGATGCCGCGTTCCCGCTCCAAATCCATCTGATCGAGCACTTGTTCCTGCATTTCCCGTTGGGACAAGGCTCCGGTATATTCTAAAATCCGATCCGCTAAAGTCGATTTACCGTGATCGATATGCGCGATAATACTGAAGTTGCGAATGCGCTTTTGGCGCTCTCTTGCGTCTGACATGAGAAACCCCCGTTGCTGGTCATAGTAAATACATTTCATTATAACAGCAAAGGGAATCCTCAGCAATGTTATCCGTCATTTCAACACTTTATCAAAAAGCCCGACAACCATCTCGATCCCGTGATGCGATACGATTTGCAGCAAATCGCCTGTTTTGGCCGCCAAACGGCTGGTTGTCGCTATATCCTGCGGCTGTGGCGCTCCTGGACCTGCAACGGGGGAGATCTCCCCGGAGTCTGCTGCACCCGCCTGAACCGCTACGTGTCCTTGTACTTGACCTTGTACTTGCCCTTGAACTTGTCCTTGTACCTGACTTTGAACCTGCTGGACTTGCTGCACCGGCACAGTCTGTACCGGGAGCGCCGCCGGCTGCTGCTGAACCCAAACCTGGGCGGAATTGCCGCCTGTCATGGGGCCCTGCACCGATTCCGTCCCTTTTTGCGCCAATTCCAATCCGTAACATACACCAAGAGCAATCAATGCGATCGAAACGAATGTTTTGAAAGTTGACTTTTTCACCGCTTACCCCCGCTTTCCTGCGCCGCTGTCCGCCAGCTTGCCCTTGTCATCGGCTTTCTTCGGCTCCTGTTTTTTCTCGCCGCCGTTCACTTTTTCCGCTTTCCAATACACGTCCGCGATCATTTTGGCCAGCACATCTACCGTCCGGTAGCACTCTTGCAGCGTATTTTCCACACCGCCGATCTCGACTAATATGCTGTTAGGAGACACATGCTGATTATATTCACCGTTGCCGTTCTTGGAGGACTTGCCCCAGATGCCTCTGGATATGCCCGGATACTTGCTTTCGAGGCTCTGCTGGATTTGCGCTGCGAACTCCTCGTTTTCTTTCCAGTCCGGATTCCGGTGTCCGACAATAAAGTATACTCTCGCATAATCCACACCTTTCACCGTGGTCGTCGTTTTCTCACGTCCTTGGGAATCCCGGTGGATATCGAACAGGAACTTGATGCCCGGATTTTGTGCAAACGCCGTCTGAATCGTCTTAAGCGAATATTTATAGGAAAAGTTATAGTTGTAATTTTTCACGCTCGATGCGTAATCCGTTTTGGAAGCGGAAGCTCCTACACCTAGCTCTTCCAGCTTTTTGGCAAGACGGGCGCTCAATAAGGTAACGTTCGTTTTGGAGTCCTCCGGAAATTTTGCGCCTTTCTTCAATGCAGGAAAGTAGGATTCCCGGTTATGCGAATTGTAAATGAACACTACTTTTTTGCCGTTGGTGGTCGGAGTGGTAACCGGCTCCTTTATCCCCGAATCGGTTTCAGTCCCTGGCGGGTTGTCGTTATTGCCCGTGCCCGCCGATGCATCAGGGGCCTGAACCGGTCCGTTCTCCGAGCCCTCGCTGCCGGCATTCCCTTGATTAGCACTGCCATCTGCCCCCGCGTTTCCGTCCGGAGCAGGTTCATTTCCCGTTTGTTCCTCTTCTCCCTTTGCGCTTCCGTTCCCGGGATGATAATCCTGCGGCGCCGCTCCCAGATCCGTACCCGAGCTGCCCCGGAGCACGAATGCGTCATCGGTGTCCATCAACGGAATCTCTCTGGCAATGAGACTTTGCGGATAATTATGCGGATTAATGCTGGTTACATATTGAAAAAGAAATTGAGTAATATTGCGCGAGGAAAGAGCGGATGCCGAACTGCTTTGCTGCGCATGCGGCAGTTCCATTCCCATCATATCCATGAAAAAACGGCTTGATACAGCGGCGGCCAGCCCTTGCATCGAGCTGGCGGGCGAGGTATTGACCTTGGCCTGAAACATACCTCCGAATCCGAGCAGAACGAAGAATACCGCCGAACATAGAGACAATGAAATGTATATGCGTCCGAGCAGGCCCATGCTCTGCCCCATTCTTCTGACTTTGCCGACGTTCACTGTAACGGATGTCCATTTCATGATCCTGTGTTCCTCCCAATCGTTTTCTGACTCAACTCTACTAGCAATTTATGAGTTCACTAGAGTTGATAGAACCTATCGGGACAAATTTTATGAAAGAGTTCCAACGCCTGCTTTTCACGGACGTCAAAAAGACCTGCCCGGAAGAGCAGGTCACTGCAGATGAAGCAATTAGTGGGTGTACGCAGCCACATTGTCGGAATCGATGGCCTCATGAAGCGCCGCATTTAGTCCGCTTGCGATGATATTCGCGATATCTTCGATAAATTCGTCAATCTCTTTAGGGGTGACTACAAGATCATGGCCAAGCGGATTCAATACTTCCTTCACCAGCATCAAGCGCTCATTCTCCTGCAGAGTATCGAGCATACCGAGAATTTTGTCAGTGGCCTCGGTTTCTTTCTTGAAATGCGAGATCAGCATTTCAATACTGCTGTTGACAATCGTCGAGGCGAACACTACGGTTGGGACGCCGATTGCGATGACCGGCACGCCCAGCACTTCTTTCGTAATCCCTTTGCGTTTATTGCCAACGCCGGACCCCGGATTAATTCCCGTGTCGGCAATCTGTATCGTCGTATTCACGCGTTCGAGAGCCCGGGAAGCAAGTGCATCGACAGCGATAACCAGGTCCGGCTTGGACATTTCCACAATGCCCTGCACGATTTCACTTGTTTCGATGCCTGTAATCCCAAGTACTCCAGGTGAAACGGCGCTCACCTGACGATACCCCGGAGCGACCTGGTCCGGCATCAGTTCAAAATAATGCCGCGTCACCATCACATTCTCCGTTACGATCGGGCCCAGCGCATCCGGAGTTACGTTCCAGTTGCCAAGGCCCACGATAAGCACCTTGGCCGTCTTGGAGACGCCCGTATCTGCCAGAAACTGCTCGAATTCTTTGGCGAATCTGGTCGCCACACGGTCCTGGAGCTTGGAATCTTTATTCCGGAGTTTAGGCACTTCGATTGTTACATAATGGCCCGGCAGCTTGCCGATGGCACGGGAACCCTCTTCGGTAGTGACTTTAATTTTAGTCAGGTAAATGCCGTCGTCTTCATAGGACTCTTCCTCAACGCCGGGGAGCCTCCCGGGATTGTTCTCGGAAACCAGTTCCCTGGCTTCCAAAGCCAAATCCGTTCGCACGTTATACATCTGCAAGTCGTTCCGCTGATCCATGTTTTCCACAAACTCCTTTACACGGCATTTGATGCTTAGTATGCTCAGGAGAGCGGCCGTTATTCCGGGTTTTCGACGCCTGCTTGCCATGTGTCTATCCTGGAGATAAATCTCTTCATGCTCTTGCAATTTGGGCATACCCATGATAGAATACTTTAAGTTATGTGTCGAAACACCATGTACGGTTGTTTTGTGGAACACTTATGACGTCCTTTGTAGGAGGTGAATGCAATGCCTAACATTAAATCCGCAGTGAAAAGAGTAAAGACTAGCGAAAAGCGTCGTCTTCTTAACGCTTCTCATAAATCCGCTCTGCGTACAGCTGTGAAAACCGCTGATGTAGCTTTGGCTGGTACAGACGTAGAAACTGCAAAAACTGCTTTGGTTAATGCAACGAAGAAGTTGGACAAAGCCGTAACTAAAGGTCTAATCCACAAGAACGCTGCTGCCCGTAAGAAGTCCCGTCTGGCGAAACGCCTGAACGCACTTTCCGTACAGCAATAATTACAAGTCTTCATTGAAAAGTCCTGCAAGCATTCGCTTGCAGGACTTTTTTGTAATTAGAGCAAGGTAAGCCATCGGAGCTAAACCTCCGTCGGCCCGCCTTGCTCTGGTTTCAGTTCCTACGCTGCCATGCGGAGCAGGAACAGTTCCAAGCCCAGCACTTTATCGATTTTGCCGCTCTTCATCCGGTAATCGAGCTCCGCCAATTCCGATAGAATCCCGGCCAGACGTTTCGTCTCAAACCGCCTTCCCTGCTCCGCCGCTATCTTTACGGCATAAGGATGGAGTGCCAGCTGGGAAGCGGATTGCTGCTGTGAATACCCCTGATGGGTCAGCTCTTTCACCTGGAGGATGATCCGGAATTGTCGGGCGATCAGCGCGATCAGTTTGATCGGCTCCTCCCGCTGTTTCAGAAGATCATAGAAGATGGACATTGCACGCTGAACCCTTAACTGAGCAATCTCCTCGATTAGCAGGAAGACGTTCTGCTCCGTCGTACGGACAACCATGCTTTCTATCACTTCCTCAGTAACAGCCCCGCCTTCACCAACAAATAAAGAGAGCTTCTCCATCTCCCTGCTCAGCGCCTGGAGCGAAGTTCCCGCGTTCAAGATCAGCCTGTCCGCCGAAGTCCGGTCCATTCTGCACTTCAGTTTTTCTGCGCGCCTCATTACCCACTGTACCAATTCCTCGGCGCTTAACGGCTGAAACGGGACTACGCCGCCCCGCTCCTTCAGTTGCTTTACAATCTTCTTCCGCTCATCGAGTTTATCTGCCGAAACCGTAAAGACAATCACACTGCTCTCGGAAGGCTTCGCTATATACTCTAAAAGTCTATCAACCCTATGCTCCACCTTGGAACTGTCCTTCGCACCTGTGAAAAAGACGGCATCCTTGGCTACAACCACTTTACGAGGAGCCAAAAAGGGCGGTGTCTCCGCATCGTCCAGCACGTCGTCCAGCCTGGTTTCCGACAATTCAAACTTACTCAAGGCAAAATCCATATATTCAGGTTCAATCAACTGCCCCGTCAAATAGGCCAGGAATTCGTCCATTTGATATTTCTCCGAACCATAACATAAATAAACAGGCTGTATCTTCCCCTGATGTATCTCTCTGGCCGCAGCTTTGTAATCCATATCCTTCTCCTTATCCCACACCTGCACGATCAGGTTGTTTCCTATATCTGTTTCTATTCTACTACATTTATGGGCTGATTTCAGGCGGAGATCCGATTACAAAAAAACAAAGGGATCAGGCCAAAATTCCTCGAGGAGTTTTGACATAATCCCTTTGCCCCAGCACATCTATATAAACACCCCTGAGCCGGATCCTAGGTATCCGCTATCCGGGTGGTCATACGACGAACGTCTCGCCGCTGACTCGTTTATACAATATACGCCTGCCAAGCCCAATGTGTGCGTGGAATTTGGCTCTTTACAATCATTTTTTATTTTCTTTCCAAGTTCCAACTTCCACCGCATAACTCTCGTTAACGTTCTTTCCGAGCACATCATAAGAAACGGTCATCTCATCATCTGACCAGATCAGGTTTGCAATAGCGCCAGCTTTAGGAGAAGAAATAAATATCGGCTTGTGCTTGATATGATCATAGATAATCACTTCGCTCTTCGCCGTTACATAAGCAGAATAGGCGCCGTCCTTCGTATAATGCTGCGTTACACCGGCCTCCGGTTCTCCTGCAGATGAATCGGCTGTGATGCTGTGTTTGCCTCCAAATCCGCTCTGACCAGGAGAACCTTCTGCGGCAGGGACTTTGCCCTGATCCGCATCCCCATTCGACCCTGCCGGGGTGTCTTCGACAGAAGTACTGCCTGTCTTCCCGCCGGATCCTGCGCCATTTCGCGACGGGGCCGGAGCATTAGGGGAAGTCACATCCGCCCTTACGCCGTCCTTAAGATCAACCCCGCCGTCAGCACCCGCATACCCCGGCACCTGATTTCCGCCATTGGGATTCGTGCCTGAATCGGTGTACTGATCAGGAGCACCTCCGCTGTCGGAAGAAACCGGCGTATCCGGAGAGGCGCTTTTGTCTGCCTCCGCTTTAAATTGATCCATCTGAGCAGCCGGTTCATCCGAAGCAGGCGAATTCTCCTGTCCGGCAGCGGATCCGTCCGCTGCGCTCTGTTTCCTCATCATTGTTTCCGGTGCCTCCGCTGTGGAAGCTGTATCGGCCGCAGCGTTATCCGCCTTGTTACTCTGGCTGCCGCCAGGGGGATTGGTCACCATAAACAGGCCGATCATCAGTCCTGCAGCCACTACACCGCCAAGTGCCGGCCAGTTCCATGCGGCCATTCGCTTGCGTCGGGCCGCCGTTTTTGCTTGCGGCGTCCCTGTAACTTCTGCAGGCGCCTCGACTGAGGCGGAATCCAAAGCATCAAGACGCGGAAGAATAGAATCCACAATGGAGAAAGGAGGCACAACTTTGGGCAGCTGCTCAAGTTCGGAAGACAGCCTTTCCAGCCTTTCAAACATGGTTTGACAGGCCGGGCATTGCACAAGGTGCCTATTCATGTCATCTTTCTCGCTGCTGTGCAAGTCCCCGTCTATATGTCTTTGCATCAATTCCATCACCTCTTGGCAGTTCATCCGCGCACACCACCTTTCTGATAATCTTGGAGTAAAGTTTGAAGCTGCTGCCTTGCTCTGAATAAATAGGACTTCACCGTATTCAACGGCAATCCAAGGCTGTCGGATATTTCGTTATAAGAGAAATCCTGCAAATACCTGAGTACCACGACCGCCCGGTGATGCTCCGGAAGCTGATCAATCGCACCGCGGATATCTTCAGCGACAAAAGCTGAGAAGACCGAGTCCTCTACATTCTTGGGGGAGGTAAATACCATCTCATGCTCATCGATGGACACAGCTGGCTTCGTTCTTCTGAATTTGTCGATGCAGATATTCGTTACAATCCTCTGCACCCATGTCTTAAACTGGGCTTTCTCTTCATAGGAATGAATTTTGGTATAGATCCGGATGAGCGCTTCCTGCGATGCATCCAGAGCGTCCTGTTCATTGCCGAGTATATAAAAAGCCGTGCGGTAGACGGATTGTTCGATTTCTCGCAAAAGAGTAATAAGAGCGTCGCGATCGCCTGATTGAGCAGCTCTTACGAGTTCTTGCTCTACCACCTGAATCCCCCTCTCATGCAACCTTATAGACGCCGGACGTCATGAAATTGTTGCACTAGTAATAATAACCATAAGTTCTGTATTTTCAGTTAACATTCTATGTCCGGTTTAGACCGCACATGTTACTAGAATAGCAAATATAGGTATTGAAGTATATATGACATCATTTCCTGTACACAAGACAAAAAGCCGCCCTGCGGCGGCTGTCCAAGTTAATCGACCTCTCCTGTACGGACAATCTTGGATTTGATGCTTACTTTGAATTTGGATTCGGGATAGAGCTCTCTCCACGTTTCTCTGGTCAGATGCGACCGGTATACCTCTTTCCGGTAGATCTCCCCGAATCCGATGGGGTCGCTATTCATACGTGTCAGTTTTTGGAGAAGCTTATGTGCCTGATTTTCCAGTACCCGGTTGATCTCGGCCTCGATAGCATGGACCGATTCCGGTCTTCCGAAGCTCATTTGTTCCGACGTCTCGAGAAGCAGACCCTTCAAGCGGACTTCTACCGCAAATGTAAGAGGGTTCCGGCTGACAAGCTTTCTTGAGACCGAGCTGTTAATATTGTCTATTACTATGCGCACATACTTGACATTCACCGGACGCAGGCCGGGAATTTGTTCTTTCAACCTGTCCGTTTCAAGGGATAGCTCTATACTCCCTGACTTGTAGCGGTTTCGAATCAGCTTCAAAATGAACGTTTCCATCGGGTTATTTGACTGTTTCCGCTTCATCACTGGTTTCCTCCTTTCCATCCTTGCTTTTCATACGAAGGAGAACAAGGCCGAACAGGAAGAGCGGATACAGATAAACCGTATACAGAGAGAGCGTTGCGAACAGATCGTTGATTTTATCCATCTGGACTCTCGTTTCAATTCGGGTGCTGACCAGCCATACTACCGCGAAGAACACGACAACGGCGTACTTTTGCTTCCATTGAAACACCTGCTTCAACCCCCTGGTAGCCGTCCACCCGAACAAGAGCAGGTTCCCCATGATGACCATCAGCCACAAACTTACTCCCAGGTACTCGAACCGCTCAAGAAAAGGAATTTGGATAATTTTCAGCATGGTGAACGTGGCCCAGGCATTTTTAAAGATTTGTCCTCCGCTGAAAAATACTAAGGATACAGCCATCACCAGAAAGTAAAAGACGTTAACCGACATGATGCCGAGCTGTGCATATTTGTGAACCTTCTGTTTATCCCTCACAAACGGGTACAGGTAATACAGAATTTCAAATCCGACGAGGCTGAAAGACATTCGCACGGCCCCAAGCATCAAATGCTGCGGATCCGCTTCGGCAACAGGAAAAAGGTGGTCCCAATCCGCATACACAAGCGGGAAGTATAATAGGATGACCATCCACACGGATAAGCACACGAAAACGAAACTTGCCCCAACGATGGTTTTCAAGCCGCCGTGAATTCCGTAAACGGCTAAACTCGCAAAAATCAGTCCCAACATCCAGGCATCGGAGTACGGGAACAGCCAAATTTGAACCATTTCCACATAATTGCGGAGTACCACGATACAGGCATAAAGGTAATAAAAAACGACCAGGAGGTTTAGGCACCTGCCCAACCATTTCCCATATACGGCATCATGTATTCCGTATAAATCTCTATCCCCGGCCCGGTGCAGTGTCATCACTATGATCCACGCAAGCAAATGTACATATAATCCCGCCAGTATCACGCTGATCCAGGCATCATGACCGGCCGAACGGTATATGATTCTCTGAAAGCCGGGCAGGCCGACTCCGATTTGGGCGTCATGAATAATAAAGATCAGCAAATAGGCGCTGAAGAGAAAAGGCTTTGCAGAAGGAGGCCGATGCGCTTGATCTGCCGCTGGCTCAGTATTCATCTATGTCGCCTCCCTTGCCTTGGTTTCCTGACACGGCCGGCTCAGAGAAGGATGCCCGATTCGGAAACATCCGGTATGGAAGCCGGAAAAAAGCATCTTTCCGGTCCTGCCGCCGGGGAGCTTCCAACGGATAAAAATAAGGATATCCGCTGCTTGTCAGGCGCAGCAAATGAAGAATCATCAGAACGGCACCGACAGCAATACCCAGCGCTCCCATAATACCGCTAAGCACAATCAGCGGGAAGCGGAGCATCCGGATCGTATTTGCCATTTGAAACACAGGTGTAGTAAAGGAAGACAATGCCCCTAAAGCGACGATAATAATCAGAATATTGCTCGTGAAGCCGGCTTGAACGGCTGCTTGGCCTATGACGATACCGCCTACGATGCCCATGGTTTGGCCTACTTTGCTGGGCAGCCTGGCCCCGGCCTCGCTGAGCAGTTGAATGACCAGTTCCAGCAGCAGCGCTTCAAACAAGGGCGGAAAAGGAACCCGGGCCCGGGACTGCGCCAAAGGAACGAGAAAAGCCTGAGGTATGGTCTCATAATGGAAGGTTAGAGCAGCGACATACGTCGCCGTGCCGAACATGGAAATCACAAGAGCGAACACCCGAAGCAATCGGATAAACGTCCCTGTATTCCATCGGAAATAGTAATCTTCTATGGATTTGAAGAAATCAAAGAACGTACTCGGGGCAATGACAGCAAAAGGGCTTCCCGATAAAATCAAAACTACCTTTCCCTCCAGTAAAGGAAATATAGCGTGATCCAGACGTTCCGTCGTGATGAAAGTCGGGAACATCGCGGCGGGCTGATCTTCCAGCCATTGGCTCAGAATAGATCCGTCAAGCAGTACCTCAACGTTCAACGAATCCAGTTTTTCTTTTATTCGCTCCACCAGTTCGGGGACTGTCCGGTTTTCTATGTAGAACAGATTGATCGAGGATTTGATTTCTTTCCCGATCTGAATGGACTCTTGTTTGAGAGAGGTAGCAGGAAGGTAGGTATGTATTAATGCAGAGTTCGTAGCTAAATTTTCAGTAAACGCAAGCTGGGGCCCCAGAATCTGGCTTTCTACTTCCGGTTTGGTAACAGCCCTTTCCTTAGGGGCAAATGTATTGATCAGGAGGCCTTTTTCATACCCGTTTACGTGAATATAGGTCCAACCGGTTAGCAAGTGCTCTTTTACATTGTCCGCATCTGCAGCTTCCTTTCCTTTACTTCCCCAACCGGAATGTTCTGCAGAAGTTTATACGGTGTCACCTCATCTTGCAGGGAAATGAGCGGTTCAAGCACTTTTTCCATCAGCATCCGGTTTTGAATCAAGTTTTTCAAATAAAAGATGCCAAAGCGCTGCAGCTGCTCCAGTTCCCTGAACGCAAAATCAGGACTGCCTTGAAACATTCCCTTTATGCATGTTTTCGTTTCCTCTAACTCGGAACTCAGTTTGCAAACCGGTTTGGATTGCTTTTCATCGTCTTTCTGAGACTTCGGTTTGCGGTTCTTGCTCGATATAAACAACGGACTTCACCACCCTGTTCCCTTTGGCATATCATGCCCCGTATCCGCTTATCACATGTAACTTTTGGCTGAAACAGCTTTCGCGGGCAATACAAAAAGCCCTCCGCGGCATTACCGCAGAGAGCTGGAAGATCGGTAAAAAGGATATTTATTTTAGGATAGCCAGGCTTGAATTAATAATGCAGCCATCATAATGGCACCGCATTGCATAGCCGCATCCAAAGCGCCTTTCATCAAAGGAAGATAAGCTTCGGAGGGGTTTACCGGCTGAAGGCCTTTGTATTTGTTCAGGAACGGCACTGCTGTAATCATGGCAGCCAAGGCATACCATGGAAGAGCCCCGAGCAATACACCGATCAGGAGCGTTATATAAGCGCTATATACGAGAATCAATGAAAAACGCAGGGCACGGGATTCCCCCCATACTACAACCAGAGTCCGCTTCCCCGCTTTTTCGTCCGCTCTCCAATGAAGGAAGTGATGATTAAATAAAATCAGTGTAGTTAAAATCCCAATCGGGCACGAAATCAGGAACGTATCCCAAGTCACGCCGCCGGTTTGCACAAAATAACTCCCCATCACCGGTATTGCCCCGAAAGCCAGGAAAATACCGATCTCGCTATAGCCTTTTCCGCGATAACCGAACTTGATCGGCGGAGCCACATAGAAATACGCAATGAGCGCACCGGCAACTGCAAACAGCAATACTTCGATCCCGCTGACAGCGGCAAGCCAAATGCCCGAAACTAATGCAATATAGAACATCGCCCAAGTATAAAAGGCAAATTTCTTCTCGCTGTAAATTCCTTGTGTCAGAAATCCTGAGTTGGTGGAGATGGCCGAAGCCGTTTCCTTCGCTGTATCGTCCACTCCGTTCCGGAAATCCCATAGATCGTTCACCATATTCGAAAACAAATGAGCGGCAGCAGCACCGATCAGCGTGATAAGAAGCAGCAGGGGGTGAAATTCGCCGGTCGTCTTGTAGGCACTGGCAGCGCCAAGAAGTACGGGGACCAGGATGACAGGTATTACATAGAACCGGGATGCCCGCAGGAATAATCTTACTTGTTCCATGATGTAGAAACGCCTCCTTCTATAATCAATGTATCCATTCATGCCAAAACAAGCCTTAGAAGATATCTCCTAAGCCTGCAGACTTTGTGAAAAAATACTCAATGTTTATTGTAACACTATTTATTTACATCGCCTATCAATATTTTTCATGGAAACTATGGATCACGCAAAAAGCTGCTTACCCCAATTTCTGAGGTAAGCAGCTCTTTATGAATCCGTTATCTGCGGTTGCGTCCGCTAAGGACTTCTTCGCCTTCCACAATGGCATTCCCCGAGCGGTCCAGGTCTGCTTTCTCTTTGCGAAGGGTTTCACTTACATGCTTCGTATCTTCAACGGTGCGTTTGCCTAAGGTTACCTCTTCGGTGACGACAGGCTTCTTCGTTACCTCCACCCGCTCTTCACTGACCGGAATGCGGATCGTCTCCCCCTCTGTGAAGGAAGCTGTGTCAGCATCTCTTCCGGAGACCGGGTTCCGTTCAATGACAACTTCTTCCCGTTTCACGGGCACGTCCACCGTTTGTCTCTCCTCAATTACTTCTTTATGAAGGCGAACTTCGCCGGTTTGAACCTTTTCTTTATCCACTTCAAGCCGTTCCTCGTGGAGCGTGATATGGCCCTGGTCCCGATCTGTATAACTTTTCCCGGTGTTGTTATATGCTGCTTTATTCCTGTCAAGCAGCTCTGTATCCGAGGTGCCATAGGTGTTCATTCTAGCCTGATCCGATCCGTACATATCGGAATTTATGGACCCGTGTGCCCGGAAAATATCGTACACCCGGCTGCCCCTATTGTTATCGTCATCAACCATGACCAGTATATGTTCATCATCTACGTAGTTGTTATACCGTTCAGCTTCGTCTTCCGGAATGCCCAGTCCGACTAGACCGCCCACGAGACTGCCCGCACCTGCTCCGACCGCCGCCCCTGTCAAAGTAGCAGCAATCGGCCCTGCCGCAAGAATGGGCCCGACGCCCGGAATAGCTAATAATCCGATACCTGCAAGAAGGCCGGTAAGACCGCCGACGACACCGCCTGTAGCCGCACCGGCCGCGATGCCTTCAGGAGCTTTCGTTCCCGTTTCGGTGCTGATCGTATTCATGTCCTCTTTGTTTCGGGAAATGACGGAAATGTCATCCGAGCGGTAGCCGAGTTGCTTCAGTTCCTCAATGGCGCTGATGGCTGCCTGTTCTGTTTTGAATACACCTACAATATGGTTGTTCATTGTTCTCATCCTCCTTGGGTTTGGTTTCTATGCTGGTGCAATGTTCAGGAATCGTATGGAACACTAGGTACTTAACCCCGCAAACAGTCATATAAACGGGAACCCCGCATTAGAAAAGCTTCATTTTCAAAAGGCTCCGCGCAGTGTAAAACAATCTGTTTGGCATCAATCTACTCCTCTCCCTCATTAAGCTTCGTACGTACGCTCAACCCGTCAGGTGATACTTTAAATTGAACCTCCCCCATCTGATCCGTCCTAAGCACATAAGTATGGGATTGTTGGAGACGTTCCAGCAGCTCCTTTGCCGGGTGGCCGTAAAAATTATCCACTCCGGCGGATATGACCGAAGACTTCGGCTTCCAATAGCGCAAAAATTCCTCAGATGTAGAATTCTTGCTTCCGTGATGTCCTGCTTTGAGGACGTCCAGCCCGGAGCCCTGAAATGTCTGGAATCCTTCAGAAGGTTGCTTCTTCAGCTGTTCCAGCATTGTTTGCTCGGCTTCGAAGCCGGCATCGCCCGTGAACAGGAAGGTGCTTTGATGCATGCGCATAAGGAATATGACGGAAAGTTCATTTTGCTCCGGTTCTATGGGAACCGCTTGGTTTAGGCGCGGCGCTTCGGCAGGCGAGAGAAATTGGAGTTGGGTATGTGCGTCGACTGTAAGCCGATTACCGAAAGATGCGGGTAGAAGCGGAATATGTTTGTGCCGAAACGTTTGAAACAATGCATAAGCATCTTTGTTGTCCTTTAACGTACCGTTAAATATGACATGCTTAACCGGTATTTCCTCGGCCACAGCCTGCAGACCGCCGATATGGTCCTGGTCTCCATGGGAAATGATCAGGTAATCGATGGCATGTACACCGCGTTGTTTCAACAATGGAACAACCAGCTTCCTTCCAACCTCGTAAGGATCTCTCCGCTGCCTCCATTCTTCTCCCGGTTTGGTGAAATTCAACGTACCGCCCCCGTCTACAAGCATTATGCGGCCTTCCGGTGTGCGGATCAGAATACAATCTCCCTGGCCGACATCGAGGACCTGCACCAAACCTGCAGTTGAAAAACGGTCGGGGACATAACCATATCCGAGCAGTATGCAGAACAGGGAGGCCGCCACAAGGAATGCTGTTCCTTTGCGTTTGAGAAACGTTGGAATTCCAGCAGCCAGCAAAGCGAACAGGATGTAATATGCTGCAATCCAGCGGATATCCGGCTTCGCCCATATGCTGGACATGATGGAGTATCGGCTAAGCTTATCCACAAACCAAAAAGCCCCGGCATTCAGCCACTCCACCAAGGAAGCGACTCTGATTCCCAGCCCTGTATGTAACGTTCCGATCAGTAAGGCAATGGTTCCTGCGGGCAAAATCAAAAAACTCATAAATGGAACGAGAATGAAATTAGCGGCGAAAGAAAGCAGCGAAAACTGATGAAAGTAGAAAATGGTCAGCGGGAAAGAAATGCATTGTGCAACAAAAGTGACCGACAGCGCTGTTTTCAAGGCGGGCGATTGCAGGGGAATCCGCTCTGCGGTGCGCGAGACAAACAGGATCAACCCTGCTGTAACTATAAAAGACAGCTGGAAACTTACATTCAGCAGATAATATGGGTTCCAAATGAGCATTAACAATGCCGCGGCGCAGATAATGTGGAGCCCGTCTTTAAGCACGTGATGACGGGCGGCATACAAGGCGATCATCGCCATGATGCCGGAGCGGATGGCGGAAGGAGAAGCCCCTGTGAGCAGGACATACAGCGGAACAAGGCATAATGTGATGATCAGTTTTTTCTCCCTTATAAAACCCAACAGCCGCAGCAGCCAAGTGCAGGAACCGACAAAAACGGCTACATGCAGCCCGCTGATCGCGAGGATATGGGTTAAGCCCAGCTTCGAAAACCTGCGGAATTGCTCCGGATCCATATCGTCTGTAATTCCCAGCAGCATGCTTTTCATAAAGCCGGACTGAGAATCTGTAAAAATGGCGTCCAACACTCCGCCCAGTTTGTACCTGGCCAGATCGTTCCACCTCATTAGCACCAGGAACGGGCTTGCCGCCCCCGGTTTCACCTCTGCGGCCGCTCCTTCCGCCTGCAGCTTCCAATTCACCTTTTGAAGTCTCATATAAGCTTCATAATCAAAACCTCCAAAATTGCGGGCTTTTCCAAAGCTACGGAGCGCGCCGGACATCTTGATCCCATCTCCGCGCCTCCACTTCTCTATCTTGCTTATCTCTTCTTCTTCCTTTAAGCGAATATAGAACTGGATCGTTTCCGTAACATGGAGTGCCCGGGAAGACGATTTCAGTGCAACGTAATTCGTCCTTACTAAAAATACAACTTTATCCCCGTCCCGCTGTGGAGGACTGGCGATAGTTCCTGCCACCGACACCTCTGCCTCCTCATTGATTCCCGCCCCCCTAATAGAGGTACTGTTGCGGCTGTCCACAGCTTCCGTATACCCCGCTGCGGCGGCGAAACCGAGCAAGCAGACGATGGCTTGGTTTCCCGTCATTCTCCCGCTGTGCCGCAGCAGAGGAATCATCAACGCGAGCCCCGCCGCGGGAACAGCATGCTCCCAGCCGGACAGCGACAACGCGGACCAGCAGCCTATAATCCAGGCTGCGGTGAAGTAGACGAGCGGCCTTTTCATTGCAAACCTCCTCACTGTAATTATGAAAACAAAAACACCCCTTCCCACCCTATGGATGGGAAGAGGTGCTTCCTCTTCTACCAGCAAACGCAGCTATTTATTCAGGATTGAAGGGAAGTGCCCGGCGGCGGTGCGAATCCTTCCATCCGGCGGAATATGATTCCGCGCTGGCGCATCATTTCCTTCACTTTCTCGCTATCTTTCAAGTAAGGCCGGTCATACACCACTTCCGTAACGCCGCTGTTGGCAAGAAGGTTGGCACATGTCCAGCATGGCTGGTCTGTAACGTACACGGTTGACCCCTCCCGGTCGCTCCGGTCCGTAAACAACAGCAGATTTTGCTCGGCATGGATCGTGCGTACGCAGCGTTCTTTCTTCACAAGTTCCTGCTGTCCGTCCACAACTCTCATCTCGTACTCTTCCACAAGCATACAACCTGCTTCCGAACAGTCGTCCACCCCCATAGGTGCGCCGTTATATGCTGTTCCCAGCAGCTTCTTCCCTTGTACCAGCACAGCTCCTACATGCCTTCGCGGACATTGAGACCGGGTAGACGCCATATAGGCAATATCCATAAAATACGTATCCCAGTCTTTCCTGACAGACGCTCCAGCCACGTTAACAGTCATTACCGTTCCCCTCCCACTCTTCCTATGTCCCCGCTCCATGAGCGGTACCTCTTGTCCTTATTTTACCTTGTTCCTGCTGTCTTGTCTGCACATGCAGCCGGTTCCCTTATTCCAGCGAAATTCTGTCCCGGATGTTTTGAAAAAGTTTCGGTCCGACTCCCTTAACCTTGTCGATCTGTTCTAAGCTGGTAAAGGCACCATGTTCCTCCCGATAGTCAACAATAGCCTGAGCTTTGCTGGGTCCGATTCCCGGAAGCTTATCCAGTTCGGCAGCTGTAGCGGTATTTACATTGATTCTGCCGTTCTCGGGCCGGAGTGATGAAGCCTCTTTAGGCTGCTGCGGAACAACCGGCTTCCGTTCTTCCACCTTAGGTGCAGTCACGACGGGTTCAACCAATGGATAATTTTCCATAGCGGTCCCTGCTTGTTCCTGCAGATCCATCCATCCTTCAGGCGCCTTCTTTTTCTCTGTAAGCATCATCAGCGTAATCCCGGCCCCGCAGGCAAACAAGACCGTGAAGATCAGCAT
The DNA here is from genome assembly GCF_042684925.1 of Paenibacillus gansuensis. NCBI lineage: Bacteria > Bacillati > Bacillota > Bacilli > Caryophanales > Paenibacillaceae > Paenibacillus > Paenibacillus gansuensis. Next base: position 416,207 of record NZ_JBHUME010000007.1, on the reverse strand, counting down.
GCTTTTCATAGTCCAATTCCATGTTCTGCCTATCATGATCAGCACCTTTCTGTGATCTGTTCCAAACAAAAAAATTGCAGACTTGCCCCGTAGTAATGCTTACTGTTACTGCTGCATATAGTTAGTAAAGCGTTCTAGGTTTGCCATGCCATGCCGCAAGGCAGTCTATGGGAGGGGTCAATATGAAAGTCGGTTTTATAGGTACAGGAAGTATGGGGAGCATTCTGATCGAATCCCTGATTCAATCCGGGGCTTTACAACCTGAACATATGATTGCATCGAACCGCACTTTTTCAAAGGTTGAGCTCCTTGAAGCTAAATATCCGGGCTTTCAGGCGGTACAATCGAATGTGCAGGTTGCCGGTGATTCGGACATCCTTTTTTTGTGTGTAAAACCTAAAGAATTTCGTCAAGTAGCCGAGGAAATAAAAGGGGCGGTTTGCGCCGAGCAAATTGTAGTTTCTATCACAAGTCCTGTTCAAATCAAGCAGTTGGAAAGTGTTTTGAAAGGAAAAATAGCTAAAATCATACCAAGTATTACCAACTATGTTTGCAGTGGAGCCACATTATGTATTTATGGGGACCGGATTACACCGGAAGACCAAATCCTGCTGGAGCGTTTGCTGTCCAACATCAGTCTGCCGATTCGAGTTGCTGAGGAATATACGAGGGTGTCTTCCGATTTATCGAGCTGCGGACCGGCGTTTCTGGCTTTTTTCGTACAGAAATTCGTCGATGCCGCAGTCGAACAAACCGGCATACCCCGTGAGGAAGCGGTACGTCTCGCCGCAGAGATGGTGCTCGGCACCGGAAAACTGCTTACGGTCGGAGGCTTCAGCCCGGAGAGTTTGCAAAAAAGAGTCAGCGTCCCCGGCGGAATTACCGAGGAAGCGCTGCATCTGCTTGATGTGAGATTACAAGGTGTATTCAACGAATTGATTGAAACGACCCATAGTAAATTTTTTGAAGATGTCGACAAGGTCGAAGCCCAATTTTATGCGCCGAAATAGACCTCTTGATGTGTTCAGCAAAGCCTTGTATGTTATAGCTGGATTCCGATTAGCCGACTACAATATTTACTAATTTGCCTTTTACAGCAATTACTTTGCGGACGGATTTACCGGACATCGCTTCTTTCACTTTGTCGGATTCCATTGCTGCAGCCTGCATATCCGCTTCGCTGAGATCCGCGGCAATTTGAAGACGCTCTACGATCTTGCCGTTTACCTGCACGACGATTTCCACTTCATTTTCCACCGTCCAAGCCTCATCATAAACTGGCCATGGAGCGTAAGTGACCGACTCCTGATGCCCCAGCTTCTCCCAAAGCTCTTCTGCCAAGTGAGGGGCCAGCGGCGACAGCATCTGAACGAAATCTTTCGCTGCCTGAACCGGGATCGTCTCTGCTTTATAGGCGTCGTTGACAAAGATCATCAGTTGGCTGATCGCCGTATTAAAGCGGAGGTTCTCGAAGTCCTCGGTAATCTTCTTGATCGTTTTGTGCCATGTACGCTTGAAGGTATCGGTTCCGCCGTCCTCATTAATTTTCGGATGGATTTGGCCTTCTTCATTGACAAACAGCCGCCAAATCCGGCCCAGGAACCGGTAAGTGCCTTCTACACCATTGGTATTCCATGGCTTAGTCGCTTCCAACGGCCCCATGAACATCTCGTAAACCCGAAGCGTATCGGCCCCGAACTGGTTTACGATTTCGTCCGGATTGATTACGTTTCCGCGGGATTTGCTCATTTTCTCATTGTTATCGCCCAAAATCATACCTTGGTTGACCAGCTTGTGGAACGGCTCTTTGGTATCTACGACACCAAGATCATACAGCACTTTGTGCCAGAACCGCGCATACAACAAGTGAAGAACCGCATGTTCCGCTCCGCCGATGTACAGGTCAACCGGCAGCCATTGCTGCTGCTTATCCTGCGAGCAGAGTTCCTTATCGTTATGCGGATCGATAAAGCGCAGGTAATACCAGCAGCTTCCCGCCCATTGCGGCATGGTGTTCGTTTCGCGCTTCGCCTTCATGCCCGTTTCCGGGTCAATCGTATTCACCCATTCGGTCACATTAGCTAGCGGGGATTCACCAGTGCCCGAAGGTTTAATTTCGTTCGTCTCCGGCAGCATGACAGGAAGCTGATCGACAGGGACAGGCTTCATCGTACCGTCTTCCAGGTGCAGGATCGGAATCGGTTCTCCCCAATACCGCTGACGGCTGAACAGCCAGTCTCTTAGACGGTAGGTTACTTTCCCTTGTCCTTTGCCGTTCTCCTCAAGCCAATCGATCATCCGTGCCATCGCTTCCTCATTGGAAAGCCCGTTCAGGAAACCGGAATTGACATGCGCTCCGGAACCTGCATAGGCTTCCTTCTGCACATCTCCGCCTTCTACCACTTCGATGATCTGCAGGTCGAACTGTTTGGCAAATTCCCAGTCGCGCTGGTCATGCCCCGGAACGGCCATAATCGCTCCAGTACCGTACCCGGCCAGTACGTAATCCGCAATCCAGATCGGCAGTTTCTCACCGTTGGCAGGGTTTACTGCGTAAGCTCCAGTGAATACCCCAGTCTTCTCCTTCGCCAAATCAGTACGTTCTAAATCCGATTTACGGGCAGCCTGCTCCTGATATCCCTTCACTGCTTCACGCTGTGCATCCGTTGTGATCTTAGCCACAAGCTCATGCTCTGGAGCAAGTACACAATACGTCGCGCCAAACAGCGTATCCGGACGGGTAGTGAATACAGCAAGCTGAGACCCGCTGTGCCCCTCAATATCGAAAGCAACCTCCGCGCCCTTGGATTTGCCGATCCAGTTGCGCTGCATATCCTTAATGCTCTCCGACCAATCCAGTTCCTCCAGATCTTCCAGCAGCCGCTCTGCGTAAGCTGTAATCTTCAGGATCCACTGGCGCATCGGTTTGCGGATGACAGGATGCCCGCCGCGCTCACTCTTCCCGTCAATGACTTCCTCGTTCGCCAGCACGGTTCCAAGCGCCGGACACCAGTTTACAGGCACTTCCGCTACATAAGCCAAGCCCATGTTATACAGCTGGATAAAAATCCATTGCGTCCACTTATAGTAAGCGGGATCCGTCGTACTGATCTCCCGGTCCCAATCATAAGAGAAACCGAGCGATTTGATCTGGCGGCGGAAGTTATCGATGTTCTTAACGGTAAATTCATTCGGATGGTTCCCGGTATTCAATGCATATTGCTCCGCCGGCAGTCCGAAGGCATCCCAGCCCATAGGGTGCAGCACATTATAGCCTCGCATCCGCTTATAACGGGATACGATATCGGTAGCCGTATACCCTTCCGGGTGACCTACGTGCAGCCCGTCACCGGACGGATAGGGAAACATGTCCAGCGCATAAAACTTCGGCTTCTCCGCGTTCTCCAGCACTTTGAAAGTCTTGTTCTCATCCCAGTACCGCTGCCATTTCGGCTCAACCGTCTGAGGGTTATATCCTTGTTCTTTCTCCATAAAAGAATCCTCCTTTGTGCATAACAATACATCCGTAATTTCCTCGAAGCGGATATCAACAAAAAAACCTCTCGTCCCTAGCGAAATCGCTAGGGACGAGAGGTTGAATTCCCGTGGTACCACCCTAGTTAGCAGCAAGTATACTTTACCTCTGCTCACTCTGCCCCTTAACGCGGGTGAAACGTCGCGGCTTACCCCTTATGAATATCGATCATACGGTTCGGCCGCAAGGCTCCGAGGCGAGTTCACTGATTCCATCCGGCGGTTTGCACCAAAGCCCGCCTCTCTGAAGGTATGGAATGAAAGTTACTGCTCCTCATCACTGCCTGTATTGTTAAACAATTACTTCAAATTATATGTAATGGGATCTGTCCGTGTCAAGCTTCCTATTTCACCGCGGCGAAAAACACACGTTCCGAGTCTTCTCCGGGGGGATCAAATGTAAAGTCCGCGCTCACCCGGACATCCCTGAAGCCTGCTTCAAGCAGCCTCGCTTTCAGCCACTCCGGCTCATATGCCCGCTGCGTATGAATTTCGTCGATCCTGCGGAAGCTTGCGGGATCTTCCGGATCCGCTGCAAAGATCGTCAGATCATGCTCAATCTGCATCCGATCTTCGTGATAATCGCAGTACCACAGGTACGCTACGTCCTCCAGGTTCAATGTGAAGGGCTGGTTCTCATAATAGCGGACCAACTGGTTCGGATGGTGCACATCGAAAAGGAATAAGCCGCCCTCCCGCAAACCTTCGCAGGTTCTTTGGAATGTTTGTAAGATGTCGCTTTCTTCAAGCAAATAATTCAGGCAGTCACAGAAAGAAATGACCGCATCCGTTTTACCCGCCAGTTCCCATTCGCGCATATCCTGTTGAATCCATTGAACCGCGGACGGTGACGCACCGGCCTCATCCTGCCTGCGCCGAGCCACGGAGAGCATTTCTTCCGAAAGGTCGATGCCTGTAATCGAATAGCCTTTCTCCGCGAGAGGGAGTGTTACGCTCCCCGTACCGCAGCCCAGGTCCACCAGAGAGGCGGACGGGCTTCCCTTCCCGCAGGAAGGGAATAATTGCCCTTCGGAGTGAAGGCGGAAACATTCTTCGGCAAACCTTACCCATTCCGGGTAAGGCATATCTTCCATCAGCCGGTCGTATACAAAGGCGAAAGAACCGTATGACATCGATGAATGCCCCTTTCTTGCATCGGCATGGCTTATTGCTGCCCGCCGGGTTCTTCTTTCTTTAAATAAGTCCAGCTTCCTTCCTGATAGACCAGGCCTTCCTTCATTAGCTTGCCGAGAGCACGCTTGAAGGCGGATTTGCTGATGCCGAACCGCTGTGTGATCAAGTCGGCAGCCGTCTCGTCGGAGTATGGCATGCCGCCGTTAGGCCGCTCTTTAATGAACGCCAGCAGCCGCTCGGCGTCTTCATCCCTGCCAACTTCTTTCGGCTGCTTCATGGACAGGTTCACGCGCCCGTCTTCGCGCACGAACGCTACCCGCACCTTCACGCGTTCGCCCAGGCGCGGCAGTCCGACACGCTCGGAAGAATGAATCATTCCGATCGCCCCAAAGCCAAGCACGCCGCCGTCCACCAGCACGAAGGTGCCCATCTGGAGAGGCTTGTACACCCAGCCCTCCATCCATTGGCCCTTCCACGAAGTCGGCGCGTGGAAGCAGCGCTCGATGAGCGCTTCCTCGCCTGCGAGCCGGGCGAGCAGGCGCCCTTGTTTGTCGTGTCCCATCTCGACAAACACGCGGTCCCCGATGGCCGGGCGAAGCTCAGGCAGCTCCGGAAGCTGCCGGTTCGGCAGCAGCAGCTGGCGGCCCAGGCCCATCTCGAGGAAACAGCCGAGCCGCGGATGGATATCCGCGACTTCGAGCAGCGCCATCTCGCCGAGCGTAAGCAGCGGCCGGCGCATCGTAGCGGCAAGGCGGTCATCCGTATCGTGGAAGATAAACACTTCCACACGGCCGCCCACCTTCACAGGCTTCTTCTGGGTTTCCGCGTAGGCGAGAAGCACGTCCTCTTCGCCGTCCGTAAGGAAGTACCCGAACGGCGACACTTCGCGGTCTACCGTTAATTCAACAATCGTTCCTGCCGTCAAACTCATCCGATTTCAACCACTTTCGCATCGGACCATAGACGCTCGATGTTGTAATATTCCCGCTCATCGCGGTGGAACACATGGACAACGACATCGCCTAAATCGATCAGCACCCAGCGGGCCGTATCAACGCCCTCTACACCTTTAATCGTCACGCCAAGCGCATCCGCTTGTTTCTTGATCTCCGTCGTAATCGCATTCACTTGCGTGTCGGAGTTCCCGTGGCAGATGACAAAATAATCGGCGACCAGAGAAATTCCCTGCAGATTCAAAGCCACCACGTTCATGGCCTTTTTATCTTCAGCGGCATTCACGACCGCTTCCAGCAGCTGTTCTGAAGTTGCTACCATCCAATACCCTCCTTGTACATCTTATGATTCTCCCTGCATCGCAAGAAGGCCGTTCCGTGCTTCCACTGTCAACGGAAATATCCGTTTGCCTTTCGAAATTAAGAACAAGATTGTAGAATCGAATCCTGCGGCAAGCGCCAAATTCAAGTCCGTCACAGCCAATTCACGAACCCGTTCCACCCCTGGAAAGGTGCGTCCCGGTTCGATATAGTCCGCCAGGCAAACGATTTTGTCCAGCAAAGTCATATTCGCCCGGCCTGAAGTATGATACCTTATGGCATCCAGCACTTCCTCGTCTGTTATGCCGAACTCTTGCTGAACCGCATAAGCACCCACTGGAGCATGCCAAAGCTCTTTGTCATAAGATAAAAGCTCCTGAGGCAGCTTCTGCTCCCTGATCACGCGTTCCATTCGGTCCGTCGGCCAATACTTCGCATAGTCGTGCAGCAATGCGGCTAGGTCCGCCTTCTCCGGATCGCCTCCGTACCGCCCGGCCAATTCCACAGCCGATGCCATAACGCCGAGCGTATGCTGCCAGCGCTTGGCCGGCATTTGAGCCTGCACGGCCTCCATCATCCGTTCCCGTTCATTCCCCGGCATATAATCCATTCTCCTCTATATAGCGTGCAACCGCATCAGGTACGGTGTACCTGACCGGTTTCCCCTCCGCTCTGCGAATCCGGATATCCGTCGACGAAACCTCAATGACAGGCATCGGCACCAATTCCACCTTGGAGCGAAGAAAATCAGGCAATGTTTCCTTCTCCAGCACGTATCCTTTACGCTGTAACCCGATAAACCCGATTCTCTGCGCCAACTCTGAGATTCTGTGCCACTTTGGCAAATATTGAACCATATCCGCCCCAATGATGTAATAGAATCGATAACCCGGAAAATCCTCCTGCAGCTCGACTATAGTGTCATAGGAGTAGGATATGCCGTCTCTGCGCATTTCGGCCTCGCACACCTCAAAGTTTTCTTCCTCCTGTGTGGCAAGCCTTACCATAGCTAACCTCTGGGAAGCCGAAGCTCCGCCGGACAGCTGCTTATGCGGGGGTACCGATGCCGGAAGAAACCAGATCCGGTCGAGCTGTAACCCCTCCAACGCCCGTTGGGCCGCGATCAAATGGCCCATATGAATGGGATCGAATGTGCCTCCCATGATACCCACTTTCATAGTACGACCTCCTGCAGGCCGCTCCCGTACTTAAGGAAGCTCAATCGTCTTATGATCCTTGGATTCCTTGTACAAAATGACTGTACGCCCGATCACCTGTACCAGTTCAGAACCGGAACCGGAAGCCAGCTGTTCCGCAATTTCATCGCGGTCGTCGGCACAGGTCTGAAGGATGGAAACTTTCATCAGCTCTCTTTTTTCAATGGCTTCTTCAATATGCTTAATCAAGTTCTCGTTTACGCCCTCTTTGCCCACTTGAAAGATCGGATTCAGATGATGCGCCTCGGATCTTAGAAATCTCTTTTGTTTGCCTGTTAACATACCATTACCCCAATTCTCTTCATTTACCTTCTAACTCTTGGCTGTCGATGCCTGCAGCAGGGATGCAAGTACAGTCTCCCTCATGACGGCGGCAGGTGCTTCTATTCCCGTCCAATATTCGAAGGCGAATGCACCCTGATAAATAAACATGCCCAGTCCGCCATGGGTAACGCACCCTGCTTCTGCCGCTTCCTTAAGCCACCGGGTTTCCAACGGATTATAGATCAGATCGCTGACAGTCATTCCCGGTTTCAGCCAGGAAGTTGGTGCAGGCAATTCCCCAATGTCCGGGAACATGCCTACCGATGTCGTATTGACAACCAAGGTGCAGCTTTCCTTACTATTTTCCAATGCAGCCAATCCCATTCCTTCTGCGTCGACAAGCGCGCTCAGGTTATCTGCCAGCTCACGCGCCTTCTCCTCAGTCCGGTTGACAATGACGATACGCTCGGGCGACTCTTTGGCTAAGGCATAAGCCACGCCTTTCGCAGCGCCGCCCGCTCCGATAATCACGATTCGTGATCCCTTGAGTGTAATGCCGGTCTCTTCTTTCAAAGAGCGTACATAGCCGATGCCGTCGGTATTATAGCCGGTCAGCATTCCGTTCTCATTGACGATCGTGTTGACAGCGCCGATAAACCGGGCCCCTTCGTCGATCTCATCCAAATAGTTCATGACTTCCACTTTATGCGGAATCGTTACGTTCACGCCGCGAAATCCCAAAGCGCGGATGCCTTCGACCGCCTGCTTCAGTTCGGCTGGCTTTACGTGAAAAGCCGCATAGGCGCCGTTCACGCCTGTCGCCTGGAACGCCCGGTTCATCATCACCGGAGAGCGCGAATGCCTTACCGGATCCCCGAAAACACCGAACATTTGCGTATAGCTGTCCAACCGTCCTTGATCTCCCAATCCCATCTAGCCAAACTCCCCTTTGCCGGCAGTCCCGCAGGCGAACCGGATGGCGCGCCTATACTGCCTGACCGTGGTAATTAGATCAGTGCATCTCTTAGCAGCACTTTAATTCCCTTAGGAACATGCACGTTGACCAATGCTCCCGCTTCGCCGTTTGCACGGATCCAGCCTAACCCGGAGATAAAAATGTCCGAGCTGCTGCCTTTCGGCACACGGATTTCATGTTTTGTCCACTTTGGCAGCTCATCGAGTCCTTCTTTGGAAGGCGGCGTCAAAAGTTCTCCCGCATGATCAGCATACAGCTCGTCAGCTCGTTCCAACTTCGTCCGGTGTATTTCCAGGGCATTGGATACGTAGCAGGTAAACGACTGCCGTTCCCCTTTCACAAAATCGAACCTTGCCAAGGCCCCGAAGAACAGCGTTTGCTCCGGATTCAGCTGAAACACCATGGGTTTAATCGGTTTCTCCGGCATAACCGTCCCCAGATCCTTGCGGGAAACCAGCTCCGTCATACGCGAACTGTACACAATTCCAGGCGTATCAATGATAAACTTGCCGTCATCAAGAGGAATTTTCACCAGATCCAGCGTGGTTCCGGGATAACGGGATGTCGTCAATTCCGAATCCAAATCGCTGTAGCCTTGAATCAGCCTGTTAATCAGCGTCGATTTGCCTACATTGGTCGCGCCCACAACATAGATGTCCCTTCCTCCACGGTGGGATTCCAGCACTTCGATAACACGGTCAAAGCCCATGTTGCGTTTTGCGCTGCAAAGGACCACGTCCACTACTTTGAGACCCTGCTCCTTCGCCTGCTTGCGTACCCAGTTGACAATTTTGTTCATGTTCATGCCTCGGGGCAGAAGATCGATCTTGTTCACGACGAGCACTACCGGATTGTTTCCGATAAAGCGCTGCAGTCCGCCCACAATGCTTCCTTCAAAGTCGAAAATGTCCACGATATTCACTACCAGCGCCTGAGTGCTCGCAACATGGCCGAGAATTTTCAAAAATTCACCCTGGTCCAAAGTGATGGCAGCTGCCTCGTTGTAATTCTTAATCCGGAAGCAGCGCTGGCAAATGACCGGATCGCGCTCCAGCGCCTGGTCCGGCAAGTAGCCGAGCTTAGATGCGTCCTCCGTCTGTAACTTCACTCCGCATCCCGAGCAGGAAAGCGGTCTTTGCAATGTATCTTCTGACGCCATTAATGGCCCTCCCTGGGGTCTGTCCCTTTTTTGCGTAAATTGGATAATGCGATTCGTTCAATGTTCCGGTTCACCAGCTTCGTAAACAGCCCTTCATCGGGAAGCGAAATCGGAGCAACCAGAATCGTATATAAGCCGATCCGCTTGCCGCCCAGCACATCCGTCAGCATTTGGTCTCCGATAACCACCGTCTGCTGCGGTTCAAGCTGCATCAGCTGAAGCGCTCTGCGGAACGCCTTGGTGGAAGGCTTTCGCGCTGCATGGATGAAAGGAATATCGATCGGGGAACAAAACGTATTCACCCGCGCATGATTATTATTGGACACAACAACGACTTGAAATCCGAGCGTCTTCAATTTGCCGAGCCAAGCGATGAGTTCAGGATTGGCAAGTGGATCGCGGGCGCCGACCAGCGTGTTGTCCAGATCGGTAATGATGCCCTTAATACCTTGTTTGATCAGGGAATCCAAATCAATATCATAAATCGACTTTACGCTTAAATGCGGTAAAAGCCTCTCGAACATGCGGTCACCTCGTAAGTGTTTTGTTACGCAAACTATACCATAATTGTCCTTTTTCATGCAAAAAGGAGCTGTCCCGAAAACGTCATCATACGACAATTTGCGGTCTTCCGCAAGCATAAAATGGAAAAGCCGCACCACGCCGGTGCGGCTCTCCTGTCCAGCCCCGATGCAACCAGCCGGGCTGAACAGCTATTTTAAAGCTGCCCGCAAGGACTGGATGCGGGCAAGGCCCCCCTGCAGCTCCTCCTCGCTGAGGAGCGCAGGGCTGTACTTCGCCTTCTCGAACAGGCCGAGAAGGGCGGCAAGATCCTGCTGCAGCCAGCTGTACTCGCGGCTCCAGCGGGTTATCGTTTCCCGCGCGGTCTCATGTTCCCCGCGGGTCAATCCTTTGCGCCTCGCATAGCGCAGATAGCGCTCGAATTCCGCTACGAGGCGTTGATTGGCACGGTCGGGCGTACGTCCGCGCCACCGGTCGACTCTGTCGGCAATCGCCTCTTTGTATAGGTACGCGGCGACAGCTGCTGCTGCAAGGAACACTACAATTATGGCTGAAACGATGAAAGTCGCTTTCGGCCAGGAAGAAGCATCTTCTGCAGCCGGAACTGCAGGATCCGGCGCTTTTGTTTCAGATTGTTCAAGCTGTTCCCCTTCGGGGGCCAGCAGCGGCATCGTAAAACCGGCTGTCGGTTCAAACGGGATCCATCCGTATCCTTCGAAATAGATCTCCACCCAGGAATGGGCATCGGAGTTGCGGACCGTGTATGTGCCCGGACCTTCCAATTGCTCCATAATCGCTTCAGGGGGCATTCCGCCGCGGTAATCAAAATTATCGAGCGGCTGTTCCCCGGCCGTATATCCCTTTACCCAGCGGGACGGCAGCCCGATGGACCGGGCAAGCACCGCCATGGCCGTGGAGTAATAATCGCAATACCCTTCCTTGATTTCAAACAGGAAGCCGTCCACGAAATCATAGCTGCCGGCTTTGGATACATCCGGCTTCGGATTATAAGGATACGTCAGGTTCAAATAGGATTCAATCGCCTTGGCCTGATCGTATGGGTTGGCCGCATCCTTAACGATGTCCTGAGCCAAGGCCCGTACCCTGTCGGGCAGCGTAGGCGGGAGCTCCAAATAATCCTGCATGGCTGGGCCCGCAGTTTTGGGCACCTTGCGCAACGCCTCTTCATCTATTACAGGGATGCGGGAGACTACAGTGTATGAATTGGGGTATCCCGCATCATACCAGCGCAGCTCCTCTTCCCTCGGTACCCAGGTGATATTTCCGTTACTTGCGGAAGCATGTCCGGAATTCACACTTTCTGCATCTTTCACTTGCTCATCCACGATCATTTCCAGACCTTTCGCAGCGAACAAGATGGGTTTATGCGGCTTCTGCATGCGGAATACCTGCGTAACCTCTTCTGTTTCCAGCTTCGAATCGTCAAAACCGGGAAACGGCTTCAAGATCTGGTTATAACCCGCCTCTTGGGAAGGGGCTCCTTCTTCCTCTCCCCTCTTCCATCCGCGGCCTGTGTACAGCGATTTCGTTTCTCCTCGCCAATAGCTTTTACGGGATGTGTCCACCGTCATCACAGGGGTAAAGCTGTAGTCAAAACCGCCCCCGAGCTTTTCATCATTACGGCTGTAGCCGGATTTGGCATTTTTAGGAGAATCGCTGTCCTTCTTATCCTCATCACCGTCTTCCCCGCCCTTGCCTTTGACGGAAACGGGTTCGCCGATCGAATTTTTCCACGCAGTGTAAGGATCTGTTACCATTGGCTTCCATTCCGGGGCCGTTAACCCGACGGCAAACACCGCACCCGCAGTCACAACTATCGGCAGCAACACACGAACCGGCTTACGCCTCATGCTACGCCACGAAGCAGGGTGTTTACGTTCAATCTCCGCATAATTTCTGACGATCAGCAGACATAAGCCGGAACCGAGAATGACAGCGATCTGATCCCACAAAATAAGCGGGGAGAAGGAATCCATAACGGAAAAAGAAAAAATGCTGAACAACAGCAAACAGAATACACGGTACAGTGTGGTCAGCCCTCTTAGCAGCATGGCGTAGATGATCCAAACCGCTAACACATACCAGATATAGGGATCGAACAGTTTCAGGTCATACCACAGAATATCAAGAAAGCCGGCCGTCCCTCCGGTGTCTGCGTTTAAAGGAATAAACCCTTCAAGCACCAGCGTATGTGCTGCCGTTATCCCTGCTAACTGGAGCAAAAGCCTAACGGTTACCGGGAGAACGTAAATCAGCTCCACGATGAAAGTAATGCCTAGAGCGATGCTAGCCAGCTTAACGGTATCCTTCAGCCAATACTCGTCAAACCAGATAATGAACTGCTGCAGGATAAGTCCGATGAACAAAGCGTACAAAATATGAGGCCAAGGCCGGCTCCATACCGAACCCGCCAGACGCGGAGCCCGTGGAGTTTCCTCCGGGATGATGACATTCATGCCGATCCACCCCCAAGTGCGGAAGGCAGTTCATCCAGTCTCCTAATGGAATAACCGGTATAGCCAGAACGTTTCAGCATCCGGTGCCATGATTCCTTGGAAAAGGTATCCTGGCCGATATGGATATGGCACGGAATCATCTGCCGCTGTTCCAGCCACTGCATCGATTCCAGAAGCTTCTGGCTTTGCACAGGGGTGATCAGCACCACAAAACATCCCCGGAATTCTCGACTAAGCCGCTCTTTCAGAACGGTGCCCAGCAGATGGGATCCGTCTGCCTCAACTGAAATTAAGTGATCAGTCAAAGTCCTGTGAATCCCTTTGGATTGACGGGGCTCGAAAACCGCCGACTGACTGCCCGAGGAAACCATTCCTACCGAAAGATCCTTCTGCGAACCGTAGTCGATAATAGATGCAGCGACGGATACGGCCAGCTCGAACGTTTCCTCATCCGGATAGGAGCCTGCGCTCCGGTCTAACACCAGCACGGTTTTGGGGCGGGCCTCCCGCTCAAACTCCTTCGATTTCCAAGTTCCGGTTTTTGCAGTAGCATTCCAGTGAATTCTGGAAAGCTTGTCTCCGTATATATACTCCCTTACGCCGTTGATCTGCGTGGTTTCCCTTACGGCCTGGGTGGCGGCCGTGTGCTGTAGCTGTCCCCGGACGGCCTGATCCAGCCTTCGCCAATCCTTGATATGGACCGTTTGAGGCAGTACGCTGAAGCTTTGCTCGGAACGCAGTATGCCTTCGTGGGAAAACAAACCGAATACGTCGCTGACGGCCACTTGCGATTCGGCAAACCTGTACCGTCCTCTACGCAGCGGCGGAGTGAAGTAAGACACGTGCGCGCTTCTATTCCAATCGGTCGCCGCAGCGTTCTCAAACAGCCACTCTTCCCCATCCTGCCTGATCAGACGGTCCCTGACAGTCAGGTATGGAATCGGCCATAGTCCGGGGACCGACACGTCCAGATTCACTCCGATTCTTGTACCGGCGGAAACCGCTTCATGCCCGATACCGGATAGAGTGCGCTCTCCGTAAGCGGATCGGACACCGCTGAAACGGCCCAGTATGACATAAAGGAACAATACGCACACGGAAAAAAGCAGGAGTGATGATACCTTGCCGCCCTGCAGAAGAACGAACACCACGCAAGCTAAGAGGCATATTGCAGCCGCCCACACTCTTGCGGAATATCGCATGCTCATAGCCTATCGCTCCAGTCTTACAGGCACCCGCACCTGTTCCAGTATCCCTTTAAGCACGGAATCAACAGTGGCTCCGTTAATTCTCGCCTCGGTGTGGAGCAGGATCCGGTGACCCAGCACATAAGGCACGAGCGATTTAATATCGTCAGGGATCACGTAATTTCTTTCCTTAATGGCGGCATAAGCCTTTGCAGCCTGAAATAAAGCGATGGTAGCCCGGGGGCTCGCTCCGAGAAGAACGGAAGCATGATCCCTTGTGCTGCGGATAATGTTCACCAGGTAATCCGCTACCGCCTCATCCATGTGCACCTGCTTGACCCGCTCCTGAATTTCCCGGATCTGCTGTGTGCCGGTCACCGCCTCCACTCCTTCCAGCGGGTGGACCGACTGCTGGGACTGAAGCATCCGCAGCTCCGAGGCGGCATCCGGATAACCGAGACCGAGCTTGATCATAAAGCGGTCCAGCTGAGCTTCCGGCAAAGAATATGTTCCTTCAAAATCAATCGGATTCTGGGTAGCGAAGAGCAGGAAAGGTACAGGAAGCTCGTAGCTTTCTCCATCTACAGTCATGCTCCGTTCTTCCATTGATTCCAACAGGGCTGATTGTGTCTTCGTGGTGGCCCGGTTAATTTCATCCGCCAGCAAAATGTTGGTCATAACCGGTCCCGGGCGGAAAATGAATGCTTCTTGTTTCGGGTGATATATGGATACGCCGGTGATATCTGTCGGCAGCAGATCGGGATTGCACTGAATTCGGCGGAACTGGCCTTGAATAGTTCGGGCAAGCGCCTTGACTAGAACCGTCTTCCCGGTCCCCGGCACGTCCTCCAGCAGTACATGGCCGCCCGCAAGCAGTGCCGTCAGCATCATGTCGATCTCATCCGTTTTGCCGAGAATGCAAGCCTGCAGATGCTCGCGAATACTGCGTATTACGTTATAGTGTTCGGTGCTAAGCGCTTCCATGACAATAGTCCCTCCAGAGCGTAGAAGTTTGTGTGATAATAGACGCAAGTATTGCGATAGACGCTGGAAATTGAAAAAAGTTACATCTTTTATTATAAATCATCTTGAATCCATTTTGTTGAAATTTTGTATGCAGGCAGGGACTTAGGTGACTTCCGGGGGTATAAAAGTTTTTTTGCGCAAAAAAAAGGACGCCGGCAGGCGTCCTTGGCTTAACTGTATATCGGAATGAACTGCTGCGGCCCAACGGCGGCGGCAGTCGTTTCACCTTGGGATTGACTTGCAGATCATCCTTTGGGTTTGAATACTAGTGCTGCAAAGAAGGAAAAGATGATCGCCGCCGAGATGCCGGCGCTTGTTACCTCAAAGATGCCTGTGATGACGCCGATCCACCCATCGCGCTTCAGTTCCGAGAGGGCCCCGTGCACCAGGGAATTTCCGAAGCTGGTAATCGGGACGGTCGCTCCGGCTCCGGCAAATTTAATCAAAGGTTCGTACCAGCCCAGCCCGTCGACAATGGCTCCTGTGACCACGAGCACACTCATCGTGTGGCCCGGCGTTAGTTTCCGCACATCCATTAACAGCTGTCCGATTACGCAAATGGCACCTCCAACAACAAAAGCCCATACATACTGCATCATCTTAATTCACCCCGCTCTCAAGCGCAACCGCATGTGCGATGCAGGGGATCGTCTCTTTTTGCTGTACGGAAATCGGCGAAAGCAAGGCGCCCGTAGCGACCACAAGCACCCGGTTCAGCGCACCGGACCGCAGCTGCTTCACAATATGGCCGTAAGTAACTACCGCCGAGCAGCCGCAGCCGCTCCCCCCGGCCTGGACCTGCTGCTTATCGATATCATACACCATAAGACCGCAGTCTCCGAATACCGTCTCCCCCATCGGGATCCCTTCTTCCGCGAACAAATCGGAAGCAATTTTATGCCCGACCTTCGCCAGATCGCCCGTCACAATCAGGTCGTAATAACCCGGCGACCGTCCGGTATCCCGAAAGTGGGCTTTGATCGTATGAACCGCCGCCGGAGCCATCGCGGCACCCATATTGAACGGGTCGGTGATCCCCATGTCGATTACTTTGCCTATTGTCGCGGCTGTCAAATAAGGTCCCGAACCCTCTTTAGTCACCACCGCCGCCCCTGCGCCCGTTACAGTGTATTGTGCGGTCGGGGGCTTTTGAGAGCCGTATTCCGTCGGATAGCGAAACTGTTTCTCAGCCGTGCTGTTGTGGCTGCATGTGCCCGTCAAAACATAATCAGCTGCACCTGAATCCACAAGCTGCGCCGCCAGCGCCAGGCTTTCCATCGAGGTCGAACAAGCGCCGAACACACCGAAGTAGGGGATGGAAAGCGTCCTGGCGGCAAAACTGTTGGAGATGATCTGATTCATCAGGTCGCCGCCAATGTAGAATTGAATCTCTTTCGAAGTCAAGCCGGCCTTGTGAATCGCCAGCTCGGCCGCCCGCTCCAAAAGCAGGCGTTCCGTAGCTTCCCAGCTTTTTCCCTGCATTCTCGTTTCATTCTCTACAATGTCGAAATCTTCCGCCAACGGCCCTTTCCCTTCATCAGGCCCTACTACCGCTGCGCTTGCCAGGATGGCAGGGCGGTTCGGGAATACCCAGGATTGTTTGCCTTGCAGCATATTAAGGAGCCTCCAATCCGAAAATCAAATAGATGAGCGCAACTACAAAAGCGGCTACGGTACCGAAGACGATGACCGAACCGGCCAACTTGAACATATTGCCGCCGACGCCGAGCACTAAACCCTCGCTCCGGTGTTCGATGGCTGCCGAGCTAAGCGAATTGGCAAACCCGGTAACAGGCACGCCGGTGCCCGCTCCCGCCCACTGCGCAATACGGTCGTAGACGCCGAACCCGGTCAGCAGCACGGATATCAGAATCAGCACAGCCACAGTCGGGTTGCCCGCTTCTTTATCGGACATGCCGAAGAAATACTGGAACATATCCATCAGAGCCTGTCCTATGATACAGATCAAACCGCCCACCAGAAAGGCAATCAGGCAGTTCCGCAGAACAGGCCGGGCAGGCTCCCTGTCTTTCGCAAATTTCTGATATTGTTTCGGAGACTGAAGAGATCCTTGCGCCTGATTTCCTGCAGATTCGCTTTTTGCCGCCATAGGCTCTGAAGCGGGGACACTCTCCGTTTGTTCTGCCTTCATGGGGTGTTCTAACCCGGTCTCAGATACACCGGTATTAACGAACTTCACGGTTCCTTCCGAAGGTTCATTACTTTCCGCTTTTGTCTCGACCTCCACCGGAATATCGCTGCTGAAATGGACCGCCGGCGGATGCTGCCCGGACTCTTCATGTTCCTGCTTATGTTCAGACATTCCCTTCACCTGCTCTCTTTCGTTGAATTGACAGCTGCGGGCTGCAGCTGGCTGATGACCTGACGGGCACGGTCCCGAAGCTCGGACATGCTGTTTGCCATGGGAGAATCTTCTGCATCTGCCAGATAACGCTCCATAAGTATGGCGCTTTGCGTAAGGTGGGTCAGCATTTGATTCTGGAGGTCGGGCTTCTCCGGTTCGGGCCGGTGTATTTGCACCCCTTTCATGTCGAAGTAAAGCCTGTTTTTGGCATCGACCTGGGCCAGATAAACATCTTCCTCCCTGATCTTCCGCTTGTCCATCTCGTCCTTCAGCCACGCTTCGGTTAATCCGCGGGGCTTTAATGTGTCCTTTAAAATAGCGCCATCCATCATGACTGTCTGGGGCTCCTGTTCCGAAAGCATCGGTATGCCGAGCATTTTGGCGGTCAACGGCAGATTTTCCTTAGTTGGCAGTACGGTCAGTTCCCCGCTGGGCTCTAGTACGGCAAACTCGACGTCGGCTGCTTGGAATACCCCTTTTTTTCGTAACTGCTCCAAAAGCTCGTCGGTACTGTACCTCTCTTTCTTCAAATTTTTCTCCAGTATGTTGCCGTTCCGGATGAATACTGTCCCTTGCCCTTCCAGTACATTCCGCACGGTTTTGCTGCGCAGTGAAATAAATTCGACGGCTAAAGGCACAAAACCCCAGACCGCAAGAGAGATCAGCCCGTGATAAAAGACGCGTTCCAAGTCCGTTGACATGATGCCCACAAGTTCACCTAAAGCGATTCCCGTTATGTATTCAAAAAAAGTCAGCTGCGATATCTGTTTCTTCCCGAGCACCCGGGTCAGCACAAACAGAAAAAAGACTGCCCCCAGCGAGCGGACAAGGATGGACACCTCGTCGGACATGAGTACATAACCCCCCATCGAATGCTTGTAAATTCAGTATTTGTAATAAAGTGAAATGTTATGAAAAGACCCTGTGTTTCAAAACAAAAAACCTTTATCGGAGCAGCCTGCTCAAGCGATAAAGGCATTTGCATTCTACCATATTGCGGGCTCACTGCATTCCAGCAGCTTTTCATAAGTGTTGAGTCTTGCATGAACCCCTAAAGGAACAGCAATGTTAGGAGAACAGTGTCCGATCCGGAATCCGGCAAGAACAGGTTTTCCGGCGGACACCACGTGGTCGGCCAGCACTTCGGCGAGACTTAAAGACTCCCGATCCTTTTCTTTAGGAGGGTCGCAATCGTGAAAGTCGCCAAGGATAATACCTGAAGCATCCGCAAATTTCCCGGCCAACCGAAGCTGGTTTAACATCCGGTCCAGCCTGTAGGGCTCCTCGCCAATATCCTCGATCAACAATAGCTTGCCTGCCGTATCCAGTTCAAAGGCTGTTCCCAGAGTGCTGACGAGTAAAGAAAGGTTTCCTCCTGTTAAAATCCCTTCCGCCTCTCCCTCCGCCAATGCCGTCAGGGGCGCTACATGTTCCGTATACTTGAAGGTCATCGGGACGGACCACGTTTCAAAGTTAGCAAGGGTAAGCGGGTGCACATCTTCTTTGGCCAAATCGAGCAGCATCGGTCCGTGAAAGGTGACCAGCCCGGCATATTTCGCAATCGCCGCATGCAAAAAGGTAATGTCGCTGTAACCCCAAAATAGTTTCGGGTTGCGCCGGATTGACTCGTAATCCAAAAGCTCCGCTATCCTTGCCGTTCCATAACCGCCTCTGGCACATAAGATCGCTTGTATGAAAGGGTCTGCGAACATAGAGTTCAATTCTTCCGCCCTCTCCTTGTCCGTGCCGGCAAGGTATCCGTATCTCTTGGTTAGCGTCTTGCCCAGCTTCACACGATATCCCAGGCCTTCCAGCCATGCGGCCGCTGCCAGCATTTTTTCCGTGCTGCCCCATCCGGCCGGAGCGGTGATGCCGATCGTATCGCCTTTCTTTAAGCGCCTCGGCTTAATCCTTTGTCTCACGTCAGCCGATGCCTCCTTTCACTGCTTCTCCTCTAAGCTTGCTGCCTTATGTTTATGCGGCAACCACAGCAAAAAAGCCTTGCCGAAAGAAGCAAGACTTCACTGTCTATGATCAAATCGAGAGAAGCAACAGGATCACAAGCAGAAGAAACAACACCAGGATCACTACAAGCGATGTGTCGTGTCTCATGGGGCGCAAGCTCCTAACCATGTCAGTTTAGGATAGTCTATGCGCCTGCCCGCCCGCCACGCCACGCGGCAACCGCCTATCTTTCCGCGAGCGCCCGCAAGCGGGGCGTTCCCTTCAGTTTGGCGAGGCTGCCTGCGCCGATGCCGAACATCGCAATGCGAAATTCGAGCTCGATCTGCTCGAATTTCGCATGCAGCTCCTCGGCGGCGCGGTCACCTGCCGCCGCCGGGAGCAGCCGGCGCCCATAGCCGGCCAGGTCCGCGCCCAGCGCGACCGCTTTAGCGGCGTCCAGGCCTGTGGCCAGGCCGCCGCTCGCGATTACCGTGCCGGCCGGGAGACGGCCGCGCACTTCGCGAAGCGATTCCGCCGTCGGGATGCCCCAGCCGGCGAACGCTTCAGCCGCAGCCCGTTGCAGCGGGCTGGCGGAGCGGAATTTCTCCACCTCGCTCCAGGAGGTGCCGCCCGCTCCGGCTACATCGATAAAGCTGACGCCGGCATTATGCAGGCGTGCGGCCGTTTCGGCATCGATGCCCCAGCCGACCTCCTTGACCCCGACAGGCAGACCAAGCCGGGAGCAAAGCTCTTCGATGCGCGGCAGCAGGGCCGCGAAATTCGTATCTCCTTCCGGCTGGAATACTTCCTGCATCGAATTCAAATGCAGCACAAGCCCGTCCGCTTCGACCAATTCCACCGCTCTTCTAGCTTCGTCTACACCGAAGCCGTAGTTCAGCTGAACGGCTCCTACATTAGACAGGATCGGAATGGTCGGGGCATATTTCCGTACGTCGAACGTATCCGCCAGCTCCTCGTTCTGTACCGCTGCTCTAACCGAGCCCACGCCCATAGCCCATCCCCGGGCTTCCGCCGTTTCTGCCAGCGCGCGGTTAATGCGGCCCGCCCGGTCCGTCCCTCCGGTCATAGAAGAGATAAGCAGCGGAGCTTTCAGCGGCTTGCCCAGAAAAATCGAATCGGTGGAGATGGAGGCAAAATCGATTTCAGGCAATGCATTATGGTGGAACCGGTAACGTTCGAAGCCGGTCGTAATGCCTTTGCCCTGTACTTCTTCCTGAAGGCAGATTTCGATATGCTCGGATTTCCGTTTTTCTGTCTGCCGGGCTTCAACCGATCCCGTTACGTTCGATTTCATTCTCTAACCCCTATCTGCTATACCGAATATTCTTGTAAAATCCGTTCCGCGACCAGCCTGCCGGATGCAGTGACCACGGGAGTGCCGCCCCCGGGATGGGTTGTTCCCCCGACGAACCATAAGCCGTCGATATCCTTGGAACGGTTGGCAGGCCTCGCGAACGTCTGCCGTGAACTATTAGACGAAATGCCGTAGATGGCGCCTTTATAAGCGGAGGTATCCCTTTCGAGATCCAGAGGCGTGTAGGTAATCTCAACTTCCGTTTGCAGAGCAAGACCGGTAAGTCCTGCGGATTCGAGTTTCCGCTTGACGTGTTCCCGGTAGCTGTCCCTTTCTTTCTGCCAATCCCAGGCATCGGTTACATAAGGCGCATTGGCGAGGACAAACAGGCTGCTACCTTCCGCAGGCGCCGTTTCCGGTTCCGTGCCGCTTGTACAACAAATATATAGGGTCGGGTCCTTGGGCGCAACCCGTTTCACAAAGATATCGTTAAACTCATCCGAATAGTTTTGAGGGAAAAAGACCGTATGATGCTTCAGCAAATCATACTTTTTCTTAACCCCCAGAAGCGTAACAAACCCGGAGAGGGAAGGCTCGTAACGTTCGATCTTGTTCTGGCTCATGGACGGACGGTAACGCTGCGGAACCAGCTTTTCGTATACGGAAAGCACGTCCCCATTAGCAATAACGGCATCCGCCTGAAGGAACCCTCCGGAGGTCATAACCCCGCTGGCTCTGCCCCCGTTCATCCGGATTTCCTCTACTGCCGTAGAGGCCAATATCTCGACTCCAAGTTCCTGGGCCAGTTTCGTAAATGCTTTTACGATTTCATAGGTGCCGCCCTTCACCCCATAGATGCCCTCATCCGCTTCCAGAGATGCCAGCATGGAGAAGACCGCAGGCGCCGAATAGGGCGAGGAGCCGACGTAGGTCGCGTATCTCCCGAAAAGAGCAAGCGTGTTCGGATGGCGGAAATATCGGCGCAGCATGCCTTGCAGTTTCGTAAACGGCCGGATCCTGAAAAAGCTGGCGGCCATCGGAAGCGACACTTTATCTTTCCAATCAAGCAGCAGTTTGTTCAGAAACTGCTGTTTGCCGATACGGTACATCTGGCCCGCTTCTTCCATAAATGCAGGAAAATTTCTAGCGTCCTCAGGACTGTATCGGGCGATCTGCTCCATCATCCGCACTCTGTCCTTGACTGCGTCCACGATGTGTCCGTCTGCAAATAGATTTCGGGTTAACGGATGGATCGGATAAAACGACAGGTAATGTTCCATTTTCCGGCCTGCCGATGCGAATACCGCTTCGAACGAATCCAGCATGGTAATGGTACTCGGCCCGCGGTCGAACCGGTAGCCTTCCGCGTCGATTCGCTGCAGCTTTCCGCCAAGCTTCGGCTGCTGTTCGCACACCGTCACTTTCCAGCCGCCGGCAGCCAAACGGATCGCACAGGCCAGGCCTCCAAGCCCTCCCCCGATGACAGCCGCCTTTTTCACAAGTATCTCCGTCCTTTCCATGTATACCCTCTGCCGGCTCCCGAGCTGTACCACGAATCCAAACCGATAGAAACCAGCAGGCCGGCACTTAACGCAATGCCCGGGGCGTAAATCCAGGGCAGCCCGTTCACCCGGTCTGACCTGAGCTTCGTCAGCATGGCGAGAAGGCAGCAAATCACCGAAGGCAGCAGCCAATGAGGTGCGGCCCATGACAATAACATTGACACCGCCGGAATCACATACAGGCTGCCGTACCATGCGAGAACCCCCGCCATGATAAACGGGTTGCGCCCTACACCCGGAAACACATTTTTCTTATACCCGTTCCACACTTCCGACCCGCTGCGGTACATCCGCATTGTCACCCAAGGATGCATTTCCGCCAATGTTACAGGATGGCCTGCCAGTTTGGCCCTGCGCACCAATGCCATATCGTCCACAAGCTCCCCGGCAATGGCCGCATGCCCTCCGACCGCGCCATAAGTATCTCTGTGCAGCAGCAGCGCGGCTCCATGAGCCGCCGCAAACCGGGGGTCGTTCGTCCCCCTGACGAGCTTCACGGGAAGATGGCACGAAATCGTATACATCATCATAGGAACAACCAGCCGCTCCATCCACGAATGGGTTTCTTGACGGGGGAACCCTGTTACGACTCCGTTTCCCTGACCCTCCGCAAACTGCAGCAGGGCTGCGACAGCGCCAGGTTCGAGACGGGCGTCCGCATCCATGAAGAAAAGCCAGTTTCCGCCTGCCGCTTCAGCCAGCTGATGGCATGCGTAGGATTTGCCCGTCCAGCCGCCCGGAGGTTCCGCTCCATGCAGGACCCGAACCTGCGGATACCGGGAGGCAATGTTTTCAGCAAGTCTTCCCGTACCGTCCGAAGACCGGTCATTCAGCACGATCACCTCGTACTTTAGCCCTGCCGTATTCTGTTCAACAATCGAGTATAAGCAAGCCTCGATGTTCCTCTCTTCGTCCCGGGCGGGAATCAGGATGGAAAGGCGCAGCGGAGCACCCTCCGCATCAGGCAGTTCTTTTGAACCGGGCGGAATTCGGGGGAACTGAGAAGTATTCCATAGAACGAACGCTAGCTGAACGGCTAGCAAGCCGCTGATTACCCAGAGAACGGATTCCATCCGGACAGCCTCCTTCGCCATGCGTCAAACCGGTCACTGGCAGATTTGCCGTCAGGCCATAACGGGTGAAATAAAGCCAATTCAACCGCATTCTCTCCGGTGATCCACCCTTTGTGCAGGTCCAGTTGGGTTTCGAGCTTTTGCTGCAGCTGCAAGGTCACGTTCTTACGGCCTATCGAATCCCAGGCAGACGAAATCGGCGTGCCGAAATACATCGTTGCTTCCGCTTTCTGATGAACCCCAAGGGTATAATAGAGCGTTACAGGAATCACAGCGGCAGCAGCACACCGTTCCAGCATATAACCGACTCCGCTGCTGAATGTCAAAGGTCTGACCTCCTGATGCCGAATGTCTCCCTGAGGAAAAATCCAGACCGATTTGTCCTGCTGGAGCAGCTTCATTGCGTATTTCAAGGAAATAACCGTTTCGGCCGGGGAAGTCTTATCGATAGAAAATGCACCGATTTTGCGGAAAAACGAAAATTTGCTCATTTGCCGCTCGTCCATCATCATATAATGGTCTCTGGCGGAAGCGGTCTGTTCTGCATGGTAAGCGATCAGCCCGTCCCACCAGCTGCTGTGGTTCATCACGTACAGAACCGGTCCCTTCGTTAGAGGATCAACCGCACCCCGCAGGCGTACCGAGTGAAAATGCCGGCGCAGCAAGTAATATTCGTTGTATACGGAGAACAAAGCGTTAAACGGTTTGCTTTTGCTGGCCGGTATCATACGTTCTGTTCCCTTCTGTAAATATAATCATCACAAACGACATAAGGCCGGGCACGACAAGCCCTTCTTTCCATGCCAGCAGGCCGAACATAAGAAGCATGCCTTGATAAAGGCGCAAAGCTTCGCGGCGGCCCCTGTGTTCCGCCAATGTCCGATTTACAGCTTTTATCGGAAACAGCAATGACAACAACGCTGCGGCGGCAAACCAGGCGGCGAAATTCTGAAGCGGAACGCCGTAAAAAGCTAACGGGACGCCTTCGGTCCCCCATGTCCAAAAGCCGAGCTTGGCAGCCACCGGATCCAAAACCAGGTCAAACAGAACGGCATAACCGCCAGCCTGCAGAGCTCTTCCGGTTTTAGTCTGTGCGGTGGATAGCGTCAAAGCCGACATCATCACGCCGACCCAGGCAAACGAGATGGCCGCGGGCACCTTCCATGGAGCAAACCCCAGCACCTCAGTATACACATATGGCCCAAAAGGGAAGCCTGTAACGGTTCCGCAGTATTCCAATGCATAAGTAAAAATCAAGACTGCCGCTAAGCGGTATGGAAGCCGGCGGTCAGTCCTAAATGAAGCTCTGTCGATCCATACAGCGTAAATCGCGTAAAACAACAGAAATAGTCCGTTAGAAAACGAGAGTGCCCGGGGAACATGATAAAACAACAGAAGTGCCAGGCCAATCACATACCAGCCCCAAAACAGGGCCCGTACCGTCATGAAACATCCCAGCTTTCTTTCGCCGGATAGTCCGATGCGTCGAGGGCGGACCTCAAGGAAATAAAAATACCCATCTTTGTCTTAGCAGTTACAACGGCCCTCCGGTTGAAAGAGTCGTATTTGTTCTTCTTCACTTTATCTAAAATCGCTTCATAGTACTTAGCCGCCAAAGCCACTGAGAATCGGCTGGCGGCGGGATAAGTGTGCAAATCCCTTACCCCTATCCGGAACCATAAGCGGGACAATTCGCTTAACTCTTCAATCAGGTTTCTCCACTGCGGCGTGATCTTTTTATTCAAAAAATCATCTTCTGTATATCCGTGTTTCGCCATGAGCTCGGCCGGAATGTACCGCCGTCCCCGCGCCAAGTCTTCTCCCGCATCGCGGACGATATTGGCAATCTGCATCGCTTTGCCTAAGTATACACCGGATTCGGCAATGCGCTCCTCAGGGGCGTCATGAAGTACCGGAAGCAGCATTTCTCCGACGGTTCCAGCCACCTTGTAACAATACTCTTCCAGTTGGTCCATCGTATCATAGGCAGTGAAGTGAATATCCCCGCGCTGTCCTTCCATTTGTCTGCGAAAAGGGTCCTTGCTGACTTGAGGGAATTCGCGGAACAGCCAGCGCAGCGCATCCCAGATAAAATGCCCTTGGGCTGTTTCCAGATGTTCGAACTTCTGTTCCAGCTCATCCAGCGTAAAGGGCGATGTTTCGGGTTCATCCACAGAATCGTCAATAAACCGGCAGAAGGCGTAAATCACATGTACTGCCTCTCTCTTAGGGCTGGGAAGAGAAGCGAACGCCTTGTAAAACGTAACCGATCCCTTTGCTATGACGTCCTTGCATAAATCCATAAATTCTAAGCGTTCCATGCTCGTAACTCCCTTCCTAAGTGGCCTGCCAGCAGCTTGGCTCCCTGCATGACAATGGGAATTCCGCCTCCGGGATGAACGGAAGCCCCGACAGTATACAAATCCTGTATCGGATACGGCATAAACTGAGGCCGGAACACACCCGACTGTTTCAGCAGCGGAGCAAGCCCGAAGCTGCCTCCGCCGTACAGGCCTTCCCGCTCCGCATCCAGCGGTGTACGGATTTTCTTCCATTGAATAGCTTCGGTCAGTCCCGGGAAAGCTCTCTGCTCCGCATCCTGGATAACCCGCTCTGCCAATCGCGGCGCTTCCTGCTCCCAGTCGATGCCGCCGCCGGCAGGAGCCGGAATCAGCATATACATCACGCTTTCCCCGTGCGGGGCAGCCTGCGGATCCAGTTCCACAGGATTGAATACGTAGTATGACGGGTCATCGGGAATACGCCCTTGTTCGAATATACTTTTCAGTGAAGCGGTTAATGACTGAGGCAGGAAAAATTGATGCGCCCGGCTATGGCTCCATCGCTTCCGTACCCCAAGATACACCAGAACACAGCCTGAGGATGGAATGTACTTAGCCGGCGTCTTCATGCCTTTCATGTTTGGCGGCAGCAAGCCTCGCAAATTAGGGAAATCCCCGTTATAGATGACCCGATCATGTTTATGCAGGCCCTGGCCGCTAACTTCCACACCGATGGTCCGGTTCTCCTGAAGTGCAATCCGCTCTACTGCGCTGTTCAACTTAAATTCCACACCGCGCGCACGAAGTTCCTGCTCCATAATCCCATTCAGCGAATGATAGCCTCCCTTTAAATACCAAATGCCAAAGGCATGTTCCGCATAGGGGATCAAGGAATACAGAGCCGGGGATTGGAAAGGAGCTCCCCCGATATATAAGGTTTGCAGTGAAAAAGCATCGGCGAGTCTGGTATCCTTAAAAAATTCTTCTGCCAGCCCCCTTACGCTCTTGTGGATTTTCATTTTTTGCAGAAGAAGAACGTTCTTCCATGTGAAAAACTCCGATCTGCGCAGAAACGACTTTTCCAAGAACGCTTCTTTCCCGTTCAGAAACAGATCTTTCATCGTCGACATATAGCGGCGGAAGCCCGCTGATTCACCGGGGAACACGCGCTCGATTTCTTCTTCCTGCTTGGCGTTGTCACTGTATTTATCAAAAGCAGTACCATCCGCGTAATGGATGCGGTACATCGGATCGCAGGCGATCAGAGGAATCCGTTCTCTTTGTATGCCGGCTTCCTCTAAAATTCCGAGCAGCATCTCCGGAAGAAGCACGATGGTCGGCCCTTGATCGATGATGTACCTGCCGCTGCCGTCTTTCTCATATGCCAAACGCCCCCCTACCTGATGCGAACGTTCATAGACGGTGACCTCTTGGCCTTGTGCCGTAAGCAGGAGAGCCGTTGTTAAGCCGCCTGCACCCGCTCCAATAATAGCCGTGCTCATCGCCTTATCCCTCCTGTCCGTTCCCTCCAGCCGGATGCTTTTGCAAGCTCGGCGCGATCCCGCTCCATCAACATCCCGGTACTGATTTTGGCCGATTCCAATATCGTAGGCAAACCGCTCCCCGGATGGGTTCCCCCGCCTACAAGCCAGCAGTTTTCCACCTCTTCAAACCGGTTATGAGGCCGAAGATACATCATCTGATCCAGCGTATGGGCTAGATTAAAGGTCGCCCCGTTATATACCAACATTTCGTCCTGCCAGTCCTGGGGCGTCAAGATTCTTTCTTCGAGGATCCGATCCGACAAGCCTTGAAGCTGCGGTTCCTGCTCCAGCCGGTCCAGCATTTGCTTACGAACCCGGTGCTTTTCCTGTTCCCAGTTCACGCTGCCGGTGACATTCGGAACCGGCATTAGAACGTAAAGTGCGGTTTTACCTAGAGGGGCTAAGGTCGGATCGATTTTACCGGGGTTATGCACATAGATGGAAGGGTCCTCAGACAAGGTTTTACTGCCTGTAATTTCAGCTACGTTCTTCTTGTAATCTCCCGAAAAGAGAATCGTATGGTGAGGCATATCAATCTCGCCGTCCACACCTAAATAAAGCATGAAAGTAGAGCAGGACCATTTTTTGCGGTCTAACGAACTCTTCTTATACTTCTTGATCACGCCCGGAGCGAATAACGTGGTGACCGCCGTGCCAAAATCGGCATTCACTACAACATCGTCGGCATCTACGATCTCTCCCCCGGCCAGTCTTACGCCGGTTGCCTTTCCTCGTGATACCAGCACTTCTTCCACACTGTTGTCCAGACGAACCGTGCCGCCGTACTCTTCAATAATGTCAGCCATCGCCTGGCAGATCCTGTTCACCCCGCCAACCGGATGAAATAAGCCGAACTCATGCTCCAGGTAAGAAAGGATGGTGAACGTCCCTGGACATTCCCACGGAGACATTCCCAAATATTTCGCCTGAAAAGAGAACGCCACAATGAGCCTTTCATCGGAAAAATATTTTGATAATCGGCCATATACTGTATCAGTGGCGTGAAGCTTAGGCAGAGCTGCAATCACATCGCCGTTAAAATAATCGCTTAGTTTCGTAAAGGGCTGCTGCAGCAACGGCATGACTTTGCTGAATTTTTCCGCTTCCTGCCGCATAAAGCGTTCGTACCCTTCCCCATTTCCCGGAAAAAGGGTTTCGATTTGATCACGTGTTTTGCTGCGGTCAAGGCTTGGAGTAAATTCCACATCCCCAAATTTCAGTGTGTATAAAGGATTCACCGGCATCAGCCGGACATAATCTTCGATGTTTCGGCCTACGGAATGAAAAAGATCCTTAAGCAGATGAGGCATCATCAAGAAGGTAGGGCCTCTGTCAAAAGCAAATTCGCCCAGCTGAACTCGCGAGCAGCGTCCGCCGAGATAGGGCTGCTTTTCCAAGACGGTTACCTTATACCCCGAGGCAGCCAGCAGCATGCCTGCCGCCAATCCGCCGGGTCCGGCGCCAACCACCGCGATCCGCTTGCTCCTGTTCATAGCTGAAAAACCACCTTCCACTGTATCTCACGTCCATTTCCATTATTAAACAAATTATTTCCTAAATATGATCAAATTATATCATACATTATACAAACATTCTACAACTATTGTACAAAAAGTTTTCTCTGCTACAATAAAAGTATGGCAGTCATGTGAAAATGAATGAAACGGGGGATGCAAATGAGGCATGAAATCCGTATGAGAATCGGCTATGGACTTGTCGCCGGCTTAGCTGCGGGAATTGGGATGGGGTACCTGTTGAAAGGAATTGAAAATGGCACCGGCAGCAAAGTATATACTCTTCTGCTTAGTGTCGATTATGTTCCGGGGCTTAGGGATATCATCACGACCGAATTCGCGCAATTCGGCATTCATCTTGTTCTTTCCGTCGCAGTTGCTGCGCTCTTCTCGCTGGGGTATAGAACAAATTCTGCACGCGGTAAGCGATTGGCGGTAATCGCCGGAGCAAGTGTATTGTTAGGTGTTGTGTTGTTCCCGACCACTGCTCTTTCCAGCCGGACGCCGGAACTTTCGGATGCGGCAGCTTTCGGCTGGTGGCTGCTGGGCCACCTGATGTACGGACTGATTGTCGGAGCCGTTCTTCAGCTATTATTCGAAAGAAATCCGGGCAGGCCGTAAATGAAAAGAGCCTTTCCATGGTTTTTAACCTGGAAAGGCTCTTGTTAACGCCAATGCCTGTCTGATTTCAAGGACGACTCACGGACAACAAGCCTGTGCGGGATAATCATCCGCGTCTGTCCCCCCGTTTCCCCCTGAATGGAGCGGAGAAGGGAATGCGATGCCGTATAACCCAGCTGGTAAATGCCGATATCCACCGAACTGATCGGCGGAGTTGACATTTCAGCCAGGGCTATATTGTTAAAGCTGACGAGGCTGATATCATCCGGGACGCGATACCCCAGCTCTGTCAAGCCGCGAACGACGCCGAACGTCACCACATCGTCCGTGACAACGAGCGCCGTAGGCGGTTCCGGCAGATTCATGATGAATGACATGGCACGGTATCCGCTCTCCTGCAGAAACTCGCCTTCCACCATCCATTCGTCCCTGGTTTCCAGGCCTGCTTCCTTGAGCGCCTTACGGTAACCTGCCAGCCGATCCTGGGAAACCATCAAATTCGGAGGCCCGCTGACGAATCCGATCCGCTCATGCCCCTGCATGATCAGATGCCGTGCCGCATCGTAAGCGGCTTGTACGTTATCCGTATCAACGGAAACGATATCCGGATCATCAGCGCTGCGGCCGATGAGAACGAAAGGAAACTCCTCTTCTTTCAGCAGCTTAATCATCGGATCGTTGCTGCGGGAATGCAGAAGCAGCACCCCGTCGATTCTTCTGCCCCGCACAAGCCGGGTCATCGCCTCTACTTCTTCCGCTTCCGTAGCGCCGGATGTCATCAGCAGGTCGTAACCCGCCCGCGACGTCTGGGACACGATTCCCCGAATCACCTCGGAAAAGAACAGGTTCAGAAACAGCTCTTCCGCAGGCCTTGGAAGTATGATTCCGACTGTATTCGTCGTGCGCGAAACAAGACTTTGCGCCATGATGTTAGGATGGTATCCAAGCTCGGTCATGATCTGTTTTACTTTATCCGACGTCTTGCGGCTGATCCGGGGATGATTCGATATCACTCTGGATACTGTAGACGGCGAAACGCCTGCTATTCTAGCAACGTCTTTAATAGTGACTGACATATGAATTCCTCCAAATGCAACAATCCCGAATCATTGTTACTTTATACCTATATCGTAGCTCATATCTTCCCGGGTTGTAAACATAGCTTACATTTTGCGAGAATTTCCTGTGCTAAGGTGAACCGTCTTCCGCCGTCCTTTAGGTGAAAAGATCGTTTCATTCCGGAAAAATATCAGAACTGAATATAACATGAAACTTATCGTTCTCATATTTTAACGAAAAAACCGGACTCCGATGTGAGGCGACGAAGTCCGGTCCCGGAATGGCGGCAAGTCCGGTTACCCCTTTGTTGCGCCGGCCGTCAGGCCGTCCACCAGGAAACGCTGCAGGTATACGAATAAAGCGGCTACCGGAAGGGCTGCAAGAACCGCGCCGGCTGCAAACAAGGTGAATTCTGTACTGGAGTAGCTGTCGACGAGTTCGAACAAACCAACCGCCAGTGTCCAGTTTTCACGCGCACGAAGAATTAGTTTTGCAAAGATGAAATCAACCCAAGCTCCGGAGAACGTTGTCAACGCGATAAAAGTAATAATTGGCTTGGACAGCGGAAGCACAATCCGCCAGAAGATGGTCATATGGCTTGCGCCGTCGATCCGTGCCGCTTCTTCCAGCGCCTTAGGAATCGTATCAAAGAACCCTTTGGCCACGAACATGTGCAGCGCTGCGCCCGCCGTATAAACAAGAATCAAGGCGAAGTGCGTGTTCAGCAGATTGAGCTGAAGAAGCATAATGTAAACCGCGATCATCGACATGAAGCCAGGGAACATACCCAGCACCAAGATCGTCGACATCAGCGTTTTCCTTCCGGCAAACCGGAACCGGGAGATCGCGTACGCAGTGATGATTTGGAACAATGTTCCCAGAACCATACTAGCCGTTGCTACTTTTAATGTGTTCCAATACCATTTTGCATAAGGAATCTGCTTGTCGCTTTGCCCTTTAAACAAATCCGCGTAGTGCGAGATGGTGAATTTTTCGGGAATGATCGTATCCATATACAAGGAATCCCCGACTTTAAAGGATGACATAATGACCCATATCGCAGGATAAATGCAGGCCAATGCAAACAGAACCAGAAGAATATAGCTTAAGGTAAGCTTCACTTTTTTGCGAGTCGAACTCATTGGACCATATCCTCCTCTTTGAATGAACGTGATCTGCGGTAGTTCCACAGGGAGAATGATGCGATGATGATGAAAATAATAATACCGATCGCCGAAGCGAAGTTGTATCGCTGATTATCCAATGTCAGCTTGTAGAGCCAAGTTACCAGAAGGTCCGTACTTCCCGCAAAAGCGTAATCTCCATTCGCCGGCAAACCTTTGGTAAGCAGGTAGATAACATTAAAGTTGTTGATGTTTCCGGCAAACTGCATAATCAACAAGGGAGCTGTGGAGAACAGAATAAACGGAAACGTAATGTTGCGGAACTTCTGGAAGTCTGTTGCCCCGTCCACTTCAGCCGCTTCGTAAAGATCCTTTGGAATCGTAGTCAGGATCCCCAGAACCAGTACCATCGACACCGGAATACCAACCCACATGTTTACGAGGATAACGGTTACCTTGGCCCAGAACGGATCATTCAGCCACGGCAGGCCATCCAAACCGAAATAACGGAAATACTGGTTGATCGGTCCAAACTGGTAGTTCAATAGATTGCGCATGATCAGGAAAGAAATAAATTGCGGGATTGCGTAAGGAATGATAAACAAACTGCGCCACAGTCCCTTGAAACGGATCCCTTTCTGCTGTATGAGAAGTGCAACGAATATGCCGCCGAAATAACAAGTTACCGTAGCGGTGATCGCCCAAATTATGGTCCAAGTCAATACCCCGTAAAAGGTCGAAGCCCATTGCTTCAAATAAAACAGGTTATGGAACGTCTTAAATCCGACCCAGTCCACCAAATTTTTGGCAGGAATGTGATCCGGTGCGGAATAGTTGGTGAACGCCATCAGGATCATGAAGATGATCGGTACGATGGTAAAGAACAGAACGCCGAGCGTCGGGAGCGAAAGCAGCACAAACGGGAAACTGTTCTGCAATAGATTCCGGTATGACTGCACAATTGTTCTTGCCGGTTTCCCGTGATCTCTCAGCTTTCCTTTGCGGTAAGCGTCGCGGATATTATAGATATATAGACCGATAAGAATGAGGATGAAGATAACGGCCACCAGACCATAGATCATCATAAAAATGGAGTGGTCTCCAGGCACGTTTTTGTAGAGTTTTCCGACTTTCTTCAGCTTGGTCGGTGTGTCTCCCAGGGAGATTAAGCCCGCAATATTGGACGCTAACGTTGTAACAATATAATAGATGTAGATGATCTGGACCGCCAAAAAAGCGATGCCTTTGGCAATTTGCCGATTGTACAGTTGGCCGATTCCCATACTTAAAGCTGAAAGAAGCGCTGCATTCCGTGCATGGTTCGTTGCTTTACCGGCAGGAAGCGTAGTATTCGTCTTCGTATGCTGCAGTTCCATCTCTCTATTCCAGCCCCTTTCCTATAGTGGAAAATCACCCGTCTAACCTTTAGACGGGTGACTTCGCATGGTTTCTATGAAAGTTGAGTTGCCCGCTGTTGCCTCTTATTGCCCGGAAGCGATATTGTCTTTCATTTGCTTCACAGCATTATCCATTGTTGCTTTCGGATCAGCTTTATCGTTCCAGATGGATGCAAGCGCAGCGTCCATTGGAGCCCAGTATTGAGCCATTTCCGGAATGGAAGGCATCGGTACGGAGTTAGCGAATTGAGCCAGGAAGCCGGAAGCAATCGGATCTGCTTTAATGTCTGCATCTTCAGCAAGGCCTTTGTTGGAAGGCAGCAAGCCTGTCAGCACATAGTTGCGTTTTTGGAACTCAGCGGACGAAGCGAAGTTCGCGAACAGTTTCGCAGCATTCGGATACTTCGTGTACGCATTAACGAAGTATGCTTTTACGCCGGAGAAAGGTTTCATCGGCTGGCCGTTAGGAAGCGTCGGGTACGGAGCTACGCCCAGGTTTTTTACGCCTTCTTTGAACGAAGTGGAATCCCAAGGACCGCTCACGTTCATAGCCAGTTTTCCGCTGGTGAACAAGGATTTACGAATGTCTCCGTTAATATCGGCGGATTTCAAAGGAAGAATGGAAGTCAGGGTTTGGAAGAACTTCGCAGCTTCTACGCCTTGATCGTTGTTTAAACCGATATCGGTTGGATCCGTGCCCTCTTTGCCGAATACATAAGCGCCGTATCCGCCGAAGAAGCCATAGTTCCAATAGGAGCTTCCCGCATCCCACATGTAAGCGAACTTGTTAGCTTTGGTATCGTTGAATGTCCCTGCAAACTTCACAACTTCGTCCCAAGTAGCCGGAACGTTAGGAATCAGGTCTTTGTTGTAAAATACCGCTGTAGTTTCAACAGATTTAGGATATCCGTAGAGAATGCCTTCGTTGGATACTGCTGCTACAGCGCTTTCAAACGATTCCGCTTTAGTTTCTTCTTCGAACTGGTCGTTCGGCAGTACTACGCCTGCGGAAACTGCGGAACCTGTTCTGTCATGAACCGCTACGAATACGTCAGCACCTACGCCTGCAGGTCCGTCCGTGATAATGCGCTCAACGGATTTGTCAGCGCCCACTTCAGTGAAAGTTACTTCTACGCCGTACTTTTCTTTGAAGGCTTTTCCTACTTCTTCGATGAACGGCTTTTGCTCGCCGCCGTCCCAGACAACCAGCTTCGCGCCCTCTTCGGGTTTGAACTCTTCTGCCGCCGCAGCATTATTGCCGCCGGTGTTAGTTGCATTATTCGCCGGTTCGTTCGTCGCAGCCGCATTATTGCCGCCGTTCCCTGCATTGTTGCCGGAGCCGCAGGCTGCCAGCGAGAACACCATGACGGAAGCCATCAGCGTGATCATACTTTTCTTGAATTTCATTCAGGACCCACCCTTCAAAATGTAAGAATCCGTTTTCCAACCTTCTTTAAATATGAAGCGCTTTCTTTTACGCGGTTTAGAGAAGTTAATTTTGAAAAAAGTGCAAGTTTGCTCCGCCAGGCCCCGCCTTTGTATACAGTGCCTCAACCCTAGTTTAAGAGTTAGATTTGCATCACCTAGTTAGTGCAAACGTTTGTACACTTGATCAAAAAAAAATGTGCACTTCCCTAAATCTCTAAAAAGAATTCGTTTTCATTTCTAAAAATTAGGTTAGAAAACGTTTTACTTTCTGAAATCATCTTACACTATAACTTTGATTTTGTTAAAACGTTTGCACAGTTCAATTTCGCCTGGAAATAGGTATAAAGAAAGCGTTTTCTTTCATTTACTGCCAATATCTTTGTTTTTTATATTTTTCGGCTTTTAGAACCGCCTGCTCTAGTACATTAACACCCGGAAACCCGCACCTTAATGGGAGCTAGTGATGTGTGGCAGCACTAACTTCATCCGTTTAATTACTGTAATACCGGAAACAACTACGAAAAATCGGTAAGACCAGCCAAAAAGAAAAGACAGCGTAAACGCTGTCCCCATGTTAACTCTATGGATGTTACAGTTCGAGAGACCGTAATTCCTCGTCGTAGTCCAGTCCGTCCACCCGGAGCGCTCTAGGATGAAGGCCATATACGGCAAATCCCATTTTATCGTACAGTCTCTGAGCCGGCGGATTTGGCAGAATTACAGACAGCTCGATGATAGATAACCCCTCCATCGTTCTGCCCTCTTCGATAGCCCTGGCCAGCAGTTGGGCGCCGATGCCGCCGGATTGAGAATCCGGTGCCACATACATGCCCCAAATGGTCGCACGGTGACGGGTTTTCTGGCGCTGCTCACGGACCAGCCCTACGATTCCGATCAAACCGGATTCCGGGGTGAACGCACCGATTACTACATTGGAATCCGTGCGGTCCAGCCTATGAGCTACTTCTGCAGGCTGCAAATGCTCATTTTCCTCGTAGGAGGCAAGGAATGCTCTGGGATGCTCCTTCAACGCCCGCAGCCGCAGGTTCCAAAATGGTTCCGCATCGGCCGGGGTCAGCACACGGATGTCGATCATCGGCAGCACCTACTTCCAATTTTGTTGGATAAATTCGTCTCGTCCGGATTGTGCGCGGTCCTCTTTGTAGTGCTTCGGTTCTTTTTTATGATAATCCTGATGATATTCTTCAGCTCTGTAAAAAGTGCCGGCAGGTACAATTTCGGTCACGATGGGCTTATCAAATCTCCCGCTCGCTTCAATGTCCCGCTTCGTCTGTTCCGCCGCTGCCCGCTGATGCTCGTTATGGTAGAAAATAGCGGTACGGTACTGGCTGCCGCGGTCTTGAAACTGTCCGCCCGCATCCGTCGGATCGATTTGAGGCCAGTACAGCTCCAGTAATCTCTCATAAGGAAACACAGCGGGGTCAAAGGTGATTTGCACGACTTCGGCATGTCCGGTGGTGCCTTTTTTCACTTCTTCGTAATCCGGGTTCTCGACATGGCCGCCCATATAGCCGGAAACGATGCTGTGAATGCCGGGCAGTTCCTCAAAAGGACTCACCATGCACCAGAAGCATCCTCCCGCAAAAGTGGCCAGTTCCAAAGATGATGATTGTGTCATAGCAGCTCCTCCTAGTCGGTACGTTAACTCTTACTCTATTATTCTATAAATCATTCAGGAAAGAAAGGGGCTTACGATTCCAAGGAATGGTCCCTCCTTAATGTTCTCATCCCTGCAATAAATGCCGCTGTTATTACCTTCAGGCTTTCGTCTACACTCAGGCCGATGCCGAAGCCCCCTTCCCTCTCGAGAGAAGCAAACCCATGTAAAACACTGCGGAGACCGCGCATGGCATGGATAGCTGTGTCACCCTTTAATCCATACGCTTCCTTCAGTACGCTGCCCACCAGCTGAAAGGTTCGCTCTGCGGCCAACTGGATGCCGGTTTCCTTTCGATTGTGATGCCTTTGGGACGCGGCATATAATCCCGGGTGCCTCCGGGCAAAGGTAATATAAGCCTCCGATAAAGCAAACACGGCTTCATCCCCCTCCCGGCCCTGGATCGCTTCTTCTAATGCAGTATGCAGACGGTCGATCCCGTATACGGCCAGCTTCACTCTCAAATCAGGGAGGCCTTGTATGTGATTGTAGAGGGACGGCGGGCGGATCGATAACTTCTGGGCCAGCGTGGCCAACGTGACGGCCTCGAAGCCCTGCTCATCCGCCAGCTCCGCGGCGGCGGCCAGCACACTTTCGGGGTCTAACCCGATTCTCGGAGACATCGGGCTAGACCCTCTTCGCGGAAGCAGCTGCGCCGCTAAGGCTGCGCTCCGCCTCCGCGATCGCGCGCTCGATCGCAGCCGCCGGCTGCTCGAGCATGCGGCCGTGGCCGCAGGCGAGCACGGCGGGCGCGAGCGCCGCGAGCTTCCGCGCGCCGGCCAGCGCGGTGGCCTTATCCCACGTTCCCCATGCGGGGAACGGGAACAGCGGCCGCACCTGGCCGGCCACGGCTATGCCGCCGCGCGTCTGGAACGCGTCGCCGGCAATCAGCGCGGCGTTTCTCGTATCGAGAAACGCCATCGAGCCCGGCGTGTGGCCCGGTGCGGCCACCGCCTGCAGGGACCCGACGCGGCCGCCGTCGTGCAGCAGCACATCCGCTCGCGTCTTCAGCTTCTTCGAAACGCCTCCCCGAATCGGGGTCTGCGCTTCTCCCGCTTCCAGCGTGACGTCGCCGGCCAGCAGCCGGGCGTCACGCGCAGAGATATACACAGGCGCATCCGGCAGCGCCTGTTTCAGCGAATCCAGCGCCCCCACGTGGTCATCGTGGGCATGCGTCAACACAATGCGCGTGATCGGCTTGCCAAGGCGCGCCGCCGCCTGCAGAATCCCTTTCGCGCTGTACGGAAGCGCCGCATCGACTAAAGTAAGGCCGTCCTCCTCCTCTACCAGGTAACAGTTCACCGGGAAGAAACCAGGCAGAAACGAAAGCTGATGCAGCACACCTATGCTTGTAATTTTCATTTTTGATCCGTCCTCTCGCACAAAACTAATGTTATTAGTTTTATAATAAACTAACGACATTAGTTTGATCAACCATTTTTTACAAATTATGTTCCCGAACCATAAACAACTCAACAAAGCATGCCAGAGCAATGGCATGCTTTGTGAATCAAGGTTCCTTCTGCTGTATTATCGTTACCATGACAAGACGTACGTTCACCACAGTATGCAAACGGTACCCATAAGAAAGAGGCGTTTCCCATGCCACTGATACCAGCAACACTAGAAACGCCTCCCATGTATTAAACTATAAGTTAATCAATCTTGTTGCCTTGACAAGACGTTTCTTCCAGCTGTCGTCCACTTCAGTTACAGTTACACCGATCCCCACCCGGAACGTATGAAGCATTTTGCCCTCGCCAAGGTAAATTGCAACATGGCCGATGCGTTCCGTTCCCGTCTTATCCTTACGCTTAGGAGTAGTAAAGAACAAGAGGTCCCCCTTCCGGGCATCGCCGTAAGTTATTTCCGTCCCTGCCCTGCTCTGGTCGCGGGAAGTCCTTTTCAGATGAATGCCGTGCATGCCGTAGAGATAATTCACATAAGAAGAACAGTCAAACCGATCCGTTTCTCCTAACGGGGCTCCAAAGTCATAGGGTGTTCCAATGTACTTGAGTCCCATCGCGATAATGGAATCTGCTTGCTGCTCCCAGGCCGGCCGGTTCGCTAAAAGTACATAGTCAGCGGAAGATGCCGGCAGGTAACCGGTCTTTCCGCTCTCGGAGGCCGCTTTTAGCCAGGACCGGTTGATTTCAGCCAGTACCTTGATCTTTTCTCCTTTTTTCAGGGACAAAAGGACTTTCTTATTTACGCCTGGTTCATGAACAAGATCCGCATCTGCTTTTAGGCGGCTCCATGTGCTGTATTCCACCGCTTTATAAGGCTGGTCACCCAAAGGGTCGTCCATCGTTGCGTCTACAAGGACGGCTTGCTTTGATTGTTCATTCCATTCTACGGAAAGGCCCAGCTCCTCCGCAACCACTCTCACCGGAAGGTAGGTTGTGCCCTTATAATTAATGCTGGTAGGAACGGTAACCTTTCCGTTGTAAAACGTATCTCCATTGTTGATGGCATGTCCATTTACAGTCCAGTGAAACGGGATGATGCTTGCTGTGATCTCTTTCAAGCTTGATGCCGAGCTCATGTTTGTAATCAGCAAGGCTGCTGCTATACTGCCCAAGGCTGCCGTTGTTATTCTTTTCATGTTTAAAATCCTCCACTTTTGGGTATGCTAGACAATTCGTGCTCCAGCGATACGTTTAAGGGGAGGATTGCAGTGGTAAAATGTTCCTCTAAGCTCTACAAAGTAATATATCCTTTGGGGCCGATAACCTGACCCTCGTATGTGAAAGCGGTGTCTCCGAAATTGACAACCGCCTTTTTGCCGGATGAGAAGACCGTCTCCTGCACTTTCCGGTCCCGGCTCATGAAGCGGTGAGACACCATCTCGTCATAACAAATCTCCTGAAGCCAAGGGCAAACGTTGTTGTAGCTCTCCAGGAAAGTATCCTGAAAACTTGCCCAGCGGTCTTGATCGATGGACCATAACGGGGCGGTACCGTAAAGGATATTAAACAGATCTTTCTTCCACCAGATTTCAGGACAGTGATGGTTGCCGTCCTCCCACCGCCAGGAAGTAACAACTGCATCATGGTAAACCAGCTCATACAAAGGCACCCGGGTATATTCATTAATTGAATAGTTCAGATAAGTATCGGTAGCCGTCCGCGTTCCCAACATGATGGAAGGCCGAGGATTATTCTTCCAATCCCCATAATAATAGATGGTGCCCTCTTTCCTCACATCCGAACTGAACCACGTACGCTGCAATGTCATCATTCCATGAACGTAAACACCGAGAGATCCAACAAAGTCAGCCCCGAACTCCCCGCCTAGATATACGTTATAGTTTTCTTCCAGCAATTTATAGTTATCCACAATAGCTTGAGCATATTGCTCACGGGTCAGCCGGTGTTCCCGATGATGACATTCGTAAATGCCGTTGGCCTGGTAAACATCCAGGAAATAAGTTTCATGCGGGTAAACGGCCAACTCCTTCTCCACCCGCTTGATCATCTCAGGCTGCACTGCCTTCGGGCACACAAAGGTTCCGAATTCATTGGAGTAGGTACTTCCGTCCTTCTTCCTGGATGTAATCCGGTCAAACAAGCCGGGATATACGTTTCTCTTCAACGGGATATGCCCGATTTCCGCATTGCCCGGATAGGAGTCCGGATGAATGTCGGTAAACAGCTCATAGGCTCCGGTACCAAACCCAAGTTCCTTCAGTCTATCATCATAATTTTCTTCAGGGTAAGGGGCATGGTTGGCATCCCACAGAAGCAGAGCTTTGTCTATGCCGGCTTCTTTCAATTGTTTGGCAAATGCTGCTTCCCGGGCTTGATCCCAAACATACATATGTACCGCCCCTACCACTTTCTCTATGGCTGGAAATCGTTTCACCTTCTCTTTCAGCGGAATGACCTTGTTCTTCGGCCAAATGTACTCTCTATACCTTTTACATTGAGCTACATAACCGCCTTGGTCAAAAAAGACATACCGGACTTTCCTGTTATATCCGAACCGGCCCATGGAACTCAGCCAAACCGGACTAAAGGTGATCAGTCCGTTGTCTCCGCGATGGAACGACACGGAAACGTCATAAGGAGTTTCAAAAATAGCCATATATCCTGCCTGAAGCGCCGTATCGGTGACACCGGTCCAAGCCATCGCCGGCCCTCCGCCGCAGAAGAACAGCGGATGCTCCTCAAGCGGATAAAATGTATCGTCTACAGGCAGGAGAAGCCCCTGGCTGTCGGTCTGCAGCAGGTAATGTTCCCGGTCCGGCGCCTGAAACGCGGGAGGGTAACAGATCTTCTCTACATCCATCTGCGAATAAGCCGAAATGTGAAATGCCAGTTCAGACTGATCGGTTACTTCCACTGCCGCAAGGAAGGAGATAGACTGCTGCCGAAGTTGAAATTGTAACGTGTTTCCGTCCTGGCTTATGTTCTCGACAGTGATCCCCTCCGGAAGCGGAGCCTGCTCCCAAACTTTCCCGCAGCGCTTATCCCGAACGGAAAGCACTCTTCTGCTCCCGTCGAACTGCACCGCTAACACATTATCCGACATCGTCCATAAATCATTGACTGTTTTCACTGTTATGTCCCCCTTCTTTGCAAAACCACTCAGGTATGAGACAATTATAGAAAGAAGAGTACCGAGATAGTAGAAAAATTCCACATAACAATAGTACAATCCTATTTTGAAAGGATTATGGCCATGAGTAATCCTGCTTATTTCGAAACAAAGAAAGATGAACATCTGGACACGAATCTTCCTTTTTACTCTGCCTGCACCGGCTATTCCTCCAGCGGTTATGAGATCCCTCCTCACTGGCACAACCATATTGAACTGCTTTATTTTCCCTATGGCTGTTCCAGATTGTCTGCAGGCGGGCGTACCCGCATTGTTCCGCCACATTCCCTTGTCATCATCAATGCAAGAGAAATTCATTCCATCAAGATCCCGGAAGGAGAAGAAGCGTGCCACTACGTACTTGGCTTTGATCAGGAGTTTATCCAGACTGCCGCCAGTTCCATGATGGAACTTCGGTATTTGCTGCCTTTTGTTGTGTCCTGGTTTGAGTGTGAACGTACCTTTTCGGGTCCGGAGGTCCATGACAGTGCAGTACCGCACCTGTTTAAAGAAATTTGCAGGGAATACCGGCAAAAAGAATATGGTTATGAACTGGCGGTGAAAGCGGATATATGCAAGCTGCTGTTATGGATTGTCCGCAGATGGCACAAAGAGGGACTGCATAAACTGCCGGGCAAGACCTACCTGTCCCAGCATTACGACAACTTGGACAAGGCGCTCACTTACCTTAGCATCCATTTCCGAGAAAGGATTACCGTTCAGGAAATGGCTAAATTGTGCTGTATGAGCGAGAGTTATTTTATGACTTTTTTCAAGGCAGCTATGGGCAAGACCTTCATTCACTACCTGAACTTCATCCGTTTGACAGAAGCGGAGAAACTGCTGCTCTCCCCCGAGTTCACCATCACGGAGGCCGCGCTGCAGTCAGGCTTTAATGATCCTAGTTATTTCGTACGTGTCTTTAGAAAGCTAAAGGGGATGCGGCCCAAAGAATTTAGGGCAATGCTGCTGAAGCAATGAGAGGATTCGGAGACGATAAAATTGGGCTCAAACCCGTTTCCTTTGAAGCCCAGAACAACAGCGGCAGGTTGTACATGCAATCAATAATAATTCTTCCGCGGTTCTCCTCACTAAACGGATTCTGCCGGGACCCATACGTTCCATGCCTTCAGCGAACGTACATGCATTAAGATCTCGACTTCGATACAGCGTGCGGCGAACGTTGCCAGTTTGGTTCCTTTGTCCGGCTGAAAACTTTCAATCGCCTTATATATCAATCTGCTTTTGCACTATTCGAGCATAACTTGATTGAAGGGTGAGCGACAAGCCTTTATACTAAAGTCAACTCCTTGAGAAGAGGATTGGTGATTTTTGAAAACCGAGTATCATTCACAAAAGGATTTATTTACCGTCGGTAATATAAGCTTTCTAACCGTACAACGCCCCCAGGGACATAAAATTTCTTATTCCGAGGGAAGAATCCAGCATTCGTTCATCTATACGTTCAGCGGTTCCATGCGCTATAGCTTCTTAGATCCTGCCACCCACGACATCCACGCGGCGGCTGGAGAATTCGTATTTATTCCATCGGGAACCCGGCATAACAGTACTTATC
The DNA here is from genome assembly GCF_042684925.1 of Paenibacillus gansuensis. Taxonomy (NCBI): domain Bacteria; kingdom Bacillati; phylum Bacillota; class Bacilli; order Caryophanales; family Paenibacillaceae; genus Paenibacillus; species Paenibacillus gansuensis. The sequence goes on along the minus strand of NZ_JBHUME010000007.1, from coordinate 374,356 downwards.
TGGACGAGGAAAACGAGGTTGGAATTGCTCAATTTGATTTGCTGGCCGGAGAGCTTCCCCCTTACCTTGCTGCACCTACCTTGATCACAATAGATCATGCGGAAGAGATCTTTACTTCCTATCGTACGGATCTGAAGGCCGGGGCTGGTGAAAATCCGATGTACTATTTCTACCGGGTATACGAATTGCTATATCAAATCTCTAAGCAAGTACAGAAAATACCCTACAAGTTCAAAAAGCTGCAACCCGCTCTCAAAGAAATGAATCTGCATTACGCCGACCACCGTAAGATTGTCTATTATTCAGATATGAGCAGCATGAGCGAACCAGGGTTTCGCCGGCTCTTCACCGAATATACCGGGTTGTCCCCGATCGAATATCGGAATCGAATCCGATTGCAGGAAGCAAAAAAGCTGCTTCGCAGCGGGGAATACCGCGTGGACGAAGCAGCCGAAGCCGTAGGCTTTACCAATCTTTCTTTTTTCTGTCGATCCTATAAACAGCTCTTTGGGCATAGCCCGGGGAAAGAGACTTAAACGTAGGCAGGGAAACATTACCTTATTCTGATTAAACTTCTATCAGCAATCAAAATGGGCGAATCATAAACAGGGATATTCCTAAAGGTATACGTATCCCCTTCTTTACTCCATTGCTCTGCCGGTATTTCATAAATTCCACCCGTTATTAGCTCAACAACTACAGGGGCATCCAGCTTTGCGTTTGCAACCTGGAAATCCAAAGACTTCATTTCATGATCTGCTCTTGGTGTAGCCTCATCCATCCAAATGGCGTATACATGTTTATTGCTAGCTTTATTGCAGTAGCCATATACCGAGACACTTCTGTCCGTATTGAATGAATACGCGGGGGCTGACCCCGCAGATGCAATATGATGAAGATGTCTTAAACCTTTTATTCTTTCCAGGGTATGGTCGAAGACCGAGGTTACATGTTGGATGGCATAATAAGCAATCTTAGGCCTAACTGCCGTATTATCTGAAGCGGACTCAATAATTCCTTTGGTATTCTTTCTTCGGATGGGTCCATTCCCGGAATAGTTCATGTCAATGATACTAAATACACTGCACTCAATATCGTTTCCGAGGTTCTCAAGCATTCTTCTTACATTCCATTTGGCTTGAGTGAATTCACACCAAGGATAATCGCCAATCGCTCCTCCTGCACCGCCTACGGAAGGAGCGCCATTTTCCCCTTGTCTCATGATCATACCTGGGGCATATTTATCTACGATTTGTCTCATCTTGTAGACGGCCAGTTTATTGGAATCCGGATTATAGACATAATCGTGGTAAGTTACATTGTGGAATAGTCCGGTCGCATTCTTCTCGGACAGGAATCTAAAGAATTGTTCTACATAATCCAGGTCGATATGTCCTAAAGCAAGAGCTGAAATTTTGGTATCAGGTTGGATCTCTTTAATAATGGCAGCGGTACGCACATTGAAGTCAGCCGTAATTTCAGGTGTATTGACCGTGTTATCACCGAAATTAGGTTCATTCCATACTTCCCAGTCTTTCACTTTGTCTTTATACCTTGTAACCATTGCTGCTACCCACTTCTCGTAGGCAGCCAGTGCTTCTGGGGATATTGGCATCCCTGCTCCCAGGTTCTCGCCGCCGCCGCCAGGATAGATCGGATTTCCATATCCGGTTTGCAGCCACGGCTTAAAGCCTCTTTCAACCGCATCATCAATAATTTGATCCAGCCAACTCCAATCGTAAATCCCGTGTACCTTTTCGGTCTTAGCCCATCCGCCTTGCATACGGAGCACCTTAATACCTAGTGGAGCAATATATTCTTTATACTCATGATAGTTCGCATAATCACGATCTAAGGTTTCACACCCAATCATCCAATTGGAGGATTCGATCTCATCTGTATGTCTCGGCTTTACCGAACCGATATACGGAAGATTCATCTTAACTTCAGGTTTCTTACTAGTAACCCCCTCTATGTTATCTGAAGACCTGGGGCTCGCATAATACACTCTATGTGATCTGATTTCTGTCATTTCCATTCCCTCCAACTCCGTGTCACTATCATATCTCAACATAAAGTGTACAGAGTTAACCTGGAACAGACAATGACAGATCCAATCTGTTTTTGCACAATTCGAGCATTAGCAGACATTGAAAGCTTCTCATCATGCCATATAAAACTCATGATTCAGCTTCATGAGCACCCATATGACCTGACTATAAAACTACTACAATTATTTACGAATAAAAGAATCCAATCATAAAATAAAAAAGAGTGAGGCCCCAGACCTCACTTATCATTAGGGTTGATAACAGTTCATAGTAATCCCATGTAAAGCTATGTCCTAAAAGATAAAGGAGGGCAGTGCCCCTCCCTATCTTTTTGCTTTATAAAACTCATGGTAGAGCTTCATCAGCGCCCGCTTCTCGATCCGTGACACATAGCTGCGGCTGATCCCCAGCTCCTTGGCAATTTCGCGCTGCGTTCTCTCTTCCCCGCCGTGTTCCAGGCCAAAGCGCCCCATGACAACCTCTTTTTCCCGTTCATCCAGGATATCCAGGTTCTTATAAATCTTAGATTTCTCGATCTTCAGCTGAACCTTTTCCACGACATCGTCGGCCTCTGAACCGAGAATATCGATCAGCGTAATCTCATTGCCTTCCTTATCGGTGCCGATCGGGTCGTGCAAAGAAACGTCTTTGCGGGTCTTTTTCAGCGAACGTAAATGCATTAAAATCTCGTTTTCGATACAGCGGGCGGCGAACGTAGCCAGTTTGGTTCCTTTGTCCGGCTGAAAACTTTCAATCGCTTTAATCAATCCGATCGTACCGATAGAAATTAAATCTTCCAAATCCTCGCCGGTATTATCAAATTTCTTAACAATATGCGCCACCAGGCGCAGGTTATGTTCCACGAGCAAGTTGCGCGATACCGGATTGCCTTCCGCCATACGCCGCAGATGCTTCAGTTCATCTTCCTCCGACAAAGGCTGAGGAAATGCATTGTTCTTCACATAGGAAACGAGCAAAGTCATTTGTTTCAGGAATATTGCGATGGCCGTGAATAATCCTGGCATGGATGTGAGCACCCCCGTGATGTAGTTGCGTAAGTAAAGTCCAGTGCGTACAGCTGCGTTATGACACGTGCATACTGCGTTGCTTAGACGTTACATTCTATGTGGGCGCTCGCCTATCCGTGCCTGTACGGAGAGAAATTAAACCTGCGCCGTTCACGTTTGACAGCCGTTTCAAAAGTACCTAAACTGGGTAGAAAGCTTGACCATCAAGAACAAAATGGCATCGATCGGGGAGGTTTTCCCATGCTGGAGCATGCAAAAAAGTTCGCCAAAGCACTGAAATCTCAACTTTTTGTCCTATATTACGCCTATCAGCATCCCGCCACCCCCAAATTCGCCAAATGGCTTGCGGTCGCCGTGGTTGCTTATGCATTCAGTCCCGTAGATCTCATTCCCGATTTCATTCCCATACTGGGGTACCTCGACGATCTCATCCTGATACCGCTCGGCATTGCGGCTGTCATTCGGCTGATCCCGGATCACGTTCTAGAAGCATGCAGGGTGCAAGCCGCTCAACGGGAGCAAACAGGCAAGCCTCGCAATTGGATCGCCGGCGGATTGATCATGGCCCTATGGGCAGTAGTTCTGATTTGGTTCACTGCATGGCTTGTCTCAGCGTTCAGGTAAACTCCCCCGTACCTGCAATGTTACTTTTGTCCGCTGTGCATGCCTTCCTAATACATTAAGGAGCGGTTCGTTCCCAAAAAGGCCCGCTATAGACACAATTGCCTACAGCGGGCCTCTGGCTATTAAACATTTATCGTTACATCGTCATAACCGCAAAAGGTCAGCTTGCCTGTTTCTGCATCGTAAATAGCATGGTCCCTTTTACAACCTTTCAGAATAAGATGTCCGCATAAAAAAAACCTCCGCATATGCAGAGGCTCTATAGACAGTCGTTATAACGGCTGTCAACCCGCAGCTACGACCGTAAATTCCCCAATCTTGGAGACGATACCTCGGTAAGGGTAACCGGCTTCCAACGGATGCGGCAGCGATTTACTCAGCTGGTACAGGTATTTATAATCCGGAGCGGTTACCTGCTCAACCAGGTAAGCCGAGCGGAACGCGAACCGCCTGCGGTATGAGTTTAATTCCCGGATAATTTCATAAGGCGTCTTAATGCCTGTGCCGTGCCCGTAAAACAGGTTGTTTCCCAGCTCCACTACATTTTCCCCCTGCCACTCGGGGTTGATCGGGCTTACGTCCGGATTCCGGAAATATAGGACATCCCCGGGAAAGCTTTCCCTGCTGGGCCGGGTAATAATACGCAGGTCTTCGTCGGTATTCCACGTAAACAGCACCAGATTGCGGAAATACGTATTAAACAGCGGCGCGCCGATCGTTTCCAATACTGCTTTATACATCAAAATAATAATAGCCGTTGCACATTCAAACGTATAAAACTCCGACCGCAGGAAAAAATCGGAGATCGCTTCCGACGATCTGACATCAGGACGCTGCCTGAATCCTCCGTTCGGCATACGGATCCAATAGGCAGGATTGCATCGGGATTTGGGGAAATCCCCGAATTGCACGCGGCTGTAGCACATTTGTTTAGATGCTTCCACCAGGTTCAGCCGCACCTTTAGTTCAAATCTCAATTGATCTTCCGTTTCATAGGAATAGGGAAGCATGCTCATCATTTTTTCGTTCACGATAAATTGTTCTAACGGCGTGAGCGGCCCCGACACTTCACGGACCGGCTGGCCCGACAATAGAATCATGACATCCATTCCTTCCTTTGCTATACAATACTGCAGTATATGTAGGCGGATGCCGGGTGGTGTGCCTTATTTCTTAGGCTGCAGGCGTTCAATGTCCTGACAAATCTCATGAAGCCAATCAAAATCCCGGGTCATCGAGGCCATAAGCGACAAATTTTCCAGCTGAATCAATTTCCATGCGTAGTTGCTGTTGGCGTCAAGACACAGATCGAATTCGCGCTGCTCCTCTTTGCTCCATTCCCTTTCCTTGCGTACCGTCCACAATTCCGCCAGGCGTTGATGAAAACCGTGCATACTCTCGCTCCTTTTCCAGCTGCTGCTGAGTCAGTTACGTAGCAGTATACCCATTCCCCTGGAAGGATAAAACTATGCAATCAGGCATGGCCTGCATTATCTCTTAATCCGTTTTTTCCGCCAGGCAAGCCGGCTGCGCAGCTCCTCGCGTACCTGCTGCATCCGTTCATAATAACCGGCAAGTTCGTGATCATTCACATTAATCCCGTCTATCGCCCTGCACTCTATCTTTTGTCCGTCCATCTCTATGTACAAAAGGTTACGCTCCCCTCCGTCCCGAGGGATACCCGAGAGCGGAAGCGTCCAAGTTCCATCCAAGGCCGCTTTCCGGAACCAGCCTTCTTTTATCGCATGCCGGCTCGAATAATATTGATCACCGTATGCGAGGCCTAGCGGAGTGACCGTCAGATACGCCTGCCGCAAAGATGCTGCCAGCAGCTCAGCTACATCCGTGTTTTCCTGTATTGCTTCTGTTTTCCGATCCAAGTCCAATTGGTTATTCATCCATTCCCGGTCCTTTCCACATCGTAAATCCGTTGTTTCATCTTACCTCATGGAGCTATGAAGAAACATTAGTAGGATGTTGGAAACGAACGATGGGTGAGCCGTCTTCCGCCATCTTTAGGTGAATAGTTCTTTCCATGAAAAAAGCCCGGAGGCAAGCCTTCCGGGCAAAGCAACATAATGGTTGATTATAATACTGAGGTTTTCTCCAAGCTGTCTGATCTTGACCCCACCAGAGACACGACGCGATCATGAACTTGAGTGCCTGATTCTTGTTCAGGCACGGACAAGTCGCTGTCATACTTGTCTTTCAACACGTCGGCCGACATCCAGATCATCTTCGGCATCAGCGATTCATTGCTCCGTGATTTTTCCTTCCCGCCTGCAATCCGCTTCGTTCCCTGTGGATGCAGTACGGAAAGCAGGAATCGGAGATATACTTTGGTTGCTCTGGCAAACAGGCCGTCCGGCATATCCTTCACATCGAAACCGAGATGCTCGGAACCCCGATGGATCATCGAGATGCCGAGCATCGCTTTCGCGCTGCGATACTTGGGATCCGATGCGAGCCTAGAGGCCATATAAGGGAGAGCTTTCTCGACCGCACGGATAAACTGGATTGCCAAGTGCACACTTGATCTCGACTGCTCGCTGAATTCTTTCAGCCTCCGGTTGTCGAAATGCAGTTCCACATAGGTGTCTCCGTTTACTATCCGCTGCCCGTCCCGAAGGTCAACGGGTGCTCCGCTGTATGTCCGCTTGCGGATGTGAAAAATCGGCTCTTCCGTATCCAGTGTATCCAGACGGGCCAGCACATGGAACACTTTCTCCCATCCGAGCCATAAAATAATTAAAAACCGTTTATATAATGGAACCATATTGGGAAGCTTTCGCTTGAATCCTTCCATCTGATCCACCCTTACACATGTAAATCCTTTATCGTAGGCAGCATCCAAAAACTGCTCCAGTGCAACCAGCATCTGCGCCGGTGCCTCTTCGTCCGCCCCGAAGGTTTGTCCGCAGTCATGAAGCAGGAAAACTTCTCCTCCGCGCATCCGCTTCATCATCCGGCAAGCGAGCTTCTCCGCCCCCAGACTCTTCCGCCAGTCTCCAAACATGGAAGACCAGAGTATAATCTGCATCTGTTTCGGAGAGAAATCGAATAAGTTTACGATTCCCCAAGGCGGCCGGTAAAAATCAGGTTTCTTTCCGGTTGCGGATTCGATAATCCGTGATGTTAACTCAATCTGTTTCTGCACAGTTCCCGGGCGCATCAGCACATTGCTTTTATGAACATAATTATGAATCCCGATCGAATGCCCTTCATCGTGCATCCGCTTAATGATCTCAGGATGTTTCTCGGCATGGGTTCCCACAACGAAAAAAGTCGCTTTCACACCGTACTTAGCAAGTAAATCCAAAAGCTGCGGCGTATATTTCTCGTCCGGTCCGTCATCGAACGTAAGGGCGATTTGGCGGCTTGTGTTGCCTTTCTGAAACACGCGAAAACCGAATGTTCGACTGATAAAGCCTGGGAGGAAGGCATAAAACGTAAAGATGTAAAAAGCCCAAAGCAGCAAAGTTTCCATACTTGCATTCCCACCCATCTTGCGTTGTATAAAAGAAATATAAAAAATGAGATTCAATGCCTATTGTAACATATCCGCAAGGCAAAATGAGTTGGCAATTTCTAATTTACTCAATTTATAATAGAATTACTATAATATACGTTGAAGGATGTGGCTCATGCTTTCATTTTACAAAAAATATTGGCGCACCGCGTTCGATATCGCACTGATCGTACTTACGGTTTGGCTCATTATGTACGCTTTCAGCTTTGTGTGGCGCATTGCGACACCGATTTTACTGGCATTCGTGATATTCGCCATTATCGAGCCTTTTGCCAAGTTCCTGAACGCCAGAGGTATCAGCAAATCAGCGGCTTCAGCCATTTCCGTCTCCCTGTTTACGCTGCTGCTGATTGCTGGATTGGCTGGGATTGGAGTCATTTTCACAAAACAGGTGCTGCTGCTGAAAGACAGGCTTCCGGAGTACGCCGTCATCCTTCAGAACGAGATTGCCGTCCGCTCCGGTGATCTTCAGGATCGAGTCAAGGCTTTGGACCCTGCCTATGCCGAAAAGGCACAAGGATACATAAAAGAGATTACGGACAAAGGCGCGGCCATTGCCCGAGGTTTCCTAACGGGGCTGATCGGTTATATCACGTCGTTTTCAACCTTTGTCGTCAACTTCTTTATCGGGATCATTCTTGCTTACTTTCTCAGTATCGAGATTAAAGACTGGCGGCGGATTGCCCGCGACAAAACCCCGCGTACTTTCAAGAAAGCTTATTTATTTCTAAAGGAAAACGTACTTCTCGGGATCGGCGGTTACTTAAAAGCACAATTGATGCTAATTTCGATTACGTTTGGTATCGTATTTATAGCTCTGCTGCTGCTTGGAGTGGACAATGCCCTGGCCATCGCGCTGCTAGCCGGTTTTTTCGATGTCCTGCCTCTGCTCGGTGTGCCTACCTTGTTCATTCCATGGATCATCTATCTGTTTATCGTGGGCAACACGAGCCTGGCCGTGTGGCTTACGGTGCTGCTCGCCGTCATTGTCCTGTTCCGCCAGCTGTTCGAACCTAGAATTATGGGCAACACCTTAGGCGTCTCTGCCTTTACCACGTTGGGCTTCGCTATCATTTCCTTGTCCCTGTTCGGCGTAGCCGGGATGATTTTGTCTCCGGTTCTGATTATTTTACTGAAGGCGCTATGGGATCAAGGCTACTTGAAGCGGTGGATCCACATGCCGAAGGAAGAATTCGAGCCGATTCCGGAGAACCGGATGTGACGGAAGGTACGGGCGGGAGTATTCCTTCCGCTTCGTCCTCTTTCACGGATATGGATGTTTGAAAAGGCTGCCGGCGGGCAGCCTTTTTATTGTCGGCAGATCGGCTCATCGACTATCCATATTCAGTGACCTATATTTTTCTCTTGCTCAGTTTCCGCCAGCAAATCCATAACCCCCTTGAACCAACGGGTAGCATAATGGGATGCGTGAGGCGATTCATTTTTAACAAGTACACTGACGGCATACCTGGGCTTGTCCGCCGGCCCAAAACCGAGAAACCATTGGTTCACCCTGGCTTCGCCTCTTACTTGAATCTGCGCCGTACCGGATTTTCCTGCCAGCGTCCATTCCGCATTCTGCAGGGAACGCCCGGTTCCTTCCGAGACAACAAGTCCCATCCACTCCCTAAGCAGCTTTGCGGTCGCTTCCGATATCGGCTTGTCCTCCTTGCCCGTCAATAGATGACTGCCGAACGTCACCATCGTGCTTCCGTTAGCATAGTCCACTCGCTTCACCAGCTGCGGTGAACGGAGCTTCCCCCCGTTCACCAGTGTAACCGCCAGGTTCGCGGCCTGCAGCGGCGTAACCAGCACGTCCCGCTGGCCGATGCCTGTCTGCGCGATTACGCCCCCATCCCCGCGCGCTGTGCCCGCCGCGAACACCTGGCCCTCCTCCTCGCCGTCAAACGGCTTCAGAGGTGAGCCATCCAACACGGACCTGCCCGTCCATCCGACGGTCCGGTTAAACCCCAGCTTCCGCGCATAACGCTCCACCGTTTCCGGCGACAGCCGGGATGCCACCTTGGCAAAGGTGACGTTGCACGACTCAGCGAACGCTTCCGCTAAAGTCAAAGACCCATGGCCGACTTTCTTCCAGCAGGAGAGCCCGTATTTGCCCAATTCCCCATGGCATTCGAACTCCTCATGGGGACTCACAACGTGCTCTTCGAGAGCAGCCGCGGCTATGATGGCCTTGAAGATCGAGCCGGGCGTCACCGCCTTCACCGCGGCATTCGCCCAGCCGGTATCGCCTTGTCCGATCCGGCCCGGATCGAACTGAGGCCGGGATACCGATGCCAGCACCTCAGCCGTGCGGACATCCATCACCACCACGGCGCCCTCCTTCATGCCCTCGACGTCTACATACTTTTCAATACGGCGCTGGAGCGCGCTGTCCAGCGTCGTAACCACATGCAAAGGATAGTAGTTGGATTTCGGCTGCACCAGCCGCATGTGGAGCCCCTGAAGCGGCCTCTTGTTCGCATCCGTGTAGAAAGACACGGAGGTTCGCCCGACTCCGCGGAGATACGGTTCGAAGGCCTTCTCTATTCCCGACGCCCCTAACTCTGTAGCCTCTGACAGCAAGCCGTCCGTCTTCGTCTCCGGATAGAGCCGCGCCAGCCGGTCCGGATCCTGGCTTACAAATCCGATGGCCTGCCTTGCGGTCATGTCGGATGGATATCTCCGCACATAAGGCATCACCTTAACGTTAGGGATGCCCAACTTCTCTATGGCGGCAGCCTGCCGTGCCGTTAACGAAGCCGGTTCGTCCGCCCCTGTTTTCCGCCAGAACACAGGCTCTTTCACTGCAGCATACCCCCGGTTCCATTCCTCCGGCGAAAGACCGAGCAGGCGGGCTAACGCCTGGATCTGGGCAGGCTTACCACGGAAATGGGGGGCTACCGGCGTTATGACAAGTACCTTCTGCCACAGACTCGTGAAAGGAATCCGGCTGCGGTCTTCGATGACGCCTCTGCCGGTGTGCAGTACGATTCCCTTCTCCCGCTGGCGCACTGACCCCGTAACCAGATCTACATTCCGGCCCGTATAATGATGAACGGCTACCAATTGAATCCACAGCAATTTCCCGCCGATGCCAAGGAAGACCGCTCCCAAACAAATCAACAATACAAACAGCCGCCGCTTCATGCTGATCAGCTCCCTGGATGAAATTCCTTACCTTATTTCTCCAGTATCAACCAAAATAGGCGCCCCGAATCCGGGACGCCTGAAAGCCTTGAAATTATTCGGTTCTGAATCTGCTAAGCTGTTCCTTCAATTCCGTCGATACATTTTCCAGCTTTTCCGACAATTTGACCAAACCTTCCCCGATGTTCAGCTGCTCGGAGCTAAGCGATGCTACTTCCTCGGAGGTTGCGGAGGACTGCTGCGCTACCGCACTTACGTTCGACATAGCCTCAGATAGGACCCCTTGGGTTTCATTCAACGCCTGGATCGATTCCGTCGCATTGCCTAGAGATGCGATGAACTCCGACATCTGCGTGTTCACCGTCCGGAAAATTTGGTCCGCTTCCTTCACAGAGACAATCTGTTCCTGGAACATCGGATAGGCAGCGGACAACGCGCCGACCGTTTCGTCCACTTCATGCTGAATCGTCTCTGTAATTTGGCCTACCACTTCGATGGATTGTCTGGACTGATCCGCCAAATTCCGGATCTCGTCCGCCACCACCATAAATCCTTTACCGGCAGCGCCTGCACGGGAGGCTTCGATCGTTGCATTCAGCGAGAGAATATTAGTCTGTTTCGTAATATTATTAAGCAAGTCAAGGATTTTGCGGATCGACTGAGCGCTGCTCTTCAATTTCTCTACTTTCTGCAGCATCGATCTGGTCATCTCTTCAGTGGCGCTTGTCTTGGTGATCAGTTCGCTCATCGAACGGGCTCCCTGCTCGCTGTTCTCTCTGACTTCACGAGCAGAATCACCCATACGTCCGTTGGCATCCATGACCGCTTTCATCTGGTTTCCGATGCTGAACGTGATATCGTTGCCCCGCTCCGCTTCTACCGCCAGGCTGGATGCACCGTTTGCAATTTCTTCAGTGGCGATCGAAATTTCCCTTGCCGAAACTGCCGTCGTTCTGGAAGCGGTGGACAACTCCTGAGCCGTGTGAAGCACATCTTGTGCCGATCCGTTGGTCTGCTTAACCAGCTGGGTGATTTTATCCATCATTTGGTTGAAACTGTACCCCAGCGCACCAATTTCATCCGAACGCTTGATGCTCGTGCGCACGGTCAGGTCCCCCTGTTCCCCCGCCGACATCAAATTCTTCATCTCGTTCAGAGGACCGCCGATCAATTTGGCCATGATGTACCCTACCAAACAAGCAACTAGTGCGGCAGCCGCTGCAATCAGCAGCGTGAAATTCCATATTTTCTTAGTATCTTTCACAAGCTCCGCATCCGGAATGCTGCTCTCAAGCAGCCATGGGGCAGTTGCCAGCTTGTTGTAAACAACAAGACGCTTGTTCTGGTTAAAATTACCTTTATTGTGCTTGCTCAAGTCCTTTGGCAGCGGAATGTCGCTTTTCTTCAGCAGTTCCTCTTTCGTACTTGATGCCAAGATAGTGTTGTCTGCTGCTACCAAACGTACCGTGGAACCGGAGCTGCCTTTCAGCGAAGCGACTTCTTCTTCCAGTTTCTTTGAAAACAGCTCTATCACCATCAAATACTGGGAATCGCCGGTATTGACGTTCTTCAATACACGCCCTAAACCGAATGTAGGAGCTGTACCTAAACCGCCGTAGCCTTTCAGCTCGGTTGCGAGCCAAACGAGCTTTCCGTTTCCGTCGTGTACTTCTTTATACCAAGGCTTCTTTCTGATCTCCTCATTCAAGCCGCTTGAGGTGGAGAAAACCTTAGCTCCATTCATTGTTTCGAAATGGATTGCGGCAATCTTCTGATCGGACAAAAGCATGCCCTGCATCTTTTTATCCAGTTTCGTAGTATATTCAAACTTCTCATAGTCTTCCGTGCTGGAACCGGTAATCGAAGCCAACGCTGCCTGTATATCCGTATCCAAAAACAGCTGCATCGAAAGCTCTTCATAGCCTTTCAAGATGAGATCCAGCTTTCCCGAAGCCTGGGTAATCGCACTTTCATTCGATTCAGCGACTTTGCTCTTAATGATATCCGCTGAAATTTTGTAGGAGGTGAGCCCTACCGCAAAAACGAACACCAGCGTGCTGAAGATCAGCACAAGCGAAATCCGCATGCCTACAGACTTCAAGGGATTGCCCAATTTCATTCCCTGCAGATCGATCCTTCCTTTCGACAAAATTCTTGCTGTTCCGGCTGCTGCAGACTGTTTCTCTGTAAGCGACTTGTTTCCTTTACGTATCATCGCGACCCCCGCCTGTAATTTCAATATATTCCTGCAATGTTATATCAATCCTATTAAAATATGAACCGACTGTAAAGAACTATTTTTGGGTATCCCTTCCTATTCGGAAGCGTTTACTATGGTATATTCTAGGTTTTTTCGACATTTCCTGCACACAAAAAAAACCTTTATCAGCCAATAGTCACGGCTGACAAAGGTCTATGAACGAGTTTATTACTGCTTCTTTCCAATCTTTTTACGCATCATATCGAAATATTGGACCGGCTGATCCACCTTGAATTTCACGATCTGCATCGGGTGGCGGGCGGCATCCAAAGGCTGGCCTTGCTGATCATAGATCTCGCCTACCGTTTGCTTGAACACCCGGCCGCCGGGTCCGAAAAATTCAACCTCTTGCCCGGGTTTAAAATGATTCCGCTGCTGGATTTCAGCCATGCCCGATTGTTCATCATAAGATAGGACTAATCCTGCAAAATCATATTCCGCCGCTTTCTCTTCCGCCGTATAAATATGGTCCTCATGATCAGGTGTATCATAGAAAAACCCTGTATTTAACGGGCGGTTAGCCGCTTTATGAATTTCTTCGACCCATTCCGGCTTCACCTGAAACCCTTCCGGATCGGTAAAATAAGCATCTATGACCTGACGGTATACATTGACCACCGTAGCCACATAGTGAATGCTCTTCATTCTTCCTTCAATTTTGAAAGAATCTACTCCTGCATCGATCAGATCAGGGATGTGCTCAACCATTCCCATGTCCTTGGAGCCCATCGTAAAGGCGTCTCCTTCTTCTACTGCAGCATTACCGTCCTCGTACAAGTCGTACTTCCACCGGCATGACTGGCAGCACCCGCCGCGGTTGGAGTCCCGGTCCGTGAAATGGTTGGACAGCACACAGCGCCCCGAATAAGAAGAACACATCGCTCCGTGGATAAATACTTCAATCTCAACGTCCACGTGATTTTTTATTTCGATAATTTCCTGCAGGTTGGCCTCCCGGGCCAGCACCACTCTTGGCAGCCCTTCTTCCTTCCAAAACTCGACCGCCTGCCAGTTCATCGTCGACTGCTGCGTGCTCAAGTGAACTTCGAGCTTAGGGGCGACCCGCTTCGCCGTCTCGATAATCGACGGGTCCGCCGCGATAATGGCGGAAATCCCTGCCTCTTCCAGGTTGCGTAAATACTCCTCAATGCCCTCGATGTCTTCATTATGGGCATAAATGTTGGTTGCTACGAATACCTTTGCTCCGTACTTCTCGGCGAATTCCACGCCTTCCCGCATTTCCTCGAACGTAAAATTGTCCGCATTGGAACGCAGACCGTATTTTTGGCCGCCGATATAGACAGCATCTGCACCGTAATGGATGGCAAATTTCAGCTTCTCCAAATTACCCGCAGGGGCTAACAGCTCCGGCTTCTCCAAACGGTACCGTTTGCCGGTTGCCCGCTGCTCAAGCGCTTGTTTGGCATTCTGCGCCAGAATGGTCTCCATCATTCTCACCTCTATACTAACCATCGTTATATTTTAGTACACTTGCTCTTTGTAGAAAAATCCGTATGATAATTCCCGGTCCGGATCCTGTACGGCCCGGATGGCGTCCAACCATTCGTCATTGAAATCATAGCCTTGCGGGTCGGCCATATAAGCATCGATGACCTTCCTGTAAGACTGGATGACTACGGTATTGTAATGCTCGCTCTTGAGCAGCGTTTCGATTTTGAAGCTGTCGATCCGCCCCTCCATCAGCTCATGCAGATTCTCCAGCATACAGATATCCTCGGAACTCATAATATGCGTACCGTTCTCATCCTCATACACAGGATAACGCTCATCCTGACGTTCCTTTTCAATCAGATACATACCCCGGTCCGCCTCGGCAGCGGAAAAGCCTTCTTTTCCGGTATGGGTAAGATAGCTTTGTACAAGATTCCGCTTAGAATGATAAATGTTTGTTATCCCATGAACCTGGACCTCAACTTGAAGTTCCGATTTTTGCTTGAACTCCAGCACTTGATCCATGTTCAGCTCCCTCGCCAGGACAGCCCGTACAGCGCCTTTTGATCCCCAGTAATTGGCCGTAGCGTAGTTTGTGGAGGTCATTTCTGCATTCCAATGCAACTTCATTCCCGGCGCGGCCTTTCGGGCGGACATCAGCACAGCTGGATCGCCGAATACGACTGCATCTACTCCCGCTTCCTGAAGCGTCTGCAAATACCCCGGCAATTCCGCCAGCAGTGAATTATCCAAAATCGCATTGACCGCAGCATAAACTTTGGCTCCCAGCTTATGAGCTTCGGTTACAGCAGCTTTCATGTCCTCTGGAGAGAAACTGCCCGGCAGACGCACTCCGTACTTAGCTTCCCCTATTTGGACGGCATCGGCACCTGCCGTAATATAAGCCTTGAGCTGCTCCATCGATCCTGCTGCGGCCAGTAATTCCGGTTTATACATTTCTCTTTCACCTCTTACGTCATTCACTTGCTAATTTGTTGCTGATTTCAATATTTTTTAAATGCTGTTTGTACGTTTCCGCAAAGAAATGAGTATTCGTACCGTCTTTTTTGGTTACATAAAACAAGAATTTCGACTTCTCCGGATATACGGCGGCCTTAATGGAAGCCAGGCTTGGACTGGCAATCGGCCCGGGAGGAAGTCCCTCATGCAGATAGGTATTATAGACGCTCTCTATCTTGAGGTCTTTATATAACAGCCGCGCTTTGGGCTTATCCAGTAAATACTGAACCGTAGCGTCGATTTGGAGCCTCATTTTTTGGTCAAGCCTATTGTAGATCACCCCGGCAATGATCGGCCGTTCCAGGTCTACAATCGCTTCCCGTTCCACCAACGAGGCAATAGTCAGGATGTCATGAAGTGACTGCCCTCTTGCCTGAATTACGGATTCCCAATCCGGCGGAAGCTGATCAAGCCTTGATTCCAGTTCGGAAGCCATTCTAGAGAGAATCTCCGCCGCTTTGGCTCCTTTGGCAAACTCATATGTCTCCGGGAATAAATAGCCTTCCATCGGGTATTTGAGAACCGCTTCCTTGGGAATATAAGCAGCCAGTTCAGGTGCAATCTCAGCGGGCCGGCTTGCAGCAGCAAGGAAGGAGGACCTTTCAACATATCCCTCCGAGGACAGCTTATCGGCAATTTGCCTCAGTGTATACCCTTCCGGCACCGTGAAACGGATCGTATCCGCTTTAACAGTGTCCCCTTTGTTCAGCCGCTCTATAATATCTTGAATGGTGGCCCCTGGCGTAAAAGCATATTTCCCCGCCTGGAACTTGCCGCCTTCGTTCTTATACTTTAAATATAAAGCAAAGACAGTCGAACTGCGGATCAGTCCTTTACGTTCCAGTTCCTCCGAAATGGCAGAGGTACTCATCCCCGGCTTTACGGTTACTTGTACGCTCTTTGATTTGGCAGGGACCGGGTTCAGCTGATATTTTGCATAGAAAAAGAGTGCTGCTCCTACGGCAGCCAAAACGATGATGCCCAGTAATATAAATCGTTGTATACGTCTCAAAACGAATTCTCACTCCAATACGTACAAAAAGGGCGGTGAGGCCGCCCCTTTGGAATCCTTAAGCCCGATATAGCTTACTGCTCCTGGTCTTGCAACGCATAAGTCATCTCATCAAAGATATCGTACACATTATCCCATTCGTCATCGTCTTCGATCGTTTCGAGTTCCATGCTGCCTTCCTCGATAATGACGCGGAAAATCAGAACATCGTCTTCCTTCTTTAAATCTTCGGACTGAAGCACGGCATACGTCGTGTCTCCCAGAACAAATTCCGCAAGCAGGTTGTAGACTACCGATTCCTCCTGCTCGTCAGTAAGGATAACTTCCGTTCCGTAAATATCTTTTAGCAGAGTAGTCGGCTGCGCATCGCCCAATTGAAATGAGGTCATCAGCTTTCTTCCGTTTCTGCAAGTAATGTATTGAACGTCTCTTCGACCATATTCCATTCTTCTTCGTCTTCAATTGTGTACAGCTTCAAGTCCTCGCCGTCTTCCTCATAGCGGAATGCATACACTTCGTCCTCATCTTCTCCGTCGCTCTCTGTAGGAACCACCATCATGTATTTCTTGTCGGAGTTATCCACTTCGAACTTCATGACGACTTCGAACTCTTCCTCGTTGCCTTCTTCGTCCGGAATATAGATCAATTCCGGTTCTTCAAATTGCTCATTGTTGTTTGCCATGGGAGCCATCGCCCTTTCTTATTTGGAGTCCAAATAATTCTGAAGAATAAAGGAAGCTGCGATCTTATCAACTACCTGCTTGCGTTTCTTGCGGCTGACATCTGCTTCAAGCAGGGTTCTCTGGGCAGAAACGGTGGTCAGTCGTTCATCCCACATCCGAACCGGTACATGTAGTATTTGCCGAAGCTGTTCGGCAAATTCCATGCACATTTCCGCCCGGGGACCGATCGTGCCGTTCATGTTCTTGGGCAGGCCGACCACAATCTCTTCGATGCCGTATTCCTCAGCAAGTTCCTTCAGCCTCTGCATATCCGTTTCCTGATTCTTCCGGCGGATCACTTCCAGGCCTTGCGCTGTCCAGCCTAATTCATCACTTACGGCTACGCCGATCGTCTTATCCCCATAATCCAAACCTAATATTCTCATGCATCCGCTCCGAACTTATTTGTGCTGCGTCAAGTAAGAACGTACCAATTCCTCAATCAGTTCGTCGCGTTCCACTTTACGTATTAAACTTCTGGCATTGTTGTGACGCGGGATAAAGGCGGGATCCCCTGAAAGCAAATAACCTACAATCTGATTGATCGGATTGTACTCCTTCTCTATTAACGCGTCATAGACCGTCAACAGCACTTCCTTGGCGGAAGCTTTCTCAGCATCCTCCGCATTGACTCTAAATTGCATGGTTTTGTCCATGGAACTCATACCGGCACCCCCGCATTCTTCAAAGTTATGGGCATACATGTAACGCCTATCTATTATATTTTCCGCTATCTTACCAATTTTCTCAAGCGGAAATGTAAATTTTGTTAACTAATTTGGGCTTGAAGCAATTCTTCCGCATGCTTCAGCGCATCATTCAGCTTGGAAGCATCCTTGCCGCCCGCCTGAGCCATATCGGGACGGCCTCCGCCGCTGCCGCCGCAGCGCGCTGCAACTTCTTTAATGATTTTGCCGGCATGGTAGCCTTTGGAAACGAGATCCGGCGTAACTGCTGCTACAAGGTTTACTTTCTCTTCCGTTGCAGCGCCCAAAACGATGACGGCGGAACCCAGCTTTGCTTTCATCTCATCGACGATACCGCGCAGAGAATCCATATCGCCCGCGTTCACTTGGGCAGCCAGCAGCTTCACTCCGCCGATTTCTTTCACCTGGTCGGTCAAAGAACCTGCTTCGATACGGCCCAGCTTCGCTTTCAGCGAATCGTTCTCCCTAGCCAGCTCTTTCACTTGATTCAACACGCCTTCGGTACGCTTAGGCACATCCGGAATGTTGGATTTCAGCAGCGCAGCCGTTTGCTTTAACAGATCCAGCTGAGCGTCCAGGTACAGGTAAGCCTGTTTTCCGGTCACCGCTTCAATCCGTCTTACTCCGGACCCGATCCCGCTTTCACTTACCAGCTTGAATAGGCCGATCTGAGCCGTATTGCCGACATGGCATCCTCCGCAAAGCTCTAGGCTGTAATCACCAACCTGTACAACCCTTACCGTTTCGCCGTATTTCTCGCCGAAAAGCGCCATGGCGCCCATCTCTTTCGCCTCATTCAGCGACTTGGAGGAAATCGTAACATCGGTACCTTTCCAAATCTGCTCGTTCACTCTGCGCTCAATATCCGCAAGCTCCTCAGCCGAAATGGAACCGAAATGGGAGAAGTCGAATCTGAGGCGCTCGGCTTCTACCAGCGAGCCTGCCTGGTTCACATGCGCGCCCAGCACTTCTTTCAGCGCTTTATGGAGCAGGTGTGTCGCAGTATGGTTCTTCACAATATCGTCGCGAAGGCTGCGGTACACTACTGCACGCACTTTCGCGCCTTTGCGGAGGATTCCGGACTCTACGCGAACGGTATGAACGTGCTGCCCGTGCGGAGCCTTGCTGACTTCTTCCACAACGGCACGGAACCCGTCACCTGTTATTTCGCCCTTGTCGCTGACCTGTCCGCCGCTCTCCGCGTAAAATGGAGTACGGTCAAGAACAATACGGCAAACTTCGCCGGTACCCACTTCCTCAGCCAGCGCGTCTTCAAAGACCACCGCTTTGATGATGCCATCCGTTACCAGTTCATTATACCCCGTAAACTCGCTTTTAACCTCGAGTTCCGCCAACGGGCCGCCCTGAATGTTCATGCTGCCTTCATCTTTGCGGGCACTGCGTGCGCGTTCCCGCTGCTCCTGCATCGCAGCGTCGAAGCCGGCACGGTCGACCGCCATTCCCTGCTCGGAAGCGAAATCCTCTGTCAGGTCAAACGGGAAACCATACGTATCGTACAATTTAAATGCATCGCTTCCGGAAAGCTCCGAACGTCCTTCGGATTTCGCCGCTCCGATCATTTCAGAAATAATGGCCAACCCGTCAGACAACGTTTCATGGAAACGTTCTTCCTCAGTACGGATAACCTTCTCGATGAACTCGCGCTTTTCAACCACTTCCGGATAGTAGACACCCATAATATCTCCGACGGTTTTGGTCAGATTGAACATAAACGGACGGTCCATACCGAGAAGCTTCCCGTATCTTACTGCGCGGCGAAGCAAACGGCGGATTACATAACCGCGGCCCTCGTTGGAAGGCAGCACACCGTCCCCGATAGAGAAGGCCACCGTACGGATATGATCAGCGATGACTTTGAACGCAACGTCGGTTTCTTCGCCGGATCGGTAAGCGATTCCCGTAATGCGTGCAGTCTCTTGGATGATTGGCTGAAACAGATCCGTATCGAAGTTGGAGTCCACATCCTGAAGGATGGAGGCAAAGCGCTCCAAACCTGCCCCTGTGTCGATGTTCTTGTTCGGCAGTGGTGTGTAGGAGCCGTCCTTGTTATGGTTGAACTGGGAGAATACGAGGTTCCATACTTCCAGGAAACGCTCATTCTCGCCGCCCGGCCAGCACTCGGGATCGTTCAGATCTCCATACTTGTCGCCGCGGTCATAGAAAATTTCAGTGCACGGACCGCATGGTCCTTCCCCGATATCCCAGAAATTATCGTCACCAAGCTTGTAAATGCGCTCAGCAGGAATTCCGATCTTCTTGTTCCAAAGCTCATAAGCTTCCTCGTCTTCCTTGTAAACCGTTACGGACAGCCTGTCCTTCTCGAAACCGATCCACTCGGGGCTCGTCAGAAATTCCCATGCCCAAGTAATGGTCTCTTCTTTAAAATAATCGCCGATGGAGAAATTCCCCAGCATCTCGAAGAACGTATGGTGGCGGCGGGTTTTACCGACATTCTCGATGTCGTTCGTACGGATACACTTCTGAGAGTTGGCAATCCGCGGATTCTCAGGCTTTACCCGGCCGTCAAAATACGGCTTCAATGGAGCCATCCCTGCATTGATCCACAATAAGGACGGATCGTTATGCGGCACCAGCGATGCGCTCGGCTCAATATGATGCCCTTTGCTCTTAAAAAAGTCCAGCCACTTTTGACGGATTTCACTTGCTTTCATGTAATGCTTCCTCCCCTATTAGGTCTGTTCAAAATAAAAACGCCCCTGTCCGAAGACAGGGACGATCATTCATCGCGGTACCACCCTGGTTATTAAACCGCTGCCGGTTTAATCGCCTTTATCCGGATGATAACGGGTCCGGGCCCGGCGGGTGTTCGATTCCGCACTCCGAAATGAGCGTTCAGCACAAGCGGCGGCATCGGATTCTCTCAGCCATGGAATCCGTTCTCTGAATGACGCGTTGCAGGGCCTACTGTATTTCATCAGCGTGTTGACTTATATACTTCAAAATTATATCGGCAGCGGCTAGCATTGTCAAACTGCAGATCTTCTTATTGAACCGTATTCCTCCGGATATAGTAGGCGAAAATGTGCTGCACAACTACCTTCATCGCGGCAAAGAACGGGACGGCCAGAATCAGTCCGATCACGCCTGCCACCTCCCCGCCCACAAGCAGCGCAAAAATAATAAACAAAGGATGCATATGCAGCGTTTTTCCTACGACCTGCGGTGAGATTACATTCCCCTCCAGCACCTGGCACAGCATGTTGACCAGCAGAACCAGCAGAACCATTTTGAAGGAAACGGTAGAAGCCATCAGTACGGCAGGAGCAGCCCCAAAGAAAGGGCCCATATAGGGAATGATGTTAAACACCGCCACGACGCTCGCGAGCAGCAGCGCATACGGCATCCCGATGGCCCAATACCCGATATACGCCAAAATACCGATGAGCATCATCACGATGAACTGTCCCCGGATATAATTGCCCAGCGCCCGGTCGATATCCATCAGCATGTTTACAATCCCTTTTCGGTGCTTCCTCGGCACTGTGGCGATGACGGCCCTCTCGATCACCTGATAATCCTTAAGGATGTAAAAGGCAAGAAACGGCACGACGAACACAAGAAACAAGACATTGATGAGATTGCCGATTCCGTCGATAAAACCGCTGATTTCAGTTGAGACCATGGTCTCCATTTTATATAGGGAATTATTAATCCCTGACCGGATACTTTCAGGAAGCAGCGTATTATGGTTAAAGTCGGTGACCAGTGACTGCGCCCGCATCGTGAAATCCGGAAGGTGCTCGTTGAGTTCCTTCAGCTGCATCATGAAAATGGGAATCAGATTCATCAGCACAACCACAATGGAAGTGATAAACACGGCGTAGATGAGCAGGACCGCTACCGTACGGGGAACTTTCCGGACACCCAGAAGCGAGACGACGGGATTCAGTACATAGGAAATCACCATGGCGATGAGAAACGGCGCTAGAATGGCCCTGAGAAACACATAGATGTTTAGAAACAACGGCTTCATTTGCAAAAGGATATAAAGAATAATGACACTTAGCAGCGTATATATCAAAATCCGGAACAACCTGCTGTTTGTGAAACGCTCCAAACTCTCCCACCGCCTTCCTGGACTTGCCTCCCTACAGTATATGTACAACCTGCTCCCTTTCATTCAAAAGATTCCCTTTAGTCTGATACCTCGTACGATAACCATTGCCCTGATAAAAACGCAAAAAAACCGGCACGCGGATGCGCCCGGTCTGTCTTGCTGTGCAAGTTTAATTTACGTGAACTTGAGGCAGATCGTCTTCAAAGAACAGATCATCCAGCGAGCTGAGCGTACCGTCTTCCTCGACCTGAAACACAGACATTTTCTCCCCGTTCACAGTCAGTTCTATAAAGCAGCCCCAGCAGTAAAACTGATGGGAACCGATCTTGCCGATATCCTTGGAGTTGCAGTTGGGACATCTCATCATCTAATCACCCTCATCGCTTTAATTGGATGATCTCCTCCAGCGCTTCTTCGCACTCCGCAGGCACGACAATCGAATCGTCGCCCAGCGTCAGCTGCCCCGGAAGCCTCAGCCATTTGCGGCCCTCTTTCAAATCGGAGATAAATCCATCCGTTAATTCCACGCCTATCATCTTTGTTCCCTCTTCGGGGTCGAAATAAACGTCGCTGACCAAACCAAGCTGATTTCCGTTTACCGTGATGACGGGTATTTCCTTCAATTTACGGTTACCTGACAGAAACGCAAACCAGGGATTGGAGTCTTCAAATGACCGGATTACAAGTTCATTTTCAATCGTGACCGCGTCATCCCCGAAGCCGGCTACGTCATCCCAGGCAATAAACCGGGATGAGGAAAACCAGTGCTTTGCGTCCATGGCTACCGCCTTCAGCTCGTGATCCGTGCCGAAAAAAATATCATTTACTTTGCCGATTTTCTTTCCGGTTCCCAAATCAAGCACGGGCAAACCGATGATATCCTGTACTTTGCGCAGCATTCGGTTTCATCCTCCTGTAAGACCGTTATTCCATGGGATCAACCATTCAGGCCGTACCGGGATATCCGCCGCTATCCTTACTTACGGAGACGATCCAGAATGGTTTCTATTTTCGCAATAGTGAAATCAATGTCTTCCGCCGTGGTACCGTAACCGAAGCTGAAGCGGACAGCGGATGTCATCACTTCTTCGGGGAGCTTCATGGCCTGCAGCACGTGAGACAATTCGAGAGAACCGGAAGTGCAGGCGGAACCCGAAGCGGCTGCGATTCCTTCCATATCGAGGTTCATCAGCATCGTCTCCGAATCTACGCCTGGGAAACTCACGTTAATAATATGAAGCAGATGGTCCTTGGGGTGTCCATTAAGTACGTAACGCCCGGTACCGATCCGTTCCGCAAGCCCGCCCAAGAAACGTTCCCGGAGTGCTGCTGCCTGCCGCAGCCTTGCTTCTCCGTCACGGATCAGGATTTCCACAGCTTTCGCAAACCCTGCGATTCCAGCTACATTCTCGGTTCCGGCCCGGCGCTTTCTCTCTTGCAGTCCGCCGTACTGGCGTGCGGCCAATGGCACTCTCTTCCCTGTATAAAGAGCGCCCACCCCTTTCGGGCCGTTGATTTTGTGAGCAGAAAAGCTCATTAGATCAACAGGAAGGTCCTTAAGAGCGATCGGCAGGGAACCCAGTGCCTGGACAGCGTCTACATGAAACACCGCGCCGCGTTCTTGCGCCATCGAACCGATAGCCTCTATAGGCTGAACGGTGCCGACTTCGTTGTTGGCAAACATTACGCTGACAAGAAACGTCTCTGCTGTAATCAATCTATTTACATCGTCTAAAGAAATCTTACCCATTCTATCCACGGGTAAACAGGAGAGACTGTGCCCAAAATTTGCAAGCTGTTCGCAGGTGTGAAGAACGGCGTGATGCTCGATTTCGGAGGTTAGGATGCCTTTGCGGTCCGTAGTATTAGCGGCAGCCGCGCCAAACAGCGCCATATTATCGCTTTCGGTCCCGCCGCTGGTGAAGGTCAGCTCTGTCGGATGACAGCCGAGGTAATCGGATATGAGGTCTCTTGCCCGGTTTAAAGCGGATTTGGCGGCACGTCCGAACGCATGTGTGGACGAAGCATTGCCGTACGTCTCATGCAGATAAGGGATCATGGCTTCCGCCACTTCCGGATGAACCGGGGTGGTGGCGGCATGATCCAAATAAATACGTTTCATAAGTTCACCTAAATATAAAACATGTAGTTGTCCTTCTTGCCCTCATCCTGGAACGAGATCAAGTAGGCTAATGTGGTTGAATCGAGCACTTCAGCAATACTGTCTCGGATGCGCACCCAAAGGTCCCGTTTCGCCGGGTCGTCCTCTTCCGTAAAATCCACCGGAGAAATCGGTCCTTCGAGGATGCGGATAATTTGGCCCGCTGTAATTTCTTCAGGCGATTTGGACAAAATATATCCGCCGTATGCTCCCCGGATGCTTTTCACCATGCCGGCATTCCGAAGCGGTGCAACCAGCTGCTCCAAGTAATGCTCGGATAACTGATTCTTTTCGGCAATACTTTTCAGAGAGATCGGCCCGTCGCCGAAATTGCGTGCAAGCTCCATCATGATCGTTAGGCCGTAGCGGCCTTTCGTTGATATTTTCAAAGTATGACACCTCATTCTGCGCTTAGCTTACTTAATTACAAGTAACCCTATCATCTATATATGTTATCATATTATGGCACCAAAAGGCACAAAAAATACGGGTGCTCCCGCGGAAAGACAATATTATAACCGAATTTCTTCATTTCTACAAGTTTCGACATGTTGGAGTCAAGGCTGAAATATGCTACACTAGAGATCTATTTACACTATCAAAAGTAAAGCGGGGTATCCTTATGGCAGCATCCAACGCATCCACCCGCGTTGTAGTAGGCATGTCGGGCGGCGTAGACTCTTCCGTCACGGCGCTCCTGCTGAAAGAGCAAGGGTATGATGTCATCGGCATCTTTATGAAGAATTGGGACGACACCGACGAGTTCGGCCATTGTACGGCTGAAGAGGACGCAGAAGACGTCCGCCGCGTTTGCGATCAGATCGGCATCCCTTACTATACGGTTAATTTTGAAAAGCAATATTACGATAAGGTGTTCGCTTATTTTTTGGACGAATACCGCAAAGGACGCACACCGAATCCGGACGTCATGTGCAACCGCGAAATCAAGTTCGGCGACTTTCTGCAGAAAGCGCTCGATTTGGGCGCAGATTATATCGCAACAGGGCATTACGCCCGGGTTGTGCAAGAGGACGGCGAATTCCGTCTGCTGCGCGGCGTAGACAGCAATAAAGATCAAACCTATTTCCTGAATGCGCTGAACCAATACCAGTTGTCCAAAGCTATGTTCCCGATCGGTCATTTGCCCAAGCCGCAGGTTCGTGAAATTGCTGACCGGGCGGGCCTGGCAACCGCCAAGAAGAAAGACAGCACAGGCGTCTGCTTCATCGGCGAGCGGAACTTCCGCGAATTCCTGAGCGGCTACCTGCCGGCCAAGTCCGGCGACATGGTCGATGTCCGCAGCGGCGAAGTGAAAGGCCGCCACGACGGCCTGATGTATTATACGCTTGGACAGCGGCAGGGGCTTGGGATCGGCGGCTCCGGCAGCGGCGAGCCATGGTTCGTGTCCGGCAAGGATCTCGAGACGAACACGCTTTATGTCGTCCAGGGCGGAGACCATCCGAGCCTCTTCTCGGAGGGGCTGATCGCCGACGGCGTGCACTGGGTCAGCGGCGCGGAGCTGACTAAGCCTGTACGCTGCACGGCCAAGTTCCGGTACCGTCAGCCCGATCAGGGCGTTACGGTGACTCCTCTTGTCGGCGGCCGGTGCGAGGTTCGCTTTGACCAGCCGCAGAAGGCAATAACGCCCGGCCAGGCTGTCGTGTTCTATGACGGCGAGCGCTGCCTTGGCGGCGGTACGATCGATCAGGTGCTAAGCGCCGCAGAAGTGAAGTAATCTATGATCATGTAAAGAGCCCTGGAGCCGATGCCGGTTCCAGGGCTTTTTGGCCTGTTTCCGTCTCGGAAATTTAGCAAGTTAGTTATAAACCCTCCTTTTTAAGCCAATAGTTGTAACAGCCGAAGAACGGGGGGACCGACCATGAAACGCATCTTCATCAGAGAACAGCCGAAAGCAGCGTCTAAACAGGATTCACATGGTGAGACGGCCCCTCCTTTCGTTCCTGACATTCCTCAGGCGGAACACATTACAGGCTCCGTACAGACGGATATCGAATGGATGAGAACCCGTCTGGGTGCACCCGGTGACTTGCTGGTCCGTGAATTCATAACCGGGCCCGGCATAGCCTGTGCAGTGATAGGCATTGACGGCCTGGCAGACAAAAAGGTGATGAATGATTCGGTACTGAATTATCTGCTTTTCACAGGGAGCAGGCAGGACGGCCAGCCGGTTTCCGGCGATGAGCTGCTGGAACGCTGGATGGAGCGGATCCTTCCCGTCGCCTCCGTCAAACAGGCTAAAGCTGTACATGACCTGCTGCTCGCCCTTCTGTCGGGCAACACCCTCATCTATGCAGAAGGCGCCTCCTCGGCCTTAATCGTTGATTCCCCCGGGTGGGAAACGCGCGCATTGGAGGAGCCCTCCACAGAAGCGCTCATCCGAGGGCCAAAAATCGCTTTTACCGAAAACCTGCGCACCAACACGGCGCACTTGCGTAGATTGGTCCGTGACCCGAACCTGCGCATGGAAACTTACGTCATCGGACGCCGTGCTCAGAGAAACGTTGTACTTGCCTATATCGACGGAGTCGTGAATCAAAAGCTCATTTCAGAGGTCAACCGGCGTCTAAAGACCATCGATATCGATGATGTACAGGGTTCGGGCATGATTGAACAATGGATCGCCGACAGCTATTTATCTCCCTTTCCCGTCATTATTAATACTGAACGGCCGGACCGCGTGGCCTCCATCCTAATGGAAGGGAAATGCGCCATTCTGGTAGACGGTGATCCGTTTGCGCTGCTTATGCCCGTGACATTCCATATGAACATCCAGTCGCAGGAGGATTATTACCAAAACTGGCTTGTTACCACACTGGTCCGGGCCCTTCGTCTGGTCGGCGCTTTCTTTGCAACCTTTCTTCCCGCTTTCTATATCGCACTGCTTGAATTTCAGCAGGGCCTTATTCCGTCCAAGCTTGCTTTTTCTATTTCGGTCAACCGGGAAGGTGTCCCGTTTCCGGCTGTTATTGAAGCTTTTCTGATGGAACTAACGCTGGAACTGCTCAGAGAAGCCGGGATCCGGCTGCCCCGTCCGATCGGACAAACGATTGGTATCGTAGGCGGATTAGTCATCGGTGAGGCAGCCGTGGCGGCCGGTATAGTCAGCCCTGTTATGGTTATCGTAGTTGCGGTAACGGCCATCGCTTCGTTTGCTCTCCCCTCCTATACGTTTGCGATCTCCTTGCGGATGGTCAGGTTCGGCGTTATGTTGTCCGCGGCATTTCTCGGCATCTACGGAATCATCCTGTCTTACATTCTGATCAATATCCACCTGGTGCATCTCAAAAGCTTCGGCGTGCCGTACACTACGCCGTTCGCGCCAACGCTGGGCCGGGATTGGACCGATCTGGTTCTCCGGATGCCGATCATGCAGATGGTCAAAAGATTAAAAACGAACGGGCCCAAGGATATACGCAAGTTAAAGAAATAGGTGACTAAGACGTGAAAATCTTTGACTACGCCGATGAACGGATCGGCCTAAGGGAACTTGCCATAACCGTGATTTCCATTATTATCGGCATCGGGGTGCTGACCCTCCCACGGCTTGTGGCTGCGGAAACGATCTCCTCGGACGGCTGGATTTCCATCCTTCTGGCCGGCGGGATTTCTGCTGCCTGCGCTTGGTTATTGGCATGCCTTGGCATCCGGATAGGCAAGAAAAGTTATCCGGACTTTGCGGCTTCTGTAGTGGGAAAGCCCCTTTCCGTTCTCTTTTCGGCATTGTTTGTGCTGTATGCAGTCTCTTTCTGTGCTTACGAAGTTAGAGCTATCGGTACCATCGCGAAGCAGTATCTTTTTGAGCAAACGCCTACGGAAATGGTAGCCCTTACTTTTCTGTTGGTCGTTGTATACGCCGTCTCCGGTTCCCGAATCGGGTTAATTCGGCTTAATGTCCTGTTTCTTCCGATTGTCTTCGGCATCGTCCTGCTGGTGTTGGTTTTCGGAATCTCCCTTGTCGAACTCCGGACACTCAAACCTTTATTGGTTAGCAGCCCTATGCAAATTTGGAATGGAACCAAAGAAGGGATCTATTCTTTTCTCGGTTTTGAGATCGTTTTGTTCTATGCGGGGCTGATGAAAACTCCCGGACAAGCCAAATCCGCAGCCGTTATCGGTGTAAGTATAACCACCTTGCTCTATGCGGCGGTTTATATTTTTTGCGTCGGTATTTTTTCTCACGACGGGCTGACTCAGATTACTTACCCGCTGATTGAGCTTGCCAAGGAAGCGCAAATCCCGGGTGAATTTTTTGAAAGGTTCGAGTCTGTCTTTTTCACCATATGGATTATGACGATTTTTAATACGACCACGTTGTACTATGATCTTTCAGTGAGCCTGCTGCAGTCCATGTTTAAAAAAACAGCCCGCAAAAGCCTTATTTACACTCTAAGTCCTGTTATTATGTATGTGTCTATGCTCCCGCAAAATCAGATCGGTTACTCCGCCATGGGACAAGTCATCAGTTATCTTGGACTTGCGGCAGGGGTCGCCCTTCCGATCCTGCTCCTGTTTGCGGCCAAATGGAAGGAGGGGCATACCCGTGCCAAAACAGCCGGTAAGCCGGAAGAATAACCTGATTCGAAAGGCGCTTCTGTTACTCCTCATTCCCCTGCTCTGTCTGCTGGCCGGCTGCTGGGACCGCATTGAAATTGAAGAGCGTGCTTTTATTATAGGGGTTGCTATAGACAAGGCTGAGCAGCCTCAAGAGAAGGAGGAAGAAGATGAGGCAAGCAATGAGCCTTCCGCTGTGGAAGAAGGACAGTCCTCCAGGAACATTCCTGAAACGAAGCGGGGCCGGTATTCTGTTACTTTCCAGGCTGTTGTGCCGGAAGGAGTCAGGCAAGGAGGTTCGGCAAAAGGCGGCCAATCCAGCTCGCAAGCGAATTATGTAAATATCTCCGTTCAAGGAGACTCCTTGTTCAGTGCGTCTAAAAGTTTAGCCGGGAAAATGAGCCGCACTCCCTACTTTCAACATTTGAAGTTAATCGTGGTCTCGGAAGAGCTGGTTAAGGAGAGCAATGAGCTGCTTCGGGTCATGGACTTTTTTCTAAGGGAAAATCAGATGCGCCGGAGCGTCAACGTCATGATCTCCCGCAGCAAAGCGGCACCCGCACTGGAATCCAAACCGAAAGGCGAAAACTTTCCTGCACTGTATTTAAGCAATATCGCCGATAGTATCCAATCCAGTTCCTGGATGCTTCCTGAAACCAGAATCGGAAATCTGCACGAGCTTCAGCTTAGTAATCACAGTTATGCTGTCCAATATGTGAAAACTGAAAAAAATGAATCCCGCGTCACCGGGGCAGCCATCATGGATGGGCAAAAGCATGAAATGAAAGGCACGTTGACCGATGAGCAAACCCAGGGGCTCAATTTTCTAACGGGAGATGTGAAGGGCGGCGTACTGGAAACCACTGTAAAAGGAGAACCGCTGGCTCTGGAAATTATGCATGCATACCGAGATCTCCGCTTGTTGTCTTCTTCAAGGGGGCATTTCACTTTTCAATTCCGCATTGAAGTGGAAGGGGCTGTAGGGGAAATCCAATCCAACCTTAACCTTGATAAGGCGAAGCTGCTGGAAGAAGCTGAACGGGCCCTTTCAGCTAAAATCATGACAACTGCGAAAGATACGATCAGGACGTTAAAAGGATACCGTACGGATGTCCTCGGGTTACAGCAATATTTGTATGAGAATCACTACAACCTGTGGAAACCTGTCAGCAAGGATTGGGAGGGAGCGCACGGTTACTTTACCGACACCGAAATCCAAGTCCATGCTGATGTGAAAATCAGGAGAATCGGCAATATCATTCAATCGGAGAAGTGAGGGAACTGTATTGGCACATTTATGGGAAAGGATCATTGGATATGCTCCCAGGGGGCAGCTTTTGCTTTGCTGCATCCTATCGGTCCTCATTCCGGTTGTTGTGGAAAGAGCGAACCGTCTGCTGCATAAAGTAAACGATCCTCCTTGGCTGAAGGAGGATCGTCAACAGGAGAAAAACAATGCGGAGAGCGACCAAGCCTGAAGTTGAACACATCCGGGAAGCAAGCGTGCCCTCTGTCAGTGTTCTTCACCCGCCTGCCGGTTCCTTCTGCGCTGCTGGTTCGTCCGTATTTTCTCTTCCATGCCCTGTTCTGTTGCATGGTAGAACGCCGCTCCGTCCAGCCGGTCAGGCAAGTACTGCTGCACGACAAAGTGCCCGGGGTAACTATGAGGGTATTTATAGCCGACGTGGCCTAGTTTCTCTGCGCCTTTATAGTGCGCATCCCTTAAATGATGCGGGACCCCGGCTTCACCGACTGCATCAAATGCCGCCGATACCCGGGCGATCGCTTCAGGAATCGCATTCGATTTCGGGCTTTCCACCGCAAACAGGATCGCCTGCGCGATCACATATTTGGACTCGGGCCAGCCGATTTTGTGGTAGGCGTCCATCGCTGTAACGGACTGCACCATCGCCTGGGGATTTGCCAGGCCGATGTCTTCGCTGCTGGCGACGATCAGGCGCCGCAGGAAGGTCATCGGATCCATGCCGAGCTTCTCGACGGCATAGAGGAACCAGAACAGCGCGGCGTCGCTGGAGCCGCGGACGCTCTTGTGGAACGCGGAGAGGACGTCGTACTGGGTCGACTCGTCCGCCCGGACGGTCGGCCTGCGGATCGACTCCTCCGCGACCTCGAGCGTGACCGCCACGCTGCCGTCAGGCTGCGGAGGCGTGGTCAGCGCGGCGAGCTCCAGCGCGTTGAGGGCGCGGCGGATATCGCCGCCGGCCATGCGCGCGATGTGCTCGAGCGCCTCTTGGTCCGCACGGATCGGCAGCATGCCAAGTCCGTGCTTCTCGTCCTGGAGCGCGCGCTGCATGGCGAGCAGCGAGTGCTGAAAGCCGAGGCTGTGCAGCTCGAACAGCGTCGATCGCGACAGCAGGGCCCCGTTCACATGGTGGAACGGGTTTTCCGTTGTTGCCCCGATGAAGATGATCGTTCCATCCTCCACGGCCGGCAGCAGGGCGTCCTGCTGCTTTGTGTTGAACCGGTGAACCTCGTCGAGGAACAGGATTGTCTTACGCCCGTACAGCGAACGGGTCTGCTTCGCCTGCTCGATCACCTCGCGGACATCCTTCACGGAGGCGTCCACGGCATTGAGCTTAACAAACTCCCCTTGCGTGCGGTTGGAAATGATATGCGCCAACGTCGTCTTCCCTGTGCCGGGAGGACCGTAAAGCAGAATTGACGTCACCTGGTCGGCTTCAATCGCTCTGCGGAGCAGCTTGCCCTCACCGACGATATGTTCCTGCCCTATATATTCTTCCAGCGTCTTCGGACGCATACGGTCCGCTAATAACCGTCCCGCAGGCGTCTCCGAAGCGTTATAACTGAACAAATCCATCTGATCACAACCTTTAAACAACATTCCTTTCATTGTACCATATCTTGTCTCTATCAGCCTTTTCGGCAGCATTTTCTCCCTCATCCATCAGCGCTTATGTCCGCTGCTCTTTATTTCGCCCCTATGGCGGGTAGTTTCCACCCTTTCTCGGACACTTTGATCCCAATATTGATACTTTTATATGTCAAAAAAACCGTTGAAACGGGAGACCCGTTCCAACGGCTGTATTCCGGAGCGATCCGGTTATTTATTGCTGGCGGCCAGCAAATCCTTTACAACCTGGCTTACCATGATCAAACCGACCACCGGCGGCACAAAGGCATTGCTTGCAGGCGGCATTTGCGCTTTGCGGAAGTCCGGGGCGTTCTCCGGCACGATCGCCTGCGTGACATCCTCGCGGGGTTTCAGCGGTTCCTCCGTGGAGAAGACCACCTTCACTCCCTTGCGGATCCCTTCCTTGCGCAGCTTTGTCCGGACTACGCGGGCAATCGGGTCCATGGTCGTCTTAGATATGTCGGAAACCTGGAACTTTGTCGGGTCCATTTTGTTGGCGGCGCCCATCGCTGAAATAATCGGGATGTTGCGCTCGAGGCACTGCTTGATCAGATGGATCTTATACGAGATCGTATCGGAGGCATCCAGCACATAATCCAGCTTGTACTCAAACAGCCTTTCATACGTTTCCTCCGTATAGAACATGTGAAGCGAAATCGCATCGCATTCCGGGTTGATCAGCTTGATCCGGTCGCGCATCAAATCCGCTTTCTTCTGCCCCACCGTTGTAGTAAGAGCATGAATCTGACGGTTGATGTTCGTGATGTCGACGACGTCCTTATCGATCAGGATGATTCGGCCGACGCCGGAACGGGCCAGCGCTTCCGCGGCAATTGAACCTACGCCACCGATACCCAGTACCGCTACGGTGCTGTTTCGCATCGTCTCCGTGCCTTCAGGCCCGATCGCCAGCTCCGTTCTCGAGAATTGATGAAGCATTTATCCGTTCACACTCCCTGATTTCTCCTTGCGCGCCACGCGGATCGAAAGCTGCTCCAGCTGCTTCGGATCTACTTCCGACGGCGCTTGGCTCAACAAGTCCGTTGCACTAGCCGTCTTAGGGAAAGCGATCGTTTCACGCAGGTTCGTGCTTCCGGACAGCAGCATAACCAAGCGGTCGAAGCCGAACGCGATACCGCCGTGCGGAGGCGTACCGTACTCAAACGCATCCAGCAGGAAGCCGAACTGTTCGTTTGCTTCTTCCGGCGAGAATCCGAGCGCGCCGAACATTTTCTCCTGAACATCGCGCTGATAAATCCGCTGGGAGCCGCCGCCCACTTCATAGCCGTTCAGAACGATATCATACGCCTGCGCGCGGATTTGTCCCGGATCGGTCTCGAAGTAGTGCAGATCTTCTTCTTTCGGACGGGTAAACGGATGGTGCTCCGCCACATAACGTTTGGCTTCCTCATCATAGCCAAGCAGCGGGAAGTCCACGACCCATGCAAATTTAAACTCGTTTTCATTAATCAGGCCAAGCTGTTTACCGATTTTCAAGCGCAGGTTACCAAGCACATCCGCAACTACTTTCTTCGTGTCTGCGGAGAACAGCAGCAGGTCGCCTTCCTCGGCGTTCAGACGGTCTTTCAGGGCAGCCATTTCTTCTTCGGAGAAGAATTTCACGATCGGCCCTTTCATTTCTCCGTCTTTCACTTGAATCCAGGCCAGTCCCTTTGCTCCATAGCGGGCGGCGAACGGTGCCAGATCGTCGATTTCCTTACGGCTCCAGCTTGCGCAGCCTTTGGCATTCAAAGCTTTCACCTGACCGCCCTTCTCTACGACGGAGGCAAACACTTTTACGCCGGAGTTAGAAACGATGTCCGATACATCCTCAAGCTCAAGGCCGAACCGGAGATCCGGCTTGTCGGAACCGTATTTCCCCATAGCATCGGCGTACGTAATACGCTGGAATGGACGGGAAATTTCCGCGCCTACCGTCTCTTTCACGAGACGAACCAGCAGCTCTTCCATCATGTCAAGCAGCTGATCCTGCGACATGAACGAAGTCTCGATGTCGACTTGGGTAAATTCCGGCTGGCGGTCCGCACGAAGATCCTCATCGCGGAAACAGCGTGCGATCTGGTAGTAACGCTCCATGCCGCCGACCATGAGCAGCTGTTTGAAAATTTGCGGCGACTGCGGCAGTGCGAAAAACTCGCCAGGATGCACGCGGCTCGGCACCAGATAGTCCCTTGCGCCTTCCGGCGTGCTCTTCGTCAGGATCGGCGTTTCAATTTCTACAAACTCTTGATCGTCGAGGAAGTTACGGAAAATTTTGGCCGCTTTTGAGCGAAGCATCAGCGTCTTTTGCATTTCCGGACGGCGTAGGTCCAGGTAACGGTATTTCAGACGAAGGGACTCGTCGATTTCAATGCCGTCTTCAATAAAGAACGGAGGGTTCTTCGCAGCATTTAAAATTTCAATCTCCGTGATCTGCACTTCGATCTCCCCTGTCGCCAGGTTCGAATTTACAGTCTCGGCATCGCGTTCGACGACTTTCCCTTGAACAGCCAGCACATATTCATTACGGGCACGGTCACCGATTTGAAGCGCATCCCCGGAGAAATCCGGATTAAATACGATTTGGACAAGTCCGCTGCGGTCTCTCAGATCAATAAAGAGCACGCCTCCCAAGTCTCTTCTTCTTTGGACCCAGCCGTTCAGAACGACGGTCTCCCCTACGTTCGCTTTGCTCAATTGTCCGCAATGATGGGTTTTCAACATCATGATTCGAATTTCCCCTTTATTGTTTATTCAAAAATTTCTCGATGAAATTTTCTAAATCCAGTGCTTCCTGCTCGCCTGTTCCCATCGATTTGAGCACAATTTCGCCCCGCTCCAGCTCGTCGTCTCCAAGGATGGCTACATACTTGGCCTGAAGCCGGTCTGCTGACTTCATCTGCGCCTTCATTTTACGTCCGCCGTAGTCTTTCTCAGCAGTGACGCCTTGTGCGCGAAGTTCAAACAACAAGCGGGTTACTTCCCGTTCCGCCTTGTCGCCAAGACCGATCAGATACATGTCCAGCGGCTTGGAAACAGGCAGCTCAACCCCCTGCTTCTCAAGTACCAGCACCAGGCGCTCCATCCCTAAACCGAAACCTACTCCCGGCTGATCCGGTCCGCCTACTTCTGCAACAAGGCCGTTATACCGCCCTCCGCCGCCAATCGTGTCGATCGCGCCGATGCCCTCCGCTTTAAATTCAAAAGCAGTATGTGTATAGTAATCCAGTCCGCGAACGAGCCGTGGATTGATCACATAATTCACCTGCATCGAATCAAGGTACCCTTTTACCATATCAAAATGGCTTGTGCACTCCTCATCTAGGCTGTCGAGGATGGAAGGGGCTCCTTCGAAATACGCCTGATCCACTTTGCAGTCCAGCAGCCGAAGCGGATTGCGCTCAAACCGGGACTGGCAGTCGCGGCAGAGTTTCTCCTTCACTGGCAGGAGAAACTCCTGCAGTTTTGACTTGAACTGTTCACGGATTTCCGGCGTACCGACCGAATTAACCTCAACACGGACTCCGGTTAAACCCAGCTCCTTGTAGAACTGGTACCCAAGAGAGATCACTTCCGCATCCAGGCTCGGATCGACAGACCCGAATGCCTCTATGCCAAATTGGTGAAACTGGCGTTGCCTCCCTGCCTGCGGCCGCTCATAGCGGAACATAGGCCCAACATAATATACTTTGGACAAATCCGGTTCCCCGTAAAGTTTGTTCTCTACATAAGCACGAACCACTCCCGCTGTGCCCTCTGGACGCAGAGTCATGCTTCGGTTTCCTTTGTCTTCGAACGTATACATTTCCTTCTGCACGACATCCGTCGTCTCGCCGACACCTCTGGTGAACAATTCCGTCTGTTCAAAAATAGGTGTACGGATTTCCTTGTAATTAAACCGGCTGCACACCGATTTAGCCTTTTCTTCAATGTACTGCCATTTCTCTACAGTACCCGGCAGCAAATCCTGCGTGCCTGTCGGTTTTTGAAAAGCCATTCCCACTCAACCTCCCTATTCCAACTTCCATAACTGCTGCTATTTAGCACGATCTATACATGCAAAATAAAAAAATCCCCCACCCCTGACATCATTGCCAGGGACGAGAGATTAGAAACCTGAATCACCCGTGGTACCACCCACATTCCGGAGACAACCCGCGAATCGCAATCCACAACGACCCGGCTGTATTCCGCTTTACGGTTAACGCCCGCCTACGCGTACCGGCTACTATGCAGGCAACCCTCATTGCCGCCGTTCGCCGACCGTTCTCCGGGAGGTCTTTCATTCAGCCGTTACAAGGATGCTTTCAGCCAAGGGCATCCCTCTCTAAGTGCGCGGCACTGAACTACTCTGTCCCTTCAACGAATCAAAGGATTAAAATCATAAGTTGAACCTATTTTATATAAGTTGTCAAACGTTGTCAAGTCCAACCCTGTCTGATCTTACGTTGAGAAAGAAAGAAGCCTGCAGCAACGGGCCGCAGGCTTTAAGAAATTATATTAAAAAAGGGGGTCGAGTTCTATTGTAGGCTAATAATGTTAATGGACTGTGTTAATCAGATTACAGTTATATTACAATTTAGTAAGCGGTTTCGACAGCATCCGATGTCAGATCGAATCGACAGGCGGCAGCTCTGCACTGCGCGAAGCTCCGGGTGCGCAGTACTTCGCTTCAAGACGGCCACCCGGCTCTTTCAGGTTCAAGCACATTCGCCGCTGCCGTTCTTTAGATTCGTATTTTTCTCTGGCTGGTCCACGGAGCATGTTCGCCTGTCAACCCTGCATCGCTGCCTAAGCCATAGTTTTCGCCGGCTTCCGCCATCTTGATCGATTCCCGCACATGGTTATGCAGCAGCCTGTTCGTGGAAGACAGCAAGGTTTGTTCTTTTTTGGACTGGTGCATCCGTCTTCTCTCCTTGCTTTTCGTATGCATCCAGTTTGCCCCTTTTTACTGAAAAATAGCCTGGTAAGTCTTTAGTCTACTGTTCTTTGCTGTCCAAAATCAGCGTAACCGGGCCCCAATTCACTAGGCTTACCTCCATCATGGCACCGAATTCACCGGTTTCCACGATCAAGCCCAGCGAGCGCAGCCTGTCATTAAACAGTTCATAGATCTCTCTTGCAGGATCCGGACGCGCAGCCGCCATGAAATTGGGCCTGCGCCCTTTGCGGCAGTCTCCGTACAAGGTAAACTGGGATATGGACAGAATCTGCCCGCCGATATCCTGTACGGACAAATTCATTTTCCCCTCTTCATCGTCAAAAATCCGAAGTCCCGCCACTTTATCAGCCAAATAGCGAACATCCTGCTCCGTATCCTCATGGGTTACGCCTACCAGCAGGACCAGCCCCCGCTCGATGGCTCCCACCTTTATGCCTTCCACCGAAACCGCCGCTTCTTTACTTCGCTGTAATACTACTCTCATAGCAATCCCCTTCCTTGTTTCTCCTAACAAATACCCTCCAGTCTATAGACCGGAGGGCGGCGGTACTTTATTGCATTATTCTCTGCACTGAATAGACATCCTGAACCCGTTTGATCTTCTCAACGACGGATTGTAGATGCTCCGTATTGCGGATCAGGATCGTCATATGGATCATGGCCACTTTATTACGGTCCGTACGGCCGGAAACAGCGGAAATATTCGTCTTACTCTCGGATACCGCCTGCAGCACCTCGTTCAGGAAGCCTCTCCGGTCGTGTCCTGTGATCTCAATCTCTACGCTGTAGTTCGCCTCTACGGCCGTTTCCCAGGCAACATCGATCACACGGTGCACTTCTTCATTCTCCCCTTGGGGAATGTTCATGCAGTCTGCCCGGTGCACGGAAACGCCTCTGCCGCGGGTAATGTAGCCTATGATGTCATCACCCGGTACCGGGTTGCAGCAGCGCGCGAACCGGACCAGCAGGTTGTCGATCCCGTCGACACGAATTCCGTGTGTAGGCCGGGATTTGCGTTCCGCACCGGGAGCTTTGACTTCCTTAATCTCGCTTGTCAGCTGAATCTGTTGGGCTTCCTCAGTTTCCTTGCGCAGCTTCTCTGTCAGGCGAGTGCATACCTGCGCTGCCGTAATGCCGTTAAATCCGATGGCGGACAACATATCTTCAATATCGTTGAAGTTAAATTTACGGGCTGCTTCCAACAGCTTCTCGTCTGTCAATAAAGTAGGCGGGTCGATCCCCAGACGCTTCAGCTCCCGCTCAAGCGCTTCTTTGCCCTTGATGACGTTCTCTTCCCGCTTCTCTTTCTTGAACCACTGCTTAATTTTCGTCTTCGCGTGGGAAGATTGGGCAATCTTGATCCAATCCTGGCTCGGTCCGTACGAATGCTTGGAAGTCAGGATCTCGATTATATCGCCGGTCTTCAGCTTATGATCGAGCGGAACGATTCTTCCGTTGACCTTCGCTCCGATCGTCCGGTTCCCGACTTCAGTATGAATCCGGTAAGCAAAATCCAGCGGAACGGAACCGGCCGGCAGCTCGAACACTTCGCCTTTCGGTGTAAAGACGAACACCGCATCCGCAAAGAAGTCCATTTTCATCGATTCCATGAACTCCGAGGCGTCTCTTGCCTCATTCTGCAGCTCAATAATTTCACGGAACCAGGCAACTTTGTCATCGAACGGGGCGGCCGCACCCGGCGCGCCTGCAGGACCGCCCGTGCCTTCTTTGTAAGCCCAGTGGGCGGCGATCCCGTATTCAGCCGTCTGATGCATATCCCAGGTGCGGATCTGCACCTCGGTAGGCTCGCCCTTCGGTCCGATTACCGTCGTATGCAGAGACTGATACATATTGGCTTTCGGCATGGCAATATAGTCTTTGAACCGTCCGGGCATCGGCTTCCATAATGTATGAATGATGCCTAGCGTAGCGTAACAGTCTTTAATGTTGTCCACTATGATCCGGATGGCAAGCAGATCGTAAATTTCGTTAAACTGCTTTGCCTTCACCGACATTTTCGTATAGATGCTGTAGATGTGCTTGGGCCGACCGGAAATATCTCCTTCAATGCCCATCTCGCTCAATTTCTCTTTGATTTTATCAATAATGTCCGAAATATACTGTTCCCGTTCCGCCCGCTTCTTCTGCATCAGATTTACGATACGGTAATACTGCTGCGGATTCAGGAACCGGAGGGCGATATCTTCCATCTCCCACTTAATAGCGGAAATACCGAGACGATGAGCGATCGGACAGAAAATATCCAGCGTTTCCTGCGCGATCCGCCGCTGGCTTTCCTCGGACTGATATTTCAATGTACGCATATTATGAAGCCGGTCCGCCAGTTTGATGAGGATGACACGGATGTCCTGAGCCATAGCGACGAACATTTTGCGGTAGTTCTCGTTCTGCTGCTCTTCCTTGGACTTAAACTGGATTTTCTCCAGCTTAGTTAACCCGTCCACCAGCATGGCGCACGTATTACCGAAGTTCTCCCGTACGGCTTCTAAAGATACCGTCGTATCTTCGACCACATCATGCAACAGAGCCGCAATAATGCTGGTTACATCCATCTGCATGTTCACAAGGATATCAGCAACCGCCAGCGGATGCAGAATGTACGGTTCCCCCGATTTCCTAACCTGGCCATGATGGGCTTGATCGGCAAATTCGTAAGCATCCCTGATCCGGTTAAGGTCAGATTC
Organism: Paenibacillus gansuensis; assembly: GCF_042684925.1. NCBI lineage: Bacteria > Bacillati > Bacillota > Bacilli > Caryophanales > Paenibacillaceae > Paenibacillus > Paenibacillus gansuensis. The sequence continues at coordinate 335,429 of NZ_JBHUME010000007.1, read as the reverse complement.
CTTCATATATGCAGCTGCCTTCTCAATTAATTGCTCAATGCCCATGAATGGATCCTTTCTAATAAAAAAGAGACCGCCTGCGCGCTCTTAGAGTTTTATCTAATTATGCCCTTGAAACCGCGTTACGTCAACCGCGCAAGCGGACTTTCGAAGCATTTTCCGATAGATGATCCGACAAAATACGACAACACCCGATCGAATTGTCTGTTTTTTTCAAAAATAGGGGCTGACCCTATATGAAGTTTTTGCTAAGATGGGAATGGTTATCATATATATCGGTTTTAAAGGGAGGCTTGTTTTTTTGCAAAAAGTTATAGAAGTTCACGAACGACCACCGCTGGTCAAAACGATTCCGCTCAGTCTGCAGCACCTGTTCGCTATGTTCGGATCCACTGTACTGGTGCCGTTCCTGCTGAAGGTAGATCCGGCTGTCTGCCTGCTAATGAACGGGATCGGAACCTTGTTTTATCTGCTCCTATGCAAAGGCAAAATCCCCGCTTATCTGGGTTCGAGCTTTGCTTTCCTTTCCCCTGCGGGAGCGGTGATAGCAACGCAGAACGGCGGAGGCTATGCAGCTGCCTTAGGAGGGTTCATAGCGGTAGGTGTTGTATTCTCATTGGTTGCTTTATTAATCAAGTATGCAGGCACAAAATGGATAGACGTCGTATTCCCTCCTGCTGCTATGGGCGCCATTGTCGCCGTCATCGGATTGGAACTCGTGCCGGTAGCGGCCAATATGGCGGGATTGATTTCCGGCGGAAACCCGGAATGGTCACCTGATGGGAAAGTCATCACGGTTTCCCTGGCTACCTTACTGGTCACCATTTTGGGAACCGTGCTGTTCCGCGGGTTTATGAAAATCATTCCGATTCTTGTCGGCATCCTGATCGGCTATGTGCTTGCTGCATTCCTGGGCCTGGTCGACTTTCAACCTGTAAAAGAAGCCGGACTGTTCGTCGTTCCTGAATTTACTGCCCCGGTCTTTAACTGGTCCGCCATTGCAGTCATCCTGCCCGCTGCTCTGGTAGTAGTTGCGGAACACATCGGGCACCTGATCGTCACCGGCAACATCGTCGGGAAAGACCTGTCCAAGGATCCGGGCCTGCACCGCTCTTTGCTCGGTAACGGTTTGTCGACCATTGTCTCCGGTTTTGTCGGAGCAACCCCGAATACTACATACGGGGAAAATATCGGGGTATTGGCCCTGACCAAAGTGTACTCCACTTTTGTTATCGGCGGAGCTGCCGTGATTGCGATCCTCCTGTCTTTCTCCGGCACGCTGTCAGAACTGATTCGCAGCATACCCCAAGCCGTCATGGGCGGTGTCTCGCTCCTCTTGTTCGGAGTGATCGCGGCTTCCGGCCTCCGAATGCTGGTGGAAAGCAAGGTGGACTACTCCAAGCCTGTAAATTTAATCCTGACCACGGCAGTTCTAGTGATCGGACTTTCAGGAGCAAAAATTACGTACGGCAATTTCTCGATCAGCGGCATGGCGCTGGCAACGGTCGTAGGCATTCTGCTCAGCCTCCTGTTTCACCTCTTCTCCCGGTGGAATTGGACTAATGAAGAAGTAAACTAACAAAAAAGCTGTCGGTCATCCCAAAACGGGAATAGCCGACAGCTTTTCTTTTTAGTATTGCATAAGGGTAAACACTTCAATGCCTTTCATCTTCTCACGGCCGGTCAAGTACGTCAGCTCGATCAGGAATGCGGCGCCGACCACTTCTCCGCCCAGCTGTTCCACCAGGTTGATTGCCGTTGCGATCGTCCCTCCGGTTGCCAGCAGATCATCGGCGATCAATACGCGCTGGCCCGGCTGGATTGCGTCGTTATGCACGGCCAGTTTGTCTTTCCCGTACTCCAGGTCATAACCTGCTTCAATCGTTTGAGACGGGAGCTTACCGCTTTTGCGGATAGGCACGAAGCCTACACCCAATGCATAAGCCAAAGGTGCGCCGACAACAAAGCCGCGGGCTTCCGGTCCGGCAATGACATCAATTTTCAAATCTTTGACAAGCTGTTTCAGCTGATCGATTGCTTCTTTATAGACAGGGCCGTTGTTTAGAAGAGTGGTAATATCCTTAAAGCGGATCCCCTCCTGAGGCCAGTTCTCGATTACACGGATATACTCTTTGAAATTCATACGATTTCCTCCAATAATAAGGTGTTTTGCATTGGGGCCAGATGCCCCGTGAACCAGGCAGTCAGTTCGCTTGCGCTGGAGTAGACCAGCACTTGTTCCGCTTCGATATGGTCCACACGCCTGCGATAAGCAAGCGCTGACGTTAATTCCTGTTTGGACGGTGAAGCGGCGCAGCGGACATAGTCATCTGACTTCTCCGTAAACGATAATTCTTCGAACACAGAAAGTATAAACCCGCATATCGAATCAGACAACCCTAATCGGCGGCGAAGAAACTGCTGGAGCTCGCCTGTACGCAAATTCCATTGCTCTTTCGACTTGAGGGCGGCATACACTTTCTTAAAATCATCCCTGGACGGAAGCGTTAAACCTGAGCTGCCGCCGTCCTGAGATGAAAAGACGGCATAAATCCTCTCCATAGCTTGCCCATTTTCCAGTATTCGGACTACACTCTGCAAGCAGCCAGGCAGCGTATACAGTACCAGGTTCTTTGCTTCGGAGATCGGCACTCTTCTTGCGCTGTCATTTACCGGGACAGCCTTCCCCTCCGGTGTCCACGCCCAGATCGACAGCATTTCAAGCATCGGCCGGTTCGCCAGCTTCTCTGCTGCATCCGGTTCGGCAATCACTGCAGTTAACTCACCGCCTGCAGGGAGTTCCGACAGCTTCTCTTCAGGTTTCGGCATGCCCCTCCAGTCAAACACCTGCAGGTGCCGGACCCTGAGATCCTGAACTAAAATCTGCGGCTTCCGGACACCGTTCCATTCGTTGACGGAAATCTCCCCCAGCACATCCAAGCTGGAAGTTGCGGACAACGCATGCACGAGCTGCGGCCGATTAAACGCCACAGCCTCAATGGGGACGCTGCCGCCGGCGGCGTCGCAGAGAGTCAGCTTCACATGCTGGCGCTCTTTGCCCATCGTGCGGATCTCTTGAATGCGCAGCCCTTCAAAGACGAACCGCGGTGATGGATTCGCCATACCGAACGGGGCAAGCGATTCCATGAGCCCGATGGACTCCATCGTCACCTCAGCCAGCCTGCAGGCCAGATCGGCGGACATCACAGGCTGCAGATCCTCTGCAGTGAGCTGTTCCTCCGCCTCCTGATTGAGCGCCTCCCGCAGCTGCGGCAGTTTCTCACGCGAAATGGTCATTCCAGCGGCCGCCTGATGGCCTCCGTAATGATCGAACAGTCCGCTGCACGAACTGAGAGCACGGTATAGGTCAAACCCGGGAATCGAGCGCGCGGAGCCTTTGCACTTGCCGGTTTCTGGATCGATGCCGAGAACGATCGTCGGCCGGTAATATTTCTCCAGCAGCTTGGAAGCGACAATTCCGATAACTCCGACATTCCAGCCTTCTTTGGCCACTACAAGCACCTTATCGGCGGCTAAGCCTTCATCCTCGACCTGCTGCATCGCCTCGGCCGTCATCTCTTCCACAATCCGCTGGCGCTCTTTGTTCATGGCGTCCAGCGTATAACTAAGTTCTTCCGCTTCCTGCTCGTCCTCCGTTGTCAGGAGCCTGACACTAACACTCGCGTGATCCAGCCTGCCTGCTGCGTTCAGCCTAGGCGCCATAGCAAAAGCAATATTGCCTGCCGAAACCTGCTCCACAGACACCCCTGAAGCCGTAAGCAGCGCCCTAATGCCGGGATTGGCCGTCGTCCTCATTTTCTTTAATCCCAGCTTAGCAATGACCCTGTTTTCTCCAGTGAGAGGCATCAAGTCCGCTATCGTTCCGATGACGGCTATCTCCAGCAGTTCCTCAGGAAATCTGCCAAGCAGCGCGTGGGCAAGTTTCCAGGCAACACCGACGCCGGCCAAATGTTTATAAGGATATGGACATCCCGGCAGCTTCGGATTAATCAATGCGTATGCTTCGGGAAGCACTTCGGGAGGTTCATGATGATCGGTGACGATCACATCGATCCCCAAGCTGTTGGCATGCGCAATTTGTTCCACAGCACTGATTCCTGTATCCACTGTAATGATCAAGCTGATACCTGCCTCTTTGGCTGCATCCAGCGCAGCCGTATTCAGGCCGTACCCTTCCTTAGCCCGATGCGGTATGTAGAAATCAAATTCAGCATTCAGCCCTCTGAATAAATGGATCATTAAGGATGTGCTGCTGACCCCGTCGGCATCGTAATCCCCGTAAATCCGGATTTTCTCTCCTGTATCGAGGGCATGCCGTATCCGGGACACCGCTTCCTTCATCCCGCGCAGGAGCAACGGATCATGAACGTGTTCCGCTCCTCCCTCAAGAAACAGCCTTGCTTCCTCCGAAGAGGCGATTCCCCGGGTTAGCAGCAGTTTCATCAGCAGGGGATGAACGCCCCAGTCCGAAGAGAGGCGTCCGATTTCAGCTTCATCATGTTCTGTTATGTTCCATCTTGCTTTTGCTTGAAGCATTCCAACCTCCTATTGAAGCAGCGTCGGGATCGGGTCTTGATTGGAATCAACCGACTTTTTATAAGGGTATCCCGTTTCATACGGCGATACCTGAACCTGCACGTCGCTTATGTGTGTATAACGTTTTTTAATATGAGCTTTCACGGTTTTTGCCACGTCTTGCCCTTCCGCTACAGTGATTAACGGGTTAACGCTGATTTTCATTCGCACGGCAACATAGTGCCCGGCTTCCCTGCCTTCGATCTCATCCACTGTAATAACTCCGTGAATTCTCTGCACCAGCTCAGTCAGTTCTTGAGTATGTTCGTAAACGGCAGTATCGGCGTTCTCCGCAGACCGCAAAGCACTGGTTATGGTTTCGTACCCGTTTCGAAGCATCAGCAATCCGCAAAGAACGGCAGCCGCACTGTCAAAATACAACAACGGTTTCGCATCCAACCTGCCGCCGGCGTACGATAAAACGGCCCCAACCGCAGCTATGCCTGTTATCCAGACGCTCATAGCTTCAGCATTCTCTGCTCTATGTTCGGAAGCTTGCTTACGGCGTCTAAGAAGAAAAAATCCCCTCAAAAGAAAGGAAAACACCAGAATTACCGGGATATATAAGGCTGGAGCTTCCGGGAGACTGCCGAACAGGGACTGACCGGCCCGAAGCACTATTTCCAACCCCAAGACAACAACCACAACGGAGGAGAGCAGCGAAGAAGACCGTCCTTTGTTTCGCGGTTCCGCAGCCGGGTCGGCTCCATGAACGGCTGACCTTTTGACATCGGAAGCCATAGAAGCATATCGGACCGTCTTGCCTGCGGATACCGCGGCATCGGCTAACATTGCCTGGCTTGAACCAAGCAAGCCCAAGACCGCCTTTCCTGAGGCTAACAGTAAATGAGCTGTCATGGCCGTCCAGGCCGCCAAAGCCTGCTGCCCTATACGCTGTACGGACATCCTAGTTCCCTCCAACTTCAAGTTTTCGCCCAACCGATTGAAAAGCCGCGTATGCACGCGGCTTTAAAGTTCTATGCAGCTACTTTCTTTTTCTTTAACAATGCGTTCTTACGGAACCAAACCCACAATGGGGTGGAAATACAGAGCGATGAGTATACGCCGCTTGTCAAACCGATAATCTTAGCCAGAGCGAACAGTTTAATGGACTCGCTGCCGAAAATAAACAAGCAAAGCGCCGCAATCAACACCGTAATTACTGTATTGATGGAACGTGCCATTGTCTGCCAGATACTTTGGTTAACCAAGTCTCCCAAATCTTCTGCCGTCTTGATCTTCGCATGACGCAGATTTTCACGGACCCGGTCAAAAATTACAATTTTATCGTTAATTGAGTAACCTACTGTCGTCAGTACGGCCGCCACGAAAGGCAAATCCACTTCAAAACGGAAAATGGCGAAGAATGCAATAACCATTAATGCATCATGGAAAATGCCAATAACCGCTGCAAGTGCGATCGTCCAGTGGAATCGGATACTTACATAAATCATAATCAGAATGCTCGCAATTAATACCGCTTTTATTGCATTATTACGAAGCTCAATTGCTATATCCGGAGAAACTACGTTTACTTCCGGCGAAACATCTTTACCGAATTTCTCGGCAAATTTCGCATTAATCGTTTTGATCTGCTCATCAGTAAGCACCTCGTCAAATCTCATCGATGTATGCTTATTGCCGTTCCCCATCGTCACTTCAGCCAGCTTCGCATCGGTCTCCCCGACAACTGCCTCAATATCCTTCTGCGGGACAGCTTTTCCCAAAGCGTACTCAATGTTGGTTCCCGCTTTAAAATCGACACCGTAATTCAGGCTGAAGAATATCAGCATGATGAGTCCCGTTACCAGGATGAAACCGGAAAGTCCGTAGAAGATTTTGCGGTTTTTGATAAAGTCGTATTTGTTCTTATAGTCCACGGATCTCGTCCTCCTTCACGCCAAAGTAGGCCGGTTTGTTGAACGCCTTGCTCTTGATCAGCAGGTTCAACAATATGCGGGACAAGAATACGTTCGTTATCACGCTCAGCACTACACTTAAAATACTGGTTAATGCAAAACCGCGGATCGCGCCGTTACCGATATAGTAAAGAACGGCACTGGCGATAATATTCGTTACATACGCGTCCATAATCGTACGGAACGAGTGTTTGGAACCGGACTTCAAGGAAGAAAGAAGGCTCTTGCCGCTTCTCATCTCCTCCTTAATTCTTTCGTAAGTAATAATGTTGGCGTCAACCGCCATCCCGATACCGAGTACAAAGGCTGCGATCCCCGGCAGGGTAAGCGTTGCATTCATAAGATCGAATACAAGCAGCAGGAGCCAAGTATAACTTATCAGACAGATCGCCGCCACCACGCCTGGAATCCGGTAGAAGAACAGCATAAACAGCAGGATCAGCACGGAGCCGATAACAGCTGCTTTCACCGTTTGCTGCAGAGACAGCTTACCAAGGGAAGCTCCTACGCTCTGCGTATACTTCTCCGTCAGTTTCAGAGGCAGCGCCCCCAGATTGATGGTGTCCGCCAAATTCTTGGCTTCGTCGTAAGTGAAGCTGCCCGTAATCGTGGCAACACCGCCTGGTATCGCTGAATTGACACCCGGATTGGAGATCATCTGCTCATCCAAATAAATGCCCAGCTGCTTACCGATCAAGTCACCGGTTACCTTTTCGAATTTGGAAGCATCCTTCAACTTAATCTGTACAAGCGGCTGGCTGGAATTATCATAGCCTACACTCGCGCCACCCTGCACAAAATCGCTTCCGCGCAGTTTGATGTTGCCTTCCGGATCACGGAACGTCAGGTCTGCAGGTTTCTTCAGCGTCTTACGGATCTCCTCTTCGTTCATCGTACCGGCCAATCTAACCCGGATACGGTCCTTGCCTTCGGTTGTAATTTCCGGCTCGGCGATCCCCTGAGCATCTACCCGTTTCTCCAACGCGCGGGCTGTTTCCGTGAGCGAATCGGCTGTAACGGATTGTCCTTTCTCAATCGGTTCTGCGACATAAAGTATCTCGAAGCCGCCTTTCAAATCCAGACCAAGCTTAATGCGGTCAAGAAGCGCAGGGCTTGTCCCTGCAATGACTCCAAAAGTCACTATGACTGTTAAAATAAATGCCGCTATCCTTTTAAAGTCCATAACTGCGAATAGTCCCCTTTCAAATCCTCAATATTCCCATTATAAATTCTATTTCCCAAAAAGGAAAGCCGGGACGGAAAGCGTATTCTCGATGCGGAGTAAAGGTTTCGAACTCTTTCCAGTATTTGTTGCTGCCGCGGTTCTTGCCGAATTTATCTCCCGGCAAAGAAAAAGAACCGGATCAGAATCCGGTTCCGCGGTAAGCGTTCATCGTCATATGGTTCATCAGCTGCGTTGCCTTTAGCGACAAAATATCGTTAACCATCCGGTGAAGCGCCGGCGTTCCGTTTTTCTTGTACTTGCTGCTCGAACATTCCCATATATCTGCCGCAGTTACATGTTCATAACCGATCATTCGGAACTCGTCAGCTTTGCTCGCGCACAGCTGTTTCATCGTTCTTGTTGTGTCCGCGTCCAGTCCGGACTCTGCAAAGGGGTCTTTCGGGGGTTCCCCCGCCAAGTTCATCGAGTATAACATCTTAAGCCCTCCTCTACCTTGCCTATCAACCATGGATTCGACTTTCCTTTCCTGATTCCTGCCGGAGAAGAGCCGTTCCTTGAAAAATATAGCATGTCTGCCTGTTGGACGTGCATATGGTTTTAATAGTACATGCTTATCCTGTGAAAAGAAAGAAGGGAATGATTTTGACCAAGCAATCCTTCATCAAAGGCACCATGATCCTGCTGGCTGCCGGCATTATCAACCGCATTCTAGGCTTCGTTCCCCGGATTACGCTTCCGCGGGTAATCGGTGCCGAAGGAGTGGGATTATACCAGTTGGGCTATCCCTTTTTCATTGTCATTTTGACGATCATTACAGGAGGCATTCCGCTGGCTATCGCCAAGATGGTTGCGGAAGCGGAAAGCGAACGGAATGAAGAAAAAGTGAAACAGGTGCTGCGCACATCGATGATCGTTACGGTTATTGTCAGCATCCTGTTTACTGCAGCCTGCCTTGCGGCCGCGCCGTGGATCACCACACACGTCATCCCCGACTCTCGGGTCTATTGGACTTTTCTCAGTATGACCCCGATGATCCTGATTGTCGGCATTTCCTCAGTGTACAGAGGGTATTTCCAGGGCAGGCACAACATGATTCCTACGGCAAGCTCACAGCTTGTGGAGACAGTGATTCGGATTGCGGGTATGCTTGCTTTTTCGTATATGCTGCTCCCCTATGGTCTGGAATTCGGTGCGGCAGGGGCTATGCTTGGCGTTCTGGCAGGCGAGATAGGCGGGATGGCGGTGCTGCTGCTCCAATTCCGCAAAAACCGTAAAACGGATTTTAGTCCTGTTGACGGAGACACTCTTCCCCTTCAGCCTAAGCAAAATAAGAGTTCTCAAAGGAAAAGCTGGTTAGGGCTTGCCTATTTCGGTAAAATCATGAGGATAGCCGTGCCGGTTACCGGAGGAAAGCTGGTCGGTTCGTTTTCTTACCTGTTTGAATCCATCATGATCGCCCGCAGCCTCGCCATTGCAGGCATAGCGGTAAGTGAAGCTACAACTCAATACGGAGCTTTACAGGGAATGGTGATCCCCATTCTGCTTCTGCCCAGCGCTTTGACGTATTCCCTTGCGGTTTCGCTTATCCCGTCGTTATCGGAAGCTGCAGCGAGAAACGACATGAAAATCATCCATAAAAGGCTCCACCAGTCCCTTAGGCTTGCTCTTGTTACCGGTGCCCCATTCGCTGTGCTTATGTATGTGCTTGCTGAACCGCTCTGCACTTTGCTATACGGCAGCAGCGACGTTGCGCCCATGCTGAAAATGATGGCTCCGTTCGCGTTGTTCCTTTATTTTCAGGCCCCGCTGCAAGCGACGCTGCAGGCTCTTAATAAACCGGGAACAGCACTGCTGAATACGTTTATCGGCGCAGCCTTAAAGCTTATCTTGATCTACCAGCTTGCCACCAAGCCGGAGTTCGGCATCATCGGAGCCGTGATTGCCATCTGCGTGAACATCTTCCTCGTTACCGTCCTTCACTGGGGAAGCGTGGCCCGTCTGCTCCGGTTCTCCATGAAAGTAACCGATTTTCTTAAAGTAGCTGCCGGGATGGGCGGCATGGCTCTTACCGTGCTTTGCGTCATGCTCCGCCCTTGGGAGGAGTCACCTTCGCTTCAATTTGTATCAGCCTCCGCTGCCGGCGTGTTTGTATACTTATTATTTATGGTCTGGTTAAAGCTCATCGACCGCTCCGACCTGGAGCGAATCCCTTGGATCGGCCGCAGAATCATAAAGTGGATCTAAAGGCCTTCCCTATTTTTTCTTGTCAACATAAATCCGTCCTTTATGATCTATGGAGCAAAAGAAAACCTGCTTAAAATCGGATGCCCCTTTTTCCTGAATTTGATTTTTCAGCCAAAACCTTGTTTTTCCTATTTTCGCCAAATGGTTGTCCTGCACCTTCCCATCCATAATGAGCGGCAGCGGGAGACCTTCATACCGGTATAAAACCGGCGTGGGGGTCAGCGAAACTTCCCCCTGCTGCTCCGGCCGGTTCCGTTCCTCTTTCGGTATAACGGTCAGTTTACCCGAGGTTTCCAGGATAGCAAACTCAACGTCGGCTACGTTATAAACCCGGTTCTCCCTAAGCTGCAGCAGCAGATCGTCCAGATTATACCTCTGCCTCTGCATCTCCTGCCGGTCTATTTTACCGTGCTCAATCAAAATACTCGGAGGCCCTTCAAACAACAGGCGGAGCCATCTGCTTTTCAACATGACATAGGCAATCCCGATCTGAACGGCTACCAAAACAACCATCGGGAGAATTCCCGGTAACAGCGGCCGCCGAAAATCCTCCAGAACGAAGACGGCAATCTCGGCAATCATAATGGAGATGACCAAATCAAATATCGAAAGCTTTCCAATCTCTCTTTTGCCCATCAGCCTCATCATCAGAAATACGAAAAAATAGATAAAAATCGTCCGCATGGTTAAAATCCATAATTCCACCGTTGGCCTGCCTCCTTATAGAAAGAAGATAAGGTCTCTCCTGACTTGTTATTCCTAGTGTTTGCCGCCACCCGGGCAAGTCATGCAATTTCCGAACGGAGCAAATGTTGGCAGTACGGCAGCTCGTACTATTTTGCAGGACAGGATCATACAATGTGGTAGTTCAGGTTGATCAAGCATTTCCTTATTATTGGGCCTATGCGCCAGGGAGGCAATTTCGATGAATGTACTGAATCCGATCAGCAAGGTGAGTCAGGTACGCATTACTTCCCCTTTACTTTCGGGGTTTGTGACCGGTCTTCTTTGGCTTACGGCAGGAACTGTGCTCCTGTCTTTGGTCCTTACCTACACGGGGATGAAAGAGGAGTCTTTGCCGTCTTATATTTACACGCTCCACGGCATTGCCATTCTGTTTGGAGGTTTATCCGCTGGACGGAAATCCAGGCAAAAAGGCTGGTACTACGGAGGATTAACCGGTCTGATGTATGGCTTGTTCATTTTTATCGTTGGATTTTTAGGGTTTGATGCAGGTGTCACTTTATCGACACTAGTATCTACTGCAGCTTCCTTTGCTGCTGGAGCAGTCGGAGGTATGCTGGGGGTCAATCTGAGGAAATAACTGAATTACCCTTGTCACTCCGAAGTGTGATATACTGAATTGGTTTGGAACACCCATTCCAGGCTGAATGCTTAGGAGGACAAATACATCATGTTTATTTTTCAATCCATGACGAATATATCGATTGCAACGACTGTCGTTGTACTGCTGTTTCTCATGGTCAGCACCCGGCGGTCCCCGCTGGCTGCCGTTACCGCGATTGCTTCCAATTTGCTTAAATCCCGCAGCTATTTGTTCCATTTTGCCGCATTACTCGGGATTTTGTACGTAAACAAGCTGGAGATGAAGGTGGAATCCCAATTCCCAGTGGTTTATGATTTCGCCGCTTTGTTCCATCAGATTGAAGGAAACTTTGTCTATTGGATACAGCATACGTTTATGAACCCTAGTTTGACCTATGTGCTAACCTTTATGTACGTTATCGTCTTTCCTGCTTTGATGATTACGTCTTTATGCATCTATACGACTACGCAAAATTACAGACTGTTTTATGCTACGTGTATTGCCATTATGATGAACTATCTGGTGGCCATTCCTTTCTATCTGTTTGTGCCGGTTAACGAAGTATGGTTCTATCATCCGCAGGTGGATTTCCTGATTCCGTCTATCTTCCCGAGCTTCGAGACGGATTACCGGCCTCTGTCCGGGTTGAATAACTGTTTCCCGAGCCTACACACATCCATCTCGGTTACGGTTGCTTTGCTGGCATACCATTCCGGCAATCGGATCTGGAAATGGATCACCGGGATTAGCGCCGCAGTGATCGTCTTCTCGATCTTCTATCTGGGCATTCACTGGCTCACGGATATGATAGGCGGCGTCCTGCTGGCTATAGCTGCTTCTACTGTCGGCCTTAAGCTGGCTGCAAGAAGCGAAACAGTCGGCAGTATGAACCTAATGCAGCGCGTCCCTTCAAGGCAGAAGATGAGCGGACAGTAATTGCAGGGAAGTCAAAAGTAACGAAAAAAGAGTGCTGCACGGAGATCCGTGCAGCACTCTTTTTGTTATGCATCTTGTTACTTGTTACTTATTACGCTTTCTCTGTTACTTCTGCTGCGGCAGGCGCGCTGGTAACTATCGTGTTTACGGCGCTTCGGTCGAACGTTAGCTTTGTAACGTCATTGACACGCAGCACTACAGTATTTTCATTCATTTCTAGTACGGTACCGTGCATGCCGCCAATCGTTACTACTTTGTCGCCCTTCTTAATGGAAGACAGCATCGAGTTGCGCTGCTTCTGTTTCTTCTGCTGCGGGCGGATCAGCAAAAAGTAGAATACCGCGAACATCAAAATCAGCGGGATAAACATCCCCAACCCGCCTCCAGCTGCAGAACCTTCAGCTGCTACAAATACTTCGTTCATTAATTGACCCTCCTAGAACCCTTTATCATTGTCATGCAAACCGTAAGCCGTGAAAAATTCCTCACGGAAATCAAGAAGCCGGTCATCCATAATGGCTTGTCTCACATTGCGCATCAAGTCCAGCAGGAAATGCAGGTTATGATACGTCGTGAGACGGAGACCAAACGTCTCGTCGGCTTTAATCAAATGTCTCAAATAAGCGCGGGAATAATTGCGGCAAGTATAACATCCGCAGTTCGGATCCAACGGACCGAAATCTCGTGCATACTGTGCATTGCGGACTACAAGACGTCCCTGGCTGGTCATCGTCGTACCGTTCCGGGCAATCCGGGTAGGCAGAACGCAGTCGAACATGTCAATGCCTCGAATCGCACCGTCAATGAGTGCATCCGGAGAACCGACCCCCATCAGATAGCGCGGCTTGTTTGAAGGAAGAAGCGGTACAGTGTGCTCCAGCACCTCATACATGAGATGCTTAGGCTCTCCTACGCTTAAACCACCAATAGCATACCCCGGAAAATCCATGGAAGTCAAATCCAGTGCGCTTTGGCGGCGAAGATCCTCGTGCATGCCGCCCTGTACGATAGCGAACAGCGCCTGGTCGTGCGGACGGCTGTGGCTCTTGAGGCAGCGCTCGGCCCAACGGCTTGTCCGTTCCGTTGATTTCTTGACATATTCATACTCAGCAGGGAACGGCGGGCATTCATCGAAAGCCATCATGATATCGGAACCAAGCGCATTCTGAATTTCCATCGCCACTTCCGGCGAAATGAACAGCTTGTCCCCGTTTAGATGAGATTTGAACGAAACGCCTTCTTCCGTAATCTTGCGCATATCGCTCAGCGAGAACACCTGGAAGCCGCCGCTGTCTGTCAGAATCGGACGGTCCCAGTTCATGAACTTGTGAAGGCCGCCCGCTTCCTTGATCAGATCGTGACCGGGACGCAGAAACAGATGGTACGTATTACTCAAAATAATATGCGCATCCATCTCTTTTAATTCTTCCGGGCTCATCGTCTTTACCGTTGCCTGTGTCCCGACGGGCATGAACGTTGGTGTTTCAATGACACCGTGGGGAGTATGTACTCTTCCGAGACGGGCTCCCGATTGTTTGCATGTTTTAATGTGTTCATACGTTACTGCAGCCAAAATGGTTCCTCTTTTCTTGACTTTCTTATTCGTAAATCAACATTGCATCGCCGAAGCTGAAAAAACGGTACCTTTCCTGAACCGCTTCCTCATAAGCCTTCATAATGTTATTCCGGCCGGCCAAAGCGCTTACCAGCATCACAAGAGTGGATTTCGGAAGATGAAAATTGGTCAACAAGCAGTCCACTATTTGAAATTGATAACCGGGATACATAAATATACGGGTCCAGCCCGATCCCGGCTTAATTTCTCCGCCAGGATTCTTCCCTGCCGCCGTCTCCAGCGTCCTTGCGGAAGTGGTGCCTACGGCAATGACACGCCCTCCGCGGCGCTTTGTCTCGTTCAAGATTGTTGCCGTTTTCTCGGAAACTTCGTAATATTCCTCGTGCATCTGATGCTCTTCAACCGTATCGACGGATACCGGCCGGAACGTACCAAGGCCTACGTGAAGCGTAATGGGAGCGATCGTAATCCCTTTGTCTTCGATCCTGCTCAAGAACTCTTCAGTAAAATGAAGCCCTGCTGTAGGGGCCGCAGCCGACCCTTTATGCTTTGCGTAAACCGTTTGATAACGGTCCTGGTCATCAAGCTGTTCTTTAATGTACGGAGGCAGAGGCATCGTCCCAAGCTGATCCAATAATTCATGAAAAATGCCATTATAACTGAAACGCAGCTTCCTGCCGCCCATCTCCCCTTCAGCGCTGACTTCCGCAGCCAGCATAGGTGAGCCGGTTTCCGTGTTTACGCCGAAATGAAGCGTTGAGCCAAGCTTCACGCGTTTCCCCGGCTTAACGAGTGCTTCCCATTCGTCCCCTTCGGTATTTTTGAGCAGCAGCACTTCTACTTTAGCCCCTGTATCGGCTTTTACCCCGAACAACCGGGCAGGGAGCACTTTCGTATCATTAAGGACAAGAGTATCGCCGGGCCGAAGAAAATCAAGCAGCTGTGTGAACGTCCCGTGGGTTATTTCTCCCGTTCGCTTGTTCAGCGCCAGCAGCCTTGACTCCGTGCGGTTAAGAAGCGGAGTCTGGGCAATCAGCTCTTCCGGCAGGTCAAAATCAAATTGTTCCACATCCATATAAACGTCAGTCCTTACTTATGCTTATTCCATTGTAATAGTATTTCAATATCTTCTGGTAGTCATACCCAGATTCGGCAAGCGCCTTCGCGCCGTATTGCGACATACCGAGGCCGTGGCCGTAGCCGTAGCCGGTGAAACGGAATCGGATATCCGGCGAAGCGACACCCGCTTTTCCTGATCCGTCCATTACCAGCAGACTGCTTTGGGGCAGTTCACGAGGCGAGCCTCCGGAATTCCCGTCCAAAATATAAAGATCGTCCGATGCGTCGCTTTTCTTTATTGCTTGGCCGCCGGCACCAAGTATGGTGTAGTTCCCGGTTTCTTCCACCGTAAATTTCGTGCTTGGCAAGCTGTTAAACAATGAACGGTACAGATCCGGATATTTCACTGTCAGTACCTGGCCATTTGCCGTCATCTCCGTGACCCGGCCGGAAGGCCCGCGCCTTGAAACTTCCAGCGAGGAAAGGGTACCGGATAGTGAGGCAGACGTTTTGCCTTTCATAAAAGAAGCGATCTGCGCGGGCGTATAGGGACCGCGGACCCATTGGTAGGCGTTCGACTGCACCGTCTCTTCCATTATGACCACCTCTTCGCCTCTGGCCGACTTGGCAATGGCGGGATTGTTCACATCATCTACGTAGGGAAGATTCCTTAAGTTGGCGGTATCACTGTTCACTGTAGCCAAGGACAGACCCGCGGTGTTCTTAAAACCTCCGGTTTTCAGCAGATCAGACCTGATGTAGCCGATTTTGCCGTCCTCTGTCAGAACCCTGGACCACTTCGGCAATCCTTTCTGGGCGATCTCATCCGGGCTTTCCACACTTGTGAAATAGGACACCGGCGTTCCCCAAACTTCGGAAGGATCTGCCGTAACGCCGCCGCTATTCGAATAATAGAGCGGTTCTATCAGGTTTCCCTTGGCATCCGTCATGACTTCCCCTGCCGTTCCCTGAACCGCACTCACGGCACCCGGGAATTCCATCTTCAATCCATAATAAGCCTGGTCAGCCGTTGTATCGGAAATATTGGCGATCTTATAAGCCGTTCCTTTGCGCACCGCATAAGTTCTGGCTGCTATCGCTTGAGCTTTCAGCGCTTCCGCAGGCCAGCTGGCACCTAGTTCGGAACTGACAACAGCGTACAAATACTCTTCCATCGGCAGTTCGTTTACCGCAGCCAGCTTGAAGTTGTATTGTGAAAGTTCGAAACCGCCTCTATATACCCTGCCTGACTTCTCTTTCAGGGTAATTCCCGGCTGCCCGGAGCTAACCCATACCTTTGTTCCTCCTGACGGTATGGAAAAGTGCACTACCCCGGGTGCTGCAGACGTATTAAACGAAACATCCGTAAGCTGGAGCAGGTAAGGCGAGGTCGTATCCGCATCCGCAAAAGTTAATCCCGGGACAGCCGCCGCCGCTTTGGTTTTCAGCGCTTCCAGAGAAGCCGTATCGGCCTGCCGGCCGATCCACACGCCAAAGCTCGTGTTGCCAATGGCATCCGCATGAACAGCAATGTACGCTGAAATCCCGGCGTTTCTTATCACGGCTGCCTGAGCGGACGCTTCCTGTTCGGTTGCGTAGTCTCCGGCACTGGCATACAAAGGTCCTGTCAATACGGCCGCTTCCGGCGTGAACATCCCCTGCAAAGCGGAACTGCCGCTCATCCTGGCCTTCGCTTTGACTGCATCGTCCAGTTTCGCGTAAGGTCCAAGCACAACCTGGTAAGTCGTCGTCCCGTTCTTCTCCTGGCTAAAGACGGCAGGCATCTCCCCTGCGGATATCTTCTTATACAGTGTTAAAGCTCTGGTGAAATCCGTCGTCTCCAGCAGCTGTACGCCGTATTGGTTCAAACTGAACCGAACGGCTTTGCCGTCCTGGGTACTGTAGATGGGCAGAATGCCGTCCGGGCTGCGAATTCCGATCTGAAGCCCGCCCGGTGCCGATAGAGTCACGGCGGAAGCCGTAGGTTTATAGGATGCTGTATAATCCCCAAGCAGGGCCACACGAATCGTGCTCATCTTCGGCACTGCCGCCTCCGAAGCCGGAATCCAGCCGGAAGTCAGGATGGTGAACGCCGCTGCGGCCGTGCCCAATTTCCAGACCCATCTGCGGAGTCCGGCGGTTCCTGTACTCTGCTTGGATTTCAGGTATTCTTGCTTCTCATTCCCTTGTTTCAGCCACTCTCTGTACTTTTCGTTCACCTAGATGACCGCCTCTCCAGTTCGTGTTGTTCTTGTATGTTGGTTGTTTCCATTACTCCCCATGTCCAGCATTAAGAGTTCGTTCCCGGCACAGGCAGGCCCAAGTGAGCGTAAGCTGCCGGGGTTACGATCCGTCCCCTTGGCGTCCGCTGTAAAAAGCCGATTTGAAGCAGATACGGCTCATAAACATCCTCGATCGTCTGGCTCTCTTCCCCGATTGTCGCAGCAATGGTATCCAGCCCGGCCGGTCCGCCTTTGAAGCTGTGAATAATCGCCTGCAGCATCTTATGGTCGATCTGGTCGAGACCCAGACCGTCGACCCGGATCAGCTCCAGCGCCTGCCGGGCCAGCTCGAGGGTAATTACGCCGTCGCCGCGCACCTGTGCGAAGTCGCGGACGCGCTTCAGCAGCCGGTTGGCGATTCTAGGCGTCCCGCGGGAGCGCATGCCGATCTCGTATGCGGCTTCCCCGACAATCTGCACCTGCAGAATGTCCGCTGCCCTGCTAACGATGAATGCTAGCTCATCCACCGTATAAAACTCAAGCCTGCTCATGACACCGAAACGGTCGCGCAGCGGCGCTGAAAGCAGACCGGCGCGCGTTGTGGCACCGATCAGCGTAAAAGCAGGCAGGTCCAAGCGCACGGAACGCGCGCTGGGGCCTTTCCCGATGATGATGTCAAGGGCAAAATCCTCCATCGCCGGGTACAGCACTTCTTCCACCGTCCGGTGCAGGCGGTGGATTTCGTCAATGAACAGCACATCACCCTGCTGGAGGTTTGTCAAGATTGCCGCTAAATCACCCGGCCGTTCTATGGCCGGACCCGATGTCGTGCGTATGTTTACGCCAAGCTCGTTGGCGATGATATTCGACAGCGTCGTCTTCCCCAGTCCCGGAGGGCCGTACAGCAGCACATGATCGAGCGCTTCTTTGCGCATCTTGGCCGCTTCGATAAACACTTTCAGATTGTCCTTCACCTGGGACTGTCCGATATATTCGGCAAGATACCGCGGACGAAGGCTAAGCTCTACAGCTGAGTCCTCCATCATTAAATTCGCCGAAATGATCCGGTCTTCCATCGCGGAACATCCCCTCCCGTCTTCCTACCCCGCAAATAAGGCCTGCAGCGCTTTCTTCATCAACACATCCACGCCGTCCGTTTCCGCATCTACCTGCCCGCGGATCGAGCTCCATGCCCGGTCCGTCTCAGCATCCGTATATCCTAACGCCATCAGCGCCTCTTTAGCTTCATACCAGGCATGCCCGCCTGCATAATCCAAGCGGCTGTCGGCAATGGCAGCATCCGAGCCTGCCGAAGCTTCCCAGCCGGCTAAAGGCAGCGCCGAGAGCTTGTCCTTCAAATCAAGAATCATCCGCTGAGCCGTCTTCTTACCGATGCCCGGCAGCTTCGTTAGGAAGGTCACATTCTCCTGCTGAATCGCAGCGACCACAGCTTCCGGCCGGCCGCCGGACAATATGCCGAGTGCCACGCGGGGGCCGATTCCGGATACATCCAGCAGCCGGCGGAACAGCGTCTGCTCTTCCCGGGTTTGAAAGCCGAACAGAAGAATGGCATCTTCCCTTACGCTGTGGTGAATGAACACCGTGCACTCTTCCTCCGCTTTCGGCTGAAAAACAAACGGGTTCGGGCAGAACACCCGATACCCTACACCTTGTACGTCCAGTACGATATATTCCGTTTCCCGGTGCGCCAATCGTCCGCGCAAAAAGTCGATCATCGTTTATGTACCTCATTCATCTTGTTCATTAGTACGGCTGAATGCGCATGGCAGATCGCCACCGCAAGAGCATCCGCAACATCGTCGGGCTTCGGGACCGTCTGCAGATGCAGGAACAGCTTCACCATCTCCTGGACCTGTTTCTTCTCGGCCTTGCCGTAGCCCACTACAGCCTGCTTCACCTGAAGCGGCGTATACTCGCCGATTTGGAGTCCTTTTTGCACTGCGGCAAGAATCATAACGCCTCTAGCCTGTGCCACGGTGAACGCGGTCGTCACGTTGCGGTTGAAGAACAGCTTCTCAATCGCCATCGCGTCGGGCTTATACTTATCAATTAACTGTACTGTGGAATTATACACTTCAAGCAGCCTTACTTCCGGATCCGTATGCGCCTCGGTCTGAATGCTTCCGTATTGGACGGGAACGACCTTATTGCCGATTTTGTCAATAAATCCGAAGCCTACGATGGCAATACCCGGGTCAATGCCTAATACTCTCAACCTGCTCTCTCCCATCTTGCGCAAAAACAAAAAAACAAGCGAACATATGTGTTCACTTGTCCATTATAGCAGAAACCTTATGGGTTGAGAATCCATTTTGCCTCCCGGAAGAAGCAGCCAGTATTATAGAGGGCCTATAGGTCCTGGCTCATCACCCGTTTCGCTTCCTCCACTGCGAAATCGCTGAAGGTCGAGATAACGCTGTTATACTCGTCTACATCCGACACTTTAATCCCGCTGTACAGCTGTTTTAACGTCTCTTCCGGCAGACTGCTTTCCATTTGCTTGACATCCAGTTGAAAGAAGGTCCGGACCGCTTTTTTCTCCCCTTTTTGCGTATCGTAAAGGGTTAAGTTGCCTTTCTCGTCCATTCCAATAAATGCGTTATCCTTGCAAGCCGGAGAAAGGTCTTGGATCTGTTCCTTTACATGAAGCGTTCCATCCGGCGCCATAACTGCACTGTAACGCGGATTTCCAGTAAGCATGGAGATGATCTCCTGTGTGTCTTTGTTACCTACCGGTGTACTTTCCGTGCCGCATAAGTATTCTTTGTCCATGATCACCGGAACCGTCCCCGAAATCCGGCTTAGCGTCTCCACTGTTCCTTCGGTCACTTTATCGACAACGGGTTCCTCCGACGAACGTTTGGCAAAGACTTCAGCAGCCTGCTCATCACCGTTTTGCGACAACGCCCACACCAAGCCGGCGGACAAAAGCAGGAAGCATCCCAGCTGCAAAGTGCGGCGGGCGCGGCGGAGCCTTTTCTTCAATTGCTTGTACAAGTTGGTAAAAGTCAAAATAATCCCCTCTGTCTGTTTTATTCTAGGCGCCTGTTGGTTTTTATTATCATTTTGCCCAGGAGCGCGCAGGTTATTCCAGACGATGGGGAGTTGCTGTACATAAGCTTGGCACGGGCGCAAAAAAGCGCCCTTTCGGGCGCTTTAGCAAACGGAGAAACCGTTATACGTTCGTCCAGGGATTATTTTTTCCGGACTTCGGTTTGGCGGTGTTCCTGATTCGGGATTTCCGTTTTTGAACAGTAATAAATGCCTTCAATTGATCCGACTCGGACTGGCGCTTACGCTTTGGCCTTGAGTCCGTCTCAAATGAACCTTCCTGTTCCGCTTCATTCGTAAATTCCTCGGAAGCAAATTCGTCCGATGCCCTATCTTGAATCAGGGACTCTTCCCTGAAACCTTTGGATGCTCCTTTGACTGCCCCTTTGGTCGCTCCTTTGACCGCCCCTTTTGCTGCGTTTTCGACGATGGGCGCATTCGCGTTTTCATATGGACTGAAATTTGCAAATTGGCTCAAATCGCCCCCGAATGCGGCAGGGATAGAGGAGGTGCCCGGATTCATGTAGCCCGTCATACTATACTCCGGTGTCACACCGGAAGCCGCCGGGAAGCCCTGAGCCGAATAGGCAGGGGCTGCTTGTTCAGGAAGAGCGCCATACCCGTATGGACTTGCGCCGTAAACAAAAGGCTCCATCGGTGTAGGAAAGCCATAATAGGGAGGTACTGGATAACTGCTTGGTCCGCAGCATCCCGGCATGGTTTGCGGATAAGGAATGACTGGTAGCTGAGGCTGTGCCGAGCCGTAAGGCATACCGTATTGCTGTCCGTAAGGCTGACTATATTGCTGACCATATTGCTGGCCATATTGCTGTCCATCTTGCTGGCCATATTGCTGACTATACTGCTGATCATATTGCTGGCCATATGGCTGACTATATTGCTGATCATATTGCTGGCCATATTGCTGGCCATATTGCTGTCCGTAAGGCTGACTATATTGCTGATCATATTGCTGGCCATATTGCTGACTATATTGCTGATCATATTGCTGACCATCTTGTGGGACATATGGCTGGCCATATGGCTGACCGTCGGAAAACGCTCCAAAGGCTGGCTGAGCAGTACTCTGAAGCTGTTCCGATCCCGGGAATCCTCCATAGAATGTCCCCGATCCCGGCACCTGGCCTGCACCGGGGGCTGTTCCCTGGTAGAGTTCCGAGCCTGTGACCTGGCCTGTTCCGGCTGTCGTTCCCGGAAAGATACCTGGTGCCGGAACAGTTCCCTGCAAACTGCCTGCACCTGGAATAGCTGCTCCGGGTACTCCGGCTCCAGGTACGCTGCCGTAATACGACCCTAAACCCGGAAATTGGCCAAAACCTGCCCCGCCGTATGGAGACAAGCCTGGCAAGGAAGGCATGCCTTGAAAACTTCCGCCATATTCACTTCCCCCAGTACCTAGACCTGCGGCCGTTCCTGATCCGGGGCCAAAGCCTGGAGCCCCGTATATCTGCATACCTTCACCTTGCGCTTGAGGGACTGCGCCATAAGGCTGTATACTTCCACCTTGACCCTGCGCTGTCCCATAAGGCTGTATACTTTCACCTTGACCCTGCGCTGTCCCATAAGGCTCCATAACGCCGCCTTGCCCTTGCACTGACCCGTAAGGCTGAATAACGCCACCTTGCCCGTGCACTGACCCGTAAGGCTGAATAACGTCACCTTGACTCTGCGCAGTCCCGTAACCCGATGCTGCGCCAAAATCTGGAGAACCAGGCGAAATGCCCTGCATCATCCCAGTGCTTTCCGCTTCGGCAATTCCCGGATAATCGTCCGGGTTCCACGATTCGTGCTGGAGCTCCGGCACTTTGGGCATGTCATAAAACGACAGCGCTTCAACCGCCGGAATCTGCGTCTGCGCGAACAAGTCTTGAGCTTGATCTCCCGTTTCACCAGGAATGGCATCGACGCTCCCCGACTGCTGTCCTCCCTCCGATAAGGCGGCAAGCTCCCCTTCCTCCATCGAATCCGTCTGTACCGGCGATCCTGCCGGCAGCGTAGCGGCCGGTCCGCCTTCCGGCGCGACCTTCGGAATGTTCACTATCTCCCCGAACAGGAGGGCGTTCGGGTTTTTCAGCTGGGGATTCGCCTTGATCATATCGGCGAGTGGGACATTATACTTTTTGCCCAGCTGATATAACGAATCTCCTTGAACCACCGAATGCGTGTGCACAATTTCGTAGGACGGCGGGGCTGCAGGCTTCCCCTTAGGAATTTTCACCTTCATCCCTACATCGATCTGATTCGGGTCCGCAATTTGCGGATTAGCGTCGATGATTTGCTGCAGGTCCACCCCGTACTTTTTGGAGAGCTCATAGAGGGTGTCCCCGGATTTTACAATATGGATTTTCACGCACAGACCTCCCATTGCTTACTAGACATTACTACATTGTATGCTTGCTCTGGGCGATAGACCTCTTTTGGCGCAAAAAAATATCCTCCGCCTTTCCCGACGGAAAGATAGAGGATACAAAAGCTTCCACATTATGAAAACACTTTGACGCCGTCGACAGTAACGATGCCGCGGAACTCCTGCAGCAAATGCGTTGTAATCGGTCCCGCCTGGCCGCTCCCGATGATCCGGCCGTCCACTTCACGTACAGCGATAACTTCCGCCGCAGTGCCGGTAAAGAATACCTCATCTGCGACATAAACGTCATGAAGCGTAAAAGGCTCTTCTTTAAGCTTGTAGCCCAACTTCTCGCATAATTCAATGATCGCAGCCCTCGTAATGCCTTCCAGGGCACCGATATAGCAAGGGGGAGTAAACACGATTCCATTCTTGACGATAAAAATATTATCGCTGGACCCTTCCGCTACGTAGCCTTGAGCATTCAGCATGATCGCTTCGCCAACATCGGCCAGATTCGCCTGAATTTTCACCAAAATGTTATTCAGATAATTTAACGATTTGATCTTCGGATTCAGCGCATCCGGAATGTTCCGCCGAGAAGAAACGGAAACGGTCTTTAAGCCTTGGACATAAGCCTCTTCTGGATAGATGGCCAACTGCTCTACGATAATAACTACGCTCGCAACAGGACAACGGCGGGGATCCAAGCCCAGATTGCCCGTACCTCGGGAAACAACCAGCCGGATGTAGCCGTCTTTCATGCCGTTCCGGCGAATCGTCTCTACCAAAGCCTGCTCCATCTCTTCGTAAGAAAGCGGGATGTCCAGCATAATGGACTTGGCCGAATCGTACAGCCTGTTCAAATGTTCTCTGCATTTAAAAATGTTGCCGCCGTAAATCCGGATTCCCTCAAAAATACCGTCGCCGTAGAGAAAGCCGTGATCGAACACCGACACAACCGCCTGCTCTTTCTCCACAAACTGCCCGTTTAAATAGATTACTTGAGACATGCACCTTGCACCTCCGTTAATATGTCCGGCTGCAACTATGTATAGTTTGGATAGGAGCCCATGACCCTCACCTGACAGCCGATCGCCTCGATCTCCGCCAAAGCCGCCGGAAGCAGAACACTGTCCATCGGAGCTTCAATATCAATATAAAAATAGTAGCTCCCCAGTTTCTTCTTGGTCGGCCGGGATTCGATCTTGGACAAGTTGATTCTGCGCCACGCAAATGCGGACAACACCTGATGCAACGCGCCCGGGAAATCTTCAGGCAACGTAACCAGAATGCTGGTTTTGCGCTCGGAAGGTCGGTCCAAAGCGAGCGGTTCACCGCCGGCAAGCACGAATCTGGTAAAGTTGTTGTTATGATCCTGAATTTCCTCGTACAAAATATCCAGTCCGTGCAGCTTTGCCGCAGATTTCGTACCGACTGCCGCAAAACCGCGGCCCGGCCCGTTTCCTTTCACCAGCTTGGCGCCTTCAGCCGTAGTTCCTGTCTCGACCAGTTCGGCCTGCGGGATGACACTACGGAGAAATTGCCGGCATTGGGCAAGCGCGGTTGGATGAGAAGCAATCTTTTGAATGCCTCCAAGCTTTGCTTCTGCGGACTCCCCGGGAAGCATCGTTAGCTCTGACGAGAACCCGATGAGATTCATCGTAATGCGGTAGGCCCATTCCGCCTGGATAGGCAGATTCACTTCATGAACCAGCCAATCCAAGTGCAGGCTGACCGAACCCTCAATGGTATTCTCCACCGGAATGACGCTGTAATCCGTCACGCCGTTGACTGTAGCCAGGAACACTTCCGATATGAGCTTATAATGATGCAGCTCAACTTGTTGTCCGCTGTCGTCCAGCAGATGCCGCACGGCCTCTTCAGAGAATGTGCCCGGTCCGAGCAGGGCGACGCGTATCATAGCTGCACCTGCCCTTCCCAAAGCTCTTCAAACGGCACGCCGCTCTTTACGTGGCCGCTTCCGTAGACCTGTACGCCGTCAACATCCGGCTGCAGCCGCAGGATGCGGGCCTCGATGCCGTGCCGGCGCAGCGTGTCCCGCAGGAACCGCTCCAGGCCGGCCTCCGTGCCGCCGGCCTGATCGACCAGCGCCAGCAGCGTCGGACCGGCGCCGCTGAGAGCTACGCCTAACGCGCCGTGATCCGTCGCTTCGGCGAGAATCTCGTCCATGCCCGGAATGAGCTGCGAACGGTACGGCTGATGCAGCCGGTCCTTCATCGCATGACGGATCATGTCCAGGTTGCCCGTAGCCAGGGCTGCGGCGAGCAGCGACGAATGAGCGACGTTAAAAACAGCGTCCTTCATCGAAATTTGCTGCGGCAGCACAAGGCGCGCCTTTTCCGTCGACAGCTTGAACTCCGGAATGGCGACAAGCACCCCCAGCTGTGCCGGCGGATTCAGGCGAATCGCATTCGCCCGCTCACCGTCCCAGCTGGCCACGACAATGCCGCCGAACAAAGAGGCGCCGACATTGTCGGGATGCTGTTCGAGCGAGGTCGCCAGCTCGAACAGCTGTTGCTGCGTCAGCGCCTCTCCGATGAGCGCATTGGCCGCTGCCAATGCGCCTACAATCGCCGAAGCGCTGCTGCCGAGCCCGCGTGTCAGCGGAATGTCGCTGTACATGGAAATCTCAAGTTCCGGATAGTGCACGCCGGCTTGTTCAAACACCAGCTGGGCTACCTCGTAGATCAAATTTGTTTTATCCTTAGGCACGCCTTCCATCTGGTCCCCATATAGATGGAACCGGGTTTCTTCGGCGAAACCCATCTCAATCCAGGCATAGACATTCAGCGCCATGCCCAAAGTGTCAAAACCCGGCCCCAGATTAGCCGTGCTGGCCGGTACTCTGACACGCACTCTCCTGCTGTTCATTATAAGACACCTTCCAGTTGCTTGTTTTCCAGTTGGGCGATCGCCGCCATTACCGCTTCTGCGGAATCCTCCACAACCAGCGGTTCCGCATCGACGCTCTTGATGGCTACGTTCGGATCTTTCAAGCCATGGCCTGTCAGCACGCAAACCACCGTCTCTCCGCCCTTGAAGTAGCCTTCGCGTTTCAGCTTCATCACGCCGGCTACGGAAGCAGCCGATGCAGGCTCTGCAAAAATACCTTCACGCGAAGCAATCGTACGGTAAGCGTGAAGAATCTCTTCATCCGTTACATAATTAATCTGTCCGCCGGACTCTTCCGCTGCCTGCACAGCCGTTTTCCAGCTGGCTGGATTCCCAATACGGATGGCGGTAGCAATCGTCTCCGGATTCGGGATCGGCTCGCCTTTCACAATCGCCATGGAACCTTCGGCTTCAAAGCCGATCATGCGCGGCAAAGAGCTGATTTTGCCGGATTGGTGATATTCCTTGAACCCTTTCCAGTAAGCCGAAATATTGCCCGCATTGCCAACCGGAATCGCCAGCACATCCGGCGCTTTGCCCAGCTGATCGGATACTTCGAAGGCAGCTGTTTTCTGGCCTTCAATCCGGTAAGGGTTGACGGAGTTTACCAGCGTAATCGGTTGTTTA
Source organism: Paenibacillus gansuensis (assembly GCF_042684925.1). Lineage (NCBI taxonomy): Bacteria > Bacillati > Bacillota > Bacilli > Caryophanales > Paenibacillaceae > Paenibacillus > Paenibacillus gansuensis. Next base: position 309,381 of record NZ_JBHUME010000007.1, on the reverse strand, counting down.
GCCGTAATTTCACGGACGATCTCCAGGGCGCGGTCGAAGTTCCCTTCGATGGCAATGACTTTCGCTCCATAAATCATCGCCTGCGCCAATTTGCCCAAAGCGATATTGTTATTCGGAATTAGCACGATACAGTTCAACCCGCCGCGCGCCGCATAGGCAGCAGCTGCCGCAGACGTATTTCCTGTGGAGGCGCACATGATCGTACGGCTGCCTTCTTCCATGGCTTTCGCAACGGCCATGACCATGCCGCGGTCCTTAAAGGAGCCCGTCGGGTTCAAGCCTTCATATTTGAAGTAAAGATCCAGCCCCAGTTCCTCGGAAAGATTCTCCGCACGCACCAGCGGCGTATTCCCCTCATGAAGCGTCAGCATCGGCGTATCGCTGTTTACCGGCAAATAGTTTTTGTAAGTCTCCAATAACCCCTGGTATCTCATGAAAGTTACTCCTTTAATAAAATGGATAATTACCCTTCTACGCGATAAACGCTCTTAATCTGATGAATAACTTCCAATCCTTCAAAATGCTTCAGCACATTGTTCATATTCGCTTTGCTCGCATCATGCGTAACAATGATGATCTCAGCTGACGGATTGCTTGGATTCGGCTGTTGCAGGACGGACTCCAGGCTGACTTCGTACTCCGCGAATACTTGCGTGATTTGAGCGAGAACCCCTGCTTTGTCGGCAACATGCAGTAAAACAAAATATTTGGAAGCGATCTGCTCGTCGGTTTTCAGCTTCTTTTCTTTGTAAGGTGCCTGTGCACGCTGGCCGTTGACGCCCAGCTTCATGTTCTTCACTACCGCCACCAGGTCTGCGACCACGGAAGTAGCTGTCGGCAGTTCACCTGCACCCGGCCCGTAAAACATGGTCTCCCCTACTGCCTCACCGTACACATAAACCGCGTTAAATACTCCGTTAACGGATGCGAGCGGATGAGATTTCTTGACCATCGTCGGCTGGACGGAAACGGAGATCAGGTCGTCCTGGCGCTCCGCGATGCCGAGCAGCTTCACTTCATATCCAAGGCGTTTGCCGTAGAGGATCTCCTCTTTGGTTACCTGGGAAATGCCCTTTACAGCCAGATCGTCCAGTGAGACGTTAGCGTGGAAACCTAACGTTGCCAAAATGGTCATTTTGCGTGCCGCATCCAAACCTTCCACATCGGAAGTAGGGTCGGCTTCCGCATAGCCGAGGGCCTGCGCTTCTTTCAAAACATCCTCGTAAGCAGCGCCTTCCTGGCTCATTTTGGTCAAAATGTAGTTCGTCGTTCCGTTCACAATCCCCATAATTTTCGTAATCCGGTCCGAAGAGAAGCCTTCCGACAAAGTACGGATGATCGGGATTCCGCCGGCAACGCTCGCTTCATACAGAACGTCGCAGCCTTTTTCTTTGGCCTTCTCCAGAATCTCGGTACCGTGCAGCGCCATCAAGTCCTTGTTTGCCGTCACGATATGCTTTCCCTGCTCCAGCGCAGCGAGAATATATGTTTTGGTCGTTTCCACTCCGCCCATCACTTCTACAATCACGTCGATGTCCGGGTGGTTAATGACTTCCCATACGTCTTCGGTCATCCGGTCTCCGTCCACGGCAATGTTTCTCGCTTTGGAGCGGTCCTGTACGACAATTTTCTCTATGACAATCGGCGAACCTACTTGGCCGAACAAATCTTCCTGATGATTTTCCACGATTCGAACCACGCCTGTACCGACTGTTCCCAAGCCTAGCAAGCCTACCTTAATTGATTTCATGTAAATATCCTCCCGTTGCTTATGAAATATATATTTCTTTACACTTTCTCCGTTAACCCTGCCCTATCACATTCGCGCGCTTGACGCCGTCCTGGGTATTCAGCGTATCAAGCATCGCCGACAGGCGGTCTACCATATGAGAAGTATCCACCGAAATGACGACATTGGCAAGCCCCTGAAGGGGAATTGTCTGGTTGATCGTAAGCACATTGCCTTCAAACCCTGCTACCAGCGCGAGTACTTTCGATAAAATGCCGGAACGGTGCTCCAAATCCATGGAAATCGTTACGATTCTCTCCCGTTCCAGTTTGTTCAGTGTAAATACGCCGTCTTTATATTTATAGAAAGCGCTGCGGCTCAAGCCCACCTGCTCCACCGCTTCATGAATGGTCTTCACTTCATTGCGGGCCAGCAGGTCTTTCGCCTGCAGTGTCTTGAGCAGCGCTTCAGGAAGAATATCTTCCCTGACTAAATAAAATTGCTGCTTAGGTACCGACACGTCCGATACGTCCTCTCTGTGGAGACTTTTGTACTCCTATAGAGGACATTATATAGAAGAACACGGCCACTTACAATAGGTTCACGGAAATTCATGAGGATGTCCATGCTTTTTCTTGGTATCAATTAATACTAAAAAAGACCCCCATAGGAGTCTTTTGCGATATGCAAAATTAATTCGCTTTACGGTTGGTCCCGGAGATACCTGCCGAACTATGCGCACCCGTTAACAATGCAAGCCGCTTCTCCCCTTCCCTGCGCTGAAGAAGCTGCCGCGCAACCATAAATCCTTCTTCGTACGTTTGAACCCGTTCAAACCAGACCAGCCTCATGCCTGTATTCAAAATAATATGTTCCCTCTCCACTTCCAGTTCTTCCGCATCGTGCCCCTGCAGGATTCTAAGAAAGATCTCCATCTGCTGTTTCTTCGTCCTCTTCATCAGCGGTTCCCTCCGAAAGCCCAGCAGGAGCGGGTCCACAACCATCGTCTGTTCCACACCTTCAGTAACTCTTCTTACCATACTGCTTTTATGCAAGGGCAGATTTTCCGAACCGTCCATTCCCTGAATAAAGATTGCACTCTGAAATCCCGCTTTGGAAAAGAGTTCGCAAGGCTCGGCTTCGTTACGGTCCTTTACTCCTGTAACGAGAGTCCGTGACTGCAGCGGATTCAGCATCCGTTCCACGGACTCCGCGATTGTAGGAATCCCTATTTGCCGTTGAACTGCCCTTAACTGGGCAAGAGGCGGGCATACTTGTTCCGATCGGAGGAAACCGATCCGGTTGAAATGAAACTTCTCTTCCCATGAAGAGTGGCTGCTTGCTTCTGCCCACCCTAATTCGGTCAGCAGCTCGCCCGCGGTATATCCGCCGTCAGGAGCACTTTCCACTCCGCCCTGAAGGACGATAGGTATGCCAACGGAAGCCAGCAGAAGGCTGACAACCGTTTCAACCGGAAAGTGGGACTTTAAGCGTACGCCCTCAACGGCGTAAACCGAATCGGAGAAGGATGCATAAGGCTGTATGTACTTTCGGAATACATCGGCAAACGCTCCTGCTTCTGCACTGGATTCTCCCCTGATCCGAAGTGCGGTAAGCAGGGAAGCGGTTTGCGCTTCCGAAGCTTCTCCTCTGGCAATGGCATGGGCCGCCGCAACCGCCTCATCGTAACTAAGATGTCTCGAGTGGCCGTTTCCAGGCACTAAAGGCTTTATCCATTGCTTCATACACAATCACCACCCGCATATTATATAAAGTAACTTAACAATATCCTTAATATCACATTTTTCGTATTATGTTAGGTTATATAACATATATAATACATGCAGACCGTTGGGAATTCAACCAGTCTCCACGTAAAAACTACGGAACATTCATTTGTTAATAGGAACGCTGCCAAAAAAAAGCTGCCCTTAAGGGCAGCCTAGTCTTGTTACTCATATTCCACAAATTCGAATTCGTAGCTGCCGATCCGGATAATCGTACCGTCCACGGCACCCCGCTGACGCAGCGCGTTTTCTACGCCCATGCGGCGCATAATTGTAGCGAAACGCTGCAGCACGTCTTCGTATTGCAAGTTATAACGCTCAATGTAGTCCTCCAGTTTGCGGCTTTCCACGATATACATTTCGTTCTCTCGCCGAATCGTGAACTCGTTATCATCCTTCTTCTTGTCCATCCGGTAGATTTTGCGTTCCTGCACATCCGCCACTTCTTCCACTTCAGGGGTGTCAGGTATAGCATCCAGCAAATCGGCGGCACGGTAAAGAATGTTCTGAACGCCCTGTTTTGTTACGGACGACATTTCATAAATCTCAACCTCGCCCCATCCGGCTTCGTTCATCTTCTCCCGGAACGCTTTCAGGTTCTCTTCCGCATCCGGCAGATCCATCTTGTTCGCGGCTACGATCTGCGGCCGCTCCGCCAGCTTGGCGTTGTAGAGCTCCAGCTCCTTGTTAATCTGCACATAGTCCTCGAACGGATCCCGGCCGTCGGTGGCGGCCATGTCGATGACGTGCAGAATCACACGGGTTCGCTCTACATGCCGGAGGAACTCGTGGCCCAGCCCTACCCCTTCATGGGCGCCCTCGATCAACCCCGGCAGGTCGGCCATCACGAAGCTCCGGCCGTCTCCCACCTCGACCACGCCTAAATTCGGCGTAATCGTCGTAAAATGATAGGCGCCGATTTTAGGCTTCGCGCCCGATACAACGGATAACAGCGTCGATTTGCCTACGCTTGGAAAGCCGACCAGGCCCACATCGGCCATAACCTTAAGCTCCAGGACGATCCAGCGTTCTTCGCCTTCTTCCCCATTCTCGGCAATGTACGGGGCCGGCGTGCTAGCTGTCGCAAATCGTGTATTTCCTCGTCCTCCTCGTCCTCCGCGAGCCACGATGACTTCTTGCCCGTGCCGCGTCATGTCGGCGATAATTTCCTGCGTATCGTCGTCGATCAGCACGGTTCCGGGCGGGATCCGTACATACATATTCTCGGCATTAGCGCCGTGCTGCGTTTTCGTTCCGCCGCGTTCTCCCCGTTCCGCTCTAAAGTGCTTCTGGTATTTAAAATCGACGAGTGTCCTTAAACCCTCGTCCACTTTGAAAATAACGCTGCCGCCCCTGCCGCCGTCTCCGCCGGAAGGTCCGCCCTGCTCCACATACTTTTCCCGTCGGAACGAGACGATTCCGTCGCCTCCGGCCCCGCCTTTGACGTTAATCTTCGCTTTATCTACGAACATGCTGTTTCTTCACCTCTCTATGTATGAAAAGGTACGTGACACGTCACACTAGCCTCTTCTTGCTCTGTATTTGCGGTATAACTTAATTGCAGTTCCGGGTAAATTCTACTGAACTTAGCCATCATTTCCTTGAGCCGCACTTCGTCCAGCCGTCCTTCCAAATCAAAACATACGGTGAGCGCCTGTTCTTCTTTATGGAACGATACCGTCAGTTTATGAATGTACTCTTCATCAGGAAGAGAATGCTGCCCTAGCCATTCTATCATCTCCTGAAGCCACTCCGCTGATTCGGTTAAGGGAATTGGCAGCAAGGACAGATCCAGCGGTTCGGCCGCCTCCACGTCCAATTCCATCGTCCCTCCGTTGGTCCGGTAGGAATGCAGGTATAAAACCAATGAAGGAAGGCCTAATTTGGAGACCTGGCTTTCTTTGTGCATCTTGTCCTTTATTTTATCCAGGAAATCGGGTAAATTATCATACTTGCGGAGCCTAATATATCCATAAAGCACCTGTAAATCATTCATCCAGTCATGGCGGTGGTGATTCATCGTACGCAAGAACAGTCCCCGATCACCGTTCCGCTGCCTATCCATATCCTGCTCCTGAGATCGCCTCATGCTTCTGGCCCACCAAGTGCCTGCCGCAACAACAGCTGCAGCCGCCGCAGTGTCCAACCAAAGCTTGTCCGTGTCCGCAAGCAGCACAACCAAGCCTCCGGCAGCCGCAGCCGCTGCGGCCAGGCTTCCAGCATTGTTCATCCGATTCACCTGTGTTCCCCCCGTAACTTAACAAACCATCCCGCTAAGTATACCACACAATGATGGCAATGTTCACCAAGTGCCGCCTAAGCTCAAGAAAAAAGGAAAACCCCTGACGCAATCGCCAGGGGCCAACAGAAGCGGATATTAAACTTCTACTGCTGCTGCAACAGGTGCAGCAGTTACCGGGTAGACGCTGACTTTCTTACGGTCGCGTCCCCAACGTTCGAATTTCACAACGCCTTCCACTTTCGCGAACAGCGTGTCATCGGAACCGATACCCACGTTCGTGCCCGGGTGGATTTTCGTGCCGCGTTGACGCACAAGAATGCTTCCGCCGGTTACGAGCTGGCCGTCCGCACGTTTCACGCCAAGGCGTTTCGCGTGGGAGTCACGGCCGTTCTTCGTGGAACCTACACCCTTCTTGGATGCGAACAATTGAAGATTCAATTTCAACATTAGGGTCTGCCTCCTTTATTGTAAGATTCTTGAATGCTTATATACTTCCCGTAGGACTCTTTAATCGTCTTTAACATTACGACCATCGATTCGAGCAGCAACTGCGCACGTTCTTGCGCATCTCCCTCAAGTAAGGGAACTTCTACACGGAGAAATCCATCCTCCATCTCGGTTTCCAGACCTTCGGAAGCCAATGCCTCGATCGAATTTACCGTACCTACCGCAACAGCCGATACGCCGGCGCATACGATATCTTTCCCGGGGTCTGCATACAAAGCATGTCCGGTAACAGTATATCCTGAAATCGAACGGTCTTCCTGCCGTCTACGGATCAAAACTCGGATCATACGGCCTCTTATGCTTGGATCTTGCCAATCGTCACTTTCGTGTACGGTTGACGGTGACCTTGCTTACGACGGTAGTTTTTCTTCGCTTTGTATTTGTAGACGATAATTTTCTGGCCTTTGCCGTGTTTCTCTACAGTTGCAGAAACAGTTGCGCCGGAAACCAATGGAGCTCCTGTAGTCAGGGACTCACCGTTGGAAACGACCAACACACGGTCAAAAGTAACGTTCTCGCCTTCAGCAGCGTTCAATTTCTCAATGAAAAGAACATCGCCCTCTTGAACTTTGTACTGCTTGCCGCCAGTTTCGATAATTGCGTACATAGTTGCACCTCCTTCATGTCTCAGACTCGCCTAATCTAGGTGACGCGCCCGCTTAACGAGCGGTACTTCCGGAACCCGATTCGTGCGGTTATAGCATGTTTTGCAACACGCACTAAAACATCTTAACACAGCCATCTATATAAAGCAACCAATTATAATCGAACTTATACTTCCAAATTGATTCTGTTTACAGCTTGCGGGTCCGCACCGCCACTTTGCCGCTGCCCTTGCAAGCCTGACAGGTTTCGATAAACCTCTGGCTTATATTCTCGCGGATTTTCCTGCGGGTCAGTTCCATTAATCCAAGCTTGGTCCAACCAATAACGTGGTGTTTGGAGCGGTCTTTCTTCATGGTGGAAACAAGCCGTTCCTGTACTTCTTCTTTATGCCGGTCCTGCTGCATATCAATGAAATCTACAATGACAATGCCCCCGATATCCCGGAGCCTGAGCAGCCGCGCGATCTCTTCCGCAGCTTCCATATTCGTATCGAACACCGTTAATTCCAGGCTGTCCTTCCCGTCTGTCCCTATGTATTTGCCTGTATTCACATCGATTACCGTAAGTGCTTCGGTTGAATCGACAACTAGATAGCCGCCGCTTGCAAGACTGACTTTACGCTGAAAAGAACGCTCCAGCTCCCTTTCGATCCCCTGCATTCTTGAACGGGATTCCGGAGTCGGCGCATAGGTCACCCTGGACACTAACTCAGGTGCGAAACCCTGGAGTAAAGACACGATACTTTGTAATTTGTCCTGTTCATTGATCGACATTCTGTCAATCTCAGTAGTGAACGCGTCCCTGACCAGGCGGGGTACTACATCCAGCTCACCGTATAAGAGGCAGGGAGCTTCCGATTCTTTTCTGCGTTCATATATGCTTGTCCATAGTTTCCTGAGAAATAATAAATCGTATGATAATTGCTCGGCCCCTGCTCCTTCTGCCGCCGTACGAAGGATGATGCCTTCACCGGGTTCCCTAAGCTGTTCACCGAGCAGTTTCAGCCTGTTGCGTTCCGCTTCACTCCCAAGCTTCCGGGACACCCCTACATAATCAGCAAAAGGCATATAAACCATACAGCGGCCCGGCAGCGCAAAATGAGTGGTAACACGGGCTCCTTTGGATCCGCTGGGTTCTTTTGTCACTTGGACGAGCAGCTCTTCGCCCTCCCTGACCAAAGCGGTGATGGAAGGCTTGTTCTTAGGTTGTTTCTCCAAATGAGGATCGAGCAGATCGTCCACGTACAGAAAAGCGTTCTTTTTCTGGCCGATATCTACAAAAGCGGCCTGCATGCCCGGAAGCACATTGACCACACGCGCTCTGTAAATGTTGCCGGCCATCGTTCTCTCCTGCTTGTGTTCCTCATAAAACTCCACCAGCTTGCCGTGCTCCAACAATGCTACCTCGGTCCGGTTCTCCCCACAATGAACGATAAGTTCATTCATTCGTTTCACCTCCCGCCCAACTGCATACATAACCTTATTCACCATACCTAACAGCATTTGCATCACCAATAATGGATCCAGGCCAGTTACAGCGGCTGTTCTCATTTTACATGAAAAGTTCAGATACTGCACTGCCTGGTTTGTTTTCCAAATAATAGAATCTGGTGACCACATGCTCCGGGAGTACCCTCACAATCTGGTCTTGTTCCCCGAGAACGTAGATTAGATGATATTTTTCGCGCATGAACAGTTTGGCTGTTTGAGAAACCGTATTCGTAGTGCGTACCACAATGGGGTTAGCTGATGTCCCCCGCTGAACCATCCGGGAGGAACGGCGTTCCCGGTACATCATATACCTGAGAAAATGATACGGAGCATGCAAATACCCATACCAATTGGAATAAACAAGAAACAGCCCTAATATAAAAAAGTTCAATTGCACCTTGCCCCCATACCCTCCCAAGGACAACAGCGTTAGCCCCGCGCCTAAGGCAAGGCTTACCCAGGCACAAATGAGGAGAGTCCGATGATAGGGGAAAATAAAGCCCAGCAAAGTGTGCAAAATCCTCCCGCCATCCAACGGAAGAACAGGAAGAAGATTAAATGCTCCGATCATTACATTAGCAGTGACAAAATAATCAGTCCATGACTCGCTCCACCAGCCCATCTGCCCGAACCACAACCCGAAACCGGCCATCAGCAGATTTTGCAGCGGACCTGCAAGTGCAACAACGACATCTTGTCCCGCGGGGGCCCCTGCCGGATCGTCCACAGCCGCTACGCCGCCGAACGGCAGCAGCATAATTTCCGTTACATTCCAACCGTATGCCCTTGCAGCCGCCGCATGGCCAAGTTCATGAATAAATACAATCGCAAACAAAGTGAGCAGCTCCAAAAATAAGCCCGTGACAAGTGAAAGAAGCATCATGACCACGAACAGCGGATGAAATTTGTAACGGATACCGAACAGATTAATCAAAGTCCATCACTTCCGTGGGATCCACAAAGGTTTTATTATGTTTTAAAGCAAAATACAAGGTTGAGCCTTCCCCTTCTGTTCCGCTCCTGTCAGCGCGTTTGGACTTTCCGATGGCTTCTCCCCCTTCTACCCAGTCATTAGTTTCTACGGAAACGGTGCTCAAGCGCCGATAATACGTCTGATAGCCGTCCGTATGCCGAATAATCACCGACCATCCTTCTTCCGGGGTTTCGCCGACATAAATGACACGTCCGGTCTGGGCAGCGGCTACCGGCTGAGCTGCTCCCGCATCGATTTCGATTCCTTTCAAGGTAGCGGCGAAGGCTTGTACTACCGTTCCGCGCGCAGGGACGATGAAATGTTCTCCTTGCGGAGCGGAAGCTTTCACTGCAGGAGCTTCATCCATTCCGTTAAACAAAGGCAGAAACACCGGCGTGCCGGCAAAGTGGTCATGATACCAAGCCTGAACACCGCTGTAATCAAAGGGCTGATGAAGCGCCTGATCCATGATCTGCTGGCCCTTTACTGCCAGAGGATGGTCCGATTGGAACATAGCCCAGGCCCCGCCGAATATCAGAACGCAGAACAGCAGTTTCCATTGCAGCTGTTTAAGTGTGGGAGGCTGCCTCCACTCTTTCCATCGCTGATCTTCGCTGTTGTAGGTACGGCCCGCTTCCTCGCTCCATTTGGTTTGAATCTGCTGTTTCCACAGCCATTCCGGATCCCTGTATTTCTCTTCGTCGACAACGGATGATGCAGTTGGAAATAACAACGAATGCTGGGTCAGCCGTCCTTCCTCGTAAGGCTGCGGAAGTGCAGGGGGCTTTGCATCCGGCTGAGATCCTTGGGATGTGATCGACCGGATCCGGTCTTTCCGCCTTTGACGGATATTATCTTTCATTTCCATACTTCATTTCCCCTTTATCGCCTGATTGGAGAGGGCTTGTTTCTATTATTTCTATGATTATTTCCTAGGGAATATGAGGAGTGTTTTTGAACAGCCTGAAAGGGAGAATGACAAAAAACAAAAAAAAAACTTCCCGAAGGAAGTTTTTGTTTCGTTGGAGTTCTTCTTATTATGCTGTAGTATAGCTGTTTTGGTGTGCCTTAATACTGAGCACAATCCCAACACAAACCATGTTAATTAACAGGGACGATCCTCCATAGCTTATGAAAGGAAGCGTAATCCCCGTCAGAGGCATCATGCCGATAAGCATGCCGACATTCTCAAAAATCTGAAACACGAACATGGAGACAATACCCACGATAATATAGGAGCCGCTTATATCCCTGCATTGAATGGCAATCAGAATCATCCTGTAGATGAGCAGGAAATACAGCAGCAGCAGCACGGATGCGCCGACAAAGCCGAATTCCTCGCCGATTACGACAAAGATGGAATCCGAGTAGGCAAAAGGGATGAAACGCTTATTCTTCGAATTCCCTTTCATATAACCGTCTCCCGTAAGAGATCCGGAGCCGATGGCAATCATGGAATTTCGGACCTGGTAGGACTGGTCGCTGGATGCCTGTTCGGGATTTACGAACGTATTGATCCGCTGGTACCAATGTTCCTTATCGTGATCCTCCAGATAGGTTTTGATGTTTTCGTTGTACGTATTGAACAAAAATAAGAATAAGACAAGCCCTGCACCGATTAAAGCCAAACTCATCAGCACATGCGCCAGTTTGATGTTCCCGATCCAGAACATGCCCAGCAGAATGATGACGTAGATAACCGCATTACCTAAATCGGGCTGCATCATCACAAGCAGGAAAGGTACAAACACGATGACCCCTATAGGAATGACATCCGTGAACAGCTTGAGCGGATTACCCTCCCGTTTCTGGAGAAAGTAAGCAACTACAATAATGATGGCAAGTTTCACGAACTCGGCAGGCTGTACGAGAAATCCGCCGACTCTAAACCAGCCCTTTGCACCGTTAATCTCGCTTCCGAGAAAGAATACCGCAATTAATGACAGTATGCCTACTCCGTAAATGACAAGCGAACCCTTTACTAGAATGCGATAATCGAACAACATGACACACAGCATTACAGCAAATCCTAAGCCGTAAAAGACAAGTGTCTTAATATCATAATTCAGATATTCAGGGTCTCCGTAAGTAGCTGACCTTACAATCAGCGTACTGGCCGCCATAAACAGCAGCATAATGCCCAGAATCTCAATATCGATCTTTTTTAATTTAGTAAGCAAGCAGGATCAACCCATTCCAAGAAACTTCTTCATTTTCTTCAGCATCCCCGGTTTTTCCTCCAGCGGCATCAGCGGAACGGTGTCGCCCAAGATACGGCGGGCTACATTTCGGTATGCGATCGCCGCTCTGGATTCCGGATTCATCACCGTAGGTTCGCCTGTGTTGGCTGCCTTGATGACTAATTCATCATCCGGTACAATCCCGATTAAATCAATAGCAAGTACTTGGCAAATTTCATCTATGCCGAGCATATCCCCGTTCTTGAGGAGGTTTGTTTTAATGCGGTTAATAATCAGCTTCGGCGAACGGATTCCTTCCTGCTCCAGCAAACCGATGATCCGGTCCGCATCGCGCACGGCTGCGTTCTCCGGCGTAGTTACGACAATGGCCTGATCCGCTCCCGCCACGGCATTTTTGAAGCCCTGCTCAATTCCGGCCGGACAATCGATAATGACATATTCAAAATCCTTCTTCAGCTCGAGGACCATGTCTTTTACCTGTTCGGGGCTGACGGCATGCTTATCCTTCGTCTGAGCGGCAGGAAGCATGTACAGCTCATCAAATCTCTTATCTTTAATCAGCGCCTGGTTTAAACGGCAGCGGCCTTCGGCCACGTCAACCAGATCGTAGATGATTCTGTTTTCCAGCCCCATCACTACATCCAGGTTACGCAGTCCAATATCCGTATCGACCATACATACTTTTTTGCCCAGAAGCGCAAGAGCGGTTCCCAGATTTGCAGAGGTCGTGGTCTTGCCAACGCCGCCTTTGCCCGATGTGATTACAATTGCCTCACCCATGATCTCACTCTCCCTTAAATTCCACCGCGTCCGGCCGAATCCGTCCCAGGTGATAAATTTTATCAATATGCATCATATCTTCGTTTAAATAGGCGAACTCCATAGCCGCGTCGGACAGTTCCCATTCATCCGGAGGGCGGCTGATGACCCCTGCGATCCGCAGTTGAGTCGGTTTCAAATAGGAAGCGGCAATGACAGCATTCCGGTTCCCTTCGGTTCCCGCATGCGCCATTCCCCGAAGCGCTCCCATGATATACAGGTCTCCGGAGGCGGATATCGTCCCCCCCGGATTCACATCTCCCATATACATTAAATTCCCGTCATAGTGAACCGTTTGGCCCGAGCGGATCATGCCCGACATGACCTTCAGCGTTTTGCAGGGATCGTTCGGGTCCCTTTCTTTCTCAGGCAAATCGGAGTCTACGGATTGAATCAGCAGATTTCCTCTCTGCCGGATACTTTCCCGGATCGACTGCTCCTCTTCATCGCTTACGATCCGTTTACCCAGCTTTACATGTACATGAATGATAGGTCCTGTCAGAAACTTCTGATGGGTGTTCTCCAATTTATGGTTTAACTCTTCCAGCAAGGAAGAAAACTCACATTCATCGTTGAGCAGAAAAATCAGGCCGTCTTTGACTCCTTTAATGGTCACCAAGTGCTTTGATGCGATCATAATTACTTACGCCCCCCTACCGTATACCTTTCTTCGTCAGCCGGGAGATTTCCTGCTTATTGCAAAGCGGAGCGGTTAAAGTAACAGCTTCTAGTCCTGCTCTTCTTCTCTGGGAGGACGCAGAGTTCCCTCCAGGAAGCGGCGTGCCGGGATATAGATAATCAGGGCAAATAGGACATTCAAAAACAAGCTCGGGATGATCTGATGCAAAACTGCCCACGTATACTCCACATTAACCTTGGAAAACAGGGTATAAATGCCGAAGATTAACGAATCGAGTAAAAAGTTGAAAACTAATACGGCAAACAGCGTCTGAGCCAGCCCGGATGCTCCTCTTCCAAGAAGAAGACCTGCCAGATAGGCTACAACCGCCATGCTGAAAGTATAATTCCCCAGCATATGTCCGTAATAGATCATATCATGCAGAGCACCGAACATCAGGCCGAAGGTCAGTGCGTAATACCTGTTAATATACAAAGCGATATAAATGATAAAAACAAACACTAGGTGAGGCGCTAAACGCACCTGTTCCTGCCAGCTTCCCGGAATGAGCCAAGGGAGGACGGACCCTTCCAGGACAAACAGGGCCAGCAGAATTAAAATTAGGTTTCTCCGCATGCTCTAACAACACCTCATGGTTTCGGTACTTCAACGATAAAGACGTCCTGAAGCTGCTTCAGGTCGGCCGCCGGCTTGATTTCAGCAACATGCGTTATGCCGAATTCGCCTACTTCCACTTTCATGACCGTACCGATGATAATTCCCCTCGGGTAAACGCCGCCAAGACCGGAAGTAATGACGGTATCCCCTTTCTTCAGCGGATCATTCGGAGGTATTTTGGTCATTTGAAGCATACCTGTTTTCGTATCATAGCTTTCAATCATCCCGAAGGACTTTGTGAGTTTCCCGTTGGACATTGTTGTGGCGGCGATCGCCTTCGCAGCAGATTCCTTAGCATCCAGGTCACTAATCAGCTGCACATTGGAATAGAATGCGGAAGTAGAAACGATCCGTCCTACCAAACCAAGTTCGCTCATAACGGCCATATTCGGCACGATGCCGTCCTTCTCGCCGAGGTTAACCGTTATTGTATGATTGTACGGATCCGGGCTTTGGGCCGTTGCTTCAGCGTAACGGAACGTGTATTTATTCGCGTTCTTCTGGCGCTCCGTAAAGTTGACTTTCGACTTTAATCTTTCATTTTCTTCTTCGAGATAATTCAGCTTAACCCGGTCTCTAGCATATTGAGCAACCGTAATTTTAAGAGATTTATTCTCTTCATAAATGACGCGAAGATTACGGATTTCCCCAAAGAAGCCCGCTATCGAGCCAGCGGGCTTATAAAACATGCTTTGGGTGAAGGATACCGTATCTTTAAGGAATTTTTCGGGCCAGGAGAGCTTGTACATTCTAGCGGAGGTGAACCCCATTAAGGCGATGAAAAAAATAAACGCCAGCATTAGAACAATTAATTTCTTGCTTCCCAAAAACTTAAACAACACGAACACCTTCCAACCTAAATTCCTTTAATCACCTTATTTTACCTCTTAAGGGCGGGTTCTGTTAACGTCTGCTCTTCGAAGAACCGGATTTTGTCTTGAACAAATGAATATTATCCAAAGCTCGGCCCGTTCCGATCGCAACGCAATCCAGCGGATTGTCGGCAACAATGACCGGCATGCCCGTTTCTTTGGAAAGCAGCTTGTCCAGGTTGCGAAGAAGCGCTCCGCCTCCTGTTAGAACAATACCGCGGTCCATAATGTCTGCTGCCAGCTCCGGCGGGCACTTCTCAAGCGTCACTTTCACAGCTTCTACAATCGCATTTACCGTGTCCTGCAGGGCATCCGTAATTTCATCGGAAGTCACCGTCAGCGTTTTCGGCAATCCGGTTACCAGGTCGCGACCGCGGATTTCCATCGTTTCCGGCTTGTCCGAAGTAGTAGCGGAACCGATTTCCATCTTCAGCTGCTCGGCTGTTCTTTCCCCGATCATCAGGTTGTACATTCGCTTAATATACTGTGTAATCGCTTCGTCCATTTCGTCTCCCGCAATGCGGATCGAGCGGCAGGTTACAATGCCTCCCAAAGAAATGACAGCCACTTCCGTTGTGCCGCCGCCGATATCGACAACCATGCTGCCTGTAGGCTCCCACACGGGCAGGTCTGCACCGATCGCCGCAGCAAACGGCTCTTCAATGGTATAGGCTTCTTTTGCACCAGCCTGCTTGGAGGCGTCTTCTACGGCGCGTTTCTCAACCGCAGTAATGCCTGACGGTACACAAACCATAACATTGGGATGGCGCGGAAACATCGAACGCTGTTTCTGAGCCTGACGAATGAAATACTTAATCATCGTCGCCGTAGTTTCAAAATCAGCGATTACACCGTCTTTCATAGGACGCACTGCACGGATATTTCCTGGAGTACGGCCGATCATTTTCTTAGCCGCTTCACCTACTGCTTCAATTGTTTTCGTATCTGTACGGAGTGCAACCACAGACGGCTCCCTCACGACAATTCCTTTTCCTTTGACGAATACAAGCGTATTCGCAGTCCCTAAGTCAATCCCAAGATCTTTAGTAAAACCACCAAACATTAGATATGTGTCTCCCTTCCATACTTGCGCTACTTTTCATTATATTACAATAAGCCCTGCTGCTTCAAACTTACGTACCTCTGGTCGCCGATGATGATATGATCCAAAACATCGATGCCTATAATTTCCCCTGCCTCGATTAACCGGCGTGTCATGCCGATATCCTCCGGGCTGGGCGAGGGGTCACCGCTTGGATGATTATGTACGCAAATCAGTGAGGCGGAACTGCGCTGGATCGCCGCCCGGAATACCTCCCGGGGATGGACGATGGAGGCGTTTAAGCTTCCCATAGACAGCGTTTCCTGCCCGATAATGTGGTTCTTCGTGTTAAGAAATAAACAGACGAAGTGTTCCTTCTTTAGATAACGCATGTCTTCCATACAATAGTTCGCAGCATCTTCCGGAGAACGGACCGTAACGACATCAGGCAGGGCTGTTTTGGCCAATCTTCTCCCCAACTCGATGCCAGCCTGAATTTGCAGGGCTTTAGCACTGCCAATCCCTTTTATCCGGATTAGTTCTTCCGTACGAAAATCCACGAGATCCCTTAATCCGCCAGCTTCCTGGAGCACTCTTTGTGCCAGTCGCACGGCGGACTCCGCTATTGTACCAGTTCTGAGCAGAATAGCAAGCAATTCGGCGTTACTTAGTGCCGAAGCCCCAAATTGAAGCATGCGTTCTCTGGGTCTGTCCTCATTGGGGACATCGCGCAACGTCAGGTTGAGCGACTCCATGGGTTCCCTGCTTTCTTTACTAGAGTGTAATTAAACCAAAAATCGATTTCTACAACACTTCCACGCCAAATCGTTCCAGCATATCCGAAAGCAGAGCAACCGGTAGGCCGACGACATTAAAATAGTCCCCGTTAATCTTCTCGATCAACGTAGCCCCGATCCCTTGGATACCGTATGAACCCGCTTTGTCGGATGGCTCTCCAGTCGCAATATAGCTGCGGATCCGATCGCCGGACAAATTCTTCATCTCCACTTCCGTAATCCGATGAGCTACCTCGCGCTGCCCTGTATCAACCGCAATGCAGCAGATACCTGTATAAACCTGATGACTGCGCCCTTGGAGGCGTGAAAGCATGCGAAACGCATCTTCTTCATCTTCAGGCTTGCCCAGCACTTCGCCGTCCAACACAACTATCGTATCGGAGCCAATCACAATGCGCTTACCCGCTTCCCCAGCAGATAACAGCGATGCTACCGCTTCCGCTTTGCGGACAGACAACATCTCTACAATGTCAGAGGGCGCTGTCCCTTCAGGCGTACTTTCGTCCACATGGCTGGCCGTAACCTCGTAAGGCAGCTTTAAGTTTTCAATCAGTTCTCGCCTGCGCGGCGAGGAGGATGCCAGAACAAGCGTATAAGAAGCATGAACCATTTGAAATGTCCTCATTTCTGTTAGAACAGAAAGGTCTACAGACCTACTGCTACTATATATGTATTCGTTTCAAAGCAACATCGGCAATTGTTGGAAAAACATTCACAAACTATAGGCGTCGGTAAATCCAAAACGAAGCAGCCAAGCCTGCGATGCTAAGCAAGCTTATTTTAACCGTTATTCTCAGATCATAACTAATTACGTCTAAATTCGCTCTCGGCTGCCAGGTCAAAGGCGTTGCCTTTGTCAAAAAGGAGATTTCCTCCACCGAAGACAGCAGGTGCGCAGCAATCGACCCTACAATGAGCCCGAGCAGCAGAAAAATCAGGAGAGTCCATGTATTCTTCTTCATCATTCGACATCCTTTGCTAGCTTTTTCTAACCCATTATAAGCCCAACCGAGGATACGTACAATGCGAATGTGGAGGAATACTTGGTACGATCAAAAGTGACTTTGGTGACTTTGGCGGCGTGGGAGCGACTCGAAGGAGCTAACGGACACAACGGCCGTTATTCATGGATATTTATGCTCGTTCCCATTTTAACGGACCTCAGGGACTCTATTATGCTGATTTGTTCGCGTTACAGTGCAATTTAGACCGTATAAGAGCACTGGTGTCCGTTAGAATAAATAAACCCCAAAAATCAATCAAATAATGGCTCTCATGTCCGTAAGACAAATAACCGGTACCTTTGTTTTCCGCTGGACACTGCCAGCAGCTCTTTTTCAACCAAGGCATGAAGTATTCGACGGGCGTGACGCTCAGAAACCCCTGTATGCCCAGCCAGCTCAGTCGGCGAAAATGGACGCAGCATTCGACGGGCAAAACGGACTGTTTCGGCTTCAAGACAAGTCAAGGCGGGCGGAACATCTGCGGCGATAAATTTCCCTATAAGAGCAAGGACCAGCTGTTGGCATCGCTTGGGCTCGTCCATGATCGAAAGATACGCGACCGGCATCAAAGTCCAACCGTCAAGCGCTAGGAAACAGTGCCGCCAGCATAAATCCTTGAAACGCCTAAGATCAATATCCCTTGCATGGGGAACGTAGCCTTGAATCTCGATCGCTGCTTCTACCCCGCCCGGCATGTAAGCCAAGTCTAAGTAGCGGAACCCGTTGCTATAATCGCGCACTTCCCATTCAGCATATAGATGTTCGAAGTTCTGAACCGCCGGAAACCATACTAACCGCAAAAATTCCAGTGTTCCATGTCCCAGTCCCTTATGAAGCAGCTCAAGCCTCCTGGGGTTTGTTTCTTCATCAAGCTGTTTCTTCATCCACATTTCATAGATCTGATTAAATGTCTGCAAATTCGTCAGCCTTCCTTTCCCGCAGCAAAAACAAAAAGCCGCCCCGATACAAAGTATCGAAGCGGCGTGTGCTTCACGGCCGATTTCCTATATATGTAAAGATATCAGCGCTAACATCAAACGTCAACCCTTGCAAAAACTTCTGTTCAAGAAGGATCGGCGGAA
Organism: Paenibacillus gansuensis; assembly: GCF_042684925.1. Lineage (NCBI taxonomy): Bacteria > Bacillati > Bacillota > Bacilli > Caryophanales > Paenibacillaceae > Paenibacillus > Paenibacillus gansuensis. The sequence continues at coordinate 290,933 of NZ_JBHUME010000007.1, read as the reverse complement.
ATTGCAGTAAGCCATTCCTTCTCGGCCAGGATAAATTGGAGCAGTGCGTTTTGGGCCTGCCACAAGTAAGAACCGGAAGGCTGCTTCTTATATTCCTCCATAGACAAAACAGCATTGCTCATAGCCGTGTTCATCTGCGCCATCAGCTTCCGCCCCGCTTCCGGCAGCCCTGCCGACGCCGAAGCGGAGAGCTTCATCCATTGCTGATGTGAGGCCGTCAATGCGTTCCACTCGGCTTCCGTTATCTGCGTTGCCTGTTCATCCTGAAGATGAGCTTGCGTCCATTGCGCCAACTGGCGGACCAGCTTGCCGCTTTGCTCCGCATACTGTCCCGGAGCGTCGGATTTTTCGCCGCTCCACAAAATACGTGACACCGCAGGCAGCACGAACGGTTTCACGTAAACCTCCAGCTGCTGCTGCTGAAGTAAGCCGCTAAGCAGTTTAGCCTGCTCCTGGGTATCTGCCAGTCCCGTAAAGACCGTATACTTATCCCCTGCTTCCCAGGCTACAGGGAACCCTTTGCCCGTAATCGTCTCTTTAGCGGTCTCTGCCCCTTCCTGAGAGCTGAACACGCCATTTTGCAGCACATAATATGTCCGGCTTGGCCATGCCGCCTCCGCTGTACCGGCTGCCGCTTCGGACGGCGTACCGCCTTCATTCCCGGAAACCTCCGTCCCTCCCGGAAGATTGCCCCCGCTGTTTCCGCTGTTCTGTGTATTCGTAGCGGCAGAGCCGCCGAACATATCCATCGGATTCAGCAGGTTCCCGCTTGAACCGGGACTAAACAATGACAGAACAACATAACCGAACAACGCACCGGTCGCAATAGCTGCCGTTACCGATCCGAATATTTTAAAGAGCGGTACCGATTCTGTTCTCACTGTGCGGATTTTGGAGGAAGGCCGCAGCGGACGGTCTTCATAAAACGGACCAAACTCTTGTTCCCGAAGGTCCGCCGGGGGCCTGTAATATCCGCTCTCGCCGTCTAACCTGGGAAGCTCCGGTTCCGGAGACTGCGCACCCGGGTATGCTTCATGGTCCGATTCCCTGATCAGCTTCTCAAGCCGGTACGTCTCGTCCGTGAAAGGGCTCTGCCACGCTCCAAAATCTGTCGTAAACTGATTTAAAGGCTGAGGGTCCAAAAACTCCTTCCCGGCCTTTCCGGCCTCCTGTACCCGCTCAGGCTCCTGCTTTCCGGCCGGAAACACGATGGTATCCTCAATGGTTTCCGTAACTCTCACTTCATCTTCCGTTAATGAAATCACTTTGCCTTGCGGAGGGGGCTCCGGTTTATTTGAACGTCCTGTTTGATCGAAACGGTATGTGATTCTCGCTTTGCTCATAGCCGATCTCTCCCTTGTCCTCTGATCTACTACCAACTCTATGAGACAAGGCGGGGGATTATGATAGATTTACAAAAGAAAAAGCGCCATAGGCGCTTTAACGGGGGAATCAGGACGTGAGCGGATCCCCTTTGATGAAGGTGGAGGAGTATAGCAGCCAGGCTCCATCTTTGTCCTGATGCAGCTCATGAACGATTTGTGCGCGGTAGTCCTGAAATTCAGGGCCTTTCACTTTTTTCACAGTCTGCATTGTATAAACGTAAGCCGTCTTCTCGTTAACCTCAAGTACGGTGCATTTTTCTAAGGAGTAATCAACATCATAAAGGCTGAACAGCTCTTGTGTGCTTTCTTTCGTAAATTCATACTGGGGCGAATCCGGACTGATCGTCTTCATCACGCCATCAAGATCTTCCTTCTCAGTTACATCCAGATTACGCTGTACCGCTTCTTTTATTGCTGCCAGAGCCTCAGGAGACGCGGAAGCCTCTTTATCAAAAAATCCGTCAGGAATCAGATATTCCCTGTCTACAATTTGAGTAGTGTTGAACTTCCATTGATCCCCTATTTTTCTCATTAGAACTAAACTTTCCGTCTTGTTATCCAAATAAAAAGGGCCGCTGATCTTTTTAGTCGTCTCAACCACATGTAAAACAGCCTCAGAAGATCTAATATCGGTTATTTCCAGACTGTCAAGCTTTACGAGCATATCGAATTGATCTAAACGTTCTTGCAGTTCCTGGTCAAGCCCATATACCGGTGAGGAAGGATCTACCAATGCCATAAAAGCAGCGGCATCCTCTTTACTTTCGGCGGTCATTAAATCGTTGTAAGCCTTGATCAATTTAGGCTTCTCCACCGAAAGATCCACTTTGTCCGCTATCTTAACGGAATTCAAGGAGGCATTCCACTGCACATCTTTGCCGGCAGCTTCGCCTATGAAACGCAGAGGGACGAACGTAAATCCTTTTACTGCCTGCGGTGCAGACGTCAATTGTTTCTTTACCCCATTGATGTAAGCCGACTTGCTTCCAAGCTGCAGAAAAATCTTGGTTTGGCCGTTGCTTGCTTTGATCATTTTGGTTTTGGGATCATAGCTGGAGGAATAGCCCAACTGTTTAAATACAGAAACAAATTCAACAAACACGGAACCGCCGCTGCTCACCGGAGCGGCACGAAAAGTGACCGGTTTTCCGTTGATGCTTACATCAATATCGTTAGATGCCGCATGAGATGCACTCGCGATTCCCCCAAACGCCGCACATGACATTAACAGTAGTTTCCATTTCATAGAAATACCTCCCAGCGTTAACTGCAAATCCCTCAGATTATAACGACAGGTTTAGAGTTTCGTCAACCTATATTTTTCCATAAAAAGAACCCCTGCCATGTAAGGCAAGGGTCTCCTTGATTTTCTGCTGAATTAACTGCGCGAACGAAGCTGCTTTGAAAGTCCGTCGGCCGCTTTCCAGATGTCACCGGCACCCATAGTAATTACCAGGTCGCCGCTTTTTACCCGCCCAAGCAAATAAGACTGAACCTCTTCTTTGGTCGGCAAATACATTGTATTCTTATTGCTGTTCTGAATAATCAGTTCCACCAGCCTCTTGGAGTTCACGCCTTCGATCTGTTTTTCGCCTGCCGGAGAGTATATATCCGTAATGATCACTTCGTCGGCTTCATGGAAAGCTCTGCTGAACTGTTCCAGAAGGAAGAACGTCCGGGTGTACCGCTGCGGCTGGAACACGGCAATGATGTGCTTACCGGTTGCTTTAGCAGCTGATATGGTAGCTACGATTTCCGTCGGATGGTGAGCATAGTCGTCGATAATGAGAATATCATCGACTTCGCCTAACACTTGAAAGCGTCTCTTAGCTCCTCTGAATTCCTTAATCGCCTCGGCAATCCGTTCAAACGGAATTCCCGCTTCCAAGCATACGATAATTGTGGCCAAAGAGTTAAGAACGTTATGTTTGCCCGGAACCGACAATTCAATTTCGCCCAGTTTCGTGCCGTTGTTAACGACATCATAAGCTACTTTCCTGTCTCCGAGCCGGATATTAACAGCCGTGAAATCGGCATCGGAATGGATTCCGTAAGTAATGACTTCGCTCTTTAATCTAGGCTTCATCTCCTCAAGAGTAGGATCGTCCAAACAGATGACAGCTTTGCCGTCCGGCTTCACCTGGCTGAGAAACTTTACATAGGCTGCTTTTAATTTTTCGTAGTCGCCGTCGTAATTCTCTAAATGATCCGGCTCGATATTCGTTACGATCGCCAATGTAGAATGATACTGCAGGAAAGAACCGTCGCTCTCATCCGCTTCCGCGACGACATAGTCCCCTTTTCCCGCTTTCGCGTTATTTCCGACGTTCATAATTTCTCCGCCGATAATATAAGTAGGATCGGTTTGGCACAATTCCATCACCAGCGCGATCATGGAAGAAGTCGTCGTCTTGCCGTGAGCGCCGGCAACCGCAACCCCTTTACGTTCATTCATCAGCCTCGCTAGCATCTGGGAGCGGTGAATCACAGGAATGTTCAATTTCTCCGCTTCTACCATCTCGACATTATCTTTCGTCAACGCCGTAGAATAGACGACCAGATTAGCCCCTTGAACATTGCCGGCCTCGTGGCCGATATAAATGTGCGCGCCTTTGGCGGCCAGCTTTTCCGTCAGTTCCTGCTGGGCTACATCGGAACCGGTGACCCGGTATCCCATCTCGAGCATCACTCTGGCTATAGCGCTCATTCCGTAACCGCCGATTCCTATGAAATGTACATGTTCTGCTGTATTCAAATCTGTCTCACCAACCCTTTTCCGAATCGGAATGATATAAAATCCAAGATCGCACATCCGAGATTAAATATAACGTACCTGAGACGACGGCGAGATCCTCCGCCCCGGTCATTCCGGTCAAAAGATCCAGCGCTTTCCGCCAATCAGGCTCCACCGTCATCGGGATTTGTATGCCTAGTTCCTGTTGTGCTTGTTCTGCTATACGGTGAAGTTCCTCCGCGTCCATTTTTTTACGAAAATCCGGCTCGGTAAGGATCAGATGATCCACTATTGGCAGTATATGCTTTAAATAAGCCAAATGATTCTTCGTCGAGAGCATCCCGATAATCAAATTGAGTTTGCCGTAAGAGTAGACAGCTTTAAGAGAATCGGCAAGCGTAGCCGCCCCTTCCGGATTATGAGCTCCATCCACCAGGATCCGCGGCTCCCTTGAGAGCATTTCCAGCCTGCCCGGCCAGCCTGTGCTGCGGAACGCCTGAAGAACATCACTATCCTCTAATATCGCCGCATAATATTGACGCAGCACTTCCAATGCCATGAAGGCTGCACCGGCATTCGTCAGCTGATGGCGCCCGTTCATCGAAATCGTAATGGCATCCATCGGCCGGAACGGGCCGTTGAAACGGAAGCTCTGCTCGTTCTCTTTACCCTCCAAAGGCTCGATTGTAAACTGTTCTCCCAGTAAATATAGCGTACTTTTGCATTCCCTGGCTTTGCTGCGGATTACTTCGACCGCTTCCGGTTGGGTTACCGTCGTTACGACAGGAACGCCCGGCTTGATAATCCCCGCTTTCTCCTTCGCAATATCAGCCAGCGTCTCTCCCAGGACATCCATGTGATCATGCCCGATGTTGGTGATGATGGACACAACCGGCGTAACAATATTGGTAGAGTCCAGCCTGCCCCCAAGACCTGTTTCCCACACTACATAATCCGGAAAGGCAACGGTGCCGAAGTATAAAATCGCCAGCGCCGTCGTCACCTCAAACATCGTTGGGGAGCCCAGTTCAGTCCGTGCAAGCTCTTCGGCCAGCGGCTTCAGCCTGTTGGCAAGCGTCAGTAAAGTATCCTCAGGGATATCTTCCCCGTTCAGCTTGAGCCTGTTTGTGAACTTTTCTATGTAAGGGGATGTAAACATCCCCACCTCATAACCGGCTTGACGAAGCACCTGATCCAAATAGGCACAGGTCGAGCCTTTTCCGTTCGTACCGGCGACATGGATAAATTTAAGCCTGCGGTGCGGATGATTCAGCCGCTCCATCAGCCAATCCATACGCCCTAGGCCCGGCTTGATTCCAAACGGGATCAAGCCGTTAATCCAGTCCACCGCTTCCGTGTAGCTCATTAGAGCCTTATCGCTTCTATGCTCTGTCATCCTAGGTTCATCCCTTTACACTTCTGAATTGAAATGGAACTTAACCGCGAAGCTCCGCCAGCCTTGCGGCTACTTTATCCCGTTTACCGGCGTAATCCAGCTGCTTGGCTTTCTCTTCCTCAATCACATGCGCCGGCGCTTTGGCGACAAAGCCCTGATTCGAGAGCTTCTTGTCGACCCGTTCCACTTCGGCGTTCAATGTCTGAAGTTCTTTCTCAAGCCGCGCAATCTCTTGAGAGATGTCAATCAAACCGGCCAGCGGCAGGAACAGCTCGGCACCGGTCACCAGCGCAGTCATCGCTTTATCCGGTGCTTCCGCTGACGCATCCACTGTAAGCGAAGACGTGTTGCAAAAACGGATCAAATAAGCTTCATTGCTGCTAAGAATAGCTTCCGTATCCGCATTCGACGGCTTCACGATCAATTCGATCTTTTTGCTCATCGGAACATTCACTTCCGCGCGAACGTTTCTGACCGACCGGATGGTGTCCATCAGCAGCTCCATTTGCTTCACAGCTTCAGGCGCTTCGAATTCAGGCTTATACTCCGGCCAAGCAGCCAATGTAATGGTCTCTCCTTCGTGAGGCAGATGCTGCCAAATTTCTTCGGAGATGAAAGGCATAAACGGATGAATCATACGCTGTGTCTGATCCAGAACATAAGCCAGGACGGACTGGGTTTTCTTCTTAGCTGCAGCATCTTCGCCATAAAGCGACAGTTTTGCAAACTCGATGTACCAGTCGCACAGATCGTCCCAAATGAAATTGTACAGCAGACGTCCTGTTTCACCGAACTCATAAGAATCCATCAATCGGGTAATATCGCGGGCTGTTTCGTTCAAACGATGCAAAATCCAACGGTCGGCTGTACCCAGTTCCCCGCTCAGATCGATGTCCGCAGCTGTGAAACCTTCCAGATTCATCAGGGCAAAACGGGAAGCATTCCATATTTTATTGGCAAAATTCCGGGCCTGTTCCACCTTCTCCAGACGGAAACGCAAATCCTGGCCAGGCGTGCTGCCGGTAGAAATCATAAAGCGCATCGCATCTGCGCCGTATTGTTCGATGACATCAAGCGGGTCAACCCCGTTGCCAAGCGATTTGGACATCTTGCGCCCTTCCGCATCGCGTACAAGTCCATGAATCAACACGTCTTTGAACGGTATTTCATCCGTAAACTCTAGTGCCGTAAAGATCATCCGGGCTACCCAGAAATAAATAATATCGTAACCGGTAACGAGCACGCTTGTCGGATAGAAACGTTTCAGGTCCTCAGCATCTTCAGGCCAACCCAGCGTTGAAAACGGCCATAAGGCGGAACTAAACCATGTGTCAAGCACATCGTTGTCCTGGCGCAGCTCCTGAGAGCCGCAAGAAGAACAGGAGGTTACATCTTCAGCCGATACGGTAGCTTCCCCGCAGCTGTTGCAGTACCAGGCCGGGATCCGGTGTCCCCACCACAGCTGGCGGGAAATACACCAATCGCGGACATTCTCGATCCAATGCAGGTAAATCTTCTCGAACCGGTCAGGCACGAACTGTACCCCTTTGCCGGATTTCTGCGCTTCAATCGCACGTTCCGCCAGAGGCTTCATGCGTACGAACCACTGTGTGGAGAGGTAAGGTTCAACAACGGCGCCGCTGCGCTCGCTGTGGCCCACCTGGTGTACATGGTCCTCTATTTTAACCAATACGCCGGACTCTTTCAAATCGGCTACAATCTGTTTGCGGCATTCCGCACGGTCCAAACCCTGATATTTACCGGCGTTGGCATTCATGGTACCGGACTCATCCATCACCAGAATCTGCGGGAGTTCATGCCTTAGGCCTACTTCGAAATCGTTCGGATCATGTGCAGGCGTAATTTTCACGGCACCGCTTCCGAAATCTTTTTCCACATACTCGTCGCCGATAATTGGAATTTCGCGGCCGATGACAGGCAGCACAATCATTTCACCGATCAGATGCTTATAGCGCGCATCTTCCGGGTGAACCGCAACAGCCGTGTCGCCGAGCATCGTCTCGGGACGGGTGGTCGCTACTGTAATGTAGCCCCCTCCATTCTTCAACGGATATTGAAGATGGTAGAGATGGCCCTGCACTTCTTTATACTCAACCTCAATATCGGATAAAGCCGTGCGGGCTGCAGGATCCCAGTTGATAATATAGTTCCCGCGGTAAATCAGGCCTTTGTCATACAGCTTCTTGAACACTTCGCGAACCGCTTTGGACAAGCCCTCGTCTAAAGTGAAACGCTCGCGGCTGTAGTCCAGAGAGAGGCCCATTTTGCCCCATTGTTCACGGATCGTATTTGCATAAAGGTCTTTCCAGTCCCATACTTGCTCCAGGAATTTCTCCCGGCCCAGGTCGTAGCGGGAAAGTCCCTGCTCTTCTCTAAGCTTAGCTTCAACGCGTGTTTGGGTAGCAATGCCCGCATGATCCGTTCCCGGCAGCCAGAGCGTGTCATAGCCTTGCATCCGTTTGGAGCGGATCAGAATATCCTGCAAAGTGAAATCCAGCGCATGGCCGATATGCAGCATCCCTGTAACATTCGGAGGCGGGATTACGATCGTATAGGGCTCAGCACCGGGACGAGTGCCTGCTTTAAAAAATTCATTCCGGTTCCAGTAAGCGGTCCATTTGGTCTCCGCCGCTTTCGGATCATACGTAGTCGGCATCGAGCCGGGTTGAACTGTGTCTTTGTTTTCCGCCATGATTCCATCCTCCAACTAAACTCAAGTAAAAGTAAACGCAAAAAAACCTTCCGCCCGCAAAGGACGAAAGGTTCAGCTTCCGTGGTACCACCTTCATTCCGCATCGGCATCCGGCAGGACACCTATCGATACGGCACTCATACAGATAACGGCTGCAGCCGGCCTGACGCACATCAGGCAACTCCGGGGCGACTTTCCGCAAGTTACATCCTGCGAAGCCTCTCAGCTAATAGCTCCGCTCTCTGAAGGGTTGGCTGCGTACTCCTCCCGTTCAACGTTGTTTCCCTTAATGAAAAACAGTATTGACATATATAACAACTATAATACCTAACCTTGCACACCTAGTCAACCTTTGACAAGCCCGATTCAGGCATAACCGGGCTGGTCCGTTACATACGATGATAGTAACCGGGACATTATGCCGGGGAATGACATATACTGAAGCATCGATAGATCAACTATTTACGAGGCGGGGAGATCGGACAAAATGTGGTGGAAAATCCGGTATCATATCAAGGGCGTGCTGTTTCCGCTGATCTGCGTGCAGTTCATTCGTACGCTCCTGTTTCCGACAGGGCTGGATGTTATCCTGCTGTTTGTACTGTTTCTGGCCTACTTGGGCATCCTGCTGGAAATGTATTGACCGGAACCGTCCCGTTGAACGGAGTTTGCTGATGAAACATGGTGAAACGGCTTGCGCCGTTGTATAGCGGGACAGTTCGTTTTTATCTGGGAAAGATCAGAACAGAGTAAAAGGAAATACTGATTCCTTATAAAATGTGAAAGAAGCCTCCCTGCTTTGCGGAACAAGCCGCTGCAGGGAGGCTTTCTTACTAAGTAATTTGAGAAAATAGCATATAAGGCTGCCGCTAAGTTGTCAGCGGGGAATGTAAAGTACCTGTCCTTCGGAAACAGTCTGGTCGTTTAACCGGTTATACAGCACGATCTCCCTTGGATTCAGGTTATATCTTTCCGCAATGGTGGTCAGCGTTTCCTCGCGCTGTACGATGCACATTCTCAGCCGCCGGAACACATTTTCCTCCTTAGCGCCGTTCAGGAACAGCGTTTTCCACTCGAGTTCATCTCCAGTGGAGGCTGAAGCCGCAGGAGCCTCGGCTACATAAGCTTCCTCTGCCGCAGCATCACGGACCGGGGGGTTGTGGATCAGGTTCTGGAAGCCGAACTGCCCGGTTTGGCCGGAGGAAGCGTCACGGGTTACACCGAAAGCAAGGCGGGGTTCCTTAGCTTCAGCAGGAATGTATTCCTGTGCGGAAGCATCCTGAAAATCAGCAAGGCTCTCTTCCTGCTGCCCGTAACTTTCCTCTCTCTGATAGGCAAACGGTTCATCTATTGGAGGTGCCGACTCTAATGCCGCAGGATAGGAGGGTTGTTGAGCTTCGACATGGATCTCCTCCGGAACATACACTTGTGCTTCCGTTTCCTGATTATAATACGGGGACGGCTCCCTGTCTTCAGCCTGCTGTTGTTCATCAATGGCGGCGGACTGCAGCCGGCCGTAAGATTCGGCGTCCCTTTGTTCCAAAGGAAGCTCCCAAGGGAAAATCTCGCGTTCCTGCGGTTGTCCCAGCTGATCAAAAGTCACTTGCGCCGACTCGGCAGGATCGCCGTTATAAGGCTGCTGCGCCTGATATGGATCCTGATAGGATTCTTGGAACTGCTGAACCTGCTGCTGCTCATACAGCTCCTGTTGAGCCTGCTGCTCCTGTTGAAATTGCTGCTGATGATCTTCCTCTTCATCCCTGTACCCCGGGGCACCGTAAATTTCCGGCGCCTGGTGGACGGCAACGATTTCTTCCTCGTCCCAGCGGGACTCGATCGTCTCAGCGACCATCTGTACGCCCCTGAGTGTCAACAGCCCCGTTACATTCAAGCTCCGGCTTGATAACAAATCGATGTCAAAATTCTCGATTTCCACCTGGATGTCTTCCAATCGGTTGATGCGGCTCATCGGAATCGAAATTTCCACAGGGATCGTATGCGTCAGGTCCACACCGCTACGATAATCGTCTTCAGCCACATACTTGCCTGTTAACTGCAGACTCCCCCTCAGTACAGCTTGTTCCCCGTTGGAATAGACTTCAATATAAGGCAGAAGTTCCGCCTCTTCCAGCTGCTGGATGCCGGAACTTTCTTCCGCCAGCGAGAAGCGCTCATAAATGTCAAACCTTAATCCGTCCTGCGTAGCCACGGTTAGAATCCTCCCCTCAGACATTGCTATAAAAGTTGGTCAGCCAGACATACACAAATGCTTTCCATCTATGTATATGGCCTGGTAGGGAGGAGCATGACTATATTTTTAAGCCTAAGGAACGTTCTATCGATCCAGTTGCAGACCCAGTTTGGCGCAAGCCTTCCGGAAATCTTCCGGAGGCGCTGCTGCCAGTTCAATCTGTTCCCCCGATAAGGGATGGGGGAACACCAGACGCTCGCCGTGCAGCGCCTGGCGGGAGATGATATCCCGCCGGGCGCCGCCGTAGAGCATATCGCCGAGCAGCGGATGCCCGAGATGGCTCAGGTGCACGCGGATTTGATGCGTGCGGCCGGTCTCGAGGCGCAGCCGCACCAGCGAGGCGCCGCCGGAGGCTGCGACCGTGTCATAATGCGTGACGGCGGGGTCGCCCGTGGGCGAAACCCGCCGTCGCTGCTTATGGTGCCGGTCGCGGCCGATCGGCGCGTCGATGCGGCCCGAAGGCGGCGATAGCTCGCCTTGGGCCAGAGCAAGATAGATGCGCCCGATCGCTTTCAGGCGCATCGCTTCGTCCAGGCGCTGCAGGGCGTAAGCGCCTTTCGCATAGAGCACCGGCCCGCTCGTCCACTCGTCGAGCCGATGGACATGGCGTACCGCCAGCTGTTGGCCGGTCGCTTCATAATAGGCCGCCACGCCATGAGCCAGCGTGCCCGTTTCCCCTGTCGTCGGATGAACCTTCACGCCGGCCGGCTTGTGGACGACCATGGCATAATCGTCCTCATACAGGACCGTCAGGTCCATCCACTCGGGTTCGAACCCGGCCGGTTCGGCCGGAAACAGGCGCAGCCTAAGCCGGTCTCCGCTAAGCTGCAGCCCCCCCGATGCCTGCAGCCGGCGGGCCAGCTGCGGCGCCTCCAGCAGACGTCCGGCCACTGCAGCTGCCTGCCCGGGGGCGGAGGCTTCGGCCGCATCCGCCGCGTTCAGACGCAGCTCCAGCCAGTCGCCCTTGCGAAGAGCGCCGTCTAAACCGCTCATCTTAGGCGCTGAAGGGCCGTGCGGTTCGCTTCTATCGTAGCGTCGATATCCGCTTCCGTATGAACCGCGGACACAAACATTCCTTCAAACTGCGACGGGGCTACGCTTACGCCAAGATCCAGCATACTGCCGAAGTAAGCTTTAAAACGCTCCAAATCGGACGTTTTGGCCGTATCATAGTTGACTACACGCACATCCGTGAAGAAAGGGCATACCATCGATCCAACCCGGTTGATCGTGCTGGCGATTCCTAATTCGGAGGAATTCTTCGCAAAGCCCTCTTCCAATCTCTTCGACAAGCTCTCCAGCTTTTCATAAACGCCCGGCTCGCCGAGAAGCTTCAGCGTCGTATATCCCGCCGCCATCGCCAGCGGATTTCCGGAAAGGGTCCCTGCTTGATAGATCGGGCCGCTTGGCGCCATCTGTTCCATAATGTCGCGTCTTCCGCCGTACGCTCCGACCGGCAGTCCGCCGCCGATTACTTTGCCTAAGCAGGTCAAATCCGGGGTAACGCCATACAATCCCTGTGCGCAATTCAAATGTACACGGAAGCCTGTCATGACCTCATCGAAAATCAGCAGAGCGCCGTATTGGTTCGTAATTTCACGAAGCCCCTCCAGAAATCCCGGCAGCGGCGGGACGACGCCCATATTGCCGGCAATCGGTTCGACGATGATGCACGCGATTTCCTCGCCGAAACGCTCGAATGCCGCTTTCACTGTCTCAAGATCGTTATATGGTACGGTAATCGTGTTAGCTGCGACGCTTTCGGGTACGCCGGGGCTGTCAGGCAGTCCCAGTGTAGCTACACCGGATCCGGCTTTAATCAGCAGTGCATCGGCATGCCCGTGATAGGAGCCTTCGAATTTCATAATTTTGTTGCGTTTCGTGTAACCGCGGGCAAGCCGCAGCGCGCTCATTGTCGCTTCTGTTCCGGAGTTCACCATCCGGACAATGTCGATGGAAGGCACGCGTTCGCATACCAGTTTCGCCATCAGTGTTTCCATTTCCGTCGGAGCGCCGAAGCTGGTGCCTTTCTCAGCCGTTTTCTTCAGGGCCTCCACCACTTCCGGATGCGCGTGCCCCATAATGAGCGGCCCCCAGGAAGCGACATAATCGATATACGTGTTACCGTCGATATCGTACACGCGCGCGCCTTCTCCGCGTTCCATGTACACAGGGGTTAAGCCTACAGATTTAAAAGCTCGGACCGGGCTGTTGACTCCGCCGGGTATGTATTGTTTTGCTTCCTCAAACGCAGCTTTGGAACGGGCATCGATTCGTTTTCCAGGGTTTTGGCTTGTCAATGTTCACACAACCTGTCATATATATTTGGAATAGCTAGGTTTTCAATACGCAAATGGAACTTCTCTAATTGTAAAGAATAGGATCGGGGCAACGCAAATATTTGTGTTTTTTGGATCCTATCTGCACAGAATAGGCGCCCTTCCGGGCGCCTATCAAGTTTGTATGCCGGCTATCAGTTTTCCTGAAGCCAAGCCGCGATGTCTTTTGCAAAATAAGTGATGATGATATCCGCACCGGCACGCTTAAAGCCGATCATGGTTTCCAGCACGACTGCCTTCTCATCAACCCAGCCGTTCCTTGCTGCGGCTTTCACCATAGAATATTCAGCGCTGACATTGTAGGCTACCAGCGGCAGATCGAAGTTCTCTTTCAGGGAGCGGATGACATCCATGTAGGCCAAGGCCGGTTTCACCATCAGCATGTCCGCACCTTCCGTTACATCCGCTTCCGCCTCTCTGAGCGCTTCACGGCCGTTTGCCGGGTCCATTTGGTACGTTTTTCGGTCGCCGAATTGCGGAGTTGAATGAGCCGCATCGCGGAACGGTCCGTAAAAAGCCGACGCGTATTTCACAGAGTATGCCATAATCGGCGTATTCGTAAAACCTGCCTCGTCCAAGCCGCTGCGGATGGCCGCCACATAGCCGTCCATCATGTTGGACGGTGCAATAATGTCCGCGCCTGCTTTGGCTTGCGACACAGCCGCCTTCACCAGAAGTTCCAGCGACTCGTCGTTCAAAATTTCGGCAGTGCCGCACTCCGCATCGTAATGCACCATTCCGCAATGGCCATGGCTTGTAAACTGGCATAGGCAAGTGTCAGCTACTACAAGCAGTTCCGGAGCAGTTTTTTTGATAAGCCGTGCTGCCTGCTGCACAATCCCGTCTTCTTGATAAGCCGAAGAACCGACCTCATCCTTTGACTCGGGAACGCCGAACAATAAAATAGCCGGAATGCCCAGCTGGCGGACTTCCTTGATTTCCGCTTCCAGCAGGTCTAGCGAAAGATGATATACGCCCGGCATCGACGGAATCTCTTCCTTCACGTTGGTTCCCGCCGTTACAAACAGAGGATAGATCAGATCGTTTACAGTTAACGTAGTTTCGCGCACCAAGCTGCGGATTCCTTGAGAACCGCGGAGGCGGCGAAGTCTGGTTATCGGAAAGCTCATGCTGGGTCCTCCTTGCTGAATCTATAATAGTGTACTGAGATAAACCTCTATCGAGGTCTTTCGAAGAAGAGCGGCCGCGTTCAAATGTAGGTTTATTCGCCAATAAGAAAGCCCGTTTTCGTTTCCGAAAATTTATACTTTCTTATGTGGAAAAATGAATTAGTTCCTTAGTTACCATTGAAAAACACGAAGCACGAAGATTACAAGCGGGTTAACGCATCGATCATCGAAGGGAGCGTAGACTCGCTCGCCGTTAAATCAACCGTTATGCCTGCTGCAGCCGCGGTTTCAGCCGTCACAGGGCCAATACAGACTACACGGACGTTAGCCAGCAGCTGTACGGGATGCTTCACACCGGCGGCCTGCAGCAGGCCAAGCAGGTTCGTCACCGTAGACGAGCTGGTGAAGGTGACGATGTGAATGTCCCCGTTCCGCAGCAGCTCGGCAATCTCTGCTGCGTCCTCCGTCGACGGCACCGTCTCGTACATGTCAACGTCCGTTACGGCCAGGCCAAGCTCGCCCAGCTTGGCCGGCAAAATCTCCCGCGCCAGGTCGCCGCGCGGGAGCAGCACACGCTGCCCGGCCTGCACTTCAGGCCGGATTGCGTCCAGCACGCCCTCGGCCTGGAACTGGGCCGCGGGCTGCGCGTACACGGCGAGGCCGCGCTGCGCCAACGCCTCCGCCGTCTTAGGCCCGACCGCGACGATTTTCGCGTCGCGGCGGAGAGCCCGCACATCCGCAGACGCTTCGCGCAGTCTGCGGAAGAAGTGCTCAACCCCGTTCACGCTCGTGAACACGAGCCAGTCGAACGTGCCGAGCGCCGCGATCGCGGCGTCCAGCGCAGACAGCTTCGCTTCGTCGCGCAGAGGCTCGATGCGGATCACCGGGAATTCCACCGCCTCTCCGCCGAGCTCATCAATCGCGTCGGCCAGCTGGCTCGCCTGGCTCCGCGCACGGGTCACCAGAACCCGCTTCCCGAACAGCGGCTTCTTCTCAAACCACTGCAGCTTGTCCCGCTGCAGCACGACCTCGCCGACGACGATCACGGCCGGCGGCTGGAAATCCGCCTGCCTCACCAGCTCGGCAATCGTAGCCAGCGTTCCCGTCAGCGTCCGCTGCTCTACGCGGGTCCCCCAACGGATCAACGCCACAGGCGTCTCCGCTGAACGGCCGAACTTCATTAATTGCTCGCTGATATATCCGATCTTGGCCACACCCATCAGAAATATCAGTGTTCCCGTGGCGTTCGTGAGCTTCGCCCAGTCGATATTCTGATCCAGCTTTTCGGGATTTTCATGTCCTGTGATGATGGACAACGAGGAAGCCAGCTCACGGTGCGTCACAGGAATGCCGGCATAGGTCGGCACCGCGATCGCCGACGTGATACCCGGAACAATCTCAAACTCGACGCCGTTCTCAACCAGCAGCCCTGCTTCCTCGCCGACACGACCGAAAATGCTGGGGTCTCCGCCCTTCAGCCGGGTCACGGTCTTGCCTTGCAGCGCATAGTCCACCAACAGCTGATTAATGTCTTCCTGCTTCATCGTGTGCCGGTCAGGCAGCTTTCCGACATATACTTTCTCAGCTCCGGGTTTCATGTGCCGAAGCAGGCGGGGACTGGCGAGCCGGTCATAGACGACAACATCGGCCCGCTGAATACATTCGAGTCCACGTACTGTAATTAGCTTCGGATCCCCCGGACCTGCTCCTACTAAATATACCTTTCCCCTGTCCATCCGTTCATCCCCTAACCTGCGATAAAATGCGGTCCGCTCCTTTAGAAACACAGCTTGCCGCGACTTCCAGACCCAATGCGACCGGATCCGTTCCCCGCAGCGTTACCTTGATATGCTCCGTACCCTCCGGAGAGCCTACAAAACCGGTAAGCTCAACAACAGGACCTTCATCCGTTTCAGTCAGTACCGCGTACGCCCCGATAGGAATTTGGCAGCCGCCGTTCAGCTCGCCCAGAAATGCCCGTTCCGCTTTCACAGTCAGCTCCGTCATCGGATCGTTGAGCAGGCTTAACACTTCCAGCATGGGCAGGTCATCCGCACGGCACTCAATGCCGAGGGATCCCTGGCCTACGGCCGGGAGGCAGACTGTAACGGGCAGGTAATCGCTGATCCGGTCTTCCCAGCCCATGCGGTGAAGACCTGCTGCAGCCAGCACAATCGCGTCGAAGCCTTCCGTCTCCAATTTCTTAATGCGCGAATCGATATTGCCGCGGATCGGCTCGATTTGTAGATCAGGACGGTACAGCTTCAGCTGAGAAGCACGACGGAGCGAGCTTGTTCCCACCCGTGCTCCTTGCGGCAGTTCAGCCAGCTTGATCCCGCCTTTGGTAATCAGGCAATCCCGCGGATCGACACGTTTCGGAATCGCACCGTTCATCAAACCGTCCGGGAGCTCCCACGGCATATCCTTCATCGAATGGACGGCCATGTCGATATCGCCGTCCAGCAGCGCCTGCTCGATCTCTTTGACGAACAAGCCTTTTCCGCCGACCTTGGAGAGCGTTACATCCAGAATGCGGTCCCCTTTGGTCACAATCTTCTTAATTTCAAAACGAACCTGAAGCCCCTTAGCGGCACTCAGCTCTTCCAACTGCCTGATCACTTGTCCCGTCTGCGTCAATGCCAAAGCGCTCTGGCGGGTACCTACCACGATCGTACGCATTTATCGTTCCTCCTCTATGCGAAGCAAGCGCCGGACAACCAGTTTCCATTCTTCCGGCGAACCGCTGCGAATCCCTTTCATGCCTATTTCGTTCCAAATTTCCCTAAGCAGGCGATGCCTTTTTTCCGAAGGCAGTCCGCTTTTCTGAACCAGGTCCCGAATCTCACCCAGAAACTCCGCGGCTTGTTCAAACTCGATTCCATATAACTGCTCCAGTTCACGCTTAATATCCTTGGCTAGAGACGGGCTCGCCCCACCCGTAGACACTGCGAACGTAATCTTGCCCCTCCGGAGAACGGCTGGATCGGTGAAAGAACTGTCCTCCGGCCGGTCTGCCCGGTTGACCAGCGCTCCAAAGCTTGAGGCAAGTCTGCAAACGTTCTCGTTCACTTCCGGCCGGTTTGTAGCTGCAAAGACGAGAAAGCTGCCTTTAACATCCGTTTCCCGGAATGCTCTTTTCTCCCCCCGGACACGACCCTCTTTGACGAGACCCTCAATGACGGGAGTCCACTCCTCGGCAACCACAGTCACATCGGCGCGCGCTTCCAGCAGGGAAGCCACCTTGCGCTCCGCAACCGCTCCTCCTCCGACTACAAGGCAGTTACGCCCTGCCAGCTTAAGCATGACCGGATAATCATGACTCATCGCATCTACGCTCCGTTCCATCCGTGGAAACCGGAAACAAAGTTAATGGCAAAATTGAGAATGATGATTCCAAACGCAGCTAAATTCCACATGGCCAGCTGATCGCCGCCCCGGGAAGATTTGGCCCGGAACCATAAGTAATAGCTGTAAGCCGCTAATACAAAAATGGAAGTCCATACTTTCATATCCAATAACTGTCCCCAGTCGCCTACGACGATAATACGCATAACACCCAACGCAAGAGCCATAATCAGCATGGGCGTTCCGATCACAACGGTAAGATTCGTGTAGTACTCCATCGTGACCAAAGAGGGGAAACGGCGGACTTTATCCGTCCATTTCTTGCTTTTGAGCCTGTAATGCAAAAACAGGTACATTCCCGCAAAAATAGCCGATATGGTGAACACCGCATAACTGAGAATGGCCAAAGCGCTGTGAACGATCAGCAGTTCGTCGGTTACTTTGCCGTGGCGTGCGGGCGCAATACTTTCTAAATTGCTGAAAATATTTAATGTAAAAATAGCAAATCCAATGACATTCACAAAAAATACGATAAAATCAATCCTGAAAAACCGGCTGATGACCAGTGAAGCGGTAACAAGCAGCCAGGAAAAGAAGAACAGCACTTCAAACATCGTATACACAGGCATATACCGGTGCTCTACCATTCTTACGATAAAAAAAAGAGTCTGCAGCACCCATACGAAAATGAGCAAGCCTTCTCCCATTCTCTTCGCGCTTTTGTTCTGGCGGGCAAAATCGGAGAAATAAAAAAGCAGGCTCAGCGCATATATATAAATCGTTGCATCATAAATCCAACTGCTGCTCGCCATGGGCAGTCTCCTTTCTGTTACCCAAACGACAATAACCCCTAGGAAGGGGTTATTGCAGCGTAAGTGAACGGTGCCGCTCCGGCGGATACGGCCGGTTTATCGGCTGCCGGTTCCGGCTTAGGCAATTTTGCAGAACGCGGTTCCTCCGTCTGCCCTTTCAGCCTCTCTTCGAGGGCGAACAGCTTCGTAAACATATCCACCGCATCTTCTCCGTGCTTCTCGCCTGCCATCTCCTTCACCCGGTTAATCGGATCATGGAGCATCTGGTTGACAATGCTCTTTGTCAGCTTGCGGATGACCTTAATTTCACGTTCGTCCAAATCAGGAAGCTTCTTCAGCAGGCTTTCCATGGTCTCCTCGTGAATCGCTGCCGACTTCTCCTGCAGCGCCCGGATGACAGGACTTACGCCCAGCATCTTGTACCAATGATGATATGCTTCCAGTTCATCTTCTATCATACGGTGGATCTTAGCCGCTTCCTGCCGGCGTTGTTCGAGATTCATTTCTACAATTCCTTGCAGATCGTCAATATCGTACAGGAAGACATTGGGTACTTCGTTGATTGCGGGGTCCAAATCTCTCGGTACGGCGATATCGATCATAAACAATGTTTTGGATTTCCGCTTGCGCATCGCTTCCGCTACTTGTTCCCTCGTAAGCACATATCCGGCAGATCCCGTTGACGAAATAATAATATCTACTTCCGGCAGAAACGACGGTACCTCGGCCAAAGAGCAGGCTGTACCGTTAAATTTGTCGGCGAGTTGTTCAGCGCGCTCATAAGTACGGTTCGCAACGATCACCTTGCTGGCGCCGTTGGCATACAAATGCTTGCCCGTCAGTTCGCTCATTTTGCCGGCTCCCATAATCATGACAACCTTGTTGTTGAACTGCCCAAAAATCCGCTTGCCCAGCTCTACTGCTGCGTAGCTGACGGAAACCGCACTCTCCCCGATGGAAGTCTCGGAATGCGCCCTTTTCGCCATCGTAATCGCTTGTTTGAACAGGGTGTTAAAGATCGTCCCCGTAGTCTTCTCCCTTTGAGCCGTGAAGAAAGCTTCCCGGACCTGACCTAAAATCTGGGTCTCACCGATGATCATTGAGTCCAGTCCGCTCGTCACACGGAAAAGGTGCTCAATCGCAGGGTCGTCTTCGTAAATGTATAAATGCTTACTGAAATCAGCCGCCGGTACACCGAACCAATTTTCTATAAAATGGCGTATAAAATGCCCGCACATATGCAAACGGTCTACGACCGCATAAATTTCCGTCCGGTTGCAGGTGGCTACAATCACACATTCAAGTATGCTCTTGGTCTGCTTCAACTGTTCCAGCGCCTTCGGTAAGTCCGCGTCCTGAAACGCGAATTTCTCCCTGACTTCTACAGGTGCTGTCTTATAGTTTAATCCCACAGCCAAAATGTGCATTGCCGTCACCTCTTTCCGCTTCTAGATCAAGCCTAATTATAGCATAAGTCGACAAATGCTATCGATGGCAAATTTGAAGAAAATATGAAGAAAAATGTGCCATCTCCTCTTCTTCCCTATTGTAAACGAAAGTGACGGCACCTATACCAGTCATTCCCTTTCAACTACAGTTCGAGTTCTTCCTCCAGCCAATCGGCCAGTTTATCATCCGCATCCCCAAGCTTGCCGATTTGGGACGGGATAAGCCCGGATACTTCGCCAAACAAATTTTCATAACTGGCGTTAACAGGTTCAAAATGTTCGGCCATTTCCTGCAGAACGGCAGCTTCTTCTTCGGAAAGCTCCCTTTCGCCCAGCTGCACTCTGGTAATCCATTCCGACAGCCGCTGCAAGGAACGCAGTTCGCTCAGCCTTGAGCCGGACGCTTCCGCCAATTTGTTATGGGTAAACGAGGCTGAATACAGCCTAACCTTCAATGATTCCAGCGCTTCGGCTGTATGCTCATTCGCCGCCTCTTTAACACCCTGAGCGAGAAGCTCCATCTGCAGTCTGGATACCTGATAGAGGAGATAAGTCGATTCTTCCTTTTCCTGTCCTGAAGCCGGCAGCACCGCCCACTGATACACCGGCCAAATCAGCAGTACAGCTACGGCAGCGAGCAGCAGAAAACCTGCCGGGGATTTTCTTCTGGTCATTGTTTCACTCTCCCATACATCCTATGTAAGCCTGTTCTCATTGTATGGGCGCCTGCGTAAACAAATAACCATGGACCGTGAAGTCCATGGTTACATCATCTCATCGTATTATTTGACTAAGGCTGCTTGCTTCATTTCAGGTGTTTCCACTCTCAATTCACCAAGTCCGCGAACTAATTTCTTAGCATAAGTTTTCTCTGGTTTCAATACGGATACCATGTGGTCGATCGCAAGCTGCGGATCAACCGTTTCGCCGCAAGTGTAACAGTCAATCGCCGCGAAACCTCTCTCAGGGTACGTATGGATGGAGAGATGACTCTCAGATAGTAATACGAGCACTGTCGCTCCTTGTGGTTCAAACTGCTTAGATTGTACCGATAATACTGTGGCACCGCACGTCTCTGCTGCTTCGACCATTTGCGCCTGCAACCATTCTGCACTGTTCAGTTTGTCAAAATCGACACCCCAAGTATCAACAGCTACGTGTCTTCCGAAAGTTGAGTATTCCATCTTCCGGTTCCCCCTTCCTAGGAATAAAATGTGTTACAAAATTTCATCCGCTAGGACCTACGTCATTCACTTCTCCGAGGGAATAATCTCTCGCAACATATAATGTCGTCCTGAGTGAATCCTGGTTCCTATATGTGATTGTCAACGAAAATAAAAATAACATCTATCAGCATGAATTGCAACACTTTTTTTTGGAACAAAAGAAAAAGGCCCATCCAGGGCCTTTTTAATAAAACGATTCGATTTCTCAGTAAGCTTCAAGGGCAAAAAGTTTCTGCGTCAATGCTCCAAGTTTAAGGTCTATAGCCGACTTCTCGTCTTCCGTTGCACAAGCATTGCGCTCATCCAGCAAATCATTAATTTCGATATGAGTTACCTGAATGGCCGCTTCTACGTCGATGCGGTCAAACAGCTTCTGTAAAGAGCCTAATGTATCTTTATACTCATAGACCAACTTCTCCGAGCCGTCTTTACACTCGATGATCTGTACTGCCGTACCTTGCTCATAATGGTACACCATGGTATACCCTGTGTAAATCCGGTGCACGATCGCGTCGCCTTTAAATTGGGCAACCGCTTTGCGCATCGCATTCGCCAGCTTCGGGTTCGTAATCCGGCAGGAACCGCTGAACCGGTACCTGTTGCCTACCCGTTCAAACGTCAAGATACAATCTTGGGCGGCGTCATCTTCCAGTGCCAGCTCCTGATTGCCGTTGTCCAATACCTTCACCTGCAGATTCATCTGTTGTTCTGCAAACAACTGTGTAAACTTTGACATTTCGGCTTCCGTTAAGATCAAGCTGGTTTTGACATATACCGTCGCTAACCGCTGAGCCATCCATATCTCCCCGATTCTTAAGAATACAGCCTGTAATTCGGTCAAGCATTCCTTCTTCGTCTTATATCTATTATACACGAAGGAGCTGGAGCGCGCCTAACGGCTTTTTCGGAGTTTTCAGCGAATTTCTCGCAAATAACGTCCCGAAGCGTTAGAAGCGCAAGCTTTTGCTATGAATGCTCCGTTTCCTGCCGTAACCTCTTCGATTCCCTGCGGAGTCTACGGTGCCGGCGGTTGTTCAGGCTCTTCTTCGAGCCCGCAGGCTTGGAGTATATGTAACCACAATTCATCCCGGCCTAAACCGGTTTCGGAAGAAAAAAGAATGACCTTATCCTGCGGATCGGCCTGGAGGGTTTCCTTGACCATTTTGATATGCTTCTGCCACTTGCTCTTAGGGATCTTGTCCGCTTTGGTGGCTACAATGCACACGGGCAGGCCGTAATGCTTCAGCCAGTCGTACATGGCCTGATCGTCTTTAGACGGTTCGTGGCGCAGGTCGATGACATGCAAAATAAGCTTCAGCGGTTCCCGGGTTTTCAAATATTCCTCAATCATCCGGCCCCATTGCTCGCGCTGAGTCTTGGAGACTTTGGCATAACCGTAGCCCGGAAAGTCTACAAAATATAAAGATTCATTAATACGGTAATAGTTCAAAAGCTGGGTTTTGCCGGGTTGGGAACTAGTTCTGGCCAGATTCTTGCGTAAAATCATTTTGTTGATCAGGGAGGACTTGCCTACATTAGAACGCCCTGCCAGAGCTATCTCCGGCAAGGCGTCTTCAGGAAACTGTGCAGGTCCCGCGGCGCTGATCATAAATTCGGCTTGGGTTACCTTCATTTGTCGCTGCTCGCTTTCTAATGGACTTCTACTTCAACGGGTTTCACCAGAGCATGCGCCAACACTTCATCCATATGGGCAACCGGCACAAATGTAATTTCATTGCGCACGCTCTCCGGGATATCCCTTAAGTCCTTTTCGTTATCTTTCGGTATTAAAATCTTCTTGATGCCGGCACGGTGAGCGGCCAGGGATTTCTCCTTCAGCCCGCCGATTGGAAGCACTCGGCCGCGCAGGGTAATCTCTCCCGTCATGGCTACTTCCTTGCTGGCAGGGATGTTGGTCAGTGCCGAAATAAGCGCTGTCGCCATCGTAATCCCTGCGGAAGGTCCGTCTTTCGGGATGGCTCCCTCCGGAATATGGATGTGGATATCGTTCTTCTCGTGAAACTCTGGATCGATATCCAGCTGTGCTGCCCGGGAACGGGTATAGCTGAAAGCGGCCTGTGCCGATTCCTTCATGACGTCTCCAAGTTTACCGGTCAGCGTCAGCTTTCCTTTCCCAGGTAAGACGGTGACTTCTATCACTAGCGTATCTCCGCCAACTTCTGTCCAGGCCAGCCCCGTTACGGCACCGATCTGGTCTTCCAGCTCTACCATACCGTAGCGGAATTTCTGAGGTCCTAAGTAATCCTTCAGATCTTCCGGACCGATGGTAATGCCGGATTCTTGATTCGAAACAATGCGCTTCGCCGCTTTTCGGCATAGGGCAGCTACCTGCTGCTCCAAGTTCCGCACTCCGGACTCCCGGGTGTATTCCCGCACCAGCTTCAATAAAGTATCTTCTGAGATTGTCAACTGGCCGTCTTCCAGGCCATGTTCCGATTTCTGCTTCGGAAGCAAGTATTTCTTGGCAATCTGCAGCTTCTCTATCTCTGTATAACCCGGGATATAGATCATTTCCATACGGTCCAGAAGAGGACGCGGAATCGTGTGGGTGGCATTTGCCGTAGTCACGAACATTACATTCGACAGATCGAAAGGCACTTCGATAAAATGATCGCTGAATGTATTGTTTTGCTCGGGATCGAGAACTTCCAGAAGTGCTGCCGATGGGTCTCCCCGGAAGTCGGAAGCCATCTTGTCGATTTCATCCAACAGGAAGACCGGATTCTTGCTTCCGGCGTTTTTCAGCCCTTGAATGATCCGCCCCGGCATCGCGCCCACATACGTTCGCCGGTGACCGCGGATTTCCGCCTCATCCCTTACGCCGCCAAGCGAGATACGCACGAATTCCCTTCCCAGCGACTTGGCAATTGAACGGGCCATGGACGTTTTGCCGACGCCCGGAGGACCCACCAGGCATAGAATGGGTCCTTTCAGCTTCTTCACAAGCTGCTGCACGGCCAAGTATTCCAGCACACGTTCTTTCGGTTTCTCAAGTCCATAATGATCTTCGTTCAAGATCTCCTCGGCGCGAGTGATGTCCAGGTGATCTTCCGTCTGCTTTGCCCAAGGCAAGCCCAGCAGCCAATCGACATAGTTACGGATCACGCCGCCTTCAGCGGAGGATGCCGGCATTTTCTCAAGACGGTCAATCTCCTTGACGATCTTGTCTTTTACCTTCTCAGGCACTCCGGATTCAGCCAGCTGAGCACGCAATTCTTCGACCTCGCCGGTACGCCCTTCTTTATCGCCAAGCTCTTTCTGAATCGCCTTCATTTGTTCCCGAAGATAATATTCCTTCTGGGTCTTTTCCATCTGTTTCTTCACGCGCTGGCTGATCTTGCGTTCCAATTCCAGCACTTCGCGTTCATTATTCAAAATGTCCAGCAGCTTTTCTAGGCGGGCACGGACATCGATGGTCTCCAGAATTTCTTGCTTGTCTTTGATTTTAAGAGACAGATGGCTGGAGATGACATCCGCCAACCGGCCCGGCTCATCAATGTCCGAGACGGCAGCCAGCGTTTCCGGCGTTACTTTCTTGGACAAGTTAATATAATGTTCGAACTGTGTCAGCACAGTCCGCATCAAAGCATCTATCTCGGAGTCCGTAGTCTCCTGTTCCGGCAGGTCCCTTGCTTCCACTTCATAAAAATCGTCGTTATCCAAAAATTCAACGATTTCAGCACGGGTCATTCCTTCGACCAGCACACGGATCGTCCCGTTGGGCAGCTTAAGCATTTGCCGGACTTTAGCCACCGTTCCGATGCGGTAAATGTCCTCTTTTGTCGGTTCTTCAATATTGACTTCAGATTGGGAGCAAAGCAGAATCATCGAATCTTCAATCATCGCCTTCTCCAAAGCTTTTACGGATTTCTCCCGTCCGACATCCAGATGCAGCACCATGCTTGGGTACACCAGCAGTCCCCTAAGCGGCAGCAAAGGAATTTTACGTCCTCTTGATTTCGTTGTGCCCAATGCCATGCACCTCCAAGTAGCTGATTCTTCCAGTAGCTGTATTCACCCATTTTAGCAAATGTTCCATCAAAACACCAATTTCAGGGCCTCCAAGCCCCCAGGCAAAAATAGAACCGGCCGCCCTGTAGCTGCGGCCGGCTTAGGACTCAGCCGATCTCTTACCCTTGGGCCTGTTCCTTGGAAGAGCCCGCCTGCAGGAAAGGGATGCTCGCCGGTGCTATCAGCAGATCACCCGCCGCAGGCGACTCGACCGTTTCCTCCTCGGGCTGCATGCCAAACGAATGTTGGAATACTTCCTCGATCGTATCTACCGGAATGACCTTGAGTCCTTCCAAATTCGCGAATATTTCCTGCCAATTGTCTTTTGGAATTAAAACGGTTTGAGCCCCGGCCTGGAAAGCCGCCTCTACTTTGGCGACTACCCCTCCCACTGGTTTTACGCGGCCGTGAATACTTACTTCGCCCGTCATCGCAATCCGGTTATCCACCGCCTGATTGGTAATGGCCGAAGTAATGGCCGTTGCCATGGCAATCCCTGCGGAAGGCCCGTCAATGGGTACCCCGCCCGGAAAATTAATGTGCAGATCATAGTTTTGTGTTTTGTAACCGTGGCGTCTTAATACGGTAAGCACATTTTCTACCGATCCCCTTGCCATGCTTTTGCGTCTCAGCGTTCGGGAACCCCCGCCCATTTCTTCCTCATCCACCACACCGGTAATATTAAAGGTTCCTGTACCTGCGGAAACCGCCGGGATCGCTGTCACTTCGATTTCAAGTACCATACCGAGGTTCGCGCCGTACACGGCAAGCCCGTTTACGAAACCGATCTGCGGAGCATTAGGCACTTTCCTTTCCGGACGAGGCGGAATCTGGCTTGAGTTAACAACCCATTCGATATCCGACGCGGTTATGACTTGCCGGCTTTCCGAAAGCGCAATGCCGACAGCAAGCTGGATCACGTTCACAGCTTCCCTGCCGTTCGTGGCGTACTTTTTGACCACTTCCACAGCATCTTCACATGGCGGAAATCCGATTTTCTTTAACGCATTCGCAGCAATACCTCCGATTTCTTCCGGCAGTAAGGGACGGAAATAAATTTCCATACAGCGCGACCGGATCGCAGGCGGAATTTCCGAGGACGAACGGGTAGTTGCCCCGACAAGGCGAAAATCGGCAGGCAGGCCGTTTTGGAAAATATCATGGATAAAC
This sequence comes from Paenibacillus gansuensis, assembly GCF_042684925.1. NCBI lineage: Bacteria > Bacillati > Bacillota > Bacilli > Caryophanales > Paenibacillaceae > Paenibacillus > Paenibacillus gansuensis. Next base: position 264,952 of record NZ_JBHUME010000007.1, on the reverse strand, counting down.
GAAGGTATGTTGACATCCTCCGAGTTGTAATAAGCGCTCTCCAAGAACACTTTCCGGTCCTCGAGCACTTTCAATAGCTTATTCATCTGAACGGGATGCAATTCACCGATTTCATCAATAAATAGAACGCCGCCATGGGCTTTGGTCACGGCACCTGGCTTAGGCTGCGGGATTCCGGCTACACCCATGGCACCTGCCCCTTGATAGATCGGATCATGCACCGAACCGATCAGCGGATCGGCGATTCCGCGTTCATCGAAACGGGCCGTTGTAGCATCAATCTCCGTAAATTTGGCATCATTCAGGAAGGGAGACATCGGGTTCTTTTTGGCTTCTTCCAGGACGACACGTGCGGCTGCAGTTTTTCCTACCCCGGGTGGACCGTAAATGATCACATGCTGCGGGTTGGCGCCGCACAGTGCTGCTTTTAAGGCGCGCAGCCCTTCCTTCTGGCCGACGATATCTTGCATCGTCGCAGGACGTGTTTTCTCCGCCAGCGGCTTGGTCAGCGAAACGGACCGCAGTTTGCGGAGCTTTTCCATCTCTTTGCGGGACTCTCTGTCCACCGCGGAACGATTCGTCTTCTGGTTCCGAAGCAAATTCCAGAAATAAATCCCGATAACAATGGCAAAAAACACTTGAACCAACATTAAGATCGTGCTGAAACTCATTAAGATCACCCTCCGGCTTATACAAATTCGGACAGCCTGAGCCGGTTGCCCTAGCAAATTCTAATACATGGTAGTATGTCCGTTCCTAGGGCGTCGTAATCGAAAATTGCCGGTCCTAACAAAAAAAGGCAGCCGTCAGAGACGGCTGCCTTACTTTATTCAGTTCGTAACCGGAGCCTGATGGTCTTTGCGTCCCGGAATCGTTCCCGTACGTTCATAGTGCTCCACGATAATGTCAATTTCCTTCTTCAGCTCATTTAACAAATCAGCCTCAGGCACTTTGCGGATCATCTCTCCATAACGGAAAAGCATTCCTTCTCCACGGGCACCTGCTATCCCGATATCCGCTTCACGGGCTTCGCCCGGCCCGTTCACCGCGCAGCCAAGTACCGACACTTTAATAGGAACTTTAATCTTGGAAATATAATCTTCCACTTCATTTGCAATGGAGAACAGATCGATATCCAGACGGCCGCAGGTAGGACAAGAAACCAAGGTCGCCGCGTTCGTAATCAGGCCGAACGTCTTCAGCAGCTCACGGGCGACTTTCACTTCTTCTACAGGATCGGCGCTTAGGGAAATACGGACTGTATTGCCGATTCCCATGGAGAGTAAAGCTCCAATTCCCGCAGAACTCTTAATCGTTCCGGAGTGAAGCGTTCCCGCTTCTGTAATGCCCAAGTGAAGCGGATATTTGAATGCTTTAGAAGCTTTCGTATAGGCTTCAATCGCCATCGGAACATCCGAGGCCTTGAGCGATACGATAATATCGTGGAAATCCAGCTCTTCCAGAATGCCAATGTGGTACAGTGCGCTTTCCACCATGGCATCCGGCGTTGGATAACCATACTTTTCGAGCAGATGGTTTTCCAGAGATCCTGCGTTTACGCCGATCCGGATCGGAATTCCTTTTTCTTTACAAGCTTTAACTACGGCTTCTACTTTCTCACGGCGGCCGATATTACCAGGGTTAATCCGGACTTTATCCACGCCGTTCTCAATAGCCGCCAAAGCAAGCCTGTAGTCGAAATGAATATCCGCTACCAGCGGGATATGAATCTGCTTCTTAATCTCTTTGATGGCTTCCGCTGCCTCTTTATTGTTCACCGTTACGCGGACAATCTGGCAGCCGGCTTCTTCCAGGCGAAGAATTTCGGCGACGGTCGCCTGAACATCCGCAGTCTTGGTCGTACACATACTTTGAATGATGACTTCATTGCTGCCGCCAATCGTCAAATTGCCTACTTTCACCGGTACCGTTTCTGTTCTATGATACATCGATATGGTCTCTCCCATGAACGCCAAATCTCCACCTGACCCGAGGAATTGCGGCCGGGTAAGGTGGAGCGTCTGGACATTATTTTAATTACGGTGTAAGCAGCCGGCTTATGCCGCCTTGAATTACGCCGATTCTTCCTTCTTCTTCTTGTCTTTCTTCTGGGTCAGCTCGGGCGCGATCTTGTCGTTGACGACCGCTTCGCTGATGACACAGTTGGACACATCGTCACGGGAAGGAACTTCGTACATCACTTCCAGCATGATGCCTTCAATGATGGCGCGCAGTCCCCGTGCACCGGTGTTCCGCTTGATTGCTTCTTTGGCGATCGCTTCAAGCGCAGCCGGTTCGAATTCAAGCTTCACATTGTCCATATCAAGAAGCTTCTGGTATTGCTTCACCAGCGCGTTCTTAGGCTCGGACAGGATTTTCACCAGCGCAGCCTCATCCAAAGGCTCCAATGTGGAGATAACCGGCAGACGTCCCACGAATTCTGGAATCAAACCGAACTTTAGCAAATCTTCCGGCAGGGACATAGAAAGGTACTCGCCCGGCTTCAGATCCGCTTTGTAGCCGTCAGCACCGAAACCGATCACTTTCTTACCGATTCTGCGCTTGATAATCTGCTCCAATCCGTCAAATGCGCCGCCGCAGATAAACAGGATGTTGGTAGTATCGATTTGAATGAATTCCTGATGAGGGTGCTTGCGTCCGCCTTGCGGAGGTACGGAAGCTACCGTTCCTTCGAGAATTTTCAATAGCGCCTGCTGTACGCCTTCACCGGAAACATCGCGGGTGATCGAAGGATTCTCGGATTTACGGGCTACTTTATCGATTTCGTCGATATAGATAATCCCGCGTTCCGCTTTCTCCACATCATAGTCCGCTGCTTGAATCAGCTTCAGCAAGATGTTCTCTACGTCTTCCCCTACATAACCGGCTTCCGTTAAGGAAGTTGCATCGGCAATGGCAAAAGGAACGTTCAGAATCTTAGCAAGCGTCTGAGCCAATAAGGTCTTACCGCTTCCTGTAGGGCCGACAAGAACAATGTTACTCTTCTGCAGCTCTACGTCTTCCAGCTTGTTCTGGGAGTTGATACGTTTATAGTGATTATAAACCGCAACGGAAAGCGACTTCTTGGCTTGTTCCTGGCCAATTACGTACTGGTCCAGAATGTTACGGATTTCCTTCGGTTTCGGTACTTCTTTCAAATCCAGTTCTTCTTCGTGACCGAGTTCTTCCTCTACGATTTCGGTGCACAGTTCGATACATTCGTCACAAATATATACGCCTGGTCCTGCAACCAGTTTACGCACCTGGTCTTGGGATTTACCGCAGAAAGAACATTTCAGCTGGCCTTTTTCGTCGTTAAATTTAAACATCGGATCACCCCTTCAATTGTAGATCGTCACGAGTGATAACCTTATCGATCAATCCGTAGGCCAAAGCTTCGTGAGCATCCATAAAGTTATCTCTATCGGTGTCGCGGTCGATCTTCTCGTACGGCTGTCCCGTACGTTCCACGTAAATTTGGTTCAACTTCTGCTTCGTCTTGATGATCCAATCCGCGTGAATCTTGATATCCGCAGCCTGCCCCCTGACTCCGCCCAGAGGCTGGTGAATCATAACCTCACTGTTCGGAAGCGCAAACCGTTTCCCTTTAGCCCCTGCTGTCAGCAGCAATGAGCCCATGGAAGCTGCCATGCCGACGCAGATGGTCGAAACGTCCGGTTTAATAAATTGCATTGTATCATATATACCCATACCCGCAGTGACAGAACCACCGGGAGAATTGATGTAAAGATGAATGTCTTTCTCCGGATCTTCCGCGGCCAGAAACAACAGCTGCGCTATAACAAGATTGGCGACATCATCGTCGATCGCACTCCCCAGAAAGATGATACGATCTTTAAGCAGTCTGGAATAGATATCATAGGACCGCTCACCGCGATTAGTCTGTTCTACTACCATTGGCACCAGATTCAATGTCTCCAACCTCTTTTCTGTTAAAAAAATGGCTTACAATTGTATTTTATCATGTTCAAACCGGTATGTCATTTTTGTAAAGCATATGTAGGGATTTGAATCGTATGTACAGCATGAAACCGATATGTACTTTCTTTTTGGGTAGTAAAGAAGGCACGCAATAAATACGTGCCTTCTGTTATCCTCAAGCAAGCGAGCTCTTAAGCCGTTTTGCCGTTTTCAACCAGGAATTTAACGGTCTTCTTCACTTTTAGTTCGTCGCTCATTGCTTCCAGGCTTCCGTTCGCCGCAAGAATGCTGCGAAGCTCTTCAACCGAACGCTTGTAAGTCTCAGCCATTTGGTTCAGTTCTTCGTTCACTTCTTCTTCGGAAACTGTGATGCCTTCTGCTTCAGCGATCGCTTCAAGAACAAGATTGTTACGAACGCGCTTAGCAGCATCGTCGCTCATTTGAGCGCGAAGAGCCGCTTCGTCCTGACCGGAGAACTGGTAATACAGTTCTAGAGTCATACCTTGCATTCTCAAACGGTTAGCGAAATCTTGCAGCATATGATCCACTTCTGTGTTGATCATAGCTTGAGGCACTTCTACCTCTGCGTTAGCCGCAGCTTTCTCCACTACGTCGAACTCTTTCTTCTGCTCGTTCTCTTGAGCTTTCTTCTCGGTAAGACGCTTTACGATGTCCTGCTTGTATTCTTCCAGCGTTTCGAATTCGCTGACGTCTTTAGCGAACTCATCGTCAAGAGCCGGAAGGTTTTTGCGTTTGATATCGTGAAGCTTCACTTTAAATACAGCCGCCTTGCCTGCCAGGTGCTCTGCGTGGTAAGTCTCAGGGAAAGTAACTTCAACGTCTTTCTCTTCGCCTTTCGCAAGACCGATGACCTGCTCTTCGAAGCCTGGAATGAAGCTTCCGGAACCGATTTCAAGGGAGTAGTTCTCCGCTTGGCCGCCTTCGAAACGCTCTCCGTCCACGGAACCGTCAAAATCGATTACCGCGATGTCGCCGTTCTCCACAGTGCCTTCTTCAAGGACAACCAGTTCGGCATGACGCTGTTGAAGACGGTTCAGTTCTTCGTTCACTTCTTCTTCGGATACGGAAGTTTCGCCTTCGCTTACTTCCAGCCCTTTGTACTCGCCAAGTTTTACTTCAGGCTTTACTTCTACAGTAGCTTTGAACTTCATCGGTTCACCTTTGCCGAATTGCTCGATTTCCACGTCTGGACGGTCGATCGGCTCGATGCCAGTTTCTTTCACAGCTGCAGTGTAAGCTTCAGGAAGCATGATGTCGATCGCGTCTTGGTACAGGGACTCTACTCCGAATTTCGCTTCGAAAATCGGCCGAGGCACTTTGCCTTTACGGAATCCAGGTACGTTCACTTTCGCTTGTACTTTCTTGAAAGCCTTGTCCAATGCAGTTGTTACTTGTTCCGCTTCTACTTCTACTGTAAGAACCCCTTGGTTCTTCTCTAATTTTTCCCAGGTTGCTTTCATTTTATGCTTTCCCCTCCAAAAAGTTTACAGTTCCTTATATTAAGTTCCTGATTTTGTAGTAAACTTGGCTGCACAAAAAGGCATACTATGCCTGTCCGCGCCTTTATAACCATTACATTATAAACATAAAATCAAGCTTTTACAAGGCACGTTCCGATTCTAGCGTTTTCTTATAGTGCCAGCCCCTGCACATAGGACTTCAAAGCTTTGTGAGCCTGCTCGAAACGGAACAGTAAGGAGTCGCTGACTCCGTATAATTCGAAGAGTTCCTCAGGACTCCACTCGCCTGACATTGTCTCCAGGAGCGTGGCATGCAGGGCCGCAGCCCAGAGGTCAATCGTACTGTCGCCCGGTTCTTTTAATAGATTGTTATACAGGGTGCTTCCGTACATATAGAATACAAAATCATTCCAGGTTTCTTCAGCAAAATAAGCAAGAGCAGGTGAATGCACTTCGCTTACTTCCTGAACGCGGATCAGAACTTCGCGGATATCCTGCGGAAAATCATCCGGTGACATCGGATACGATTCGATATCTATTACGCAGGTTTCGCCATTTTTGCGAATGGTTACTTCACCTTCCGCTCCCCGGGCTTTTAGCGTTTGAATCGCTTTACTCTGCAGCAAAGGATGTGCAGGTTCACTTTCAATAAAACGGATTAACTCTCGGTCGATCTCGGGATGTTCTATGTATGACAGCTGTCCTAGGGCTAGCAGCTTTTTGTCGATCTCCTGGCTGCTTCTCAACGTGTCCAAAATGCGGGAAGCATAGCCGGGATCCTGAAGAGTCCTGTTGCGGATATGTTCTTTTAGCAAATCGGTTTCGGTGAGATCTTCCTCCAGGGAGTCCTCTTTGGCCTTCGCATGCGGAAAAGCCGTTACCAGCCAGTTCAAAAGGGATCCCCATTCTTCGTAGGTCCGTTCATCTTCGCCTTGGCATTGCAGCAAAAACTCAAGCAGGTCAATAGCCTCGCCGTACTGCTCCGTCTCCAGCATGCGTGTCAATTCGATCTGGTAATAATCCAACGTTTTGGGAAAAAGAAATACATTGTCCGTAATTAGTTACACCACCTTTACTGCCGGACTTTTTCGAAATACATGTAATTGTAAACGATTATAGCATGCTTCAACCTAATGTAAAAATGTACCGTCCTCTTGAATGCGGTGAGAGTGCAGCCTTTCCATTGCTTTTGTACCGGCGATATGCTAAAATTACTGGTGTTTGTGTCCCAGTAGCTCAGTTGGATAGAGCACTCGCCTTCTAAGCGAGTTGTCGGGGGTTCGAATCCCTCCTGGGACGTGATAAAAGACCGTATGCCATGCATACGGTCTTTTTGCGTCCCTGGAGCCGGATGAGAACCCTCGACGAGGGGGGACGGTGGAGCGCAGCGGCAGGCCCGCAGGGCGGACGCAGCGGATTCGCGAGCTTCTTGACGGGCTTTTTTACCGCCAAGGACGACGCGCATCCCTCCTGGGACGTGATAAAAGACCGTATGCCATGCATACGGTCTTTTTGCGTCCCTGGAGCCGGATGAGAACCCTCGACGAGGGGGGACGGTGGAGCGCAGCGGCAGGCCCGCAGGGCGGACGCAGCGGATTCGCGAGCTTTGGCGGGCGTTTGAACTTCTCGGCAACAGTAAATGTAAGAACATGCGATTAAAAAGAAAAACAGGGCACAAACTATCGGATATCCACTGTCTTTCATCTGAAAGGAGTTAGTTCCCTTTGCTTAAACCGGAAGATCTAAAACAAGAACACCAGCCTACACCTGAGGAGAAAGCTAATATGGAGATGGGACGGCTGTTTAACGGCCGCAGCGAGAATGGAACCGCCGGACCGGACATGGATGGTTTTGCGGGCGATGCAGATGCCAATCCGCCGGTAAATCCGCAAAGCGCCTCAGGCATCAACCGCAATATGAGCTGATACAGAACACAGAAAAAGCCCTTCGGCTTACTGACCGAAGGGCTTTTGAATGTCCTCGTTATTTTATGTCCCCTAGTGCATTCTGAAGCTTTTCACGAATGTCCCCATAACTTAATACTTCCTTTTTAAACTGTTCCCTTGCCTTAGGATCAGCCGCAAAAGAACGTGACGTTCCTTGAGGGTCCGTAATGTCCACAAAGGCTTGATGCAGATTGTTTTCATACCAGTCTATATCCAAATCCGCATGACTCTCCAGCAGCAGCGGCATATCATACCCGCCTCGACCGTCGCTCACAAAGTGTGCGAGCACCTCCGGCTGGCCGGATAGGAGCGACTGCACCGCCACCTGCGCATACTGCTCTCCGCCCTGTTTCACCATACCCCGGTATTCCGCATGTTTGATTGTGTACACCCTGGGATTCCACCTTTTTCTACAAAATGTGTTTTTACTATGTTTCCCCCTGGACACGCATCTAATGCCGGGCGGACGCATACTTTTAGATTATTGACTCGCGAGAGCTTCGCATACATTTTGATTTTTGAGAGGATGAAGGTCTATGTGCGGAATTACGGGATGGATTGATTGGAAGAAAGACCTGACGAATTATCCTTCCATTCTCGAAACCATGACGGAAACGCTGGCCAATCGGGGACCCGACGCCTCCGGGACTTGGATTTCGGCCCACTGCGCTTTCGGACACCGCCGCTTAAGCGTCATCGACCCGGAAAACGGCGCCCAGCCGATGGTCCGGAAAGTAGGAGACGATACCTATACCCTTGTGTATAACGGCGAATTATATAATGCTTTGGAACTTAGAAAAGAGTTGGAAAGCCGGGGACACCGGTTCTCAACGAACTGCGATACGGAAGTGCTCCTGGTAGCTTACATTGAATGGGGACGGGACTGTCTCGACCGGTTCAATGGTATTTTTGCGTTTGCGGTATGGAATGAAAAAGACCAAACCGTATTTATGGCGAGAGACCGGGTCGGTGTAAAGCCGCTGTTTTATTCTCACGACAATGGCACTCTGCTGTTCGGTTCGGAACCTAAAGCGATACTGGCACACCCGTCCGTCCAGGCATCCGTTACGGCGGAAGGTTTGGCTGAAATCTTTATCGTAGGACCTGCACGGACGCCGGGGCATGGAGTATATGAGAACCTGGCGGAACTAAAACCCGGACATTATCTGGTATATGACCGCAGCGGGTTACGGACAGCTTCCTATTGGAAACTGCAAAGCCATGAGCATGAAGATGATTTGGACACTACGGTTGCCCGCGTCAGGGAGCTGTTGATCGACACAGTAGAGCGTCAGCTCGTGTCCGATGTGCCGGTGTGTTCCCTGTTGTCCGGCGGTCTCGATTCAAGTGCGCTTACATCCATTGCGATGTCGTATTACAAGGAAACCGGCCAAGGCATTGTCCCTACGTTTTCCGTTGATTACGTCGATAACGATAAACATTTCAAGTCTAATTTGTTTCAACCGAACGCGGACGCTCCCTGGATTCACCGGATGACCGATTACTTAGGTACTCAACATACTTACGTAGAGTTTGATACTCCTGAATTGGTGACAGCTCTGAAAGAAGGTGTCCGTGCCCGTGACTTGCCGGGGATGGCGGATGTGGATGCCTCCCTGCTTCTGTTCTGCCGCGAAATTAAAAAACACGCCACTGTAGCCGTATCAGGGGAAGCGGCTGATGAAATCTTCGGCGGTTACCCTTGGTTCCACCGCGAGGAAGCACTAAACGCGGGGACCTTCCCTTGGGCCCTCTCCACAAAAGAACGCGGTGAATTGCTTTCTCCCGACTTGCTTGACTGGGTAAAGCCGGAACAGTACATCAGCGACCGTTACCGTCAAGCGTTGGATGAAGTCCCCGTACTGTCGGGAGAAACAGGACGCAAAGCACGCATGCGTGAAATGTCTTACTTGAATATTACGAGATTCATGCCCACACTCCTTGACCGGAAAGACCGGATGAGCATGTATGCCGGCCTGGAGGTCCGTGTTCCTTACACAGACCACCGGTTAGTAGAATATGTGTTCAACATCCCTTGGGAACTAAAGACGGCCGGCGAACGCGAAAAAGGGATCCTGCGCAAAGCGCTGACGGGGATTTTGCCTGAAGATGTACTCTACCGCAAAAAAAGCCCTTATCCCAAGACGCACAACCCCAACTATCTGGCTGCAGTGAAATCGTGGGTGTTGGAAATTTTAGATGACAGTTCCTCGCCTCTGCGCCAATTTATCAATGTGCCGAAAATCAAAGCTTTAGCCAGCTCCGATGCGGACCAATTCAATCTGCCTTGGTTCGGGCAGCTGATGACCGGTCCCCAGCTTTTTGCCTACCTTGGCCAAGTAGACACTTGGATGCGGGAGTATCATGTGAGCGTAAAATAAAAATCATTAAAAAAAGCCTTGGCTGCCGCCAAGGCTTTCTCTTGTTATCCACGCGACGGGAAAATTCCATCCATACAGATGATAAAATTCATTGCCAGAAAAGGCTGCATATTATAATGCGGCTGATTGCCCCGAAATGCCGACAGCCAACGGATTCATCGCCGTTTGAGGCGACGTTGCATACGAATTGCTGCCCCCTCGCCCGCCGGTGTTGGCCCATACGGCATTTTCAGGGCTGGTTTTTCTAACGGACACAGTGTGCACGTATTTAGCAAAAAATAGACCATTTCCCGATCTAACGGTCACCAGCGCCGTTATGTTTGACCTAGTCGATCCAAAACGTGAAATTCCCCATAAATAAAGGCCGTCATGTCCGTTACATTTTCGAGAGGATGTTTTTTGATGGTTTAGCGTCGCTCATGTCCGTTACAATCGGAGTAGATCGGCTGAGGCATCTTGGGCAAAACAAAAAGGCCCTTACCATGTAAGGACCTTCCGACTGTAGGGGAATTCAACACCTGGAACTACTTCAGTTGTTCAAGCAGCGCTCGCAGCGCCTTTCCCCGGTGGGAGATGCGGTTCTTCTCGTCCACCGTGAGCTCGGCCATGGTACGGCCGAATTCGGGTACGAGGAAGTAGGGATCGTACCCGAATCCGCCGCTGCCGCGCGGCTCCGCGAGGATGGCTCCCGCCGCCTCGCCCTCGGCCGCAAAGCGGCGGCCGCCGTCCGGCTCCACCAGCACGAGCGCGCTCACAAAGCGCGCCGGGCTGAGCGGCTCTCCGGCGGCCCGCTCCCCGCCAAGCGCCAGCAGCTCCCGCTGCAGCTTGGCGTTGTTGTCCGCGTCCGTCGCGCCCTCGCCTGCATACCGGGCGGAATACACGCCCGGTGCGCCGCCCAGCGCGTCGACGCATAACCCCGAGTCGTCCGCCAGCACCGGCAGGCGGAAACGCTCGGCGATAGCGCGCGCCTTGATCTCGGCGTTCGCGGCAAAAGTGTCCCCGTCCTCCACAATGTCCGGAATGCCGGGGTAATTCAGCAGGCTCTCCACTTCGATGCCCATCGAAGCAAAAGCGTGAGCGAACTCCTGCACTTTGCCCTTATTCTTCGTAGCTACAATCAGCTTGTTACTTGCGAGCCGCATTAGCGCGTCCCTCGATTCTCTCTGCAATCGGGCCCAGTACTTCCTTCTGCCGCTCCATCATTTGAGTAATGCCCTGCTCAGCCAAAGCCAGCAGCTGGTTCAGCTCATCCCGGCTAAACGGGGATTCTTCGCCGGTTCCCTGAATTTCAACAAACTGTCCGGACCCTGTCATTACGATATTCATATCCACTTTAGCTTTGGAATCTTCTTCATAATTCAAATCCAGGCAGGGCTGCCCGTTCACCACGCCCGCGCTGACCGAAGCCAGGAAATCCGTAATCGGAAAAGCTTTCAGGTTATGCTGTTCGTAAATTTTGTTAACTGCCATCGCCATCGCTACGAATGCACCGGTAATGGAAGTTGTCCGGGTACCCCCGTCCGCCTGAATGACGTCACAGTCCAAAGTCAAAGTACGCTCACCCAGCGCCTGAAGATCCACAACCGATCGAAGCGCCCGTCCGATCAGGCGTTGAATTTCCATCGTCCGCCCGCCCAGTTTGCCGCGAACCGCTTCCCGCTGGTTGCGGACTTGCGTCGCCCGGGGCAGCATGGAGTATTCAGCGGTCACCCAGCCCCGCCCCTGCCCTTTCATGAAAGGCGGTACGCGCTCTTCCACGGAGGCGGTGCAAATCACCTTCGTCTCGCCTACTTCGATCAGGACCGAACCTTCCGCATATTTGGTAAAAGATGTTGTAATGGAAAGCGGCCGGATCCGGTCCGCTTCTCTTCCGTCTATTCTCATGAGTGGTTGCCTCCTAAAGTATGCATATGCCAAGAACCTAACCCATTTTACCAAACTGAGGAACGATTATCCAATCTGCGGACTAAGTGAAACGGCTTACGCCGTCCTTTGGCTGGGAAATCGTTTCATTCCGGAGAATTATCAGAACAGAGTATAACAAAAAAACTTATATTTTCTGAAATTTCAAAAAAACGGGAGGATCGCTCCCCCCTTACCTTTGCAGCTATTAAGATTTCACCGGGTTCACATGAGCCGGGCGAGTGACGGGTTGACTGTAGGATTTATCGTCAGTGCTGCTTACTTTCTTGTTCCCGTTGACCATAATTTGCACCTTAGCGGCGCCCGTGTTCTCAGTCAGCGACAAAATAACCGATTCCAGCGTCTCCGCAGGCACTTTTGCTTCCGGTGTTTCAATTTCACCGCTCAGGTTTACGGTAACGATTCCATCCTTCTGGGTGACATCCAGCACCTGGGCACCTGGATCAATGGAGGAAATTAAAGTTCCTGCAGCGGAAGGCCCTTCGATCAGCTGCTGCACCGCAGCTTGTGCCACATTATCCGTACGCGAAATCAGGCGGGTGACAGGAACAAAATATGCCTGATCATCATCGGTTTTACTCATAAAGTACAATGTGACCGGAGTCGAGGCTGTCAGTTCCACATCTTTGCCTTTTTCAATATTAATGCCCATCCCGCGTGTCAGCGGCTCATCCAGAGGCGTTCCGTTCTCCGGCATTTCGGCAAGTGGTTTGCCTTCCACCTGAATTTGCACCTGCTGGATGCTTGGGAAGCTTGTCAGCGTATAAGTGAGGGCTTCCAGCATTTTGCGTTCGTCTTGGACGTTATAGTTCACGAATTGTTTGGAAAAGTTGACTGTTGCCAGCTTCTGTTTCGCATCGACACTGATACCCTTAATTTCTGTGCCTTTAGGAAGGAGTGCGGTAAAGCCGCCTGGGATCAAATCTTTATATTCCCCGTCCTCCACAAGATATTGGAGCGTCAGTTTCGCAATGCCGTCCACCCGGGGCACATTCAGCGATACGGGAGCTACATACCCGTTGCTGTCTTTCAGATACAGAGTAACAGGCTGCTGAAGCTCGTCTGCTGCAACAGTCACCGCATTGCCCGAGGCAGCCGCATCCGGCGCATTTTCGCTTACACCCGGGGGCGGATCGATCTGCCCTTTCGATTCCTGGGAACCCAATAGTCCGCAGCCCGCCGTCAGCATCGGAATCGCAACGAGGCTTACGAGGGCGGCCCTCTTCATTTTGCCAGTAAAGGTCATGGTTTTTCCTCCTTAAAAAGTTGAAGTCATCGTTCCCTTGGTCAGGCTGGGATTGTACTACTATGTATACGAGCCCCGTACGGTTTTATAACTACTTTTTGTCCAATTCATCGTCCATGCCCCTCAACTTGTTTCGTAAAATTTGCCTTTGCGGGGAACACTGGAACAAGGCAGAGGCCGACCTATGAACTGGTAAAAGGGGACTTGACAATGGACTACAGCTTAAACAGCGAAAAGGTAGCGCATGCAACGGAACAATGCCTTATGGAACGGGGCGTAACGAAGGACGAAATCGCGGAGTTGGTGATGTTCCTTCAGCGGGATTATATTCCCGGTCTTACTAAGGAAAAAGCCCTGCATACAGTGGATCAGGTACTTGCCAAAAGGGAGGTACAAAATGCGCTGTTGACAGGGATTCAGCTGGATATCCTGGCAGAACAGGGAAAGCTGATGCAGCCGCTGCAGGATATGCTTCAAAATGATGAGCCCTTGTATGGCTGCGATGAGATTATGGCTTTATCCATAGTGAATGTCTATGGAAGCATCGGGTTTACCAATTACGGTTTCATCGATAAGCGGAAAGAAGGCGTCCTGAAACGGTTAAACGATAAGTCCAGCGGGCAGATTCACACCTTCCTGGACGATCTGGTCGGTGCGATAGCCGCGGCAGCCAGCAGCAAAATTGCCCATGGCCATCAAGCGGAACTGGAAGAAATGAAACCCGGCGGGGCTTTATTGCAAAATATAGCGTTGACAGGTGAAAACGAAGCGGTTAAGATGTAATACATAGTTATCCGATAGGAGTAACAGGATCTACCGGTTCACCGGAGGCGCCTTTCATGGCAGCTTCCGGTTTTTTGTCGTTCCCGGACAGATTTACATTTCACTTAACAGGAGGATAAGAACAATGACTGCACATCATCAGGTGGAATTCGGATGGTTCATTCCAACCTCAGGAGACGGTCCTTATATCGGAGTAAAGCCTGAGCGTGAACCCAGCCTCGATTACTTCATCAAAGTGGCGAAAACAGCCGAACACGCCGGCTTTGAATTTACGCTGATTCCGACAGGCCATACGTGCATTGACGCTTGGGTAGTAGGTTCCGCCATTGCTTCGCACACAATGAAGCTGAAACCGCTGGTAGCTATGCGACCAGGATTAATTAACCCGATTCTGGCTGCACGCATGGCGGCTTCCCTGGATGTACTGTCCGGCGGGCGTGCATTAATCAATGTCGTAACCGGAGGATCTCCTGACGATTTGAAGGCGCATGGCGACCCTTTGTTCAACGACCATGATGCCCGCTATGACAGGACGAATGAATTTCTGACGATCGTCAAGGACGCCTGGATGAAATCCCATGACTTCCATCTTGCCAAATACGTAGAGTCGGGCGGTTTGACCGGTACGAACTTCCACGGCGATTATTACACGATTGAAGGCGGATTGAATCTGCCGGCTCCTGTGCAGCAGCCGCACCCTCCTCTCTACTTTGGGGGCAGTTCTCCCGCCGGCAAACGTGTAGCTGCCGAGAAAGCGGATGTTTATCTCATGTGGGGAGAGACCGTTGACATGATTAAAGAGCAGATTGCGGAAACAGAGGAACAGCTGGCAGCCGTACATAACGACCTGGGCGTACTCAGGAAGCTGCGTTACGGTCTGCGCGCTCAGCTTGTTGTGCGCCCAACGGAACAAGAGGCTTGGAAAGCGGCTTGGAACATCATTTCCAAAGCGGACCCCCATGCCGCAGCGTTCTCGGCAAAGCTGCACAGCCGCAGTGATGCGACCAACCAGCAGAGGCAGACGGCTTTGTGGAAACAATCCGAAGAAAACGGCTATGTGATCGGACCGAATTTATGGTCCGGCCTAAGCCGGATCCGCGGCGGCGGTGCCGTTGCCTTCGTGGGCACACCAGAGCAGGTTTCCGACCGCCTGATCGAATTCGTGGAAGCCGGCATCAGCTCTTTTGTCTTGTCGGGTTATCCTCATGTGGAAGAAGCGGAAATTGCAGGTGAGCTGCTGCTTCCGCTAGTGAAACAGAAATTAGCCGGCAAAGGAATCTCTGCCTCGCTGGCCATCTAAAAATCACTGTGTTGAAATAGGGGAGGAAAAAACCATGAAAAGAAACTTTCGTTTATTTACTGCAGCAGCTGCCGCCGTCTTATTACTGACCGCCCTTGCCGGTTGCAGCAGTACCGAGGACAAAGCCGAAGCCGCCAACAGCGGCGGAAAAGCGGAGAACACTCCAAAGAAAACGGTAACGGTCAATATCGGATACCAAGGCGTTGGCCTGCTGAATCTCCAGCAGAAGAAAGGCTGGCTGGAAGACGCCTTCGCCAAAGCCGGGGCCAAAGTTCAATGGCAGGAATTCCCGAGCGGTCCCCCGCACTTCGAGGCTATTGCTTCGGACCGCCTGGATTTCGGTCTAGTCGGCAACGGACCGGTTATCGCAGGTCAGGCCGGCGGAGTCGGGTTTAAAGAGATTGCGGTGTTGGGCGACGGAAAACTAGGAGACACGCTGCTGGTACATAAAGACAGCGGCATTGCCAAAGTTGCTGATTTAAAAGGCAAGAAAGTGGCTGTGGCTAAAGGCAGTTCAGCCTACACTTTCGTGTATCGCGCAGCTGTTCAAGCGGGTCTGGAACCGTCTGAAATTGACTTGATTCAGCTTCAGCCTGATGAAGCTCAGGCAGCGTTCCAATCCAAAGCTGTCGACGCCTGGGCTATCTGGGAACCCTACGTGTCCCTTGCGGAAAAACAAGGCGCGGTTGTTCTCGCAAACGGCAAGCAACTCAATCTGGCTAGTCCTTCCTTTGCCGTCGTGCGCTCTAAATTCGCGGAAGAGCATCCTGAACTTGTCACTTTATTTTTAAGCGAATATAAGAAAGCATTGGATTGGCAAAAAGAGAATACAGAAGAAGTAATCACGTTATACTCTGAACTGAAGAAGGTCGAACCGGACATCATCCGGAACCTGCTGAAAAAACAGAACCCGATCCTGGAACCGGTCAGTGACATCTATCTGAAAGCACAGCAGGAAACAGCTGACCTTCTTTATGATACAGGCGGCATTAAGAAGAAGATCGACGTTAAGGAAGTTGTGGATAATACGTTTGTAAATAAGCTGCTGGAAAATTAATAAGTTGTCAGAAGTAAAAAACACTGACTCAACCGAGTCAGTGTTTTTTTATTTAGTCAGGCTGATGCCACAGCTGCATCTCTTTTGTTCCATTCAATTCTTAAGATATTTATCAGGATAATCAAGAGAACCGTCATCTGGGGGATAAACACTTCCCAACTGTTGTACATTCCCAGCGCCTCAATGTCAGGCAGACTCCCGGAAGTGTGTGCCGAAATGGTGTTGGACACTTGGAGCGCATGGATCCCCACGCCGAGAAATTTGAACGCCATGTTGTAGAGCAAAAGGCCTGCTAACCGGAAGAATGGCCGGACTGGTATCGCTGTGCTTGCTTTCAGTACAATAAAAGCGAAGACCGCAAGGACGGCTGCAGCAGAGCCGGTTCCCAGGACCAGCTTGGATGTTTCTATAGACGAAGCCATTCCCACATAGAAAATGATCGTTTCGGCTCCCTCCATGAGGCTTTGCAGCTGCGATTGCGCACGTTCTTGATCAGTAGGATCGGTATTCAAAGCGATCCTGACTCCGCTGAGCTTAACCTCAATCTTGCCGTACAGCCTTGAATCGGCTTTACGGATGGCAGCTTCCGCTTTTCCCCATTCAGTGACAAAACCGTTGTATGAAGTATTAGCGCCAGTCCAGTCTGAAGATTGAACCTTAGCCAAAGTATCTTTTATAAAGGGAAGCATTGACTCTAATTCGTTCTTTAATGAACTGGACTGATTCTGTTCCTCCCCCGAAGAGAGGTACGTATCTAGGGACTTCACCAGCGCGGAGACCGCTTTAGACGCTGCAGCCGGATCCGTCTTTGCATCCTGCACAGCCTTTTGCGCTAACGACAATGCTTCTGTTACGCCCGCGGCCTGCTTGGAATCGTCCGCAGCCATATCAATCCAGTTACTCTCTATATGGTTCAGGGTGTTCTTAACAGCGTCCCAATTCCCGTCCCCGGCATGAATGAGCGCATCGCTCGATAGGGAAACCAGCTCATTCTTTGTCTTAGGGGAAATCGGGTCTGCTGCTGCAGCCGGCTGGAGAGCGGGCAGAAGCAGCAGCGCTATAGCCCATATGACGATAAGTGTGCGTATCATAAGTTTTGGCACTCCAACCTTAAAGTAATGTATCTCCAATGTAGCCGCCTTCCTTCACGCCTGGCAGGCAGGCATAGATGCCGCTTCCTAAATGTTCAATATACTCGTTCAGCCGGTCAGACTCGGCCAGCTTCGTTTGCATCGGAATAAACTGTTGCCGCGGGTCCAGGTTATAACAAATGAAGAGGAGTCCTGCATCCAGCTGACCCGTCTTGATATCAATGCCGTTCGAGTAAGAATATCCTCTCCGATGAATCTTGACTTTCCCTCGCATACTGGCAAGCGCCATATGGGAATCCTGCGGAACAACCGGTTTCCCTTTGGCATCGCTTGCTGTAATCAGTTGCTTCAAACTCTCCGGTCCCGCCAAGCGGAGCGCCTGTATCGCGGTGTCTTCCAAAGGTCGTCTCCTGCTCGCCCAAAGAGGTGCGGTCCCACACTTCCACACGCATCCGTATGCGGCGCATAATCATATAAGTTCCTTTATCCATCCATGACGCCCCGTCGGACACTTGAGCCCCATCCTTCCAATTCTAAAAAAATGATGTGTTTTCAAATAAAGGCGGCTGCGTGACATATGTTCACGCAGCCGCCTTATATATGCTTGCTTGCGGCGCCGTCCCCCGCCGCCGCTACCCCTGCACGGCGCGCCACAGCTTCGCGCCGTTCCGCTCCAGCTCGACCGCGCGGCCGGTCGAGCGCAGGTACACCAGATGCGCCAGCGTTTCCGCCATGGCGAAGCGCATCTGGTGTACCGTCAACCCGTCGCCGAACATCGTCCGGCAGACGGCAAACCCCGAGGCCGGCGCCGCCAGGCCGGCCTCCACAAAGGCGAGCCGCTCGGCATGATGCGCGAGCAGCTCCCGCACCCGCTTGCCGAAGGCGGCGAAGGGATCCCGGTGTCCGGGATAGGCCATCGCCACGTCAAGCTCAGACAGCTCCCGCAAGCTGGACAAATAGGAGTCCAGCGGGTTCGGGTCGCTGTGCGGCATATAGCTGACGTTCGGCGAGATCTGCGGCAGCACCTGATCGCCGCAGAAGATGACCCGTGCTTCAGCATCGTATAGGCACAGGTGGCCGTAAGCATGGCCCGGCGTATGGAGCAGACGGTAAGTCCGTCCGCCCATCGATAGCAGCTCTCCTTCCCGGAGATAAGTCACTTGAGGCTGCGGAGAAACCTGTGCCGCAAATCCTTTCATATGCGGAACCATCTGGGCTGCCAGGTCGGGATCCATGCCGTGCGCTAAAAACAGCTTCACATGTTCATCTATATAGACGTCATGGCCTTCCCCCCAGAGCAGCTTCGCCTGCTGATGCCCTTCGGCAGAAAGCATTACAGGCGCATGAGTCGAACGGAGCTGCATCCACCCGGCCAATCCATAATGATCGGGATGGTAATGCGTAAGCACGATCCGCGTGATGTCGGTGAAACCGGCACCCCAGCCGGCCAGCGCCGATTCCCAGACTTCCTCCGCTTCCGGAGTATGGAGACCCGGATCGATGACCGTAATTCCTTCCGCTTCCTTAATAACATAGCTGTTTACATACCTTAGGGAAAAAGGAAGCGGGACACGAAGCCTTCGGATTTCCCCCGTAGGCCAAAATTCGATACTGTCTGCTTCATCGGCTGCTTTCCTGTTCATGTTGCTGTCTAATGTTCTGTCCCTCTTGCTATCCATATGAAAATCTCCTTCTTACGGCCTGCCCTCTTCTTGCGGCCTGCCCTCTTCTTGCGGGATAACCATCTTAAATTCGTGATTTTTAATAAAATAAAAGGAAAATAATTTCTTTGCGGAAAGAGTTATAGCTCAGAAAACGGTGATCATGGAAGAATGTACTCTTTACATACAGGAGGATCCCCTGGATATTAATTTGTATCATCACGAACGCTATGACGGACAGGGAACCCGCACAGTATTCGTGGGAAGGATATTCCATTAGGCGCCCGGATTTTTGCGATTGCCGATGCCTTGGATGCTTTAAGGACGAAGAAACCTTATAAATACAGGGTACAGAAGCTGGTAACAGGCAAGATAAAGCTGACTAAGTCCGCAGGTTTCGGTGTCCGCTTCCTTTTGATACAATCGGTATGCACTCTCTGTATGCCCACTACTCAGACCGCAGGTGATAAAAATGAACCGACCGCCGCTACAGGACCGCATTGCCGCTTTATCCGAACGAGGAACCGGCATTGTTGAGAAAACCGTTCATGCTTTGGAACAAATGAAGGAGAATAAGTACCCGTTTCTAGGCAACTTCCTGCAGATCGTATATGAACCTTCGGACGACCCGGAAACCTTCGTCTGCTCCATGCCCATTACTCCTGATATCCAGAATCCGTACCGTATCGTTTACGGAGGAGTAACGGCTACACTTGCCGATATGGCAATGGCCTGGATGCTCGAGCATCAGCTGGAACCCGGGATTAAATTTGTAACAGTGGATATGAATATCCAGTACCATCATGCCGGAACCGGCCGCAGGCTGCTGGCGGAAGCACGTCTTGTCAGCCGGGCAAGGGATATTCTGCAGGTTTCCTGCCGGATCAGTAACGACAAGGGATCATTGGTTGCAGCTTCCACAGCTACGTTTATGCAGTTGACGTAAAATAAGCTTCAGCAAGGCAAAAAAGCAGGCCCTATTCAACGGGACCTGCTTTTTCACTTTATAGGGCCCAGTTCCCTTTGCGGAACACAGGCTCCTTCGTTCCGTCCTCCCGCTCACCGTCAATATCCAGATCGGCGGAACCGATCATGAAATCCACATGCGTCATACTCACGTTGGCACCCCGCTGAAGCAGCTGCTCTTTGGAAAGCTGAGTGCCGCCCTCGATGTTAAACGGATAAGCGCTCCCCAGCGCAAAATGGCAGGACGCATTCTCGTCGATACCGGTATTATAGAAAATCCGGTTCAAATTAGAGATCGGTGAATCATTCTGAACCAACGCCACTTCACCGAGGTAACGGGCGCCTTCGTCCGTTTCCAGCAGCGCTTTCAACGCTTCATAGCCCACTTCAGCCGTGAAATCCGTGACCCTTCCTTCTTCAAACGTAAGCGTAAAGCGGTCCACCAGGCTGCCGTTCAGGTTGAGCGGCATTGTGCTGCTAACCGTACCATTCGTGCCGGATCTGCGGGGCATCGTAAATACTTCTTCCGTTGGCATGTTCGGGACGAAATAGATCCCGCTCTGGTTCGTATTGCCTCCCCCGATCCAAATATGCCCGTCGTTCAGTTCAACGGTCAAATCCGTACCAGGGGCCTTATAGTGAAGTTTCTTATAACGCTTGGCATTCAGCTTCGCGGACAAAGTTGTTAACGTATCGATATGCTCCCGCCACGCTGCCACCGGGTCGTCATGGCCGATCCGGTTCATCTGGAAAATCGTGTCCCACATTGCCCCGATCCGCTCCTCTTCGGGCAGGTCGGCAAACACTTTATCCGCCCATACGCGGGTAGGCGCCTTCACCAGGCACCAGGCCAGCTTGTTCGTGCGCACATAACCGGAGAAGGTTTCCCGGGCCGCAGCCGCCGTACGGGTTGCCTTGGATACTTTGCCCGGGTCGATCCCTTCGAAAAGATCCGGGTTCGGCACTTTAATGTTCAGCAGAGCGCCGCCTTCTTCCGCCAGCCTCTCCATCGTTTCTGCTTCCCATTTCGGATAGAAGGAGAACGATTCTTCCGGCGCCGCCTCAAATCTGGCCCGGGTCACCGCCTCGTCATTCCAGGAGACTTGAACGTACTTGGCTCCCGCCTCATAGGCTTTACGCACGACGGCACGGGTAAACTCAGCAGCTTCCAGAGGCGACTCCACGTAAAGCACCTGCCCCTGCTGCAGGTTCACGCCGACTTTCACCACCAGCTCGGCATATTTATGTAATTGCTGTTCAAAGCGATCCGCTTGATGTGTAACCGTCATGGACATTTCCTCTTTTCTCATCGTCAGTCATTCAAATCCATATTATAAACGTTGAGGCGGAAGGTGTCCAAAAACTGCGGAACAATCCTGCAAAAAAACCTCCGCGCAGGGCGCCGGATATCCGGCCGCCGCCTGTGCGGAGGTTCTGTGTGTCAGCGGAACGCGGTCAGCGCTTCGTTAAGCGGCCGTGTAGCCGCGTAAATCCCGCGGTATACCGTGTAGAGCTCATCGTAACGGCGGACGCGTTCGGCGTCAGGCTGGAACGTCTTGGCCGGGCGCAGGAACTGCCCGGCGCATTCCGAGAGGCTGCCGAACCAGCCGCAGCCGACCGCTGCCAGCATGGCCGCGCCCATCGCCGGGCCCTGCTCGCTTTCCAGCTTCACCACCTCGGCGTTGAACACATCGGCCTGCATCTGCAGCCAATGGTCGTTCCTTGCTCCGCCGCCGATGGAAGTAATGCTGTCGATGCGTTTGCCGGCCGCGCGCAGAATGTCCACGGACTCGCGCAGCGAGTACGTGATCCCTTCCACGACGGCACGTGTGAAGTGGCCCAGCTCATGGGAGGCATCCATGCCGATAAAGCTGCCGCGGATGGAAGCATCCGCGTGAGGAGTCCGTTCACCCACGATATAAGGGGTGAACAGCAGCCCTTTTGCGCCGGGTTCCGTCGTGCCCAATGCGGTCAGCAGCTCATCGAAACTTTGTTCCGGGGCGAACGTTTCTTTGAACCACTGCAGGCTGTACCCGGCTGCCAGCGTTACCCCCATCGCATAGAAGGCATCCTTCTGCCCGTGGTTGAAGAAATGCACTTTGCCGGCATAATCCCGATCTTTGCCGGCTTCGTAGGAGAGCACTACCCCCGATGTGCCGATACTGCACATCGTCTGCTCCCCCGACAAAATGCCTGCGCCGATCGCGCCGCACGCATTATCGGCTCCGCCCGCGAACACTTTCGCCGCGGGCGACAGTCCGGTCTGCTCCGCCATTTCCAGCGTAATCGTGCCGACGAGGTCGGACGATTCCACCAGGGGCGGGCAGACGGACGGATCGATGCCGAGCGCCTCGCAAATCTCGGCGCTCCACCGCTTCTCCGCCACGTCAAGCAGCAGCGTGCCGGCCGCGTCGGAATACTCCATCGCTAACTGCCCGGTCAGGCGGTAGCGCAAGTAATCCTTCGGCAGCACAAATACGGATGCCGTCTCGTACAGCTGCGGCTCATGCTCTTTCACCCATAGCAGTTTCGGCAGGGTGAACCCTTCCAGCGCCGGGTTTCTGGCGATGTCCAGCAGCCGGCTGCCAAGCTTGCTTTCGATGAGGCGGCACTGCGCCGTGGTCCGTGTGTCGTTCCACAAAATGGCGTCCCGCACCACCCGACGGTCTTTGTCGAGCAGTACGAGCCCGTGCATTTGTCCGGAGAAGCTCAGCCCTTGGATTTCCTCCGGAGCCGTCCCGCTTTCCTGGATAAGCCGGCGGATCGCCTTGACGGTGCCTTTCACCCAATCCTCCGGTTTTTGCTCACTGTAGCCGGACTGCAGATGAATCAGCGGATAGCTTTCCGAAGCTTCGGCAGTCACCACTCCGGATCTGTTTACCATCACAACTTTTACGGAACTGGTGCCGAGGTCGACGCCCAATACGTAGCTCATAGGTATGTCTCCTTTTTTACCCGAACAGGTATTGGTTTACCACAGATTTGATCAGTTCCTGGCGGCCGGAAACGTTCTTGATCGGACCTTGATCCAACGCATACTGCTCCAGGGAAGCCAGTGTAGCTTTGCCCGCAACGATATCCGCACCGATGCCTTCCTTGAACGAAGCGTACCGCGTATCGATAAACTGATCCAGCACACGGTCTTCGATCAGCTTCGAGGCAACCTTCAGCCCTTTTGCATAAGCGTCCATGCCGGCAATGTGAGCGTAGAACAGATCTTCCGGCTCGAAGGATGCCCTTCTTACTTTGGCGTCGAAGTTAATGCCGCCGCTGCCGATGCCGCCGTTTTGGAGCACCTCATACATAGTCATCGTTGTTGTGTACAGATCGGTAGGGAATTCATCCGTATCCCATCCGAGCAGCAGATCTCCCTGGTTCGCATCCAGCGAGCCCAGCATTCCGTGCAGTCGGGCTACACGCAGTTCGTGTTCAAACGTATGGCCGGCGAGCGTAGCATGGTTCGCTTCCAGGTTCAGCTTGAACTTGTCTTTCAGCCCGTAAGTCTGCAGGAATGCGATGCAAGTAGCAGCGTCAAAATCATACTGATGCTTCGTCGGCTCCTTCGGCTTCGGTTCGATCAGGAATTGAGCGCCAAATCCGATTTCGTTCGCATAATCAATAGCCATATGGTACAACCGTGCCAAGTTATCCAATTCCAGCTTCATATCGGTGTTCAGCAGTGTTTCATATCCTTCACGGCCGCCCCAGAATACATAGTTTTCCGCACCTAGCTCTTTACCGGTTTCCAGGCCCTTCTTCAGCTGGGCAGCGGCATAGGCGTATACTTCAGCGTTGGAAGTCGTCCCGGCACCGTGTACGAACCGCGGGTTGGTGAACATGTTAGCGGTGTTCCAAAGGAGCTTGACCTTGCTGGTTTTCATATAATCCTTCATCATGGCTACAATGACGTCGAGGTTCTTGTTTGTTTCTCTTAGCGTGCCGCCTTCCGGCGCGATGTCACGGTCATGGAAACAGAAGTATGGAATACCGGTTTTTTCGATAAATTCAAATGCCGCCTCTACTCTCGCCTTAGCCAGGTCCATCCCGGAAAACCGGTCCCAGCCCCGCACAGCCGTTTCGGAACCGAACGGATCCGAGCCCCCGCCGACTAATGTATGCCAATACGCCATCGCGAACCGCAGATGTTCTTCCATCGTTTTGCCAGCGACAACTTCTTGCGCGTTATAGTGTTTAAATGCCAGCGGATTCGTCGAATCTTTGCCCTCGAATTGAATTTTGTTCACGTTTTCAAAATAAGCCATTAGGATATGTCCTCCTTCGAATGATTGGTGCTGGATTGGAATCATTTCACAAGTAGCTTACCATAACTATCTTAGTTTGTGCAATGGATAAACTAAGTTGCAATCCGGAATCTTTTCCACTACAGTAATGAATATGTAGGTAACCCGCGCTGCAGAATTTTGTAAATATCGAATAACTGCAGATGCATGAACGGAGTGTGTCCTTGTTTGCGAACGACCGGTGATCAACATTTAGTCAAAAAAATAAACAAATCCATCATTCTTCAGCTTATCCGCCGCAACTCCCCCCTTTCACGCGCAAAGCTGTCGGAGATCAGCGGCTTAAATAAAGGGACGGTTTCTTCCCTGGTCAACGAGCTGTTATCCGAGCAGCTGGCGTATGAAACAGGTCCGGGGGAATCGAGCGGCGGCCGCCGGCCGGTCATGGTCGTGTTCAACCAATCGGCAGGCTTTGCCGTAGGCATCGATCTGCGTGTGCACGAAGCGGTCGCCGTACTGACCGATCTGCTCGGCGTAGTAGTTCTTCAGAGGCAAATCCCTCTTGGCGCCAAAGATCCGGAGTCCGTCATTGGTGTGCTAACCGCTATGATTTCGGGTCTGATCGCGGATGCTCCCTCTTCTCCGCTTGGCATTGTCGGAATCGGCATTGGCGTTCCGGGACTTGTTGACGCCGAAGGCGGGGTGCTTTTCGCCCCTAATCTAGGATGGCGGGATGTTCCGTTGGGCGCCGCGCTGGTCTCTGCCTTCGGGCTCCCGGTAACCATTGATAATGAAGCGAATGCCGGTGCTCTCGGGGAGCTTGAGTTCGGCGCGGGCCAACAGCTGTCTAACCTGGTTTATGTCAGCGTCGGCACGGGTATCGGAACCGGAATGATCATGGGCGGCGACCTCTTCAAAGGAGCTTCCGGTTACTCCGGAGAAACCGGCCATATTTCCATTCAGGTGGACGGCAAGCCTTGTACCTGCGGCAACCGGGGATGTTGGGAACTCTATGCGTCTGAACAGGCTCTGGCGGAGGAGGCGGGGATATCCCATTTCGCGGAAGCGGCCAGACAAGCCGAGGCCGGAGCGGAGCGGGCAGTGCATGCTTTGGAGCAGATAGGCCGGTATCTCGGCGTTGGCATCGCTAATATCATTAATGTGATGAACCCGCAGTCGATCATTATAGGGAATGAAATTATCCATGCCGCTCCGTGGCTGGAGCAAGCGGTCCGCACCTCCGTTGAAGAGCGCGCATTGTCTTTTCACCGCAGCGGGCTGTCACTGGAATTCGCTCGGCTTGGGGACCGTTCTACCGTGCTCGGGGCCGCTTTCTCGGCAATTTCCGGCTTTTTCTCCAAGGATCGGGTTCAGATCGGATGAAGTAAACCGCGAATCGCGGCCTTTTGGAGAGGGGCAACCGCGTTTTAGCGGCAGCTGATTATGCCGTTTTCGGGAACAGTTTGGTGGGAAGCGGAAAGAACGGCGCGGCGGAAATCGACCTTTTTTCACAAATCTGTCAAAAAACTGACATTGATTTTCCTGCATGATCTGGGGTACAGTTGGGTAAATCTTCATTTGATTAGCCATGCACCTGTCAGATCATCGTAAGGGGGACTACCGGATGAATTTGTTTGAGAAACTTAAGAAAAGTGCTGCGGACGCCGGGCGCAAGGCCCAAACAGCTGTGGAAATTAACCGGCTCAGGACGCAAATTACCGATAAAAGGGACGAAATCAACGTCAAGCTTCTGGAGATGGGCGAGGCGGTTTATGAGGCTTACCGGGTAAGAGATCTTACGATTGCGGAACGGCCGATCGACGAAATTTCCAAAGCGATTCAGGATATTGAGCAGGAAATCGAGCAGATCGAGTACCGTATACATCAGTTCAAGAACGAACGCCAATGCAGCTGCGGTGCTGTCGCACCGTTGGATGCGAAGTTCTGTCCGGAGTGCGGAAGCCGTTTCGGGGAAATTTCCATTTTGCTTGACGAGGAGCCGGAAGACCTGCTGGATACCTGCCCTTCCTGCAAACAGGAGATTGAAGAGAATGCCAAGTTCTGTATGAACTGCGGCTACCGGCTGATGCGGGAACAGCAGCAACAACAGCAGCCTGCCGTGCAGACGTACGAATAAAACGGACGCGTTGAAATAAGAGCAATTAGGTTAGCTAATGATTCAAATTATCGGCTTTTTGCTTACATAAACGTAAAACTTCCTCTATTTCTTTCCCAACCTTCGTAATCAAAGGCTGGGAGCGAGATAAGAGGAAGTTTTTTCCATTATATCGTTTTTTCGGGTTCGTATCTATATACTGCTTTCCTGCACCTTAGCCAGCCGCGATCGGATCGGCTTTCCGTCCCACAAGATTTCGGTCAGCGCTTCCCTGCGCTTCATGGCCGGTTCTTCCAGCAGCACGAAGAAGTTTTTGGCAGGCAGCTCGCCCAGTCCGTGCTTGGCGGTGAGACGGTCGAGATAAGCCTTTCGTTTCTCTCCAAGGTCATTGGACACGTTGTCTCCGTCTGTCGAGAAACAATACAGCACGCCTGCTGCAGGGACCCTTTTTACCCGAAACAAAGATACGGCCCGCAAATAGAAATCCCAGTCCCAGTAATTGTACACTTCGGTATCGAACAGTCCCAGCGTTTCATGCAATTCTCTCCGGTACATGCAGCCGGATGCTACGAAAGTAGAGAACTTCCGCATTTCCAACGGATCGTCATTGTATGCGAACAGAAAACGGCTGTTAGGCGTACGGCTGCCGTCCTCCTCGAAGGTGTAATCGAAAATCTCCGCATCGGAATAGACCATATCCGCATCTTCCAAATGCTTCAGCATCCGCTCGATATGCGTAGGCATCAGTAAGTCGTCATCGTCAAGCAGCAGAATATATTCGCCCGTGGCTGCCTTCAGCGCAGTGTTGCGGGCATGGACATGCTTTCCATTCTGCTGGAGGTTGATCAGCTTGATCGGAAGATCCGGATAGGCTAGTACCGCTTCCTCTACCGGAGATCCATTGTCGTTTACGATAATGATTTCGGATGGCGCTGCCGTTTGCCTTGACAGAGACTCCAGAGCCTCGGCCAGCACCTTCGGGCGGTTATAAGTAGGAATAAGTACGGATATGGTTGCTTCTTGCACAGCTTCATTCTCCTTTGCGGGGATGGTCCCCCGTTCTATTACTTTATAAGCATGGAGCGTTCTGGTATGTTAATTGATCTGCTTCCTTTGCCGGGCGGCGTTCAATCTGGCCGCTCCCGTAATCAACAGTGCCATGACAGCCATCAACCCGGCCAGCAAGGCAACCGCCGTATCCGAGGCATAGTGGTCCATCGTATAGCCTGTAACAAGCGGCAGGACGGCTCCGCCTACCCCTCCGGATGCGATCAGGAGCGAGGTAGTCGTTTCCGTAGTTCCCGGCAGGGCGGTATTCGCGAAAATCAGGGCAATGGCAAAAATGCCAGCCATCAGCAATCCCATGCCCATCACCATCGCGAAGCTGGCAGCGAAACCGGAAACGGAATAGAACACGAGAAACAATCCCAGAGCCCCGAAGGAGCTGACCGTCACGTAACGCCCGTATCCCGCCCGCTCGGCCAGGTTTCCGGCGAATAACCGTCCGAAAGCCATGGTTGCCCAGAACAGGGAAACTGCCGCCGTTCCTGTTGAAGTCTGCACGCCGAGCTTATCGATCAGGATCGACGGAAGGAAGTTCACAAACGTCATTTCGATGCCCACATACAGTGCAAAGAACAAGGCCAAAACTGCCAGCACAGCAAGTTTAGGGCCTTGGTACATCACCCTTAACGATGTTTTTACCTCAGCAGGCCGTTTGGCAAACTGCCCGTCAGACTGGCCGAATGACATCCGGGCGTACAGGATAAAACACAATAAGGACAAACAGGCAATGACAGGAAAGCTGAGGCGCCAATAGCCCAATTTAATCAGAATGCCGGCTATGGCAGGCAGCAGCATCGCCCCGACGCCAAAAAACACTTCCAAACGGGCCATGGAGGAAGCCTTCGAGCCTTCTTCCGCAAACTCAATTACGGCAGCGCCGATCGCCGACTCCACCATCCCGAAGCCGTAACCGGCTATTGGAGCCGCAACCAGCATCAGGTTCCAGTCCGGAAGGAAGGTAAATATCAGCTCCCCGGCAGTCAGAGCGCCGAACGCAAGAAGTATGCACCCTCTTCTGCCCAACCGGCCGGACCACCAAGGCGATGTGAGGACTCCCAGCAAGAAACCGGAAAATTGAAGAAAAATCAGCGTCCCTCCGGCGGAGTAATTTTTGCCGTAATGGTGCAGCAAGTCTTCCAGAACCGAGCCTACCGCTACATGGGCAAACGCAATGACCAGGTAGGCAAGACACCCGGTCCACACAAATTTTTTCATAATAAGAGTACCGCCCTGTTGTAGTTTACCGCTTAAAACTGCGACAGCCTCTATTATAGGGTGAACCGCCGGTTTTGACCATAACAACTATGGAAAAGCTTACAAGATAGCCGCGGCTCCCTTGTCATTCTCGAGCAGTTGCTCTTTCCTGTGCAGATCCCGTTCAAACCTTACTCCGATCTCGAAACGGTTCCCGTACATATAAAGAATATCCCCTTCCGCCAGGATCTCGGTCATCCGTTTGCCTCGTATCTTGCGTTCCCCTCTATGGATAAACAGCAATTGAACATCGTCTTCCTCTGCCAACATGTCCTCAGGCTTAAGTCCGATCCACTCTGAACCCTCGAATAGCGGAACATCCACCAGCCAATCATCTTCGTCCAGAAACAACACTTCCCTTACCGCTACTTCATGAAGGTCAAAATGCTCTACGATCTTATGCTCAAAGAAACCTGCCAACTTCCGCTGCAGCTTCGGTATACGGAGACAGACCCATAGAATCGCCAGCATAATAGTAATCCAGATTGTTTCCTGTCCCTTCAGATGTTCCGAAATCATCGTGCTTAATGACGAGATGATGACCGCAAGCGAGAATACGCCGAACAGGATCAGAAATATGCCGATCTTGCGCCGGGCCGGATGGCGCAGTATCAGTTCGGACTCTTTGGTGGTAAAACCTGTGCCGGTTAACATCGAGACGACTTGAAATCTGGATATTTCCCGATCCAGCCCTGTCAATCGCATCAGAATTACACATATTTCCACTACCAGAAAAATAATTGCCAAATAAGTGCTGATAAAAACCATCCGGCTTCACTCCTTATTTCTGCATATTACCCATACCGAAGTGGCCGTAAACGTTTCAAAATATCCAGTAAATGTATGTTTCGCTTCCGATAGCTTTCGTGTATTAACACCTACACTGCTTTTCCAATTTTCATACAAAACAACTTTAGAGGGGAATGGACACATGCTTAAGTTTAGAAACTTTCAATTTCACACATTGCTCGCCCTTACACTGCTTCTCCTTATGACAGCAGCTGTAAGCGGTTGCGCGCTGCCCGATAAAAAAACGGCCCAAGCGGAGGACGGCGGAAAAGTAACGATCGATTTCTGGACCTTCTGGGGCTCTGAGACACGGAAGCCTATTATAGAAAAGATCATCAAAGACTTTAATGATTCCCAGGACAGGATTGTCGTGAAACATACTTATCTTCCTTGGGGCGATATCTGGACCAAAAATCTGGCCTCCATCGCTTCGAAAAACCCTGCGGACGTCATTGTGAACGACATCAATACTGTAGCCTTACGGGCAGAAAAGAAGCAGGTGACCGATCTGACGCCGTATCTTGCCAAAGATCGTATCCAAGACCGTTTTTATTCGAACCTGTGGAAAACCGGCGAATATAACGGCAAAGTATACTCCCTTCCTTTTGTAACCGATACACGGCTGTTGTTCTATAACAAGAAAGCGTTCCAGGAAGCGGGCCTCGATCCGAATAAACCGCCGCAAACATGGGACGAACTGGAGCAATACGCGATGAAGCTGGATAAAAAGAACGGCGGCACATACGACAGAATCGGCTTTTATCCGCTCTGGGGCGGGTTCGGCTGGGATAATTTTATGATGAATGCGGACGGAGGCACCGGTTTCTTTGATACGCAAGGTAATATTGCCGTCAACACGCCGGCCAAAACCGAAACGCTCGACTGGATTAATAAGTGGACGAAGCGCTATGGGCAAGGCACGATCGATAATTTTAAAGCGGAATTCGGCAAACAGCAGGCTGATCCGTTTATCGCGGGCAAGGTCGCGATGATCATAGATACGGCCACGTTTAATACCCAGCTCCGCGATTACGGAAAAGGCATGGAGTACGGTGTAGCGCCGATCCCGGAGCGGACTCCAGGCTCTGGGCACTACAGCAGCGGCGGAGGTTTCGTAGTGGAGATCCCTTACGGCGCCAAGCATCCTGATGAGGCTTGGGAGTTCCTGAAATTCCTTACCGACAAGGCCCCCCAAACGTACTGGGCGGAGAAAAACTTCGACATCGCGGCCAACAAAGCGGCCAATGAAGCTCCGCAACTCAGTAAAGATCCCGTGTTTAAAGCAGCGGTGGACAATATGCAAGTGACTCAGATGTTCCCTACGCCTGTACAAGCCCCGGACTTCAAGAAACTGATCGATCCGCAGGTCGATGCCGCACTGCTCGGCCGGCAAAGCTCAAAAGACGCCTTAAGCAAAGCGGACCAAGCCGTCCGGAACTTGATGGAACATAACAAATAACATGGCTGTTCTGCAGGAGGGGCCAGCCCCTCCTTTTGCCTATGAAATCTAAATGATATCACCGGGAGGAACTACGATGGAAGCTGCCGCTAAAGCAAACAAATGGAAACGCCGCAGGCGCAGTAAAACGGCATTTCGCGAACATCTGCAAGGATACATGTTTATTATGCCCTGGCTGATCGGCCTGTTTGGCATCACGTTATTCCCGCTGCTGTTTTCCTTGTACGGGAGCTTTACCGATTACGATATTACTTCAAGAATGAACTGGGTCGGGTTAGCCAATTTTGATAGGATGTGGAACAATGACCCGCTGTTCTGGGTATCTCTGAAAAATACCCTGTTTTATGTGGCCTGGATGGTGCCTCTTACAACGATAGGTTCTGTACTAATGGCCTTGCTGCTTAATGAAAAGCTTGCCGGTATCCGGATGTTCCGCACCATCTTTTACCTGCCCGCCGTACTTTCGGGTGTAGGCGTTTATATGCTCTGGATGCAGCTGCTGAGCCCGTCCTCCGGACTCGTGAACACGGCGCTCGGCTGGTTCGGCATCGGCGGCCCCGCCTGGCTGACGGATCCGGCCTGGACGAAGCCCTCGGTCATTTTCATGAAAATGTGGAGTGTAGGCGGCAGCATGCTCCTTTATTTGGCCGCACTGCAGAATGTTTCTCCAACCCTTTATGAATCTGCGAAAATAGACGGAGCCGGTATACTGCACCGATTCAGGCATATTACACTGCCGATGATCACACCGGTTATTTTCTACGATGTAGTCACATCCCTTATCGGCGGTTTTCAGATTTTTCAAGAAGGCTATGTCATGTCGGAGAGCGGTGACGGAGGCCCTATGAACTCCATGCTGTTCTATAACTTGCATATGTGGAACAAGGCGTTCGAAGTATTTGATATGGGTTATGCGATGGCGATGGCCTGGGTGCTGTTTGCAATTGTGATGGTACTGACGTTCCTTAACCTCGGGCTGTCGAAATATTGGGTTCATTATGAAGGAGGTGACCGGTAATGCCGAAAACGGCCGCTGCAGCTGATCGCCGCCCCATTCTTGGTACCGGAAGCAGAAATTCGGACCTTACTTCCGTAACGCATGCAGGAATCAGTATGAAGCGCGCACGGATATTGCGTGCCGCGGTCTTATACTCGCTCCTGATCGCCGGGAGTGCCGTGATCCTGATGCCTTTCTGGTGGATGATCGCCACCTCGCTGAAGTCGATGGATGAAATTATGGCTTATCCTCCTACTTTCGTGCCGAAAGAGGCCTTCTGGAGCAACTATGCGCATACATGGAACGCAGCCCCGTTCACTCAATATACGCTGAACACCCTGTTTCTTGCCGTAAGCACAGTCGCGGGTAATGTATTGGTCAATTCATTCGTAGCATACGGTTTCGCCAAGATTGACTTCCGGGGCAAAAAGTTCTGGTTCGCGCTGCTGCTTGCAACCATGATGATACCGGGTTTTGTCACGCTGATTCCGCAGTATATTTTCTTCTCTAAACTAAATTTGGTGGGGACGTACTATCCGCTCATCCTGCCGGCGTTTCTGGGCAATGCATTTTTTATCTTCCTGGTGCGGCAGTTTTATATGGGCGTCCCAAACGACCTGATCGAAGCGGCCAAAATCGACGGAGCCAGCCATTTCCGGATATGGCTGCAAATCATGATTCCGCTGGCGAAGCCTGCTCTGATTGCCGTAGCGATCTTTTCATTCAACGGAGCCTGGAACGATTTCCTCGGACCGCTGCTCTATGTGAACGACGAAACGCTGTATACGCTCCAGATCGGGCTGCAAACCTTTAAGACTACACTCACAACCCAATGGAATTATTTGATGGCGGGATCCGTACTAGTCCTGCTGCCGGTCATTGTCTTGTTCTTCCTCATGCAGAAATATTTCATCGAAGGGATGAATTTACAGGCGGGGACAAAAGGCTGACGGGAAAGGACTCGGCAGCATAATAAAGGCGCCCGCACGGAACGTGCGGGCGCCCTTTGCCAACTTTATGGTTTTAGGCTGGAGATCCATGATTCCATCATGTCGGTGACCTCCTGCCGCTGCGCTGCGGGAGAGGTTTGAGCTTCATTGTCGCCCTTTTGGAGACCGTAACTGCCGAATTGGGAATGGTTACCTCCGCTCACCGTAAAGTATACCGTATCTGCGGGAAGCAGCTTCTTGCTCTCCTCGAAGCGTTCCCGGTTGAGGACGCCGTCGCGGCTCCCCGTCACCGAAAGCGCCGGGATCCCGGCTTGCGCGAGATTGCCTTTGGCTTCAGGATAAGATCCCATGAAAAACACGCCGCTGATCACTTCCGCATGGCTGGCTGCATACCTTGCGGCCATGGTGCCTCCCAGTGAGTGACCGCCGATAATGAACCGTTCCGTTTTGCCTTTCCAGGCATCCACCACTTCATCGGCCCTGTCCGCGCCCAGCACAGCCAGATTCAACGGCATCTTAACGATAAATGTTCGATAACCGTCGCCAGCCAATTCTTTGGCGTACGGGGCATAGCTTTCCGGCGTAACCAGTCCGCCCGGATAAAAAATTACCGTAGTCGGTCCTGCGTTACTCGGTTCGAAATGAAGCAGCCCGCCTTCTTCCGTAACGGTGACTGCGGCAGAACTCTGCATAGCGGCTAACGCATCCCGGTCAGGTTTATAGGGCTTCAAGTAATCGTATCCTGCGGCCGCCAACAGGATCAGCACTAATGCTAATATACGCAGCAGCACCTTTTTTTTCATGAACGTAACTCCTTAGTATCCATCTGTCTCGAAATTAGCCGGGGAAACGTTTCAACAGCCACCGTAGTGAAGCCGTAAGAAGCAAATACAGAATAACAACGACGAGAAAGGTCAGCCACCGCTCCGTCGGGCTTCCGTCGGCGAACACGGCCGGTCCAAGGCCAAAAAAGGTGACTAACCCGAACAGCACTGCAAACAATCCGATCAGACCCGCTTTCATTTCCGCTTCCCCCAATCGTATCTGTCTAAAGATCCTTCTCATTTTACGATACCAGACCTGCAGCGGAAAACCAACTGCATATGTAAATATCCTGTCCCTACGGGCATATGCTGGTAGTATCCTTTTTTACCACATAACCTATTGGCGAATAAACATACAATAAACGCTGTCGCTCCGCTTCGAAAAGACCTCGATAGAGGTTTATCTCATGAAAAACGTTTTGAGGTGTGCACCTATGGACTTGAATCTGGACTTTGTGTTCAAACTATCGTTTGCTCTGCTCGTGGGACTTCTCATCGGGATTGACCGCCAGCTCAAGCATAAACCCCTCGGGTTGAAAACCTGTATGATTTTATGTATCGCAAGCTGTCTTGTTACCATTGTATCCGTGGACTCCATGAAATATTTGAAACATCCGGTCATCAACAATGATCCTATGCGGCTTGCCGCCCAAATCGTCAGCGGCGTAGGTTTCCTTGGGGCCGGGGTGATTCTACGGAGAGGACATGATGTAATCAGCGGCCTTACTTCGGCTGCGATGATCTGGTCGGCATCCGGACTTGGGATAGCGATCGGCGCCGGATTTTATATTGAGGCTTTCTATACGGTCTGCCTGTTGATATTTGCCGTGAATGTGCTGCCTTGGATTTTGCGGAAAGTCGGTTTCATGCGAATGCACCACAGGGATATTTACGTCAAAGTGACGCTGGAGCCCAACCAGAAGCTATCCGATATCCTTACCAGCATCCACGGAACCGAAGGCCTCGGCATCATCAAGACGTTGAAAGTCAAAGATATCGAATCGGGGCTGCAGCAGATGGAGATTACCCTCTCTTCCCCTCCTCATGTGAAATTTGCGACGGATGTGTATTATGTCATTAAAAAAATGGAACACGTACGCCATGTCGAAGTTGAGCATCTGTGACAAGAAGCGC
>NZ_JBHUME010000007.1:0-230312 GCF_042684925.1 Paenibacillus gansuensis | reverse complement strand
CGGCGCTTCTTGTCTTCTGCAAAATTTATCACCATCTAGGCAAAAGCACATATGATACATTAACCATAACGAAAGCGAGTGATAGCAATGCCTGAACAAAGCACCAGCCAATACATCGACAGGCCCGACGGCTTCGGGCAGCATGGAGGCTCTCATGGAGGCTCTCATGGAGGCTCTCATGGAGGATCTCATGGCGGAGGCCATCATGGCGGTGGAGGCTACTACGGCGGATATCCCGGAGGCTTTTACGGCGGCGGCGGACTAGGCGGGGCAGCGGGTCTGCTTCCGTTAGCATACCTGTTCTCACAGCCTTATTATCCTCCTTATGCAACGCCATATTATCAGCAGCCTTATTACGGATATCCCGGTGCCGGAGGATTCCCCGGATACGGAGGGTATGCCGGCTATCCCGGTTATCCGGGCTACGGGTACAGAACGCTCTTTTATCCTCAGCCTTACTAAGCTAAACCGGACAGCCTGCGCTTGCAGGCTGTTTTTGTTTTCAAAAACATTAGCAAACACTGATGCTGGTTCGTTTAGCATGAACATAGTCAAAATGTGGTAAAATAAAGGAAATGAACTACTATGTTAGGAGGAGAATATGAAACAAAGAGCGGTTGCTTTACTTATCATCCTATGCCTTTCCATTCTTTTGCTCCCATCGGTACAAGCCGATACCGGCCCCGTCTCCATGACATTTGCAGGCGATGTTCTGTTAGACGGATATGTCGGTAACCAAATCAAGAAGAACGGGACTGCCTATCCGTTCCAGAAAGTAGCCCCTGTATTGCGCGCGGCAGACATCTCTTTTGTAAATTTAGAAACGCCCGTTTCGGTGAGGGGGTCCAAGCTGGAAGGCAAGATGTTCACGTTCCGCTCCGAACCGAAAACACTGGACGGTTTAGTGTACGCCGGGGTTGACGGAGTAACCCTCGCCAACAATCATATTCTGGATTACGGCCAGACGGCCATGCTGGATACGCTGGTTCATCTTGACCGCAAAGGCATCGGGCATACGGGCGCCGGCAAAGACGCAGAGCAGGCGTTCCGTCCGTTTATAAAGAATGTGAAGGGACGAAAGATAGCTATTGTCGGGGTTACCCGCGTCATGGAGGATCGTTCCTGGCATGCCGGAACCCGTAAGCCGGGGGCGGCGTCCGCCTTTACCGATAAGCCGATGCTGGATTATATCAAAAAAACCGCCGGCCAAAGCGACTTTACCGTAGTATACGTTCACTGGAATAAGGAATTCAGCTTTACCCCTGAGGCTTATGCCCGGGACCTGGCCCGCAAGCTGATCGATAACGGTGTGGATCTGGTCGTTGGCGCGCACAGCCATACGCTTATGGGTGCTGAATTCTATAAACATAAGCCTATTTTCTACTCTTTAGGCAACTTTGTATTTAACCAGTCGACCCGGGGCGGGGCCGTGACAACCTTGTCGATGATGCTGAAAGTCTACTGGGACGGCTCAAAGACGACAACTGCGATCGTCCCGGCCAAAATTTCCGGCGGTCAGCCGAGGTTGATGGATCAGGCGTTTAATCAGTCAATCATAGCGCATGTCAACCGTTATTCTTATAATGCCAAGGTAAGCAGCAACGGCGTGGTGAAAGAAAAATAGCTTGCGGGATACTTGCTGGCATAGAAATAACAAGAACCTCTCCTTACTGTCCGCTCGGCTGACAGTAAGGAGAGGTTCTTCACTTTAAATTAGCCCAAATCGCTTTCAAGCGGCGGACGACAGAATCAGTACGAATAAGTTCAGCCAGCACCCGTGCGCAGCTGCCGGATGCT
The DNA here is from genome assembly GCF_042684925.1 of Paenibacillus gansuensis. Classification (NCBI taxonomy): domain Bacteria; kingdom Bacillati; phylum Bacillota; class Bacilli; order Caryophanales; family Paenibacillaceae; genus Paenibacillus; species Paenibacillus gansuensis. The sequence goes on along the minus strand of NZ_JBHUME010000007.1, from coordinate 228,515 downwards.
GCGGCTATTCGCGCAGCAATGCTTCATTCAACGCCATCTCTACTTTCGAGGAGTCTTCGCCTTGCTTTTTCCAATAAATTAAAAGCAACTGTTCCGATCTTACTACAACTGGAATGACTGCAAGGGTCATCGTTTCGTATAACTCATAAAATTCTAGTTCAGCCTTGTCCGTCTGGTGTACCTCTTCATAGCTGTAAATATAGAGATTGACCGGCTCATTCTCGGTTTTCGCTTCCGAAGCGCTCTGCAGCCGGAACTGCTTCGGTGCCAGGCCCTGAAGCACAAAAATGCTGTTCTTCCCCTTATCCATAGACTTGTAGGCGGTAAAGCCTGTCCGTTCCAGTGATCTATTGAAATCTGCCATTGCTGCTCTAGGATGGTTGCCGTTCATAGAAGAACATCCGCTAAGCAGAATAAAAATAGCAATCAAGAAGATAAAAGTTGTTCTTTTCATGTGCGCCCCTTTGATAGTCTACCCTATTTTATGAATGGGCAGGAAATTCATGGGTAACCTAGTCTACGAGTTCCACAGTATCAAGAAAGGAGCGAATGTGCAATGGTTTTCATTGATAACGGGCAGGAAGAGCATCCTGAAGAGACCATCGAGGCGGAAGAGCCGGAACAGGAACCAGAAGAAACAGATGTAGTGCACGTAGAGTGGACAGGTTTCATTTAAGCTTTGCATGCGGGAGCGGCGGAATTGGGATTGGGATCTAGACATTCGTCCAATCCCTCCCGACTCCTGCCACATATGATATTTCGTGGTAGACATCCTTCCACCACTCACAAATGACACGAGGAGGTTATCTCATGAGCGGAGTAGGTTACGGCGGTTTCACTTCTACAGGTGCAATTCTGGTTCTTTTCATTCTTTTGGTTATCATCAGCCGTTCTTTCCTGTTGTAATAGCAGTACTCCCCTTAGGGGGAGGTACATATAATGTAACAAACGCATGGTAAGGGTGGGAATGAATGATGTACGCAAGATTCGGCATGCTTAGGTTACGAAACACAACACCGCTTTCATTTGCAGAGCAGCTAGCTTCCCAGAAGCTGCAGCTCCTCCGCTCGGTAAAGGGATTCCGTGGGATCACTTTTTTGGGGGAGAAGGTAACGAATGAATTTGCGACTATCAGTTACTGGGAGTCGGAGGAAGATGTCATCGCTGCGGGAAAAATAATTGCGTCCGAAATCAGCGGCTCGATCCCTCTTGTCTATTTAGAGTCTCCTCCCGTTGTTATTATTTATGAGGTATACGAGCCTAGTACCGGACTGCCTTCTTGAGCTTATTATTCTAATGATCAGTGGACTAGCCATTTTACCGAAAAATCTGCCTAAACCCTAATAGAGTGATGCTTACGCGATCGGTCCATACGCCTCTTCCTCTCTTTAAGGAAGGGCAATGAAACAAGCCGCCCCTCTCGGGCGGCTTGACTTGGTTTGCAGTACCCATTGCCACCAAGCTCTTTCTGAGGCGTATGATAACAATTGAGAATGATGCAAGCAGAAGGAGAGTGCCAAATGACAGACAATACGTTGTATGAAGAACAGACGGCCCAAAAGCTGCTGCTTTGGGAAAAGGAATTGCTGAAACCTCCAAGCATGCTGGAAAGAACATCGAAATCTATCTCGACCCGGATAAATACAATCATTCCGGATAAGGTTCATCAAGCCCTGACGACCGCGGTGAAAGGAATTGTACAGACGAGCTTGTTCACCATGGACTACATTCCAAAGAATCAACCGCTGCGGGGTGCATCCCTTGCAGACTGCGATATCCGGGCGGAGGAACTTCTTTCCCTTTACAAGAAAATAGCCGCCGCCGAAGGAGCCGGGACGGGTGCAGGAGGCATCATGCTCGGTCTCGTTGATTTTCCGGTGCTCATCGGCATCAAAATCAAATTTTTGTTCGAGCTTGCCCATGCCTATGGTTATTCGACAACGAATTATCGCGAGAGATTGTTCATCCTCTATGTGTTCCAATTGGCCTTTTCCAGCCAAAGTAAGCAATTGAGGCTGCTTGACATCGTGAAAACATGGGAGGAGAAGGCAGGGTCGCTTCCGCCCAAGTCGGACCAGGTGGATTGGCGCCAGCTTCAGCAAGAATACAGGGACACCATCGATTTTCGCAAAATGCTGCAGATGATACCGGGCATCGGAGCCGTGGTAGGCGCCTGGGCCAACTATGGACTGCTGGATGAGCTGGGGCAAACCGGTATGAACGCCTATCGGATGAGGCGGCTTCAGGACAAAGATGCGTCTTATAATGCAGACTAGGCATGGAACCGCATGTCAAAAAACCTTCCTACCGGTCCCTTTCGGAACACGGACAGAAGGTTGATCTAGAGGAAACTCTGTCAGATCTTCAATTCCCCAAGCTTGATTAGCTCGACAACCGCTTGTGAACGACCTTTGACATTCAATTTCTGCATCACATTGGAAATATGATTACGTACGGTTTTCTCGCTGATAAACAACTGCTGCGCGATATCCCTTGTGGTTTTATCCTGTACCAGTAGTTCGAAAACTTCTCGTTCACGATTAGTTAATAAAAATTTGCTCTTGTGGTCGCTACCCTTCATGTGGTCACCCCTCCTTGCCTGGGCTATGTTTGGTATACAAGGTAAAGGGATACAGTCAAATTCAGTTTATGACGCCCGTAGGGCAATGGTGCGGTAGCATAGAAAAATAGGCGGATCCCCGGAATCACGGCAAAAAAACCGGCAGCATAACGCTGCCGGCCTGTACAAATCGGGCGAAAGTTGGCCGATCCGATTAAGGGTTCTTCGCGGGAAACACACGGCGGACCATAGAGTTGAATTCCTCTATAAAGCCTTGAATCGCATGTCCGCGGGAGGCTTCCTCCGCAATATTGTTGACCCGGGCCACAAAATCGGGATTGGCGGAAATGTAGATGTTCCGGATCCCCGCTTGGGCTTTGCGTATTTCCCCGTCAATCTTCGACTTCACAGAATCTTCTAGAGCAGCTTCCGAGTCCGCAGAATTGTTCCCTTTAGTCGCACGGGACTTCGCGTTCCAGCTGCCGGAATGCTCCAGCACTACCGCAACGTAGGCATTCTCGTTCGTTAACAGAACGTTTGCCGAGTGCACTTCCGGCATAGCGGAAATGTTCTCCGCCAGTTTCTGGCTTATTTCCATCCGGTCATTGTGGTGTGTGCCCCCCATGTGATTTCCGTAGTTCCGGATGCCCTGAGCGTTGATCCCTCCGCCGCGTCCGCTTACATCCAGACCGCCGAGATCTTCATGGTTGTCTTGACGCACGATATTATGCCCGCGGATGCTCATGCCGTTGCCCTGCTCCCAATTCATATCGTCACGGTTGAAGCGGAGCCCGTTCAAGTCTTTGCCCGTCCTGTTCAAGCCGTATTGCTGGGCTTTCGGGCCGTTATCGTTAGTAGATTGATTCCCGCATGCGGACAAGCTGCAAGTCAGCGCAGAGATCATAGCAAGCTTAAACAAAGGGTGATTGTGCATAACTGCTGTCGCTCCATTCAGGATAAAATAGGATTCCTTAGTTAGTCTTTTAAGATGAGCCCTATTTTATTCCCTTTACCCACTACACTAAGGTTGAAAAGAGTACGAAAAAGCCTAAAGGATACACAATGGCTGAACCGATCAGCATGCGGTATCTGGAAGATGCCGTTGCCGTCCCGAACAGGTCATAAGCAATTTGCAGCGTCAGCATACCCACAGTTATCAACGAAGCAAGCAGCACAATCCATCCCAAATTGGGCAAAAGCAGAGTAATCACCGCTGCAGCAGTAATGCCTGCTCCCGCAACCCACTGGACGGAGCCTAAGACGGTAATCAGCTGTCGAACATCGGATTTGCGGGTTCCCAGCAGGGAGCCGAACATCCAAACTGTACCGAACAGCACCACAAGCGAGCACAAGGAAGTCATAAGCAGCACGGAAACAATGCGTTCCCCCAGAATGATACGCATCAGACCGTCTTTAAAATAGCTGCCGAACAAGCGGTCTATCCGCACCAGAAGCACCCATCCCCATAACATAAACCCGAGGATGCCCGCCAAGATGCCTGTAAACCCGAATACTGCGTCCCTGGAAGCTTGAAAATCCAGGCACCGGTAAGGGTTGCGCAGTATATTCCCGACCTCTTTGCTAAAAGCTTGAAACGAATGTTTCTGCGCCGTTCCCGGCTGGCTTGTCCCCAATCCGCTCATCTTCGTTCCTCCTCACAGGTATAAATCATCCTAATCTTACCATGGGCGCGATGAAAATGAGTAGTGTTTAAATGGCAGGCATCACGTTTCCGCCGCAAACTGGCAGATAAGCTCCCGTAATGAAGGCTGCAAGGTCCGAAGCCAGAAACGCGACTGCATTGGCAATGTCCTGGTCCGTTCCTCTGTGCCCGAGCGGCACGCTGCGCTCATAGTCTGCGTTCCGCTCCGTCCCGTGTATGCGGTCCCTTTCGCTGATCGTCCAGCCGGGCGCTACTTGGTTGACCGTGATGCCGTGTGCTCCGATTTCTTTCGCGAGGACGCGGTACACGCCGTCCATCCCCCTTTTGCCGGAAACGTAAGCCGATTGGGTCGGAAAGTTCTGCATGGCGCATTCTGTATTGATCCCGATCATCCGGCCCCAGCCTTTGGAGATCATCTCCGGAACGAAGCACTTGGCCAAATGGACGCTCTGCATGACACAAGATTCAAATTGACTTGCATAGTCTTCCAGTGGCTGCTCCAGCACGGAAGTCCACTGATATTGAATGACTGCATTCGCTACGACAATGTCCGGCATAGAGAACCCGGCTGCAATCGTATCTTTCATATGCTGCACCGAGGCCATATCAGTGACATCGGCCCGCACCGCAACCGCTTTGCGTCCCATCGCATGAATCTCTTTGTTCAGCTTCACCGCATTGTCGTCATTAGAACGGTATTGAATGATCACATCTGCTCCGCATGAGGCCAACGTACGGGTAATCACTCTGCCCAGCTCTCCGGTCGCTCCGGTGATTAATGCCGTTTTTCCTGAAAGGTCCAATTTCACACCGCATTCTCCTTTTGGAAAGCATTCTCATTCTTTCTTCTTATCAAAGATACTATAACTATACCTGCAAGAGAAAGTACTAATGAACATGGAGATGGAACCGCAGCTGTTTTTTCCGGAACTTCGAAATAAAACAACCTCCTCTCAGAAGCGAGAGAAGGCTGACAGGTTAGCTTTGTGCAGTAATGACTGAGATGGATACAGGCGGAAGGGTAACGGCCGCAGTTACATCAGTCATTTCCGCAGCACGGTACCATATGGGAGCCGTATCGTCAGGTCCGGTTCCTTCCAAACGCCATACGGCGGAAGGAGCGGAGGGTTGTTCCACGCCCTCGATCCGGAGCTCAATGGGCTGTTCTTCATAGCTTTTGTTAATCAGAAATACGCTCATGCCGCCAGTCCTGGGATCGTAAGATGCGAAGGAACGGATGTAAGCGGTGGAGCTCGATGCAACCATGTGATCATGGAGGAACTGTCCCCAGATTGCCGGTGCCCTGCCCGAAGGATTCAGCCCGTTAGCAGGATTCAGCGCATCCCAGATGGACGGTTCCTCCGGCTTGATCCAACGGGTGTTCCACAGCATCGTAAACTCAATCTTCGGCTGCAGCAGCGCCTGGCCGAACAGTTCGAAGGTAACAAGCGCGTGGCCCAGGCTGTTGCTGCTGTCCCAGGCGCCGCCCGGTACCCGGCAGAAGTCTTTGGAGTTGCATTCCGTAATGACGACCGTTAGCCGGTCCTTGGATGCAGGGTCCGCATAATCCTTGATTGCTCGGAGCGCTTCTGTTGCTTGAACGAGCAGGTTTACTTCCGGGTGGCGGACATAGTGATCGTAACCGCCCCAATTCAGGCAGGCATATTCGCTTACCGTCAGAAAATCGATCACATCCGATACTTTAGGCAGGAACACCGGCCACCAGCCGGCATGATCCATCCCGCTGACCCCGATTTTAATGGAGGGATCCACCGCTTTCATAGCTTCCGCAATCGCACGGATGTCATCACCAGCGCGGGACGGGTGCATTCCGCTCTCCGGATGCCAGTTCTCGTTGCCGATCTCCCAGTAAGTTATGCCGTATCGTTTCGTTAGATTGGCATAAGTGAGCCATGCGACCGCATTTTCGATGCAGTCTTCGAGCGTAACCTTCATATTGTACTTTGTTTCATATTTTAGAGGATTATCATAAGCCGTTACTACAAAAGGCTGCGCACCGCATTCTCTGCAGAGCTCAACATACTTATCAAACTCCAGAAGCTCCAGGCCGTCTTCCAGCTTTAGCTTGCGGTAATCGGGATTATAGTTCAGCTGTTCCACACGCTCCCCCGCCAGTTTCCAGAAATGCGTATCGGACTTTTCCCCGCCCGGATACCGCAGCCGCTTCATCCCCATTCCGCCCAGTACTTGCGCTATAGGAGGCGCGTCCGGCCTGTTCTTGTCGGAGTCAACAAGGTAGTTCAGGTTGATGCCTACCCCGTCTCGCGCGCCCGTCCGGATTACATGGGACAGGTCTACCGTAATTCGTTCCATCTCTGTTTCCCTCCATGGAAAGCTATAGTCTGCAGCCTAATGCTATCCTGACTATAGCCAAGCAGGGAAACGCCGTCTACAGTTCCGCTCTATCTTCATTGAACCAGTATTACAAATCGTTGATTCACTATACGTACTTCAGTACGATCTCTTCCACATGCTGAAGATGTACGGACATGCTGCGGGCAGCAAGATCCTTATCCCCTCGCTGAACCGCCATACGAATTTCTTCATGTTCGCGATAAAGTTTTACGGCTACAGAACGGTTGGAGTAAAGCTCCGCTCTTCTAACCCCGCGAATCGCCTGTTCCATCGGAAGCATGATCGATTCCAGCAGCTGCACCATAATCGGGTTATGGGTCATCCTCGCCAGGGATAAATGAAATTCCAGATCCGTCCGTTCTCCCTCCAGGTCATCACCGATGGAACTTTTCATTTCCTTCAGGAGACGTTCCAGCACGCGGCAATCCTGCTCCGTCCTTTTTTCCGCAGCGAGAGCGGCGTTAGCAACTTCCAGCGCTTTTCGCGCCTCCAGCAAATTCAGCAATTCCGTACTCTGGACTTGAAGCTCTGCAAGAGGCTGCTCACCCGGCGGAGCAGACTGGAGCACTACGCACCCGCCGCCTTGGCGGATATCGATATAGCCCATCGCCTTTAAAGCGCTTAAAGCTTCCCGTGTCGTAGAACGGCCTACCCCAAAGCGCTCCGAAAGCTCCCGGGTTGACGGAAGCTTATCTCCCGGCTTCAGCGTCCCGTCCACAATCTGCTGTTTAATCTGTTCCATAATCGCTTCATAATGATTCTGCTTCGTTAATCGCGTAACTTCCATACGGCAGCTCCCTTAAGCTCCGACGATCAGCGTATATACAATCCCAGGTCCATGAACGCCGATCGTCAGATCATTCTCAATATCGGCTGAACGGCTGGGTCCTGAAATAAAGTGAATACCTGCCGGTAACCCTTCCCCGCCCATGCGGTCAAAATTCACAAGCACCTCCCCCAGCCTTGTAACAAGCCTCTCTACGGGCAGAATAACAAATAAGACTGTAGGAAGCAAGCTGACGGAGCGCCCTTTGCCGGCTGCGGAGAGAACCGTAACGGAACCGGTGTAGGCTGCGGCATAATCGGCCATCACTACGCCGAAATCCGCTTCCGCCGCCCGTGTTTTCCAGTAACTCGGGTTATCCTCACCGTCTGTTGTGCTCGAGTTCCATACCTTGATCTCCGCCCCGGGCAGTGCCTGCTCCAGCTGCAGCAACGCCAGCTCCGGCTGGTCCTGGCGCATTATGCGCCGCGCTCCCGTTTCCATAGCTTTGCCGGCTATGAAAGCACTCGCCCGTTCCATATCTGGAAGCCTCTCCACATGACCGCCCGCACTCCGAAAGTTCGCTTCGAAGGCGCTGATCCGCTCCTCCTCCTGCCAATCGAACTCTCCCCAAAACGCGGGAGCTCCCCGGAACGGGTGAGCAGGGGCGGCAGCAATCCGCGGGCGGCCGAGTTTGCCTGCAATCCCATTCATAAACGCCTCCTGCTTCAGTCGCGACTTCCGCTCCAGCTCCTCCAGCCAGTCTTTATGCGTATCAACCATTGCTATGCCCCCCTTTACGGTTCTGCTGAAGTTTTCGTTCCTCCAGCCTGTTCCTGATCTCCGGACTCATCTCCTGCAGGCCCCGTCGCAGTTCTTCTTGCAGTGTCGGCCATTGGTCGCGAAACGATTGCTTGGGCAATCCAGGCGTTACTCTGTAGCTGTTCCAGCCCTTCAACGGACCGAGCTTCAACCGGATGCCCCCGTCACGGAGCACCAGCCTCTGTCCGAGCTTGCCCAGCTTAAGCATCCCGCTCATCACCTTGGCATTCCCTGCGGCAGCGGCAAATCCTCTCATCCCTATCGTCTCCAGCGTGTTGCCGTGACCTCCCTCTACTTTACGGCGGCGCAGATACACGAGCATGTCATGCAGCGGGATTTTGACCGGACAGGCTTCATAACAAGCGCCGCATAAACTGGACGCATTCGCAATATCGTCCCAATCCGCGACATTCTTCTGCAGTGCAGGAGTCAAAACGGCACCGATCGGGCCGCTGTAAGTCCCGCCGTAGGCGTGGCCGCCGATGTGGCGGTATACCGGACATGCGTTTAGGCACGCACCGCAGCGGATGCAGTTCAACAGCTCCTGAAACTCCGGATCGCCAAGCTGATTCGACCTGCCGTTGTCGAGAATAATGATGTGCATTTCGTCCGGACCGTCGGCATCCGCCTCACGACGCGGACCTGTAATGCCTGACATATAGACGGTCAGCTTTTGGCCTGTAGCCGATCGCGGCAGCAGTGTAGCCATGACCTCCAAATCGGTCCAGGACGGAATGATGCGTTCCATGCCCATCAGCGTAATTTGGGTGCGCGGGACCGTGGTCACCATGCGCGCATTGCCTTCATTCTCGAACAGCACCATCGAGCCGGTTTCGGCAATCGCGAAGTTGCAGCCGGTCATGCCGATGTCGGCTTCGAGGAACTTTTCCCTCAGCTTTTTGCGCACAAAGCCCGCCAGCACCGTTGTATCCGGTTCCAATCGTTCCCCTGCCTCGGCCGAGAGCAGGTCCGCAATTTGATACCGGTTTTTGTGGATCGCCGGTATGATAATGTGAGACGGGGTTTCTCCCGCCAATTGGATAATATACTCGCCCAAATCCGTTTCTACCGCCTCTACGCCGATCGTTTCCAATGCATGGTTGAGGTGAAGCTCCTCCGATACCATGGATTTCGATTTTACGACGGACTTGGCGGACTTCCGTTCAGCAATAGCCAATGACAGGCTCACAGCTTCTTCCGCCGTTTCGGCAAAGTGGACATGAACCCCGTTCGCCCGGGCGTTTTCCGTAAATAAGTTCAAATAATAATCTAAATGTGCGATCGTATGCAGCCGGATCTGGCGTCCGCGCTCCCTCCAGTCGTCCCAGTTGCCGTGATCGGCGGAGGCGTTCTTCTTCCCGTTGCGCAGACGCTCTGTCGTAAACTTTACCGCTTTTCGCAAAAACTCATCGTTCAGGGCCAGATCCGCCCGCTCTTTCACCGTACTCTTCCTGGTTTTCGCTGCACTCATGCCGATTCCACTCCTTCCGCCAGCAGCTCCGCCAAATGCATAACCCTGACTGGCTCATTACGGTAACGCAAGTTGCCGGCGATGTTCATGAGACAGGCCATATCCAGCCCTACTAGCACCTCCGCCTCCGTCTCCTTAACATGGTCCGCTTTTTCAGTCACCATCGCTCCGGAGATATCCGCCATTTTGACCGCAAACGTGCCCCCGAACCCGCAGCAGTCCTCCGCAAAAGGCAGCGGTACGAACGTAAGCCCCTTCACATGCTGGAGCAGCTCCATCGGCTCTTCCTTCACCCCAAGCAGCCGGCTTCCGTGGCAGGAAGGATGGTAGGTAACTTTATAAGGAAACACCGCTCCTATATCCCTGACCCCCAGGACCTGCACCAGAAACTGCGTAAACTCATACGTCTTCCGCTGCAGCTCCTCCGCCTTGGCCTTCATCACGGGATCGTCTTTAAAAAGCTCGCTGTAATGGTGAATCATATAGGTACAGGAACCGGAGGGAGAAACCACAAAGTCGCTGTGTTCAAAAGCTTGCAGTATCGTCCGAGCCGTTTCCCGGGCTTCCCCCCAATAACCGCTGTTATATGCGGGCTGCCCGCAGCAGGTCTGCACCCGTGGAAATTCCAGTTCGATGCCGTACCGCGCCAGCAGACGGGCCATGGCCTCGCCGACCTTCGGGTACAATGTGTCGCTTAAACAAGTAATGAATAAGGAAACCTTCATGGTACACCTCATTGATCAAAATTTTTAATTATTTATCAGGTTGTCAGACAAGTTAATTGTAACAAAACCTTCCTCTTACGGGAAGGTTTTTCTCGAAAATATGGTATTTTCTGCAACAGCATGTTTTATACGGTAGTGACCCTGACTCCCTGTTCCCGGACCCCGGCAAGCAGGTCCTCCGTCAGTCGGCGGTCGGTGATGATATGATGAATCTCCTTCAAATCTCCGATTCTGGCAAAAGAAGGCGTCCCGAACTTGCTTGCATCGGCCAGCAGGTAGGTATATTCCGCAGCCCTCAGCATCTGCTGCTTAATCCGCGCCTGCAGTTCGTTGGATTCGCTGATCCCCCGCTCCGGATGGATGCCTTTGCACGATAGAAACGCCTTATCGACATGATACTCTTCCAGTGACCGTTCAGCGGACGGGCCTACATAAGACAGTGAGCGCCTGGCGAGGAGCCCGCCGGTAGAGATGACTTCAACCTGCTCTTTCCCGCTTAGTTCCATCGCTACTTTGATGGAATTGGTCAGTACCGTAATCGGCAGGTCGGGCAAAATCTGTGCCATGTACCATGCGGTTGTGCTGGCATCGAGCAGAATTTTGTCTCCGGCGGACACCCGTTTTACCGCTTCTTCCGCAATGCGCTTCTTCTCCCCGGCATGCATCACTTCACGCTCGAAATAGGGAATTTCAGGCTGCTGGTCCTTCACGCTGACGGCCCCTCCGTGCGACCTGCGCAGGCGGCCGGCCTGTTCCAGCCGATCCAAATCCCGCCTGATCGTCTCTTCGGTCACCTGGCACAGCTCGCTCAGCTCGGAAACCCGGATGCTGCCTTTCTCATTTACAAGCTGTACGATGCGTTCATAACGTTCTGCAACCAGCACTGCTGAATTTCCCCTTTCCTTCCTGCGCCGGCATTACCGGTGAACGGACAGCTGCCGGAAGCGCTGAAACGCTTCCTCCCAGGCTTCCCCGCCGCAAGGTTCGTATGTTTTGACACCGTAGGACTCCCGAATCGTGCGCCTGGCCTCCTGCAGTCCTGAGAATTCACCTGACGCAATCCATTGGACCGCCAAATTTCCGATGGCGCTGCCCTCAGCCGGACCAGCCCATACCGGTTTGCCGATCGCGTCTGAAGTCCATTGGCACAGCAGCTCATTATGGATGCCTCCGCCTACCATATGAAGGCCTTGAAAACTCCGTCCCGACAGCTCTTCGGTAAGCTCATACACATACCGATATTGTAAAGCCAGGCTTTCCATAACGCAACGTACGTATTGTCCTATTGTTTCGGGCCGCTTCTGGCCGGTGCGGGTGCAAAACTCTTGAATCCTCGTTGTCATCGCGCCAGGCGCAAGAAACATAGGATCGTCCGGATCAATGAAGACGCTGAAGGAAGGAGCCGTCCGGGCAGTTTCCACCAGATCCGCAAAGCTTTGTGTCTTTCCTTCCCTTGCCCATTCCCGCTGAAGCTCTTGAAGGATCCACAGACCCATAATGTTTTTGAGCAGCCGGTACTTGTTCCCCGCGCCGCCTTCATTCGTAAAGTTCAGCTCCAGTGAACGTGCCGTAATGACCGGTTGATCCACTTCCGTTCCCAACAATGACCATGTCCCGCAGCTTAAGTATGCGAAGGAGGCGCTCTCTGAGGGAACGGCAACCACCGCCGATGCGGTGTCGTGCTCCCCGACAGCCAGAACGGTAATGGCCGGTACGCCCAGCTCCGTACAGACGGAGGGCAGCAGTGTTCCTGCCGCGGTACCGGGCTGCACCGCCTGACCGAATATCGAGGAAGGGATGCCGATCCCGGATAGAAGCTCGCTGTCCCAAGAACCCGTTGACGGATTGTACAACTGCGTTGTCGTTGCATTGGAGAATTCATTCAACATCTCTCCAGTCAGGAAATAACGCAGCAAATCCGGTATCATCAAAAACCGGTGCGCCTCCTGGAGAAGGGGTGAATGCTGTTCTTTCATGGCCGCCAGTTGATAGATTGTATTAAACGGCAGGAACTGGATTCCGGTACGGTTAAAGATCTCGGATTTTCCAATACGCCCGGTTACCCGCTCCATCACACCCTCGGTCCGGCGGTCCCTATAATGATAGGGATTGCCTAACAGCTCTCCTGTGTTCCCGATAAGTCCGAAATCCACAGCCCAGGAGTCCACTGCAAGGCTGGAAGGAATCTCTCCCGCAGCCTTAGCCTTCAACAATCCCTGCTTCATTTCATGATAGAGCCGCAAGATGTCCCAATGCAGACGCCCGCTTGCCTGAACGGGTTCATTCGGAAACCGGTGAATTTCTTCCGTTACGATCCTGCTTCCGTTCAGCCGGCCGATGATAGCCCTGCCGCTGGAGGCTCCCAAATCATAAGCCAGTATACTCATAGACGATACCGCCTTCCCGATTTGATTAGAGCTGAGCCGGCGCTGCAGCCTGTTCCCGTTTGGAGAGAACTTCGCGCTCATAGGTCCGAACCTGCTCAAGCCAGGTTTCCCTTACAGGCACTCCTTGGGAAGCACAATAATAATCCCATACTGCGCCAAAAGGATATGCTTTGAACTCTTCCGTCAAAGCAAGCCTTGCCGTGTAATCACCGTCGAGCTCTGCTTTCTTTAACTCATCGACAGGCTCCAGGAACGCCCGCAGCAATGCTTTCAGCGTGTTCCGCGTACCGATTACCCATGCCGCCACACGGTTAATGCTGGCATCAAAGAAGTCCAGGCCGATATGCGTCTTCTCCAGCAGGCCTCCGCGGACCAACTCTCTACCGATATCGAGCAGCTCGTCGTCCATTACCACCACGTGGTCGCTGTCCCAGCGCATCGGGCGGCTGACGTGCAGCAGCAATCCTTCCGCGAACAATGCTAGCGAAGAAAGCTTGTTGGAAATCGTCTCCGTCGGGTGAAAGTGTCCCGCATCCAAGCAGATCAGCTTGTTGTTCTGCAGCCCATAGCCCATATAAAACTCATGGGAACCGACGACATACGCTTCGGAACCGATCCCGAACAGCTTGCTCTCCACCGCATCCAGATGATGCGCGGGGTTCAGCGGTTCCGCAAACACTTCATCCAGCGATTCCTTCAAGCGGATTCTCGGGGACATGCGGTCAACCGGCACATCTTTATAACCGTCGGGCACCCAGACGTTCGTTACGCAGGTTTGGCCCAACTGCTCGCCAAAGTAGGCGCTGATCCGGCGGGACGCTTTGCAGTGTTCGATCCAAAACTTACGAATGTCCGGGTCCGGATGGCTCAGCGTGAACCCGTCCTTTGATTTCTCATGAGAGAAGCAGGTAGGATTAAAATCCAACCCGAGCCCCTGTTCGCGCGCCCAAGCCACCCACGGTTCAAAATGCCGCGGTTCCAGTTCATCCAGATCGGGCTTTTCCTGCGTATCGGCATAGATCGCGTGTAAATTGACTTTATGTTTGCCGGGAATGAGGCGGAACGCCTCTTCCAGGTCCATTCTCAGCTCCTGCGGGGTGCGGGCTGCTCCCGGATAGTTCCCCGTGACTGAGATTCCCCCGGTAAGCTCCTGATCCCTGAACAGAAATCCTTTTACATCGTCACCCTGCCAGCAGTGTACGGATATTTTGATTTTTTCCAACTGGCGAAGCGCCTGGTCAACATCGATACCATGTTTTGCATACAGCTGTTTCGCCAGCTCGTAACCTTGCAGTATTGTCGGCTCCATGGGAATGGTCCCTCCTTTTCGTTATTATCGGGTGAATGCGGCAGGCACACCGCCGTCAATTGTAAGCATGCAGCCCGTCGTCTTCTCCGATTTGGAAGAGGCGAAGAAGGCAATGCCTTCTGCGATGTCGCGCGGATAAATGTTTACAAGCAGCGTTGTCCGTTTGCGGTAGTATTCTTCGAGCTGATCGGGCTCGATGCCGTAAGCAGCAGCCCGCTCGTTGCGCCAATTTGAGTTCCAGATCGCTGATCCCTGCAGGATTGCATCCGGAAGAATCGAATTGACACGGATGCCGTGTTCCCCGCCTTCGGCCGCAATACAGCGGGCCAAATGCGCCTCTAAGGCTTTGGCTGCACTGTAAGCAGAAGCGTTCTTGCCTGCATAAACGGAATTTTTGGAACCTACGAACACCATGCTGCCCCCGATTCCCTGCTGTTTCATCAATTTGAAGGCCTCACGCGCAACAAGGAAGTAACCTGTTCCCAACACATTGATGTTGAGATTCCATTCTTTCAGCGAAGTTTCTTCAAAAGGACTCGAAGTAGCCAGCCCCGCATTATTTACAATAATGTCCACTCCGCCGAAGGCGAGACTGCTTGCAGCATACGCAGCTGCGACGTCTTCCTCTTTCGTTACGTCCATCTTCACGGCAATCGCACGGTTTTCACCGAACTTGGCATTGATTTCGCCGGCAACCTTCTGTGCGCCTTCCTCATTCAGATCGGCCAACACGACATGCGCGCCTTCGGATACCAGCCTGCGGGCGGTTTCACTGCCGATACCGCCGGCTCCTCCTGTAATAAACGCGACTTTCCGGGAGAATTCAGCTTCGGCAGGAGCAAGGGATAATTTATATAATTCCAACGGCCAATATTCCACGTTATAAGATTCATTCTCGCTCAAAGATACGAAATTTCCGAGCGCCGTCGCCCCGCGCATGACGGCAATCGCACGGTGATACAGCGCCCCGCTCACTTGGGACATGGCCCAGCTTTTGCCTGTATTAATCATTCCGATACCCGGAATCAAAATCACACGGGGAGCAGCCTCGAACATGATGTCGCCTTCGTTTTTGTTTCGCTCAAAATAAGCCTGATACTGTTGTTTATAATCCTCGATCCCCTGCACCAGCTTCTCGGTCAATCCGGCTACATCTTTCGCATCCGGTGTCCAGTCGATAAACAGCGGCACCACTTTCGTGTGGACGAGGTGATCCGGGCAGGCGGCTCCTACTTGGGACAGCTGAGGAGAGTCGATACCGCCGACAAAAGTAAGCACGTCCTCCTGATCGTCAAATGACAGAATCATCTTCTTTCCGCCGCTGACCGCACCCCGCACGGCAGGCATCACTTGCGCCGCGATGCTGCGCCGCACTTCCGCCTCCAGAGGAGCATGCTTCAAGCCGCCGAATACCCGGTCTTCCTTGATTCGGGATTCGATAAAGCGCTCCGCTTCCGTAATAATTTCAATCGTCTTTGCATAACATGCTTCAGATGTTTCGCCCCACGTTACTAAACCGTGCTTTTCCATCAGAACCAGTTCCGCTTTCGGATTCTCGAGGACGCCTTGGGCGATCATTTTGGATAAGGTAAAGCCTGGGCGGATATAAGGCACCCATACATAACGGTCGCCGAAAATCTCGCCGGCCAGGTCGCGCCCGTTATCGGCACAGCACAAAGCGATGATGGAATCCGGGTGAGTGTGGTCCACATGCTTAAACGGCAGGAACGCATGCAGCAGCGTTTCGATCGATGCGCGCGGGTGCTTGGCGTCGATCATGCAGTTAGCCAGGTAAGCGACCATGTCTTCGTCCGACATTTCATCGAGCTCAAATAACGGGCGGATATCCTCCATGCGAAGCCCGGTAAAGTTCCCCTCTTTCATGGAAGCCAGGTCGGAACCGCTGCCTTTCACATACATTACTTCGGTTTCGCGGCCGCGAAAATCCTTGACGATCGTCTTGCTGGACGTATTCCCCCCGCCCCAGTTGCATACCCGGCGGTCCGTTCCGATCAGGTTCGAGCGGTACACCAATTCCCCTAATCCTTCCTTTGCTTTTGAAGCATCCCCTGCATTCCATAAGCTTTGTACCATGTTACGACCTCCACCATGTTTGAATAGTTTTGTTTTTGCTTGTTTTGATCATAACACCTTTGTTTGTTTTTGAATACTATTATTTATGTTTGTTTATGTCTGTTTTATGTTTGATTAATAGGGAAAGCCATTGTGCTCATTAAAGCGTTTTCAGCCTGGGTGGAGTCAAGCCGGCTGTATTGGACGATGACCGGCAGGCTGCTCGTAACCTGTATCGCATAGGGGATGCCAACTGGGATGGTTTCGGTTCCATTTGTGAGCGAACTTGTCCTGATATGTCTGGTCCTCCGTCCCGGCACCGTAACATAAATCCCGTCAATCGGGTCCCTGTCCTCAAAAAAAATCGTAAACTCTGCCATCGCGTCCATGGAACCGCTGTTCAGCACACAGACCGATTCATGGCTGGCCAGCTTGCCTGAGCTGTCCTCAGGAATATAACCGTCAGGAATATACCAAACCGTGGAACCTGCAGAAGAGTGCATCATCTAACCTCCATAATCTATAGTCATTAAGGCGAAAGACTGGTAGCCCGATAATCCTGCGGGGATATGCCAAGTGTCTTGCGGAACACTTTAGAGAAATAGTTGGGGCTTTGATAGCCCAGTTTTTCCGCCACGTCCTGGATTTTGTACTGAGCGTCGGACAGCAGCTTCTTCGCCGCATCCATCTTCACCCGTGTAATATAGGCAGTCAGCTGTTCGCCCGTCACCTGATGAAACAGCCTGGACAGGTAGGACGGGCTCACATAGCGGGCTTTCGCAAGTACGTCCAGCGATAAATCATCGCTTAAATGCGTATGAATATACAATTTCACTTGATCGATCAGCGATTCGGACGGATGTTTACGGACCGTATCCATCTTGGCTGCAACTTTGCGGTAGTTGTCCAGTAAGAAAGAGATGACTTCCTTTCTGTTTTTGTGCGCGTGAAAATTAGACATCTTCTCGGTAACCGGGACAGTCAGTTCCTGGCCCAGACTGTAGAGCAGCATTAAATTGACCAGATAATGGCTGATTCCCATATAGATAATTCCCAGACTCTCCGGGCTCGTGCGTTCTGCGGGCTCACCGCCCATGAACACTTGACCGAGGACCTTCTCCAGCAATTCCGTGTCCCTCGACTGGATCGCATCCGTCACTTTAGAGATCGCGTCATTGATATATCCGTATTGTATGGCTGCGACGGAACCGGCCATCGTAACAGGCATCAGGAGTACCCCTGGGGTCAAGGTGAATTTCAGGCTGGAAGCCAGGTAGCGGAATCCCCCGGGCCACTCCTCCCAGGACAAGAAGCTTGGGGTAAGTGCGAAAGAAACCACGGCGCCGAGAACCCGGTAAATCGTCTCCTGCGTATCGGCGAGCCTTTCATGGAGCAGAGGTATCATCTCTTCTCCGTCATCACTGCCGGCAGGTTGGATCACCATTGCCCATAACCCGTCATCGGTATGGAACGAAGCCATCCTTCCGTTCTTGTTTAACATATCGTGTATCATATTCTGTACGGCGAACTGGACAAGCGCCCGATCGTTCTCCGCGAAGCGGCCGGTCCATTCGTCCAGCCGGCAGATAACCGTAGCCGCCGGACGGTCGGCCAAGAAGGGGAGATCGAATTTGGAGAATGCCTCTGCTACCTTTTTCACCGTCCCAAACTCCTCCCGGTTCAGCAGCCGCCGGAAGAAATCATGATAGACGGACGGCAGAGCTTCCTTCACCTGCCGCCGGGCCGATTCCAACGCCATCATCCGCTCATACTGCTGCTCCAGCTCCGCAATCGCCTTCATGAGACTGGCAATCACATCCTCGTCATCGGCCGGTTTCAGCAGATAATCCGTCGCGTCCAGCTGCAATGCCTTCCTTGCATATTCGAACTCGGAGAAACCGGTCAGGAAGATCACTTTCGTTGTAGAGGAGCGGTGCCGGATTCTCTCGAAAAACTCCAGTCCGCTCATCTCCGGCATGCGGATGTCCGCGAGCACGATATCGAAAGGCGTTTCCGTAAACATAGCCAGCGCTTCCGGAGCGTAATAGCTGAACTTAATCTCTCTCAGCGGCAGGCCGGAGCCCGTCACCATCTCGGCCAAGCCTTCCGCAATCACCGGTTCATCATCTACAATCAGCAGACTATACATGGGGAATCCCTTCTTTCTATGCAGTTTCTCCAAATTTCATCGATGATGCGGGAACCTCAAACGATACACACAAGCCGCCTTCTTCCAGATTCAGGATGCGAAGCCCGGAGCTTTCCCCGAACGTATGCTTCAATCTCCAGTGGACATTCCATAACCCGCAATGGTTCGTGTCGTTCACTGACTGGTTAAGTGTGGCTGTTAACTGGCGAAGCGCTTCTTCTTCCATACCCGGGCCGTTATCTTTTACTTCAACAGAGATAAAGGTTCCGCAATGGCGGATACAAATGGTGATCAGTCCCGGCCGGTTTACTTTTTCAATCCCGTGAAGCAGGGCATTCTCTACAAGCGGTTGAATGATCAACCCCGGGACGACCGTCTGCCCGAGCCCTTCCTCCATCTCCACCCGGTAGGAAAGCTTATTGGAGAAACGGAGCAGCTGGATTTCCAGATAGGTTGACGTGTACTTCATCTCTTCTTCCAGCAATACATCCTGTTCCGAACGCTGCGTGACGAAGCGGAAATAGTCTCCGAGATATTTGCATAATTTAGCGACGTTATCCATTTCACCTGACTTTGCCATCCGGTAGCCGATATAGAAACAGTTGAATAGAAAATGGGGATTGATCTGCGATTGCAGCTGTTTCAGCTGGGCCTGCTGCATCCGGATTTTATTTTCCAGTACCTCCTCGATCAGATTCCGGAGCTGCCCTACCATTCTGTTGAACTGACGGTATACGTAGCCGAATTCATCTTCTTTCAAGTTAGGAATGTATACGTTTACATCTCCTTTTTCAACAGCTTTCATCGTTCGGACCAACCGGTTCAGCGGTTTATGGATCTGCTGGAAAATCAGCAGGGAATAGACAAACAGGAAGGCGAACGAGACCGCTGCAAGGATCCAAAACGAATTCCGGATACGGTTAACTGACCCGAGGACCTGGCCTTCCTCCACATACGAAATGACGGTAAAGAACTGGTCTTTCGAGCTTTGAACCATATAACGAACCCCGTTCCACTCGATTTTCTTGAGCTCGGGGCTGTTTTTCAATGTTTCATAGATCACTTTATCCGTGCTGGTCAGGTACTCCCGCCCTACATACCTTTTCGAAGCATTATCTACCAGAAAGGTATGATATTTGTCGTCGGCATCGAATTTTTTGAGGGATTCCAATATTTTGGATTGAGAAATTTCCACCCCAAGCAGATAGCTGACCTCGGTCTCCGAATTCTGCGTGATTGCTATGGTATAAGTAATGGAATTATTGTCTATGAACCGGTCCATCAGGGAGAATTTCCCTATGTGCCTATTCAGGAAGCCTCTCTTGCTGTCTTCAATCTTTACCAAGCCGCCCTTATTGACTGACAATTGCTTGCCTGAGCGGGGCAGCAGCAGAAACACATCAGTGACATAGTCGCTGGAGTAATAAACAATATTCATCTTCGATTGGATTTGGTTGGATAGTTGAAGTACTTCATAGGTTAATTTGGAATCCTGCATCAGCAGAAGGCTCGGGAGATCCGGATCGTTATTAAGCGCTACCAGCATCTGATTGACGTTTTGGAGCTCATCTTTTAGATACTCCAGGAAAAACTGCAGTTTGCTGTGCGTCGAAGATTGGGTCTCCGAAGAAATGGTGCTTCCCGCCTTCCATGTGGTGCTTAAACTCGTCCCATACAGGGGGAGTGCCACGATCAGAAAACCCAAAAATACTTTCATGAACACGCTCATTCGAAGCCATCTTGCTATTATGCTCATCGGAACCACCTCAGCACCATCATATCACCGGAAATGCCAAACAAACAGGAGAAACTTCTCCTGTTTGCCGCGTTTGCCGCGTTACCCTTTTACAGACCCAAGTACGATGCCTTTGACAAAATATTTTTGAAGGAATGGATACACAAGCACAATCGGAAGCATCGCTATGAAAATTTGAGCAGAATACAAGGAGCGTTTCGCTACCTCGGATATTTGCTTAGCCCCGTCCAGCGTAATCGCGTTCTTCGTCTGTTCGAGCAGAATTTGCAAATACGTTTGGAGCGGGTAATGGGCAGGGCTCTTCATGTAGATCAGGCCGTCGAACCACGAATTCCAATGGCCCACGACACTAAACAGCGTCAAGGTGGCAATGGCCGGCATAGAGAGCGGTACATAGATTCGGATCAGGGAAACCAGATGATTCGCCCCGTCCATGAATGCGGACTCTTCAAGCTCTTTGGGAAGCTGACGGAAGAAATTCAGCAGCATGATCACATTAAATACAGGGACGGCACCCGGAAGCACCAAGGCCCAGATCGTGTCCATCAGATGAAGCTGCTTCATCAGCATATAGCTTGGGATCAGACCGCCGCCGAACAGCATTGTAAACACAATAAACCATACATAGACGCTTCTTAACGGAAAGTCCCTGGATTCTTTGGACAGCGGATAAGCCAGCAGAAATGTCAGGATCATATTGAGCGTAACACCCAGCCCGATTCTTTCAAACGTAACTAGAAAAGATCTAAGGTACTTGGTGTTCGTAAAGGCCTCTTCATACGCTTCCGTCGTAAATCCGATCGGCCATAACCCTACGAGATTTGCATTCGCCGGCCCCTTTGAACTGAAGGACACCGCAAGCAGATGAAACATAGGAAGGATACACAGCAGGCCTATGGCCAGCAGGATCAGGTAATTGGCAAAAGTAAACACGCGGTAGGCTTTGGAATCATAGGCTTTCACCAGAGGGCGCCTCCTTTCTAGAAAATCCGGTAGTTCGCAAACCGGTAGGCCAGCGCATAGGAAACGGAAATGAGAATCAGACTGACCACGGACTTGAACAGCCCTACCGCTGTCGCTAAACTATATTGGGCATCTACGAGCCCGATTCGGTAGACAAAAGTGTCAATAATATCTCCGGTGTCGTAAACCAGCGCGTTATACAGGTTAAATATCTGATCGAATCCGGCATTCAAGATGCCCCCGATGCTCAGCGTGGCCATCAGGACGGCCACAGGCAGAATGCCCGGAATCGTGATGTTCAACGTTTGCTTCCAACGATTGGCCCCGTCGATTACGGCTGCTTCATACAATTGGGGATTGATCCCGCTTAGGGCGGCCAAATAAATGATGGTGGAAAATCCGAATTCTTTCCATACGTCCGTACTGATCAGCACTGCCCGGAACCACTGCGGATCTCCGAGAAAAAAGACCGGATCGATAGAGAACCATGACAAGATTTGATTGACGGCCCCTCCCTGCATGGACAGGATATCGATCAAAATACCTCCTAAAATAACCCAGGACAGAAAATGAGGGAAGTACACCATCGTCTGGACCATCCGCTTCACCATCGCCTGCCGAACTTCATTCAGCAGCAAGGCGAACAGGATCGGAATGAGAAAACCGAAAAAAATCTTTAATCCTGCGATAATTAGCGTGTTACGAACGACCGCCGACGTATCCGGAAGTTCCAGCATGAACTTGAAATATCGCAGTCCGACCCATTCGGAACCGAAAAATCCTTTTGTCGGATTGTAATCCTGAAATGCGATGGAGATGCCCACCATAGGAATGTAATTGAAAATGATCAGGAATACGATGCCCGGAAGCATCATTAGATGGAGCGGCCATGTTCTATGCAGCAGCAGCCCTCTTCTCGGCCGCTTGGTTGCGCGCGGTGGCGCCGTCTCCCGTACCGTTCTCAGCATCGGCAATCTCTCCTGTAGTATGGGGCAAGGCTGTGCGGCAGCAGCCGCACAGCCCCGTACCCAAGTGAATTCATGTTAATGTGTCTTCATCCATTCGTTAACTTCTTCAGCAATCTTGGCTCCGCCCAAATCGTTGTATTTCTTCGCGAAGTTGTCGAACTCGCTGACAGGCACGGCGCCCATGATGATTTTGGTCAGCGTTTCGAATTCCAGCTTGTTCAAAGCCGAACTCTTGGCTTGCATTTCCGGTGTAGGTGCATCAAAGAACAGCGAGTACTGCAGCTTATCGTATTGGCCCAGCAAATACTCGGCATCGTAGAATACTTTGCGGAACGCCCACGCGGTATTTTTGTCAGCGGCCATGACATTGTTCTTATAATTCTCGATGGCTGCCGAGCTGACCAGCTTGGATTCGTCCTTTTCGTCGATCGCAGCTTTGATTTCTTTACCCGTCTGGATGTTGCGGACCGGAGAATCGAACGTGTACGGTTTCATGTACTGGTGAGCGCTCATATCTTTGTAGACGCCTTTTCCGGCTTCCTTCCAGAACTTGCCCGGTTCGCCTGTGTTGTCCTGCATCATTTGAGTTACGTTCATCGCCTTGATCAGCGCTTCCGGATGCTCATAACCTTTACGGACCACGATCCAGTTGTTTGCAAAAGGCAGCGCCTTCGGCACGACTTTGCTTCCGTCCAGGGTAGGCGTCAGCGCCACGTCCCAGTCGGCTTTCGGATTGTTCGTCAGGGAATCTTTCAAAGGCCAGATCGGGTAGTAGAACGGTCCGAAGACGATACCGATTTTACCTTCTGCAATGGACTGCCCCACCTTCGGAAGGTCTTTGACCGCGAATTCCGGATCGAACGCTCCCATTTTGTAAAGCTCCTGCATTTTCGTTAATACATCTTTCATTTTCGGATTCAGGCTGTCATAACGGGCGTTGCCGTTCTCGTCCTTCACCCAAAGGCCAGGGTAAACGCCCATGCCTGCCGCGATCGCGTCCAGCGTCGTCGTTCCCGGAAGCGTGGCGGGACCGCCTGCTTCGTTGCCTTTATCCATCCCGATGGCGTACGTGTCTTTCTTTCCGTTGCCGTCCGGATCCTGCTCAACAAACGCTTTGGCCACCGCTACCAGCTCATCGATGGTCGTTGGCATTTTCATGCCGACTTTCTCAAGCCAGTCTTTACGCACATACATCAAGGATACGGAGTTCCCCATATCGTAAGGAAGCGGAATACCGTAGATTTTGCCATTCTTGGTTGCAGGCACGAAAGCAGCGTTGTCCTGGAATCCCATATTCGCTTTCAATTCAGGAGTAGCATACTTTTCCCAAGCTTCCGTCAAGTCTTCTACCTGGTCGTTCTTGATCAGCTTGCTCAGCTGGTCCAAGGTCACCTGTGTAGCGTCTGGAATATCATTGGAGGCGATGTCCAGATTTACTTTCTCGTTGATTTTGGCGCCGTCCGCCACCCATTTATTCGAGAATTCGATATTCAGGAACTCTTTCATGTAACGGGTGTGCAGATTGTCGTCGATGCTTTCCCCTGGAGCGAATTTCATAATGTCATTTACGCCGGACCACACCGTCATCTTGACCGGTGTTTCGTACTTGCCGAGCGGATCGATCTTTACCTCCACGGCCGGTTTCTCTTCCTGCGGTGCAGGTGTGTTGTTCTTCCCGTTCTCACTTGCTGTGTTATTTGCGTTTCCACAAGCCGCTGTCAGTGTCAGCGACGCGATGGCAGCAAGGACCGCTGCCTTCTTTACCCAAGCTGTCTTCTTCATGCGTTAGAAACCCCTCTCTAATGCAATATTGGTCTACTTCTTCATGATAACGGAGCCGATGTTGGGTTAATAGAATAATATTTTGCGGTTGCGGCGTTTTATTGCACTCTTCCTGTCACTTCATAGAAACGGGCTGTATACGGTTTAGAAAAATGGACTGTAAGCTTCCCTGCAGACTTGCTGTAATAGAACGGAGCTTGGAAAACATCTTCTTGCGGGTACAGCTGCCGGATCGACGTTTCACCCGAGAACCAGTCGTTCAGCGGCACTTCAAACCGGTCCTCGGCGGATCCCAGCCTCCATACGGCCAGCAGCATGCGGTTCTGATCCTTGTGCCATAAGCCTATAGATCCCCAAGCTTGCTGTTCTTTCAATTTCAGCAGGCCGGTAGGGTAAACCGGCACGGAACGGCGGATGTGGCCTCTCTCTTGTTTATAAAGAGCCGTGGCTTGTTGAATCAGCGCCATATTCCAGCTGTCCGCAGCATAAAGGTGCCCGGCGAGATACATATTGCCGCATAACCCGTTGATCATGTTGAACACCGTTTCTTCCCCGTCTTTCATCTTGGCCTGAAACGATTCGCTGAGCACGACTCCCGGTGTATTCTGCTCCAGAAACGCAAGCGGGTACGGGTAGGCCCAGATGCCGGCCTGTTCCGGAAGAATCGCGGCGAGCGAACCTTGCAGAATCGAGGGATAGTTATAGTAGAATTCCTGGTCGCTTGTGCTCTGCAGGTGAAAATGGGAAAGGGCGGCGTAGTCTTCCCTCATGCCTCCGGATCCGCAGTTCTCCAGAATCAGCTGCGGATGCCTGCGCCGGATGCCATCGATAAATGCATAGAAAGCGTCTGCGTTTCTTCGGAGGTCGTCCACCGAGACTCCATCCGGGCTGTCGGCAACAGGAATGAAATCGTTGTAGTCATTCTTGATGAAACGGACCCCCATCCCAGTCAGGCGATCGATCAGAGCCTCGAAGTAGGCGCAGACCTCCGGGTTCGAGAAGTTAAGGAACACGCGGTCCGGCCCGCCGATTCTAACGCCGTTCCGATAGAGATACCAGTCCTTATCCTTGGCGGCGATCGAAGATTCCTCATGGCACATTTCGATTTCAAGCCAAATCCCCGGCATCATCCCTCGGGAGGCGATATAATCCAGAATCCCCTGCAGTCCGCCCTCGCCGAAGCGTTCATCCACCGGCAGCCAGTCGCCTAATTTCTGTACGGGCACTTCCGTATGCTCCATGAACCATCCCGCATCGATGCAGAAGCATTCGGCTCCCGCCTCGGCAGCCGCATCGATTAGAGGAATCAGCCTTTCCCGGGTAGGCAGGCCCCAGATGCCGTTCATGAAATCGTTGTAAACGAGCGGGAACTCGCCTTCCCAAGCCGGCGCCGGTTTCAGCGTGCTTCTGCGGTAGCTTGTCAGTTGGCTGACCGCTTCGTTAAAACCGCCTTCCGAGCAGCCGTAAGCCGTCGGAACGGAGGTGTAGCTTTCCCCCGGCAGCAGCTGTTTCTTCCAGCCGCCGAATCTCTCGCTGCCGGCATCCGTGTGAACGTATAAACAACCGCTGTCATCGTTCCAAGAACCGCGGAAGCCGATCTCGATGTTCCACGAAGTCGAGGTCTCCACCTGGAAATACCATACCTTCCCTGTTTCCATATCTTCCAGAACCAGCATCGGCAGGTATTTGGCCGTACTGAAACTGCCTACAGAGGAGAACCGGATCGTATTGGACGGCGGGTGCGGCGAACCGTGATACAGGCCGAGATCCTCCAGGTTCCCCGTACGCCATTGCCCTTCCCCGTGCCATGTCTGCATCGCATAGTGGACCCTGATTTTTTTGGGATCCTGCCAGTGCCTGACGCCGTCCGTGGCGATGCCGCTCAGGCTCATCGAGGAGAGGTGGTTCATCAACACCGGTTCGGTGCCCGTATTCACGACCGTTGTCGTTTGCCGGATCACATTCGCTCCCGGAATGAACGTCATCCGGACTTGAATCTGTAAGTTATAGGCTGCATGCAGGTAGGTAAGCAGCAACCCGTCTTCCCGTTGTTCTTTGCTTAGCAGAGTACATTCGGCAGGTATGGAGGTCATCCCTCCAAGCGGTACAGGGAACACCCCTCTCGGCTTTCCTGTCAGACCCAACTGAAAATTGGGAAGTGATATGGGAGCAACCCGGTCTTTCCTGTTTTCAGAAGTATTTAGGGCTGTCTGCACGAGCGTATCTCCGTGCTGGGCGAATTCCAGATGCATGCCCTGATGGGCCACCATCCATTTGGTGTTTTCCTGAACGAGAGTCATTCTTTGCTGCACTTCCTTTCTTGTTCATAAACGTCACGGCTGTGCCGTTTACCTTGTTTGCACAGGGATGATGTTATAAATGTTCTGGGCATTCTTGTACATGATTTTCTCCGCCAATTGTTCCGCTTGTTTCAACGTGAAGTAGCCTTGGTCCACCTTCTCCGACAGCACGCGCGTAAGCACATGGCGGAATGCCATCGATGCCCCCACCGCTTCCTCGGAGGTCCAGGTATCGCCGCCCCAGGCCAGCGTATGAATGTTAGGCAGCACTTCAATGTACATGTGCAGCGCCTGAACGGCCGCGGAAGTAGAGATCAAAGGCAGCCAGTTGATGTCGATCAGGACGTTCTGATAGTTGTGCGCCAGTCCCGCCGTCTCATGAATCCAGGGAAATCCGCCGTGGAACAAAACAAACTTGTTTCCCGGATGCGAAGCGATGAGCCCTTCCAAATTCAGCGGATTGGAACCTTCAAGCAGCGCTAATCCGGTATGAATCTGAATGGGCAGATCCAGCTCTTCCGCGATCCGGCATGCCGCGTCGAGTATATAATCGCCGAAGCGGTTCTGCTCCTCTTGGCTCAGCTCCGACGGATGCTTCAGGTACAGCGCTTCCGCTTGTTCGCGGGTTACGGTCTGAAAGCGGATCGTGCGCTGGTAAGCCGATGCGCATTTCAATCCTGCGATCGAAGGCCTGCGCCGGACAAGTTCCTCCCTTAACAGCCCCAGATAGGTATCCAAATCTGGGATTACATACCCTGCATTGGCATGCGGATTGCATCCGTCATGATCGACCGATTCCGGGTGGAAGCCCTGCATCCACATGTCCAGCCGATATACAGCCGTGACCATATCCGGGTAGCCTACATCGCTCCCCGTATTCCAATAGCAGTCTTCCAAAAAGCGGATGTACCCTGCCTTCTCCTGCAGGAGGCGGATATGGTATCCCGGCTCCTGATGGGCCCGGCGGATCTTCTCGGAAAGGCTGTCCCAATTATCAGGCGTAATTTCCTCCTCCCCGTAAATGGAACAAACAGATTTCTCCAACCAGACAAAATAGGAATTGCAACGGATCTTCTCCAGCCAAGCCGCACGAGCGCCGGCTTCAGGGGCCGGCGGAGCGGTATACCATCCTACATAAGAGCAAGAGAACAGCGTATTCAGGGACATGTCTGCGTAGAAATCGTCATCCCTGTGGTGTTCGTGTGTACTGAATATTGGGGTTTGTGCTATAAAGGAAGCCAACTGCTCTTTCGTGTTATTCATGTCTCATTCCTCCATTTGTTCCGCCTATGCCGAGTTTATCCTGGACCGGATAGGCCTCGATGCGGATGCTTTCCGGATAGCCGTCTTCCAGCACCAGCTCCAGAGAATCCGGATACCGGAGCAAGCCTTCCACTGTTCCGTTGCTTTCTTTCCATTGCATTTCCACCCAGCCGTGCTTCGTCGGAAGCCTGCCTTCCGCCCATTGGACAGTCTGGAAAGGGACTGTAACCTTCAGACGCCCGTGCCCTTGTTCCATGACGTTAACGCCCAGTATCAGCTGATACAGAATATAGCCGGGCGAAGCTCCCCATCCATGGCACATACTGACACGCGGTTCTTCCCACAAATAGGTCGGCACATTGCCCTGGTAAGTACTCGGAGTCACGCAGAAGGGACTGGCGTGATCGTACGTCTCCCACCAGGTCACCGCTCCCCGCGCCACCATGCCGCCCCAGTAATTGCGGATCAGACCGGCAGCTTCCTTGCGGCGGTTCAGCTTCAGGAACACTTCCAGGACGATATGCTGGAAGAAGGCTCCTTTCACTTCAGCTGCTTTACCCGTGTCGTAATAGTCAGTAAGGAACCGGTCAGCCTGCTCCTCCGTCATCAGGTTCGCCCAAATCGCCAGGAAATTGGTTTGCAGCGAGACGTGCTCCGAAAGCTGGCTTCCGTCCATACAGTCTGCATAAGCACCCTGCTCTTCAATCCATAGATTGGTTCTAATCGCAAGTTGAAGTGCCTCCGACTTATTCCGCAGCTCCTCCGCATATTCCGTCAAGCCGAGCGCTTCAGCCAGCAGAACCATGCACCGCAAGGCTTTGTAGTAGATACAGGAGATGGCCGTAACCTTATCCCTCCGGTCGAGGTGCTCCGTCCAGTCGATAAAGCAGAAGAAACCGGGGCGCGCCGCATCGGCGAACAATCCCGTCTCATCGGCCTGTGCGTCGAACCACTGTAAGACGCGTACGAGATTCGTCCAAATCTGCTCGAGAAAAGCACGGTCCTGCGTGTACATATAGTACTCATACACGCCGATCAGCCAATGTCCGTTGAAGTCCGGAAGCAGCATCTTGTTCGTTTCCGGACCGGTACCGGGAATCCACCCTTCCTCTTGCTGAATGCGCGCCCCCTGCAGCAGGCATTTGCGGAGCAGCTTCGTTTCACCGTACATATGATAGATCACTTTGCCCATCACTACGGCATCGGCTACCCACAGCGCCTTTTCCCGCCAAGGGCAGTCCTCGAGATGGTCCTGGCTGTTCATGACCGTCGTGATCCGGCTGATGTCCCATATGCGGTCCAAGAGCGGATCCGACGTCCGGAACGTGCCCGCCTCCGGAAAATCATAGTGCTGATTCTCAAAGCGGAACATTAGCAGCTCCACCGGCTGCGGGGTTGCCATCAACGTCAGCTGCACATACCGGCATGCCCTGCGGCCGTAAGGCTGAAGCACGTTCAGCCCTTTTTTCAATAAAAAGGTATCGACGTACTGCAGTTCCAGCGACTCGCCGTAAGCGAGACGGACCACACCGCCCTCAGGTGCATCGATGCGCAGTTCAGGGCGTCCGACTACTTCGGTTGCAAAATCGTAGACGATGCCGGGCAAAGATCCCGGAACAGAAGCATCAATCCGAATCGGGAAGGCAACGGCAGATTCATAGGAAGCTTCCTGCACAGCGTCCAGTCTGCCGTAATTCCTTTCCGTCCGAACCACCGCTTTAGGAGATACCCACTCTTTGTGCAAAAAAGGGAT
The DNA here is from genome assembly GCF_042684925.1 of Paenibacillus gansuensis. Classification (NCBI taxonomy): domain Bacteria; kingdom Bacillati; phylum Bacillota; class Bacilli; order Caryophanales; family Paenibacillaceae; genus Paenibacillus; species Paenibacillus gansuensis. The sequence goes on along the minus strand of NZ_JBHUME010000007.1, from coordinate 199,432 downwards.
TTCCCTCTCCAAAAGCCGCGGCCATGGGCCTGCCGGATCGTTCGCAGCCGCAGCGATGACCGCCGGCGCCCAAGCAGAATCATCGTATTCGGGCTGTTCCCAGCCGTCTTCCCGGTCCGCTGCATAAATCTCGTTAAATCCGCCCCAGCGGCTGATGCGCATCGTCCGGGTTTCGTACCGCGGTGAAATTCTGCATTTCCATGATGTGTCCGTAACCAAAGGGCTGCCTGCCATATCAAAACTCACGATCAGACCGGCCTCGCCCTGCATCTGTTCAATCACAATGTCCTTCTCTCCGAACCGGTACCCTACGGCTGCGATGCAATTGATGCCGGGCTGCAGAAATTCCGTCACATCATACGAATCGTAATACTGCCACTCCGGCGAACAAGGGTTGGGGCCCCGTCCGATCAAGTGCCCGTTTACATAAAGCAGATATTCCTGAGAGGCTGAGATGTGAAGCTTGGCATCAGTTACTTTGCTCACTTGAAAAGCCTTGCGGAAATCCACGTAGCTGTTGGTTAACGTCGAGAGGCTCTCATGCCAGATCCAGCTTGCTTCCGGATTCATGGTGACTCCGTCCCCTCAGCGACAGGCTGCTCCCTATGAAGCTTAGCCCGCCTTGCAATTTCACTGAATTTATTCTCTAGCAAAAGCTTGCCGTACTCGGCCATCCCGGTATACGCCATATGTCTCCAGAACTCCCAAGGCCCGACCTGCCTCCAGCCTTTCAGCTGCATGCGGAGAATCGTACGCTCGCTGTCCGCGTAGGCTTCCCTTGTCGCTTCATCCCATTGCAGCATCTGTCCTGCTAAAGCGGCCAGCCTGTCGGTGATCAGCTCCGCATATCTCTCGCCGAGTTCGGGGGACGATCCTTTTTCGATCTCGTCCGTAACCCCATAGTCCGGGTCCTCTTTAATCCGGTCCATAGCTACCAAGTCCGGATGCAGATGCCATAACAGGGACGTTTCGCCGATGCCTGCGTGATCTCCCCAGTACCCTGCATCCAACGCCAGCCAATATTCCGGAACGCCCAGGACAGGCACCTGCAGCCGCTCCGTCATGCGCACGGCCGCCTCGCGTACCACAATCTGCTGGTTGTGACCATAATGTCCGGTGACGATAATAATTGCTTTAAACCCGTTTCGGACCGCTTCTTCGCACAGCTTCTCGATCCAAGGGCGAAGCATAACATTGTCCCAGTCGTATTCGCCCTCGATAATGACCGTTGCAGGTTTGTCCAATCCGCCCATGCCCCCGTACAACGGAGGATGGACCACGCCGCCTCCCGCTTTGCGTGCGGTGCGCACCAACAGCTCATGCGCCTTAAGCGAATCGAGCCCGAGCGCATTATGTTCCCCATGCCATTCCACGGTGCCGAGAGGCAGAAACAATACGGGCAGTTTCGCCTGCGCCTGCCTGAATTCGGCCGGAAGCATGCGCTCCCATTGAATTTGTTCTCTTGTCAGTTCCTGTTCCACTCTGCGTACCCCCTGTAAGTAGTGTCCATTTCATCTTAAGACAGTTGCCGGAGGGCGGTAAGAACAATATTTTTACCTTCGGATACTTTCTTGCCGTGTCTCTTTTGAATAGAAAATCAGCCATACTCTTTAGAAAATACGCCAAGAACCGGCACGTCCGTCCGTGCTACATTGGGGGCAGATCGAACATCACCTGAAAGGACTGTTGAACATGAATGTATTGAGCAAAGAGACTGTGGAGGCTTACCGGGAGTACGGATTTGTGCAGATCGACGATGTGCTGACACCGGAAGAAGTGAGGGAGCTTGCTTCGTATATGGAAGAGGCGATGGTGCAGAAAAATGAACATGCAGTGAACCAGGACGCCCCTGGCGGAAGTTACTATAGAGTGCTGAACCAGAAGGTCAATGTGTGGAGAGACCATGGGGGCATGGCGCAATTCTCGTTTCACTCTAAGCTCGCACGGATGGCGTTAGAGCTCACAGGTGCGGAAGGCATCCGCTTATTCCATGACCATGCGCTGTGGAAAATGCCCCAGGATTCCAAACCTACCCCCTGGCATCAGGATTTCCCCTACTGGCCGATGAACGAGCCCGGCGCCTTGTCGATCTGGATTCCAGTAGACGATGTGGATGAGAATAACGGGTGCATGATGTTCGTGCCGGAGTCGCAGAAGAAAGGGAAACTGACGGGGATCGATTTTCTAAATCCGCAGGACCTGTTCGAGATTGCTGACATGAAGGACATGGAGAAAGATAAACCGGTCAAAGTTCCGCTCAAGGCAGGCAGCTGCACGTTCCATAACGGCCTGACGTTTCACTACGCGCATGCGAATCTGACGGACCGCCCAAGACGCGTACTGGCGATCATCTACATGCCGGACGGCACCACCTACAGCGGCCAGCCTCACCAGATGACGAACGATATAGGACTGGTTGTGGGCGAACCCATCAAGGGACCGCTGTTCCCGCTGCTGGCCAAAAAATGAGAAAAACGCCTGACGGCGTCCTTGGCTAACAAGGTTTCTCGAAGCCCGTTTTCGTTTCCGGGACAACGCAGGTGGCAGGAAATGAATTTCCTTGTATTGTTGCCTGTTTTCGCTATTTGCCTGGATCCAGAGAAAACCAGCAAAGGTACGACTGCCATTTTCCTTGTAGAGCACCTGTCACAGCACGACAAGGTAATTCATCGTCGAAATTTCTGCAATACACTCCAAATTTCCGGAAATAGAGTAATTACACAGCAGGCTAGCGTAATCGGTTACCTTACCCGACGCAAGATGAATAGGCTAGCGGAAAAACTTATATATTCTGATAAACTTAAAGCCGTTCCAGTTTACACCACTCCGGCAGCTGTATTACAATCAGGAAAATACCGCTGCCGGAGGGATCGGCCTTGCATAAACTTAGAAACACAGATTACTTCCCCACTGCGGGTCTTCAATTTCACTGCGACCGGGTTATACTATCTCCCCATGTTACCGTTACGCCCCACTCCCATGAGTTCATTGAGCTGGTCTATATTGAAGAAGGCAGCGGCCGGCACAGCTATAAAGGAAACACCAGCCGGATCAGCGCCGGAGATGTGTTCATGATCGAACCGGACGTGGAGCATGCGTACTACGTCGATTCCTCCGAACCTCTGATTGTCCATAATCTGCTGATCGGCCCCGCTTTTTTGCAGCAGGAAATCCAGTCGCTCTCCAAGTTAAGTTCGTTTATTGAGTTTTACTTTGTGGAACCGATGCTCCGGGGCACCTTTCAATTCAAAACCTTTCTAAACCTGGAATATACCCAGCAAATCTATCTAAAGGAACAGCTAAAGCGCATATCGGAAGAATACCGCGACCAGCCCGTCGGATACTCTCTGGCGATTAAGTCACAGCTTGTGACTTTATTTATTTTCCTGACCCGGTGTTACGAGCAAAAGAACGGCCCCCAAACGATGCTGTCCCGCGACCATCGCCTAATGGATTCAGTCTGCGCTTTCATTCACAAACACTACGCCCAACCGTTGTCGCTGGATCAGGTCAGCAGGCTTTGCGGGATGAGTGCGGCTTCTTTTTCCGCGAAGTTCAAGAAACACGCCGGCAAAACGATGATTGAATACCGCAACGACATCCGCCTTTCCCAAGCCCTCCGGCTGATTACCGATACGGACATGAAAATGACGGACATTTCCAGCGAGGTCGGGTTCGAAGATGTCAGCTTTTTCAACAAGCAATTCAAACTAATGTACGGACAATCCCCTTCCCAATTCAGAAAGAAGCAGCCCTTCCGCTAAATCCATCGTTTCAGCTGCCGGTAGCGTGTCGGCTGCTCCCCCGTCTGCTGCTTGAACCAGCGGGAAAAGTAGTGAACGCTGCCGTAGTTCAACTTCTCTGAGATTTCTGTTACCGTGAGATCGGTCTCCTGCAGCAGCAGTTCAGCCTGCTGCAATTTGCACTGCAAGTGATAGGCATGGGGCGAAATGCCATATGCTCTACGGAACATCCGTGAGGCATAGTCATGGCCGTACGGTGTCCATTCCTCCAACCAACCGGGCAGATATGTTTCATAGGCATGCCGTTCCAGCTGATGCCGGATCCATGCCGCCTCCTCCTTCTGCGGGAAAGGACGGGGACCCGCTGCTTCCAGCCAGCGATACAATTTAGCCTTCCACTGAAGCAGCAGACAAGAAATTACGATGCCGGAATAGCTGTCCCCCGTCCGGTATTCCTTTACCATCTCCTCGAACAAGGGTTTTGGCCACATCCCCGGATTGCTGCAGTACGGAATCCCATCCAAACGTTTCTCCGCGCAAGGAACCGGATGCAGCCGGTCCATCGAATCTGCAGGGAGGATCGTCACTTGCTGTGATCCGGAGCCGGCAGAATCATCACCCTCTACGGAATCAGGACTGAAATGCAGCCCGTACAATACAAAAGGTTCCTCCCCGTCCGCCTCAAACCGGTGAGGTTCTCCCGGACCGTAGTAGAATAACGAGCCTGGCTCGGCCGTGTACTTATTTCCCATGATCTCGGCTGTCCCGCGCCCTTTTTCCACATAAATGAACTGATGATCGCAAATGATTCTGGGCCCGAACGTTTCCCCCGGCGTACAGAACAGCCTGTTCACGAAATGCAGCCTAGGTTGCGACGTCTGGATCATGCTGCCTGATTGCTTCATAAAAGCCCCTCCTATTCGAGAAAAAACTCCGGTAAAGTGCAAATCAAACACCGAAACTGCAAAGACGGATCCGGCGCGGCGTACTATGCTTAAGGTAATCAATGAAAAGGAGGCAGTACCCATGGCCCAACAGTTACAAGACAACGATAAGAAACCGATATCCTCCGAATTAACCGACGCGACTCCGCTTTTGAATGACCAGCAGGCATTGCAGGAACAAGCGAAACAGGACGGAATGCTGTTCTTCCGGGGGTTGCTTGACCGGCAGGCGGTATTGGAAGTGCGTAAGGCGATTTTGGACATCCTTGATGAATATGATCTGCTGGACCGCAGCCGTCCTTTAATGGAAGGGTCCGCAGACCTCGATCAGGTGCACCGCTATACGGCTGAAGAGATTGCATGGAACGGCGTGGGCGTGCCTCTGGATATTTACCATAGAGTACAAAAGCTCGAATGTTTCCACGCCTTAGCCCACAGCCCTGCACTGATTCGTTTATACACCAATCTATTTGGTGCCGAGCCTTTTGTCCATCCGAGAAATATCGGGCGGGTTATGCTGCCCCACATGGACCAAAAGGTAACCCCTTCCCATCAGGATTATCTGCATATTCAAGGTACGGAGCATACGTGGACCTGCTGGGTGCCTCTGGGTGATGTGCCCCGTGAACTCGGCGGATTGGCCATGCTCAAGGGAAGCCAACAGTCCGGACTTCTGGGGGTTACGGCGGCACCAGGAGCGGGCGGGCTGGAGTCCATCCTGTGCGGATTGGACTACGAATGGCAAACCTGCGAGTATCAGGCCGGGGACGTGATTACGTTCCACAGCCATACCGTGCATAAATCGATGCCGAACCGGATGCCGGGCCGGGTCCGGTTGTCATGCGACTTCCGTTACCAACCGGCTCATGAACCGATCGAATCCGCATCGCTGCTGCCTCACGGGCCTTTTGCCTGGGAAGAGCTCTATGAAGGATGGACCCGCAGCGAGCTGATGCATTACTGGAACAAGATGAATTTCGAGTATACTGCCTTTGATGAATCGATCCGCTGGCAAAAAGACAAGATCTGCTAAGAAGCCATACATGGAATGAAAGGTTGCGGGATACGATCCCGCAACCTTTTGTATTGTTTCTATAGATTATGACTTAGTAGCTGATTTGCGGGTTCCACCAGACCGACTCTTTTAACGCATCGTTTTTGGCGTTTACATGGAAGTAGAGCACATCTCCCTGATTCACCGAAACAGTCACATTGTGTACGGCAGACTCCGCAGCAAAAGAAAACGGATTTAAGGAAGCCGACCATAGCTGGGTACCATTTTTCATAATTTTCACATCCGCTCCGTCCCCTTGGGTCCGGTCATTCACAATATATTGCGGGCTGCCGGTAATCGTCAGCGTTCCCGTGACTGGGGATACCCACTTCAGAACCGCATCGCTGCCTACAGCCGGATTGGATGATACCCTAGAAATTTTGGCGCCTCCTCCCGACCAGTAATCGTTGAAAGCTTGATCATGCACATAAGTCATGGGGCTGTAAGAAGTCCCGTTATACGTTTCGAAATACCAGTTCCCGACTCCGCCCACATAGCTGACAAAGTTGGGCTCCTTCAGGGTCACAGTTCCCGCAGCAGGCCTTAATGCACCTGTCGGGCGTGTGACGATGCCGGATCCGAGCCAATTCGTATATTGGATCTTGTAATAGTAAGTCTGCCCGTTGACAGCCGTGGTATCTTCGAAATGCATGCTGACCGGGTTCGTATTGATTTTCGTATAATTGCCGTTGTAGCTTGTGCTGCGGTACACGTTAGCTCCTGTATCCCGGCGGTTCTGAGCCCAGTACAGGTCGACTTTGCCATTGCCCGGGATGCCGAAAGGAACGGCGTCATTGACGGGAAGATGGCCCGCAACCGCTATGCGGTCGATATCTACCGTGCCGGTAAAGGCCGTGCTGCCGTCACTGCTGAAAGGATAAATGCGAATCTTGTTGATGGTCCCAGACCAGTTTCCGTTTGCCCCTACAGGGAACACATAGTCCGTTAACCCGGTATCCCCAGGCTGTATTTGTATTACAGAGCTCTTATTTGCATCCCAAGCCGAATCCGTTTCTGTAGTCCATTGAACCGTAGCCTGGAAGGCGCTTGTCGCATTCTTGGCATACATGCGAATGCTTTGATTCGCTCTCGCCTGAATTTTCAGATTACCTTGAGATTCAATGTAAGGGGCAGTCCGGTTCGTCATCGAAAGCTTGAGTGCCCCACCATTGACCACGGCCGAGTAAATCTGTGGACCGGCTGTCCACCCTTCCGTATTACCGGTCTGATTAAATTCCCAAGGAAGCAAATCCGGGCCTTCAATCACTTCAATTGAATCGATGTTTACCGTGCCTGACGAAGCGTTCAGATCCAACCTCAGGTTTTGGAGTATACCGGCAAACTGATAGTTATTCCCCAGGTCGAACCAATAAGTACGGTACTGTGTATCGTTAGCGACAATCGGAATCGTAAGCTGCTGATTACCGCTGTAGGATGCATTTTGATCCGTCGTCCAGAACAGCTGCGCTGAGGTGCCCGCCGTATTGTTCTTCATCACGACACGGACATAGTGGCTGCGTTTGCCCCGAAGGTTCAACTGAGCCGGTGAAACAATGTAAGGATCATTTCCTGTAATCGTAAAATTCAACTGGCCGTTTACAGACGAGCCCGATACATCGTTAGCCACTGTCCAGCCCTCGAAATTCCCGCTGGTATTAAAAGACCAGGCAGCTGAATTGCCGGCAACCGGCACGGAGACCACGGAAGTGACAGGACTGCAATTATCATTCACATCGCAGGCTGCGATCTGATAATAGTACGTTTTGTTGTCGAATAAATAATAGTCCTTGTAAGAAGTTCCCGATGCGGCAGGCACGTTTGCGATCTGCTGCGTATTGTCAGCAGTGAACACACTTTTTGTGCTGCGGTAAATCCGGTACTCCCTCACGTTCCCTGCTGAGGAAGCATTCCAGTTCAGCGTCACAAAGTCTCTAGACGAATCTAATGCAGCAGAGACGCCTGTCAACTGTGGAGGTGCCGTAGTCGAATTCGCGGCCGTAGCTGCTGATGCTTGGCTGGAGTAAGCGCCCTCATTTCCCGCTTCATCTAAAGCAGACACTTTGTAATAATAGGTTGTGGACGGGTTCAGTCCGCGGTCGGTGTAGCCCGCCCGGTTGGAGAATCCAACGAAATTGGCCGCGGACGGGGTAAAGCCCGCAGAAGTGCTCCTGTATATTTTGTACTCTGCCACACCCTGATTCGCTATAGCAGTCCAGCTTAATCCAATCCGATGACTGCCTGCGGTACTTGCCGTCAAGGTTCCTACGGCACTTGGCGGGGTATAGTCAGGCGTCCCTTTATAAATCGCAGGAGTTCCGAACACGACCCAGTCATGACTGCTGGTAGATTTCCCTTTGTTGGAGACCAGTGTAATCTGAACCGTTTGACCCGCATAGTTGGTAACGTCGATCATTGCAGGCTCCCAACGATGCCATAAACTATAGTGCGGCTGGGAATAATCCCCGGTAAAGACAGCTGTGCCGTTCACCAGCACTTTCACTTTGTACCCGTCGGAGGTGTTTGCTCCGTCCGCCAATCCGCTATGGATGGCGATATTCAGACGTTCACCGTTCGTTACGTTAGGAAGTGCGACGTTGCTATAAACGGCCGTTGCATCTCCCGTGTTAGGAGCATGGAGAAAGATCCCGTCTTTAGCGGTACCGCCAACCGTATAAGTACCTGCCGTGCCGGAAATCGTATTGGAAACGACAGCCTGTGAGAAATTGGCTTTTAAATCATAGACCAGGGTGCCTGGTGAGTTGATATCAAAACGGGCCGGCCGGCGCTGATTGCCGTACGCAGCGACGAACTCCTGCATCGCCGTTTCAAATTGTGTATTTTTGATCTCATACGGGGAAGTAACAGGATCATTCCAGCTGAGCGGCGAAATGTAGTGCGCCCCGCCTTCATAGGTTTTTACCAGCCCGTCGTAATTGTATGCTTTATCAGTCTTCTGCTGGGGATTATACTCCGGTGCGCCCCAATTATTGTTGTAGCCCAGCACCTGTTTCATATAATCCGTATCTTTGGTTGCATCTCCATACAAGGTTACACCTAGAGATCCCGGAGAGAGGTCGGCGGTAGTCAGAATCGAAGACGTTAAATAGTACCCGTCCGAACCCGAAGTAATGTGATTTTGATGCGAGAAAATGCGGTTCGCCGGCAGCCCGGCCTCGATCAGCCAGTTCGTCAAATCCTGCAAATGATGCTTCAGCAGCATCGTTCTCCATCTGGACCACTCTTCCCAGAAAGGATTCCCGTCGGCACGGGTACGTGGGGGATCCACCGCATTCCAGGAAGCGAAGCTGGTTCCCATCGCCGTATTAAACTGGCCTATGGACGTGAACACTGGGTTGCGTGCTTCACCTTTGTACGCTCCGTTCACCGGGTCATACATCCCCGTACCTGTGAGCCATTCCTTCCACTCCGAAATCGATAACGGGTTGTAATCGGAATATCGGGTGCCGTCCCACACATATTGCCAATCTTCCGAATCCAGACTCACACCTACTAACAGATCCGGGTGAGCCGCCCTCCATTCGACAAGCCGCTGGGCCGCCAGCTGGAGATTCCGCTTTTTGAAAGCATAATGTTTCAGGTTCTTTCTTGAATACGTCATATAGTTGTGCTGGTCGATACTGCGGAACATATCCCAATTGTTCGTATCCCACATCGTAGTTCTTGTATCATCCTGCAGCGCATGCATCAGTCCGGCATCACCGGCCCAGCCTCCCGCGTTCAGTTGAATCAGCACCGGTTTCTGGTTGGTTTCAGCGTATTTCAGCTGTTGATCCAGGAAGTTGGGATCCCAGTTATAATTTTGTTGATGCGACAAGGTGTCCAAACTTAAGTAGGAAGTCTGTATGCTCAATCCTGTCTTCACATAGGGAGACTGGCCGATGGAATTGACAATTCCATTATATTCTGTGTTGATCCGCTGTTGGGGAGGGGAAGGCCAGGTGTTAGGCAAAATATAATACGTTTCATCGTAAGTCGCAGCAGAAGCTAAGGAACCGCACCAGACAGACAACAGCACCGTACTCAGAAATCCGCACCACTTTTTCACACAAATAACTCCTCTCGATTATGCATGATGGTTGAAACTCAGATCCTTACATCCTAAAACTCTATCACCCCCTTTCCGGCAGCATTCTATGATTCCATCATATATTGGTCGAAATCGGTAACCTAGAATGATATTTTTACTTTTGAATACTTTTTTGTCGCCTTCACAGTTCGCTCCCCATGCGCCAAAGCTACAATTGGTAGCGCTTTCCCTTTCGCTGCAGCCAACATCCTTCGGAAACACAAAAAAGGGAGCCGCGAGGGGCTCCCCTGACAAAATAATCATACTTAATGCGCGTTAGTAACGCTCTGGCGTTTCCGGATGACGGGGAATTCGCCGATGCGGAGTTTGGCGCTGCCGTAAGGCACAAGGCGCAGCTCCACCTCCGGGCCGGACGGGCGCGGATTAAGCGGCGGCATGTCCGCGCTCTCGCCTTTCATGCGCCAGTTCCGGACCAGCCGGCCGCGCGTCTTCAGCACGACAGGCGACTGTGCGGCTGCGAACGGCTGATGCGGAAGCGGTGCCGTCTCCACCTCGAAGTCAGCGCCTTCCAGCAGTCCGTACCGCCATTGGGACGCCGGGTACACTTCCCAATCGTGGAACTTCTCCCGCTCCTCCAGCAGGATCCAGTTCTCGCCGATCGGCAGAACGTAGACCAGCGGTCCCCGCTCCACGCTGGCCGCCCCGTTGCCGCGGGCAACCGTGCGCGCCTCCATCGGCAGCGTCAGGACGATCCGGTCCCCGTCCCGCCATTCGCGCTCGACGCGCACAAACCCCTTCACGGCCTGCGCCTCCACGCGCTCGCCGTTGACCGCGATCTCCGCCCCGCGGGCCCAGCCGGGCACGCGCAGCGAGATCGGGAACGTGTCCGCACGTTCCAGCCCTACCGCGATCTCAATGAGCTCGCGGAACGGATACTCCGTGCGGACAGTCAGCTTGGCGCGGGTCCCGCTTACGCCGACCCGCGCGTTCACCTCGCACGGCGCATAAGCCGCCGCCGCGAGACCTCTGCCGTCCGCCATCCACAAGTGGGCGGCGAATTTCGGCCAACCCTGATGCATGTTGGAGGTACAGCAGCCGAAATTCGGCTCCAGCCCGAACAGGTTGGCCTCCTCATTATTGGACCAATTCCGTCTGGCAATGTTACATACAACCTGGTTTACCTGCTGATCGTACTGGTGCGACGTCCAGTCTGTAGAGATCGGCGCCGGCAGTGCGTTAAACGCCGTTTTTTCCAAAATGTCCCCGAAATACCCGTCCCCGAACGTTTTGATGAGCTGCTCCATGCTGAACATGTACTCTACCACCGCGCACAGCTCCACCCCCTGGCTCGGGTTCGTGCCGGACAGCCACTCGTCGCCGGAGAACATCCCATGAGCCTGCCCATGATAGGTCATCAGCTTTTCGATTCCATTGTATACGGCTTCGCGCTGCTGCTCGTCACCCGTCAATTCATAAAGTGTGCCCGGGGTTTTGATCCCCATCGCCACATTGACCACATGCGTCCGGTGGTCCCAATGCTCCACTTTGTTCCAGAACGGAAACTCCGCAAACACCCCTGTCCAATCCGTCGTCTGCTTCGCCACGATATCCGCAAGCTCCAGCAAAAAGTCCTCACCCGTGCGCTTATGCAACCAGAAAATACAAAGCAGCATTTCCGCTCCGCGCGCTTCGGCCCACTCGACCAGCGGTTCCTGTTCAATCGCGCCGTGTACATAACGGAAAAACTTTGTCATGAATGGGATCACCCGCTCATCCCCTGTAGCTTCCTGGTGCTGGATCATCACCTTCAGCATGATCATGTAGTGCCACCAGTCCTGGTCTTTCGTAATTTCCACATTAATCGTGTTGAGGTTGACCGGACCGAACAGGCCGTTCTCCTGCTGGCTGTTCAAGCTCCATTCCACCCAGCGGGTCGACTTCTGTATCAAATGCTCATCCTCGAGCAAATACGCAAGCGGCAGCAGACCGTCAATATAGTAAGGACCGCGCTCCCAGCTCTCCCCGTCTCCGCCGATCCAGCCGTTCCGGGGGCCGACATCCTCCCAATGTTCATCCAAATGACCGGATAGGCCGTCCGCCTGAATGCGGAGCTGGTCCTTGAGCCAGCCTGCAGGCTTAATCGCCCCTAAGGGCAAGGTTTCAAATGCGGTAGGCACCAGCCCGCGGCCGGTTTTCCCTGTATTGTAAGTGATCGCCATCGAGAAACACTCCTTCAAAAAATGTAAGTGATACCAGTAACTCTACCACCGCAGCCTTAAGGAATCGATAACGGAAATCACCTTGTTTTTATCCGATTACAACCTCATAATTGGATACAAATGCTTAGTTTGTTCACCATTCTACATTCCTGACTAATCAAAATGATACTTTATCCTATATCCAAAAGGAGCAGCAATTATGTCCATCTTCCGGTTTACCGCCCCGCCCCTGCCCCATTATATTATCGGAGGTGAGGATACCTATGTTTCCGGCGGGCAGCATCCCGCCCGCCAGCGGATCTCCGTTTTCGACTTACTCATCGTAACCAAAGGTACTCTGCTCATGGGAGAAGAAGAGGAAAGATGGAGCGCAGGACCTGGCGAGTGCCTCCTTCTGCGCCCCGACCGTTATCATTTCCCGGCGGCTCCTTGCCGGGAGGAAACGCATTTTTACTGGCTGCATCTGCAGACTTTGGGGACTTGGACTGAAATTTCCCCAAAGGAAGCACCGGCATCTGAAGACGGGGAGCGCTCTATAGTGTTACACGCAGAGCTTGAAACCGTGTCTTCCCCGGAAGCTCAAGCCGACCCGACTCCCATGCCGGAGAGCTACCTGCAGCTGGAGTCCTTCTTCATTTATGTCCCGCGGCATAGCAGGCTTCGTGAACCGGAAGCGGCTTACCATCTGATCAAAAGCCTGCTTCACCTGAACGGTCGGTCTAACGCGGAATCCAAATGGAAGCAGCAGGTGCTGTTTCAGGAGCTGCTCCAGCATTTGGGAAACGAACAACAGGTAAGCCGGCTGACGCCGCAGCATACCGTCGCGGAGCTCGCATCCTCCTATCTGCGGGAAAGGTACCGGCGGCATGTAGCGTATGCCGAGCTTGCCGAAGCACTGCATTTTCACCCGAACTATATTGCGCGCTGCATGAAAGAAGTTTACGGCTGCACCCCTCTTGAATACGTGAACCGCTACCGGATCGAACAGGCCAAGCAGCTGCTGATTCACACCGACCATCCGGTCGGTCGGGTGGCGGAGGAGTCAGGCTTCAGCTCGTTTCCTTTTTTCGTGCGGGTGTTCGTCCGGCACACGGGGGAACGTCCGAGGAAGTACAGGGACATGTACCGGAGACTGTAATGTGCAAAGTATAATTTGGGGGACGATTCCCTGAAGCGAATATAAGAAGCACCGGCGGCTGGCCGAACTGACAGCAGATTATAAGCAAAACGCCTAACAGCGTTTTTGGCTGCAAATTACTGTCAGCGGAGAAGCTCACCCGATTGTAACGAACCCGTGGAACGTTCCACCTATGATGTGACGACAGGCATCCCGCTTGGTTCGCTAGCCCTAAGTTCTTCCGCTGCAGTAACGTACAGAGTACTGGTAACCGGTGCCCCCAGCCCTGCGCAGCTAGCCAATACTGCGAATGCCGCGTTCACATTCCAAAGTGTTGCAGGCGGGGATATTATTTCGGGTGTGATCCCTTCCAATACTGTTACCCTGCCCGTGTACGCGCCAACGTGTCCATTGTGAAGTCAGCCAGTACAACCAACGGTTCGGTAGGAAGCACGGTTACGTATACGCTGCGGCTTGCCAACACGGGGAGTTTCGGAGCTTCCGTTACGCTGACGGATAATATCCCGGCCGGAACGTCATATGCAGCGGGGAGTTTCCGAGTTAACGGCACACCAGTAGCGGGGGCCAATCCTGCTGCAGGAGTAAACTTGGGCTTATTTGCAGCGGGCGGAACTTCAACCGTAACTTTCAGCGTGCTGATCAATTCGCTTCCGTCGCCCCCTCAGCTGGTAAATTCGGCAACGGCTGCTTATACGTACCAGCCTCCTGACGGAAGGACTTTCTCAAGTACCGCAGCATCGAACACTGTGACTTTGCCTGTAAGGCTGCCCAGCGTCAGAGCCGTCAAAAGCGCAAGCGTCTCTTCGGCCGTTGTGGGCGATAACATTACATACACTATAGTGATAGCAAATTATAAGGAGCTTTCCGGATATTCAACATATCCGGACGCTCCTAACCGTGAATAATGGCAAGACACTTACACCTTAATCGTAAAATTGTTGGAATCTCCCTGTGCCTGCAGCTCGGGTTCCGAAGCTTCCGCAGGTACCGCCGCCCTTACAATGCGGCTCATCTGATACATGCGCTCGGAAAGCGCGCTGATCCTGGTTTTCCTTTCCCCTGCCACCGTCGTATGGAACGTATCGCGGATAGGAGAGAGCCATATGTCCGGAATATTCCGGAAGCCGGCCATGACCCCTGCCAAACATCCTGCGGTAGCGCCTGCACTGTCGCAGTCCCATCCTTGCATGACCTGCCTGCAGATGATCGATTCAAAATCCACATGGCCCCGGGAATCCACCCCGTTCACCAAAGAATTGACTACGGTCGCACTTTCGTTAAAGGTACCGTTGAAGCCGAGATACCCCCATTTGGCATTGATCCGGTCATAAGTTTTCAACCAGTCTCTGTCGTGCAGAGCCCAGTCCAGCGCTTCGGTCATGCAAGCAGCATACCGGGAGTTTGCTGGGATTTGGGCAATGCCCGCCTGCACCGCTTTCACAGGATCCTGCTCATGGAAGGCTGCCGAAAGGGCCGCCGCTACCCACATCTCCGCATATAATCCGGTTTTCGCATGGGTCAGCCTGCCGTCACGCCACGCCATTTCCGCGGCAGCGGCCGGACGGCCCGGATTGACCAGCCCGAAAGCGTCGCCGCGGATCATAGCTCCAATCAATTCCTCCCCATCGTTGAAGAGGGCTGCGAAATCATCCCATTCCTTGCCTTCCGGCAGCCGGTTGTTATGATCCCACCAAAGGCCGCTCATCAAACAGTACCGCGTATGCTCCGGGCCCCAATTCCACCCGTACGGAATATGTTCCTTCCAAAGATACGCCATGTCCTGCGTGCGGAACCCAGGACCGAACTGCTCCAGCACTTTGAGTCCCAGCACAAGATAGTTCAGATCGTCATCAGCTTGTACATGGGTTACATGGCCTCTTGTACTCTCCATACAGTCTCGGCGTAGCGGCTCTTTTTGCGTTGGGCTGTAAGCAGGCGCGAAATCCGAAAGAGGCCAGTCTCCCGTGCCCTCCAGATAGCCGCGGATGTCCGCCAAGGTCATATTCATCTCAAATGGCTTGCCTAGAATGCATCCCAGCATTCTGCCGTAGACACCGCCGTATATTTTATCCCGAAGCTCCATTTCATTTATGAAGCCAGGAATGACATCCTGCCTTATGGCCGGCCTTTCCAACCTGATTCCTCCCAGATCATTCGGCTCATGATAAGGGAAATCCGGGCGCATAGGCACATCAATGATCGACTTGCCGTAGGCGAGAAGAGCATCGTAGCTGTCCGGAACAGCCGCAAGATTCTCCTCAAGCCCCGTTACATCATGACCTTGGGTATGCAGCATCCGAATCCGTGCTGCACAGGTTTTTCTTAATTCCTGGAACGGGATTAACATAGTTACATCTCCTCCTCTGGCATTTCCACCTGCAGGGTGAACACGCCTTTGTTCTCATAATATGTTCTCCCAAACCATACACGCTCGGCTTGCTTGGTCCCCATGTTCGTATACAGCTCTCCCTCGGGCCAAGGCAGCCGCAGGTCGACAAGCTCCGGTAACCGGTCCGTTCTATGAAAAGACAGCTCAAGGATCAGCCTGCCGCCTTCCTTAACTTCCAGGGACAAGTCCACCGGTCCGAAAAAGGTTGCAAACCGGCTGATATGAACAGCGCTTCCCATCTTTAGCCACTCCGCCGGTATCCCCTCTCCGATAATGAGGGTATCCCCTTGTTCATAAGCCAGCATATCCCGTAACAGAAGGAAAAGCTCCGATGAAACCCATCCGTGGGGTTGGCGTGAAGGCAGCTGATACCAGCCTTCGATTTGGCTCCAATATTCCGCGATATCGTGATTATCCTCCAGCCATCCAAACAGTCCCTTTACATCATGATGGTCCAGGTAATAATGTAAACTGGTCCACACTTTCTCGCGGTCTCCAAGCCAAAGATAGTTATGGGCCTGACCCAGTTCGAAATACTTCCAAAGCGGCTCGGGAGCATATTCCCCATTCCCTTGTAGCCGCACTTGGTTCCACCGCGACTCATAGGACTCCAACAGATCGGCAGAGGAAGAGTCCAACGCTTCCGTCGGCCACAAAGCGCAGACCGTATCCCTTTCATTGCCTCCAAAATGGTCCTTAGCGTATCTTTCCAAGGAGACTTTCAGATCTGAAGCCTCAAGTCTGTACCGTTCGGCCTCTTCTTCCATTCCAAGCACAGCGGCCATTTCCGATGCCCCCCGAAGCCCTAAGAAGGAAAACGCGTTGATCCACAATAAAGGCCTGTGCCAATCCATCCTTCCGATGATCAGGCCATCCCTGGCCGGTTCGCATATCAAATCGGTTTGGGCTGTGTTCCGCTGGTCCGGAACTCTCATTTCCACATCATGATACATATACGTTTGGCTGTGCCGGCAGCGTATGATCCACTCCGCCCGTTCCTGAATAGCCGGGTATACTTCGCGAAGCCACTCCCTGTCTCCCGTTAACCGGTAATGAGTCCAGAACGGCCAGATCGTTCCCCCCAACGCATCCGGTTCCGCCCCGAATCCGCCGGCAAACAACAAGCCCTTGAGTTTATCCAGCTGCAGCCTGGCTTCTTCATGAAGGCCCGCCTTATCCAGTGCATTCATAATATAGACACCGTCCCGAATCCAGAACAAAGGATAAGTAATGGTTGCGATCCGCGGCTCATGGTTTACGGAAGCAACAAGGAACTGGGCCAAAGTGGAATAATAAGCATTCTTGAAACGTTCATCGGGTACCGAAAGCGCAGTTGCGTGCAGGAGCGTTTCCCACTCTTTCCTCACTTTCGCTTTCTTCGTTTCATACCCGCCTTCATGATAGGTTCGGAAAGCATCTTCGTAATGTTCTTCCAAAGGATGTACATACCAGTCAAAATCAAAGGACTGCTGCTCTCCGGGATCAAGCTTGACCGCATAAGCCAGTGCCCCGCTGCAGCAGCCGGGTCTAGCGGCCTTCTCATCGTTGGCCTTGCTTTGTACCGGAAGGCCGCCTTTCTGCAGATATGCGCTAATGTCTTCTCCATGCTCCCCATAACTTACAGTCCCAAAGCTCTCGGCTGGAGCGCCCGCCAGCATAACCAGCCTGCCGTTGACATGGCATTCCGCCGGTCCCAGTTCCAGCCTCTGGATCAAGCCGCCCGCCGGACCGTAAGGCCGGACGGTCACATATACGGTCAAGGAGGCTGCATGGTCTCCCCTGTTCTTCAAGACTACCCGCTGGCTGTTCACAATGTTCTCCAGCGTACCCAATTGATCCGCAAAGAGCTCCTGCTCCACAGAAATTCCGCTTGCTTCCCAAGCGCTGTTCAGAATCGGGAGATAACCTTGCTCCCATCTCCAGTGTAATTCTTCCCGATCCATGCGCTCCGGCGCATAAAACCGATCCGCCCCGTGATCGTACAGCCAGACGGAAACGCCAAACGTACCGACACCCGGCGAGAAGCTGCCTCCCGGTTCAGCGAACGTTTTGCGGTGGTCTCTCGTATGCGGCACACCGATAACCGTATGCTCGTCGGAACGAGGAGGAATCCACTCCGGATGCGCTTCCAGCAAAGATTTCAGACGACTCATGCCTCACCCATTCCCTTCCAAAGACTTTACTCATGCTCAGCATAAAGCATAACAGCGTCCGAAACATTGGCAAAAGGTAAGTTGTCATTATCCATAAGTAAGATTCTCTCCGGAATGAGAAAGACCGTGTGCTGGGCACCGGCCTTGGTCACGCATTATCGCAGACTTAACCCTCCGTCTACAGCTAAAATCTGCCCGGTTACTTGGCCAGCCAAATCGGAAGCCATAAATGCTGCAGCGCAGGCAATGTCATGCCCTGTTTGCATTCCGCCAAGCGGGATCCGGCTGCTGTACTCTTGAATGGAACGGCTGTCTAACCCCGATGATTCCCAGCGTGCCACTTCCCCTTCGGACGCCACCCATCCGGGTTGGATGCAATTCACCCGTATCCGATGCTTAGACAATGCTCGGGCTAAATTTCGAGTCAGCGTAACGACCCCGCCTTTGGAAACAGCGTAAGCCATTGTGCTCTCTTCGCCCATGGTAGAATGAAGCGACCCAATATTTACGATGCTCCCGCCCTGTCTGCGGATCATCCCCGGAACCACCGCCTGGCACATCAGATAGGTACCCTTTAAATTAATGCCCAATACCTTTTCCCAAAAAGCCTCGTCCGTATTTTGCAAATCTGCTCTTGGAAAAATGCCTGCATTGTTGATTAGAACGTCCACACCGCCAAAGTCACCTTCAACCGTCTCAATTAACTTTTTCACTTGCTCCGCTTTCGAGACATCACATTGCCTGAATGTAACTTCATATCCCTCTTTACCTAATTGATCCGCCAATTGTTCGCCTTGTTCGTCTACATCAGCCATAACGCACTTGGCACCATAACGCAGGAACTGCTCCAAAATGGCGCGGCCGATCCCCTTGGAACCGCCGGTTACGACAACAACCTTTTGCTCAAAGTTCAAAAAGGATTCCTTCATCGTCACGATCCCCTATCATGTTTATTCGGAGACATAAGCCGCATGGATGGATGTTACCCTTTAATTCCTGTAGTCGCGATTCCCTCAACAAAATGTTTTTGGGCCGCAAAGAAAACTAAAATGGACGGCACGATGGAAACGAGCGAAACCGCCAAGAGCTGGCCCCACTCCACTTTATATTCGGAATCGATAAAAACCCTTAGAGCTACACTAACCGTGTATTTATCAGCGGAACTTAGATACAGCAATTGGCCGAAGAAGTCATCCCAACTCCACAAAAAGGTGTAAACAATGACGGTCACAAGCGCCGGTTTGGTGAGAGGGAGAATAATTCTAAGAAAGATGCCGAACGATGAACATCCGTCCATTTTGGCTGACTCATCCAACTCTCGCGGAATCCCCCGGATGAACTGAACCATGAGGAACACAAAGAAAGCCCCTCCGCCGAAAAAATGAGGCAAAATCAGCGGAATAAAGGAATTCACCATTTCAAGCTTATTGTACATAATATATTGCGGCACAATGGTAACCTGTCCGGGAAGCATGATCGTCATCAGCAGGAGGGAGAACATCAATCCTTTCAATTTGAAATTGATTCGGGCAAATCCGTACGCAACCAGAGGAGTTGTCAAGACCGCCCCTAAAACGCACCAAAACTCGAGCCATAGCGTATTGGCAAAAAACTTCGTAAAGGTGAAGGACGGAAACGAGGTCCAGCCGTCATAAAAATTGCGCCACATCGGATCTGACGGCCATATCGTCGGAAGAGGCATCTCCGCGTTGCTCTTGAGCGAAGCTCCAATCCACCAAAACACCGGGTACATCATTAGAAAAGAGAGCGCAAGCAGTATAGTATGGTTTCGAATTGCAAGCCGTTTTTCCGTGAGGGTCATTTACTCTTCCCCCCTTCAGATTCATAAAATACCCAGTATTTCGAAGCATAGAAATTCATGGTGGATAAGATCGCGATAATAAACAGCAAAAACCAGGCTAATGCAGATGCATATCCCATTTCGAAGTTCTTAAAGGCTTTGTCATAGAGCAGCAGCGCATACGTATAAGTGGAGTTGGCCGGGCCGCCTTGCGTAATGATAAAGGCTGAATTAAACATTTGAAATGAACCGATAATACCGAGCACCAAATTAAAAAAGATGACGGGGGACAGCATCGGTAAGGTGATATGAAAAAACTGGCGGACTTTTGAGGCTCCGTCCACGCCTGAGGATTCGTATAAATCCTTTGGAATTTGCTTAAGTCCCGCCAAAAAGATAATCATAGTGGATCCGAATTGCCAAGTGCTTAAAAGTATCAATGTTCCAAGCGCGGTTTGCGGATTAGATATCCATCCGATACCTGTAATCCCGAACCAACTTAAGAAATTGTTGATATAGCCGTCCAAACCGAACATATTCTTCCAGAGCACGGACACCGCAACGCTGCCTCCGATTAATGACGGAATGTATACCATCGTGCGGTAAAACGAAATGCCTCTTATGTTCCGATTTAATAAGATCGCTACCATAAGTGAAAAAAACAATTTAATCGGTACGGAAAAAAACACGTAGGCAATGGTTACGGAAAGCGATTTCAAAAAAAGCGGATCTTTAGCAAATTGGCTATAATTCTTGAAACCGATCCACTCCGGTTCCCTAAGAAGCGGGTAGTCTGTAAAAGAGAGATAGAAAGATTGTAATATGGGCCATAAAGTTAAAAGTAAGAATCCGGCCAACCACGGTGAAATGAACAAATATCCGGCTACATTATTTTCATCCGATACCTTTTTTCTTTTGAACAGACGGAACAGCCGTCTTGAAAATGCAGGTTTCCCCGGGGCCTTCTCGGCAACGATCAATTCACTCATCCCATCACCTTCTTCCACGTAGATAGACTTTCATTCAACCCATACGATTTAGTAAGGGCTAGGTTCTTGCGAACCTAGCTCCTTAGTTTATGATTCGTATTTAATTTTTTTCTAACAAACTCTGCTATTTTACGGCAGCCATTTTGCCTTCCGCCTCTTTCGCAGCAGCCATTATTTTTTCAAATGCCTGTTCTATCGTCTGCTTGTTGAACATGACCGATTCCATTTCCGTTAGATAGATTTGATCAAAATCCTCCCCGCCTGCAGGTGCAGGGTAGAATTTCTGGCCCTTTTCCCTTCCCATTTCCAGCATTTCTTTGCCTAACAGTTGACCGGGCAGCAATTCAGATTCAATCGCTTTCCAAGCTTCTTCATTCAACGGAATCCCGCGCGCCGTTTTCATGATTTTACCTGCTTCCGGATCTTCAAGAAACCATTTCGCGAACTTGAGGGCCTCTTCCTTGTTTTTAGAGTTCTCGGCAACACTCCAGAACAGCGTCGGCTGCGACCAACCTCCACCTTCCGCATCCGTCGGGTCATTGACAACGCCGATTTTACCCGGCATTAAATTTTCCACAACACCGGCTGAAGCGACAGTAGCTGGAGTCACTAGTACGGCTCCGGATGCGATCGGATCCAATTGCGGATCTCCCTCTTTAAAGCTAACTGTTTTTTCCGCGGGAGGAACGATTCCCTCTTTACGGTATCGTTCGTGTCTTTGCTGAAATTCCATCCATAAGTCTTTATCGATGAACACCTTGCCGTCGGGTGTGAAGACCGGGCCTTTTCCTTTGGCCATCTGATAAGTTTGATAGTAGAACCATGCTCTTGACTGGTCCTGGATGCCATATCTGTCTTTAGGGAGCTTTTTACGCACTTCCTCGGCGAACTGGAAGTATTCATCCCAGGTCCAGTCTTTATGAGGCGGCGTCAAACCGTTTGCTTCCACATCGGCTTTGTTGTAAATATAGCCGCTGCCGTTTAAGCTGGTTGGTATGCCGAACATCTTTCCGTCGAATTTAATGGATTCAAGAATTTTCTCATCCACCAGTCCGCTTAGATCAACGTCGGTTACATCCATTAATTGACCCCGTTTGACATATTGCTCCATGATAGCCATATCCATATGTACAATATCCGGCAGGTTCTTCGCAGCTGAAAGCGTTACTAATTTATCGAAGTATCCTGCTACTGCGGCATATTCCGGTTGAAATTTTACATGAGGGAATTTCTGGGAGTACAGTTCCAACACCTTTAGCGTATTATCGTGCCGTTCTTGGGAGCCCCCCCACATAATGCGGAGCGTTACCGGCTTGGGTTCTTCTTTCTGTTCTACAGTGCCTTGGTTGGAAGCCGGTTCCGATTTTTCATTTCCTCCATTTGCTGCACCGTTATTTTTCCCGTTCGAACAAGCTGTGACAAGCAACAGTAAAAGAGTCATTACAATGGTTAAGGACTTATTGAATGTTCTAAGTGCCATTTCCGGTTAACCTCCCCTAAATTTGCCACATTCTATAACGCTAAGATAAGGATATGAAACTAAATGATGTCCCGGATCACCTCCTTCATGTGGTTTGGCTTTCTTCCTTAGCGGCGAATTCATAAGCTGCTTTCGGGATTTGCGTTGCCAGCTTGCCGCCGCTGATATCAATCATTGTTCCGGTTATATAACCGGCGAAATCGGAAGAAAGGAAACAAATCAAGTGGGCGATATCCTCCTTTTTCCCCCATTGCCTAAGGGTTAATGTGTCAAGCAGGCGCTCCTTACGGTCTTCGGGCAGATCTGCAAAATGATTCATATCCGTAGGGATCATTCCAGGCGCATAACAGTTTACTGTAACATTCCACGGGCCCAATTCTCCCGCCAATACTTTGGTAAATTGCTGAACCGCCGCTTTAGAAGAGGCATAGGCAGCGCTTCCAAAACTGGGTACGATGGCCGCAAATGAAGCAGCATTAATGATTCGTCCGGAACCCTGCTTCTTCATCACCGGCGCAACGGCCTTGCACATGAGAAAGGTTCCTTTCAAATTAATGTCCATATTCAAATCCCATATTTCCTCATCAAGCGTATCAATCGGTCCGCCATGGGCCACACCGGCATTATTGACCAAAATGTCAATTTTGCCATATCGATTCAGAACTTCTTCAACTACCTCCTGAATCTGGGAAGAATCCCGCACGTCACAAACATATTGACTTCCCGCAAGCTTCTTTTCGGAAAATTCATAATTCACATCCGCTAGAAGAACTTCATCAATATCCGTTATTACCGTTATTACGCCTTCATGCGCTAAAGTACGGGCAATTTGGCGTCCGATTCCCTTTCCCGCACCCGTAACAATGGCTACTTTTCCTTTCAAGTCAATGTTCACAATGTCACCTCCGTCTCAGATTGCTTTAGAGTCCGCATTAATCCATGAACGTACGCTATGCTGGTGAGCAGCTGGGCATTTTCATACTGAGTTATTGACCGGACGGATTCCCCGTTTTCATAAGGTGTCTTCCAATCACCCTGCGGTTTCGCGTTTGATTGTACAAACCGCATAACTTTGGCCAGCTGCTGAGCCGAGCGAGCGGGATATTCCCGCCAATAATCATCGGCCAATACCCGGGTATGCCGTGCTTCCAGCGCACCGATCTCTATCGACATGGTAAGTTCGGAAGAAAGGCTGCTGAAAATCGGCAGCAAGGCAGGAAAATCAACGACACCCTGGCCGATGGGACACCGGACTAGCTTATACCCTTCCTCCGTCAAATACACCCAGTAATCCTTCAAGTGGACATGTTTCACATAGGATGCGATCCTTTTTGCAAAATCCACCGGTTCCTCTGCTGTGGCTAAGGGGTTTCCGGTATCCAAAGTAATGCCGAAATGAGACGATCCAATCTTTTCGCATAACCAGATCAATTCCTCGGAGGCAACATCCTGGTGGTTTTCCAAAGCAAGCGTAATCCCTTTATTCTCCGCAATCCTTACCGCTGTTTCCAGCCCTGTCAAAACCGCCTGAAGGAACGAATCCCATTTCCCTTCCATTTCCCGCCGGTCACCGCCGAATTTTGCACCGCCGACAACCGTACGGACTGTGCCGGCGCCAAGACTGACGGCGACGTCAAACACTTCCGAAAGATGATTCGGGTCATAGCCGTCCGCTGCAAGGGTGATGAATAAATTTTGTTCGCGGGCACGTCTGGCAATTCCCGGTACATCAGCCCCTTTTAGAAGGGAAAGAGGCATTTCCACTCCGCTTAGCCCCGCTTCCACCGCATAATCTATGAATTGATCAGGTGTTATCGGGGGACGGCTAGACTGGGGATGAAGACCCATCATAAATGTGGTGCCAAAAGCAGAAAGACCAACCCGCATTCTTGATCACCTTTACCTTTCGCACTTATTTTGCAGTCCAACCTCCATCGACGGTCAGCGTCGAACCTGTCATAAAGCTGGATGCGTCTGAAGCTAAGAACAGGATGGCGCCGGAAATTTCTTCCGGACTCCCCCATCGGCCCATCGCAATGTTATCGATAAAGAATCGGTTTGCTTCAGGGTTGTTCATAACAACGGTATTTAACTCTGTGGCGATCGGCCCCGGACATAGAGCATTTACCGTAACATTGTGCTTGGCGAATTCAAGCGCCAGCACTTTCGTTAATTGAATTACTCCGCCTTTGCTGGAACAATAAGCGCTTCTTTCGGGCAATGCGACTGCGCCTAACATGGAAGAGATATTAATGATTCTTCCGTACCGCTGCTCTTTCATTAGCTTAGCTACAGCCCGTGAACAGAGAAACGGCGCTTTCAGATTCGTATTTTGAACCAGGTCCCAGCTGTCTTCGTCATATTCCTCAATCGGTTTACGTATATTGATTCCTGCGTTATTGATCAAGACATCGACACGCCCAAAAGCCTCAACCGTAGAACGGACCATAGCCTCGACCTGTTCTGCGTCAGTAACCTCCGCCGCCAATCCCAGGGCATCCGAACCTATGGTTTGGCTAATCGTTTCTGCTGCTGCAACGGCCTTTTCTTGATTTCGGCTCGTTATGACGACCTTAGCCCCGGCTTCCGCCAAAGACTTAGCCATCACCATGCCCAATCCGCCTGTTCCTCCCGTTATCAATGCCACGCGGCCGTCCATTTTAAATAAATCCAGGCTTGTCATGTTTAAGATCCCTCATTTCCTAACGTGATCTGTTTTCGGAAACATAGTGATTGGTTAATACGCCGATTCCGCTGATATGAGCTTCCGTAACATCTCCCTCTTTCAGCCACACCTGCGGTTTTTGACCCATACCGACTCCGGGCGGGGTTCCGGTGATAATCATATCGCCTGGTTGAAGCGTCATCGTCTGCGACAGGAAGGAGATGATGTAGGGGATATTAAAGATAAGTTCACCGGTATTAGATTTTTGCATCGTTTTACCGTTTAAAACAAGGGAAATATCCAGGTTGTGGGGATCCGGTATTTCATCTGCGGTAACGATCCATGGACCCGTTGGAGCAAATGTATCGATCGCCTTTCCCCTTGTCCACTGCGGCTCGGAAAGCTGAATATCCCGGGCGCTTACATCATTCAGAATGGTATAGCCAAATACATAATCCATGGCTTCTTCCACGTTTACAAATTTGGCTGTTTTACCAATGATAAATGCCAGTTCCACTTCATAGTCGCATTGTTTAACATCGCTCGGTATGATAACCGTATCCGTATGCCCGATCAGGCAGTTGTTGTATTTAGGAAAAAGCACCGGTACCTTAGGCACTTGCATATTCGACTCTTTCACATGATCGTGATAATTTAAGCCGATACATATAATCTTTTCAGGATTCATCAAGGGCGGCAGCAGTTGAATATCCGATAAATTATGTATTGTTCTCTTCTCTTGAATGTTCGCTTCCAATCTGCTTCTCTTTTCTTCCGAGCGCTCTAACCGTGTAATCAAATCGATCATTGAGTGCTCCTCTGTCAACTCACACACGGTTTCATTATCCAAATAAGCACCGATTCT
Organism: Paenibacillus gansuensis; assembly: GCF_042684925.1. NCBI lineage: Bacteria > Bacillati > Bacillota > Bacilli > Caryophanales > Paenibacillaceae > Paenibacillus > Paenibacillus gansuensis. Next base: position 173,944 of record NZ_JBHUME010000007.1, on the reverse strand, counting down.
TGCCTTTGATACGGGGTCGTGCTTTTGCACAAATTGTAATAGTTTCATGTCTTACCTCTCTTTTGCCTGGATTGGTCAGTCTACGGCCAGCAATATTTTCGCTGTTTTTCCGGGATTGGATATCAATGTTTCAAAGCAAGCACGGCCTTCCTCGAGCGGAGCCACACGGGTCCATGGGCTTAACTGGACTTTGCCTTTGCTTATCCAAGCTAAAGCGGTTTCAAAATCTGCCGGACTGTAAGCGAAAGCCCCGACGGTTTTGATTTCATTCCGTATCATATAATTGATTGGCAATTGGCTGTTATCTTCATGCAAACCTGTAAATACAATCGTTCCTCCGCTATTCACGGCATTTACGCAGTTCGTCCGGGTAACCTGCATACCCACTGCATCGACGGCTGCACTAAATGATCCGGATTCCTTGCCAGCCGCATCCAAACTGGTCATCGCCCGGGCATTTAACGCTTTAGCGATTTCCAGACGCTCTTCATTGATATCGATGACCGTTATATCCTGCAGTCCGAAGATCTGAGCGGCCTGAAGAGTGAAAAGCCCGATCGGACCTGCCCCCATGATAAGGAGACGATCATTAGGAAGTATCCCAAGCTGACTGCAAATATGAACCGCGCAGGCAAATGGTTCCGTGAAGGCTCCGTCCTCAAACGTCACATGATCATCAAGCAAATAGAGGTTTCTTTCCGGAACAACCACATAATCCGCAAAAGCTCCCGGCAGATGCGCGCCGAGCAGCTTGCGCTCGGCACATCTCTGTGAGGCTCCGGTCATGCAGTCCCGGCAGCGGCCGCAGGTAATCAGCGGGTTGGCTGTAACCCGATCGCCGATTTTGAAGTTCTTCACTTCCATACCAACCTGCTCAATTGTTCCAGCAAATTCATGACCCATTATAAGAGGAGGTTTACGCAAAGAATTGTGACCCAAATATCCACTTAATTCCGATCCGCAAATCCCGGCGCGCGCAACCCGGACTAAAACTTCATCCTTTTGAGGTGTGGGATTTGCTTCTTCGCGTATGTTCAATTCCTTCGGTCCTTCATAAACTAATGCTTTCATGGAACACCTCCTCAATCACATCTAATTAGTTATCCAACCGCAGCCGTTTCTCCCAGCCTTGTTTGAATAAAGGAAGATAATGCCCTGGATGGTAAGGATGCTTCGCTATTTCTTCTAAATTTAAATCAACTCCCAAACCAGGCAAATCAGGAGGCTGTATATATCCGCGGTTCACCTTTAAAGGCGGCTGCAATACATTTTCTTCCCAAGGTTCGTTAAATTCATCGAAAATTTCATGCAGATAAAAGTTCGGAGTCGCCATATTTAAGTGTGCGCAAACTACGGAGCAAATCGGCCCCTGTGCGCTGTGCGGCGCTATGACGCCGTTGTGCGCGTGAACCATACCGGCTATTTGCTTGGATGCCGAAATTCCCAAGTACTGCGGCTCGAGCTGAATGATATGTACGGCATCATGCTTAAGCAGTTCTGCGAATTGCTCTCTGCAGTAGTAATCTTCCCCGCAAGCGACGGGCACGGGACTTCTCTTAGCGACTTCCACCATCGACGAGATATTCTGCGGCGGAACCGGAGCTTCGAACCATGTCGGCTCATATGGCATCATGGCTTCTGCAAACTGAAGCGCGGTATGTACGCTGAATCGGTTATGTCCCTCGATCAAAATGTCAACATCCGGCCCGACCGCATCACGAACCGCAGATATAATTTCCAACCCTAGTTTAAAATCTTTCCTCTCGACTGTACGCCAAGCGTTACCGAACGGATCAAACTTCAATGCGGTGTAGCCCTTATCCACGACGATTTTCGCTTTCTCATAGAAGTTCTCCGGGGTTCTTGGCCCGCGGTACCAGCCGTTTGCGTAACATCGCAGTTTGTCGTGGCATTTGCCCCCGATAAGTTTATATAAAGGCTGCCCGGTTGCTTTCCCGATAATATCCCAGCAAGCGGTTTCAATAGCAGCCAGAGCTGATCCCTGGATCTGTCCGCCGTCGGAATATACATCCCGGGTCATTTTCAAAGCAATCGTTTCTACGTCAAAAACGCTCATTCCTATATATAAATGCTTTAGTTCATGTACAGCTGCCTCTACAGTCTTCGCAAATCCGTTTAACGTTCCTTCACCGATTCCATAGACGCCCTCTTTGGTATGTAATCTTACAAAAACCCAGTTTTTCCAAGGGTTCCCCACAATAAAAGTTTCAACATCAGAAATAATCATGCTTTAACCGCCTTTCATATTTCTATATTAGAAATTGAACTTCTTAAAATGTTGATTTTTTTACAGTTTAATTCACCTCCATTTTAGTTGTCAATCATTTTATTTTATGTCATAAAACCTCAAAAACCGCCGATTATTATTGTAAATCCACCCAAATCACTAAATTGACGAATCCAGAATTCATTAAAAAAGCCTTTAGAGAGTAACGTAATACTAGAAATATTGTTTCTAATTTAGTCGAGAAGTCTATTGAGTTGACTGTAACAACCTTAAAAAAGTTTGAAATAGCCAATTCATTTCTATATTTGAAACTTAATTTCCTAAATTTCGATTGACCGTATCCATAAGCAGCGATAATATTATGGTAGAATGTCATGAAATTCTACATCCAAATCCAAATGTTATGCAGATTAACATGGCAATATAAGAAATTAAGTTTCTTTTAGGAAGGTGAATGATATGCCCCGTTACGCCCAACCCAAACCTTCGGCTGATAAAGTCGCTTCTTCCACTGTTCTTAAGGCGCTTCATGTCCTTCAATCCTTGGCAGATCTTTGTGACGACAATCCGGAAGGGGCCTCCGTAAGCCAAATCTCGCTGAATTCCGGAGAGAGCCCGAGCAGTGTATGTAAACACTTAGCTGCCTTCCAACAGTACAGTCTTGTCGAACAGGATAGTAAGTCAGGCCTATATCGGATCGGTATCTATTCTTTGCGTCTTTCAACCCTTGCTCTTAAACCGATGTCCATTCGGGACACCGTAGCTCCCTATCTGCGAAAAATTGCGGATCGTGTCGGCGAAACGATTCATTTGGTGATCAGAGACGGATTACGGGTGGTATACATCGATAAAGTAGAATCCTCCAAAACCGTCCGTATGCACTCGGAAATCGGGTTGCGTAATCCCATGTATTGTACTGGTGTCGGAAAGGCCATACTGGCCTATTCCCCGGTCTCACTGGTCGATGCTGTTATTGCTGAAGGCCTGACTGCGTATACACCTCATACCCTGGTTTCAAGAGGCGCATTGATTGAGGATTTGGAAAAGATCAGGATAAGAGGGTATGCTATTGATAATTGCGAACATGAACCGGAAGTTCGCTGTGTGGCTGCGCCTATATTAAATCACCTGAAGGAGCCCATCGCATCCTTTAGCGTCTCCTGTCCAAAATGGCGTTTGACCGATGACCGTATTCCGGAAATAGGCGAAATGGTAAGGGCAGCTTCCGCTGAAATCTCAGCCAGGCTGGGTTACAACATTTAAATCCGGAAGCAAGTCGATGTTTTTGAACAGCTTACAATACATGGTAAAGGCAGCCGAACATGATGATGGCTGCCTTTCATGATTTACGGAGCTATAGTCACCCGCAGTGGTACACTATACGAAGACACGGCTTCCCGAATGAAAGGAGGCAATGACCGCATGTGCGATTTCCAGCGCCCGAAATCCGGAGGAAGCGTGGATCGGCGGCGGTTCTCCTTTCTTGAACGCTTCAATAAGTTCGCCGTAGCAGCTATCGAACGTCCGGTGAAACTCGCGGTCCCAATCGTTAAAGTACCCTGCTTTCCATATCTCGCCTATTTCGCTGCCGGCCGGATGGTACGTGTATTTCTTGACCGTATCTTCTATGGTTACCCGCCCCGCAGTGCCATTGATTTCCATGAAATGTGTTCCTGGGTATGAGTAAGAGGAATCGTATGTTCCCAGTAAGCTGCCCACGGCGCCGTTCGCGAAACGCAGTGATACGGCCAAAGTGCTGTAGCCCTTTCCGGTCATGTCTGTCATCTCAGCCATAACACTCCGGATCGGTCCGCATAGGTGCTCCAGCAAGTCAAAACCGTGGCACTGCGTCTCAATTAAGTTAGCGTGCGGATGATCGCTGCTTCCTTCGCCTCCGAACCGCCAGGAAACAAATACAATTTCGCCTAACTTCCCTGCGGCGGCCGCTTCCCGGGCAAGTTGAACCGGTTTAGCGTATCTGTGATTAAAGTTGATGGCAAAGAACAGATTTCGCCGCTCAGCCTCCTCAAGCAAATGCTGCCCTTGTTGCAATTCAAACACCAGAGGCTTCTCGACAAACAGGGGAACCCCGTGGCGAATGACCTCCAGCGTCGTCTCATAATGCTGTTGGTTCGGCAGACAAATATGTACTAAATCAGGCTTTTCGTTTCTCAACATTTCTTTTACTTCCGTATAAAATCTGGTACCGTACTGCTCCGCTCTTTCACGGGTTTTCGCCGGCGTACGGCCGGTAATCGCACACAAGTCTACGTCCGGGCGGCCGGCAGCTATACGTGCGTGCTGCGCCCCCCACCCTCCGGCACCGATGATGGCCACCTTCACCTTTTCGCCGCTCATTGTTCGATCACCACTTTGCCCGTGCTGCCGGCGAAGAACAATTCGAACGCTTCCTGGATATTCTCCAAAGGAAACCGATGAGTAATGATCCGGGTGATGTATTCGCGGTTCTGAAGCAGCAGTCTCATATTGCGGTTTAGTTCGCCGTATCGGAAATACTCGCTTCCAAGAACGCTTCGTTCAGGCTCGATGAGCTCCTTCGAAACATCGATCCCCAACCCTTCTCCATGACCGACGCAAACGAGCACTCCCCTTTTATCCAGCGCCTCAAGACAGCTTTTACGTGCAATGGTTTTCCCGCTCGTATCCGCAGCCAGATCGGCTCCCGCCAGACCGATCTTTTCCAGTCCATCTTTTAATGTTTCCTTTAGAGCATCGATTGGGATTCCGCCAAGCTTCCGCGCAAGCTCCAGCCGATAAGGAACTGTATCGGAAATGACAACCGGCACTTTTTCGCCCAATAACAGCTTAGCCATGACAAGCACTCCAAGACCTATCGGTCCAGCTCCCGCAATCGCAACACTTTGGATATCGGGATGGACCAGCAGCCCCCTCTCCAGCGCATGGCCTCCCGTGCCCATAATATCGAGCAGAAGCGTCGCTTCCGTTAAATCCAGGCCCTCATCAACCGTATAAAAAATGTTCTCGCTCACGAGCATATACTGCCCGTACCCCCCGTTGCGGTTAAACCCCATATCTCCTCTTTTATTAAGACATTGGTTTGTAAAGCCCAATTTGCAGCTTCGGCAGCTGCCGCAGAAATCCATCAAATAGACGACGCCAGGCGTTCCCGGTTTCACGGCCGTTCCCGCTCCCGCATCAGCTACGATGCCGGCCGCTTCATGCCCTGGCGTGACCGCAGAGCCGTACATATATTGACCGCGTTCCGACCCGCAAAGTGCATTCGCTTTCACTTTGATGAGCAATTGCCCCGGCCCGGGCACAGGGATCGGCATCTCATTCATGGCAATGATCTTATTCCCTGTGAATCGGGCCCCTAAATACGTAGATTTCATCATAGTACCGCCTCTCGTTTAAAATTTGACACTGCCTTCCTGCATCCCCGTTACGAACTTCCGCGTCATGATCAGAAACAAGATGACCATCGGGATGACCGTAATCACGCCGCCGGCGGCCATTAGCCCCCAATTCGTACCGTATTTGCTGGTAAAATTTAAATACGACACCGATACGGTGCGAACCTCTTCCACCTGCAAAATGGCGTTCGACAAAAAGATTTCGTTCCACGTCCCCAAAGCCGAAAAAATCGCAGCCACCGTAAAGACCGGTTTGCAAAGCGGCACTACAATGCCGATAAAGGCGCGAAAGCTGCCGCAGCCGTCGACTCTGGCGGATTCCAGCAGTTCTTTCTGAATGCCCAGCATAAAGGCCCTCATTAAAAATACGTTAAAAGCAAAACCTCCGCCGACATAAGGAATGATTACTCCCCACCATGTGTTGATCAAATTAAGGCGAACCATCATGAAGAAGATAGGAATAAAACCGATCGGCATGCTCATGGAAATAAACAGATACGCGATAAACGCCGCCGAACCGCGTGTCCTAAGATGTGTGAGACCGTAGGCGGCTAAAGCAGACAGCGCGCAAACCAGCAGTACCGTGAAACCGGTAATGACAATGGTGTTAACATATGCCACGCTGTAATTCCCCTGTTCCCAGGCATTGAAATAGTTTTCAAGCGTCCAATGCTTCGGGATGCCTAACGGATTTTTAATAATGTCGGACTTTGCTTTAAAAGAGTTCATAAACAGCAGCAGCAAAGGAAACAAAGCAAATACCGCAACGGCAAGCAAGGGGATATGGCGCCAATTGAACCGGAGTCGCATTACACATCCCACCCTTTCTTCTTTCTTAGCACCACATAAACAATGATCAACAGGAAGGAGATCACCATCTGGAACAAGGCGATGGCGGAAGCGTACCCTGCCCTCCGTCCGGCGGTGCTTAATGAATAGTAATAGGTAGAAAGAGTTTCAGTGGAATGCGCGGGCCCTCCGCCCGTCATAACGTATACCATATCGAAAGCGCTGAACGAGCCGATGACCGTTAAGAACGATAAAATGACGATCGTTGGCCGAAGCTGCGGGAGAATAATGTTCCACATTATTTGCCACCGTCCCGCTCCATCCAGCTTGGCGGATTCCTCCAGCGATTTATCCAACTGTGTCATTGCGGCAAGCAGCCAAATCACGTTTCCGCCGAATCCCTTCCACATATCGGCGATCAGAATGGAAACGAGGGCGAAGGAAGGAATAGTCAACCCTGGCCAGGCCAGAAAATCAAGGCCTGCTTTTTCCATATAAAAGTTAATTCCGCTAAATGGATTGTACAGCCAAAACCAGATTTGGCCGGCAACGGTGACCGTAATGATGGAGGTGGAAAAAAAGACGGCCTGATAGGTGACCTGCCCTTTCTTTACTTTCGTTAACAGGTGGGCAATACCGAATGCAAAAAGGAAAGGAATCGTAATGCAGAACAACATCCACTTCAGGTTGTTGATCAGCGCCATGCCGACGATGCGGTCCTGAACTGCTTCCATAAAATTTGCAAGTCCAATAAACTTCGGAACGTTTAGCCCGTTCCAGTCGGTGAACGGCAAATATAAAGACATGACTGCCGGAATCGTCACGGCGATAACGTGAAACAACAGGCCGGGAAAGATGTACCACCAGCCGTTCGAAGCAATCGTGCCGGTTACCTTTCTGCTCAAAGATTTCACCCTCGCTTTCGAATGGTCTGCTGTATCTCAGGAGAGCTTTGTAAAAAGCCGAAGAGCCAATAGGCTCTTCGGAATTTACATGGTTGCTTCTTATTAATAGTTGGAAAGACTGAAGAGATTATTTTCGCTCTGATCCTTCTCTTTCTTCTTTTGCAGCTCCCCAAGCCATTTTTCGACGGACATCTTATCAAGGTACATACTGGCGACATCGGACTCCAATACGCTCACCACACTAGGCGAACCGTAAGACCATGCGACGTAGCCGGTTTTCCCGTCTTTCGCCGCGGCATTGATCAATTCAAGCACCTTGGCGATGCCCGGTTTCAAATCCAATGAGCTGAAGTCCGTTTCTTTGGGCTCCGGTATTCCGTGTTCAGCCATGGATTTCATCACGTCGGGATGGAAGAAGTAGGTAAGCAATTTGGCGACCTCATCCTTGTGCTTGGATTTGGCGTTCATGACTAGTCCTCCCCCGACCCCGAGAGGAATGACCGGCTCCCCGTCTTCCTTCCAGCTCGGGAACGGGGCGAAGCCGACCTCGAAATCCGTTTCGATACCGGATGCCAAGCTCCACGTGCCGTCCAGTCTCATCGCCGCCCGGCCGGTTGCAAACAGCTGCATGCTGTCTTCTTGCGAGATCGAGTGCGACTTTTTGTCCGACAAATTTCCCGCCTTCCAGAAGTCCGTAAATCGCTGCATTGCTTCAACAATGGCAGGGTCAGTCCACTTCTTGTCTCCGGAGAACAATTCCTTCGTTCCCGCCGGTCCAAGCACGCTGTTTACGATGCTTGTAACCCACCAGTCGTCGCACCCCGGACAGTCGGAGGTCCCCCATGACATAGGGATCAAGTCTTTTTGCTTCATTTGCTCCGTTAATGCCACAAGCTCTTTATAGTTCTTTGGAACATTCCATCCGTTCTCTTTAAACAAAGTCTCGTTGTATACGAGGAGCAGCCCTTCATAATTCCAAGGGATTCCAATCGTCTTTCCATCCATCGAGTAGGCGTTCTTGGCCCATTTGTACATGCCGTCCCCCCACCCGTACTGATCGTAATACGTATCGAGCGGTTCGACATAGTTTTGCTTATAGCTTTCTTTGGCCACGAACGGGTCCATCAGCATTAAGTCCGGCGCTTTTCCTGCGGCCAGTGCCGGAGCATAATCTTCTACGGAAGTTTGCTTTACCTTGATACCCGGATTTTCCGCTTCGAACAGATCGTACATTACTTGCAGGGCGGAGCTTTCCTCGCCCCAGATTTTCGCATCCGGAACCGTTAATGTAATGGTCCCTTCTTTTCCGTCCGAAGCAGTTTCAGGATTGGAGCAAGCCGTAACCGTCAAGCAGAGCGACAACAGAACCGCTATGGCCAATCGGCTCCCCTTTACAAGACTAAGCATCTCGGTAATCCCCCTTTATTAACGATTCATGCGTTCGTTTAAGAATTGCACGGACTCGATGTAGGCTTCCTCCGGTTGATCTTGAAGCTCGCATTCAATGGCCATATACCCTTTGAAACCGATATCCTTTAACGCTTGAAAGCCGGATCGGAAATCGGTATGCCCTAGTCCCGGCAGCAACCGGTTGCTGTCTGCAAGATGGACATGAGCGATAAGCCCGCCCGTTTCTCGAATACTGGCAGCGAGATCATGCTCCTCTATATTCATATGGAAGAAGTCGGCCATCACTTTGACGGACGTGAAGTTCCCCTCGCGGATGAGACCCGCCGCATCGGAAAGGCGGTTGATCATATGGTCCTCATAGCGGTTCAGCGGCTCCAATAAGAGGGTGCTGCCAGCCTGCTTCGCCAGCCGGTCGATTTGGTCCAGCGTTTCCAGCAGAACGGCTCTCTCTTTTTCCTCTGCTCTCGGAGGTTGAAACGGCGGCAGCTTCCGGGAGAATATGCCGAACGCCGCAGGCGCAACGACCCCTGCCGCGCCGATCTCCGCCGTATATTTGAGAATCTCACCAATATCCTCAACAGCATGCTTCCGGTCCTCCGCATTGAAAGCGCCGATCCATCCCCGGTAACCGCCGCAGATTGAACTGATCCCCGTACCCGTAGCTCTGACGGCGCTGCGAATTTCATCAAACCGTTCTATTAAACGTTTGCCGTCGATTTCCATCCCGTCAAAACCTAGTGACCGGATTTTACTTAATTTTTCTTCAAAGGTATTGCCGAAAAAAGCTCTATCCTGCGTAGCAAGCTTCACCCGTTATCCCTCCATTTCTTTTGTAAATCGCGGTATTGCTTAGGGGACACCCCTACATACGACTTGAACAGCCTGGAAAAGTTCTGAATTTCGCTGAATCCGAGCGCATTCGATATTTCCGTCACCGACAAGACACCTGATTGCAGCAGCGCTTTCGCACGTTGGATCCGCATCTCTCTTTGCATTTGCATCGGGGATTTCCCGAACAGCTCTTTAAACCGGTTGCAAATATAAGTGGGGTGCATGTGCATGCTTTCCGCCAAGTCTTGCAGCGACAGCGGATTTTCAGGCTGCTGGATCATGCGGGCAAGAATGCCGACGAACGTCTTCGACGAAAGATGATCCGGATCTTCCTGTTTCTGGGATAATGCGTTGTCCAGCAAAATGTAGAGCAGCTCAAGCGCCTTTGCTTTTTTCAACACGGACCTCGGTAAAAATCCGCTTGTGGAGGTCGACTGCTTGAATTGCAGGAATACTTGTTCAAAATGTTCCCGGTCCAGCAGCTTAAACGTAAAGGGGATTTGGAACATCTTCATTACATCCATCACGCCCGCGATCTCATAGGTGAAATGCCACCATAAGAAAACAGTCTCTTCCTGCGAATCCTTATAATGGTCGTGCTCCAAATGGGCCGGTATGTATACCACAGTGCCTGGTTCGATAGAGAACGTCTCGCTGCCGACCCGCAGCTTGGCGTTTCCTTCTTTGTGATAGGACATGATACAATAAGGAAGAGTCCTTCCGAATGTCTTCATTTCCTTGCGTCGGTCGGTATTAAATTCAACTACGTTGAGCTCAGCGCTTTTTAATAGAAAATCTAATTGTTCATCCACTGATATCCCCCGCAGTCGCTTTACTTATTTAAAAAGCTACGCCTAGTTTTATGCTCTTGGCCGGTTCCCGGTCGACGAAGGTTTCGTATCCCTCGGCACATTGCTCGAACGGTACCAGCGGATGAATGACATGATCGCAGCGGATCTGCCCCTTCTCCAGCATGCTCCAGCACGTCTCCTCAATCCGGCGCCAGCTCCAGCGCGGATAATCCGGATTCGGCTCGCTGCACGCCCGGGAGAAAACAATTTTCGCGTTGTTAAAATGGGCTTCCCGGCCGAGGTCGAGTCCCCCTTTGAAGGCGCGGGCCCAACCGACGTAAGCGATCGTACCGCCGTAGGCAAGTCCGCGTAAGGACGCCTGGAGTGCCTGTTCGCTTGCGCTTGTCTCAATAATGACATCTACTCCCATTCTCCCGGTTGCATTCTTCAATTTGAAGCCAACGTCCTCGTTCACCGGATCAAAGCCTTCGTCGGCGCCTGCTTCAATGGCGGCCGTTCTTCTATCTTCGATCGGATCAATCACAGCCACATAGCCAGCTCCGGCTAATCGGGCCATCTGCGCGGCAATTTGGCCGATCGCTCCTAGCCCGAACACCGCAACCCGGTCGCCGGCACGAACGTTCGCATCCCGGATTGCCCCGAGCGCAAACTGTGCCGGATCGAAGCAAAGCGCGTTCTGCCAAGACATGCTCTCCGGCATCTTTAACAAGTAGAAATTGTCTATCGCATTCACCGCATGGAACTCGCGAATCCCACCGTAACCGCAAACCCGGTCACCTACGGCATAATCTTTCACTTCTTCTCCGGCTTCGGTGATGATACCCACCCATTGATTGCCAAGGTTCCATTTGCCGAAATTCCCGTGCTCTTCCTTCTCCTTCAGCTCTCTCGGCAGGAAGGTGTGCCAATCCTCATCGTAATAATCCGCCAAGTGAGGGCTTTCATTTCGAAAAGCCGCCAGTTCCGAGCCGTGTTTAGGCGATGCGTATTGGATTTTTACACGAACCTCGTTAGGCATCATTTCCGGCAAGTCGTACTCCGCTATATCCGCTCTTCGCGGGGCTGATGCAACAAGCTGTCTGGGCATATCCATTTCCTCCGATCGATTTTCATAATTTTCAAAATGACAAGCTTTAAATTAAGCGCTTTCATTTGATATTATAGTGGAATTCATCTAATCGGAGATTAGCCGGTTTACAGTGATATTTATCATTTCTACAGGTATTTGAAAAAGGGAGGCTGCGCCCTTACACATATATTAACTATCCATTGCAGGAATCCTTTTTTGCTGCCTCAATACATGGACAGACTGCGTTTCATTCCGTGAAATAGTAAGCAAAAAGCCTTGGCCATTGCCAGGGCTTTTTCTTACTGTTTCACAGCTACATTACAGGAATTTCCGAAGGCACCCATAAGCTTATGGCGCTGTTTCATCAATGAACTGCAGATCTTCCTTCGACAATAGCGGTCTTACGGATGCCGCTGCGTTCAACTCTGCTTGCGATGGCGTTTTGGCTCCCGGAATCGCCGCGGATACCGCCGGATGATTAAGCACGTAACGCAGTGCTGCTTGACTTAACGTGCGTTGTTCATTCTCCAGAGCGGAGAGACGATCCACTTTATCCAGGCTGTCTTGAAACCATGGCTCTTTTGTCCAATTGCGGCGGATATCACCCTCCGGAAACACCGTATCTTTGGAAAATTTCCCTGTTAAAATGCCCATTTTAAGCGGTCCTCTGACAACTGCGCCGATACCGTGTTCCTGCAGATACGGCAGCACCTCTTTCTCAGTCGTACGATTTAGTATGCTGTAATCCAGCTGAACCGCATCAAGCCCGCCTTCACGGTTGAAATGTTTTATGTAATCCAAATTCTCAGTAGAAACTCCCACGCTCTTTACTTTGCCGTCCCTTTTCAGGATTTCAAAGGCCCGCATGAATGCTTCCGTTTCCTCGTGTTTATCCCACCATAAATGACAGAAGTATATATCGACGTAGTCCGTGCCAAGGCGTCGCAAACTCGCTTCGCATGCTTCAATGATCTTTTCAGGAGTATCATAAACGGGCTCTCCTTTAGGGTCGCGGTGATGTCCCATTAACCCCCCTTTGGTAGAAACGACCACCTGATCACGTCTGCCCTTTATCACCTTGGCAACCAGTGTTTCACTGTGACCGCTTCCATACACATCCGCCGTGTCAATGAAGTTCACTCCAAGCTCCAGCGCTTTATTCATCGCTTCGATAGATTGGGTGTCTTCAACCGGTCCCCAGGCATCACCGCCAATTGCCCAAGCTCCGAATCCAATTTCAGAAATTTCTATGCCTGTTTTACCGAGCTTCCGATAATGCATGCCTCATACTTCCTTTCGAAGTTGGATTTTGTGGAATCGATTCCACGCAACCTATTATAGGCAGAAGAAATCCATTTTTCAAGAACTATATATGAAAAAACACCCTACCGGGTGCTTGAGCGTCTTACAAGTAAACGAGTTTCCAAAATCCTTCGCCGCGGTTCTATCTTTTGAATCTCAGTGGTAAAGCATGTTAACAATAAATGAACCGTTTCCGCACCCATAGTATATATTGGTTGTTCCACTGTAGTTACATTTGGCTCAATCACAGTCGAAAAAGGATTGTTGTCGAATCCCGCAACTGCCACATCTTCAGGAATTTGAAATCCATTACACTGGAGCGCTTTCACTACACCGACCGCCATCGTATCATTTGCTGCAAGTATGGCCGTTGGACGAGATGATCTTGTTACTAACTGCTGAGCACAGGAAGCAGCCGTGTCCATCTTATATTCGCCATCCATGATGATGTGTTGATCAACAGCCAGACCATTGTCCTGAAGAGCCTTAAGATATCCCAGTTTTCGATCACGGCAAATAATAATATGTTCCGGACCATTAATAAACGCTATTCTACGGTGTCCCGAATCAATCAAATGTTGTGTTACCATCTGTGCAGCGGCGGTATTATCGATCGCTACTGACGGAATCGGATCGCCGTCTAAATACTCATTAGCAAATACAATAGGTCCATATCTTAAATAGGGTGTAATGAAGTCCACAGGGTTTCTTAACGCCGTAAGGATTATGCCATCCACTTGTTTATTTTCGATCATGCGGATATATTGCATTTCACGCTCGGGGTTACCCCCCGTGATGCATAAAATGATTTTATAACCCGCTTCCAAGGCCACATTCTCCATTCCCTCCAGTAAACCTGAGAAAAACGGGTTGGATATATCCGGAACCAAAACCGCTATCAACCCGGTTTTTTGTTTGCGCAGATTACGAGCCATGTCACTAGGTTCATAATTCAGCTCTTGGATTGCAGAGCGTACCTTTCGAAGTGTTTCCTTGTCTACACGGGGGCTGTTATTCAAAACTCTGGAAACGGTCGTTCTTGAGACACCTGCAAGTCTAGCAACATCCATTATTGTTGCCATTTTTCACCTCATGAAATTTCTTCTTTTCTTTTCTATAATGAGTATAGCTGGACACCGGCCATGGTCAACCTATAATTCAAACGGTACTGCATTCGCCTCTGCAGTCAGATGAAGGTTTCGATATTGCAGCGGGGTCATTCCGGTTTCCTTTTTAAACCACCTGTACAGCCCTTGGATATTGGCAAAGCCCCCTGTTGCGGCTACTTCCTCCATAGGTTCTGCGCTCCCTGTCAGCAGCTCCGTAACCCGTTCCTTGCGGATGCGGGCGAGCAGCCCGGAAAGCGATTCCCCTTTTTCTGATTTATACAGCTGGGATAAATACTTGGGATGATAGAAAAAGTGCTGTGCCATTTCCTCGACACTCGGCCATCCGCCCTTATACTGTCTAATATATGGCTCGATTTGCCCCAATACCTGTTCGTTCCGTTCTGCATTGAACCATGTAGAAGACGCGCATTTAGGCGTCGGGTCCGCTTCTGCGGAGTAGCGGGCCAGAGCCGCATAAACCGTTGTTAACTTTGCATCGATAACAGACAAGTAACCCGGCCGCTGCTGCATGATTTCGCCGTAGACTTCCAGAAAGGACGATCGAACCCGTTCGGCAGGACTCAACCAATGCCGCCCTTGCCTTTGCCGGATCCACTGGTCCAATTCTTTTGCTGCGTCTCCATGATGCTTCACCATCAAAAACAGCAATTCAAAAGGCGTGCCTGGATCATGCACTTCGTAATGCGGAACCCGCGGCGGAATCACAAACAAATCCCCGGCCTGTGCTTCATAATCCGTGCCGTCGATATGGTACCTGCCTGTTCCCTTAAAGATATAGCCCAATTCAAGCTCCTCATGGTCATGCAATTCGCATTCCCAGCGGTCCTTCTGTTCAGCGAGATGCATATAAACACATTGCAGTTGTGTTCCCAGCAGCATATCATCCATTTCCGACAGCGGCAGATTCGTGTAACGGATCATGAGGAGCCCCTTTGTTATATTTTTCACATAATAACAAGCTTATCCTATATTTTCGCATTTCCTTCCAATTTGATCAATTGCATCTGCATTTTTTACTTTCCGGATACAATTCTGAAACATTTGGACATGGCCGCGAAACATTTGAGAGCTAAGTTTAACGCTAGATACAAGGAGGGAATGCATTGAACAAAGCAGTGATTCTTGGTTGCAACTATTATATCGGTCTTAGCGTAATCCGTTGTTTGGGAAAGCATGGCATTCATACGGTCGCGGTGGACTATACCAACGATGCTTATGGGGCACGCTCCAAATATTGTTCGGAACGGCTTATCGCTCCGCATTACAAGGAACAGAAGGAACAGTTTATAGAGTACTTAATCCAATATGCCCGCAGGCAGGCCTTACCGCCTGTACTCATCCCATGCCATGATTCCTTTGTGGAGCTTATAGATCAAAACTTAACAGAACTAAGAAAGCATTATCTGATACCTCAAACCGAACCAGGCTTATATACCCGGCTTATGAACAAAGAAAAGCTTCACGAGCTTGCAGTCTCGCATGGAATTCGTGTCCCGGAAACCGTCAGGCCTGAGGATGAACATCTATTTGAAAAAGTAGATGAGATCATTAAATATCCATGCATTGTGAAACCGACAGATTCGCCAGCCTTTGTAGCTGTATTCAGGAAGAAGCTGTTTCAAGTCAACAATCAGCAGGAATTGGTACAAGCCTTGGAACGGGCGCGGAAAGCGAATCTGGAAGTTATCATTCAGCGTATCATCCCTGGGTTCGACGATCATATGCATACTTTCGATGTATACCTGGATCAGAACGCAAAGGCAACCCACTGGGTCACCTGCCAAAAATACCGCCAGTATCCAATCAATTTCGGTGCTTCCGTCTATACCGGGCAGAAGTATGTGCAGGAACTGTACGATATCGGCGCACCCTTCCTGGAGGCAGTCGGTTACAAGGGTTTTGCTGAAATTGAATTTAAGAAGGATGCGCAAACCGGTGCATACTACCTTATAGAAGTCAATGTACGAATCACAAACCTCAATCAGCTGCTCTATAAATCAGGTATCAACATTCCATACATTACTTACAGGGAATTGACAGGGCAAGCTCCCGTACCTCCCAAAGCCGTAACCGAAAATACAAACCGGGTGTTCTGGTATTTTTTCGAGGACATGCTGGCTGTACGTGACTATATCCGGACCAAACAGCTGACTTATACTCAGGTGATCGCCTCTTTATTTAAGCCAAAAGCCTATGCCATCTGGGATTGGTCTGACCCTATGCCTGCTTTCTCTTATGCCGCTCTGCTCGGAGGAAAAGTGCTCAGAAAATTCCGGCCGGCAAAAACTGACCCAAACCAATCCAAGATGAAAGGGTGATTCTACTGTGTTATTAAGTTCATTAATTCACGAACTGGATTATGTAAAACTGCAAGGACCCATTTACCGCAATGTCAGCGCGATTGCCTTTGACTCCAGAGAAGTGCAAACCCCGAACACCTTGTTTGTAGCTATCAGCGGGTTCGCTTCGGACGGGCATCTTTATATAGATCAGGCTATAAGCAAGGGAGCTTCTACTATTATCGTAGAGAAAGACGTAGAGGTAAGTTCCTCAGTAACGATTATTCAAGTAAAGGATGCCCGCAGGGCCTTGGCCCTGCTTTCGGACCGTTTCTACGGCCGCCCGACGGAAAGGCTGAATTTGATTGGCATTACGGGCACCAACGGCAAAACTTCGACTGCTTATTTTATTAAATCCATCTATGAACAGGCCGGTCAGAACATCGGGGTCATCAGCACGATAGGAACCATGATCGGAGATACGTTATCTGCTCAAAATAACACGACGCCGGAATCACTGTACTTGCAGCAGACTTTCGCCGATATGGTAGCCGCAAACATCGACCATTGTGCCATGGAAGTTTCTTCTCATGCCCTGAACTTGCAGCGTGTTGCCTACAGCAGGTTCAATACAGGCATATTCACGAATTTATCTCCGGACCATCTGGAGCTTCATCACGATATGGAACAGTATTTCCAAGCCAAAGCGCAGCTGTTCCGAATGACAAGTAAACATAATATTATCAATGCGGACGATCCCTATGGACGCCGCCTGATTTCAATGTGCAGCGGTTATTCCACAGAGTTTATTACCTACGGAATTGATCACGACGCGGACATTTATGCCTCGGATATCCAATATTTTGCGGACCATTCCCTTTATACCCTAAACACGCCCTCAGGCCGGATTGATATTAAGGTAAATTTACCGGGAACTATTTATGTATACAATACACTTGCCGCTATATCCTGCGCTTATGCAGATCATCTCAGTTTGCACGATATTAAGGAAGGCATTTCGGCCGTTACTTCTATAAAAGGACGCTTCGAAGTAATTCATCAGGACGAGGACAGGAAAGTAATTGTGGATTTTGCACACACGGAAGACGGGCTGGAGAAGGCTCTTTTAACGCTTCGTCCTTTTGCAAAAGGGCGGATCCTCCTGGTATTCGGCGTTTATGCCGCAGACGGGGAAACCGGAAAAAGGAAGAGGTCGGCCATGGCAAGAGTAGCGGCTAAACTGGCGGATCTTTCCATCGTCACTTCGGACAATCCCAAAGAACAGAATCCTGAGGTCATTATCGAAGAGATTTCAAACGCCATAAGCAAAGCTGAAGGGAACTATTATACACGGATGGACCGGAAAGAAGCTATTGAACTGGCACTCAAACTAAGCGGTCCCGGAGATATTATTCTCATTGCCGGTAAAGGCCATGAGACTTCGCAAATCATCGGCTCCCGGGAAATTCCTTTTGACGAAGCTCAAATTGTACAGGACTTCTTTAAGGGCGGCGTCGGTTTATCATCGGGAGTTTAACACATTCAAGAGAGATGGTGCTGCATATGAAGACAAGCTTAGGCGTCATCGGAGGCATGGGACCGAAAGCTACTTCCGTATTCTTTAACCGGGTGGTGGAACGGACTAAGGCTTCCTCGGACCAGGGCCATCTGGATATGATCATCGTGAATCACGCCACGTTGCCGGATCGCACCGAAGCGATTCAAAATAACACGGGGGAACTTTTTCTCAAAGAAATTAACAAAGATTTTCGTCTGCTGGAACAAGCGGGGGTTTCTACCATCGCGATCCCCTGCAACACTTCGCACTATTTTTACGACCAGATGCAGTCTATGACGGAGATTCCCATTATTCATATGGTGAAAGAGACTTTGCAGTATACCGGCCGTTTCTTTGGGCGCGGCAGCCGGGTCGGTATTCTGGCCACAACGGGGACGATCAACAGCGGCATATACCGGGAAGCTGCACTGCAATATGGACTAAACCTGATTGAGCCCGGACCGGCTATCCAACAAAGGGTCATGAGCCTCATTTATGATGGAATCAAAAACAGCACGCCTGTAAATCCTGCTATGCTAGAGGAAATTATTACTAGTTTTATAAAGGAGCTGCACTGCAACTGTGTCATTATCGGTTGTACGGAATTATCTGTTATTGAAGTAAAGCAGAATATCAGACGTTATTGCGTAGATGCGATGAACGTACTTGTGGAACAATCGATCCTGTTGTCGGGCAAGCAGCTTCTTGCATAGAAATGTAAGAAATCAGTGTATATTGTATTGTAAAAGAACCGGGAAGTCTCCGCTGGTAGGGAGATGGCCCGGTTCTTTGCTGCTTACGCTGCCCTTTATTTGTCGCTGTTAAAACGGTCGTACGCCTCCTGCACATAGTCGAGGAACTCATTCCATCCGGCTTTGTCTAGCTCCTTGATGTAGCTATCCCATTCTTGCTCCACTCCGCCGTCCGTAATCCATTTTCTGCGGGTATTGTCGATCAAACCGTAGATTTGCGGTGACAGCAGCGCCATTTTCTCTGCAACTTTGGGTTCGTAGAACATGATGTGGGGAATGTAAGGATCCTTCAGATGCTTGTCAATAAAACCAATCGCTCTCATATCGTCCAGAAGGCGCTGTGCGTCCTGAGGATATTCGACCACCTTATCATAGTAATCGGACAGCACCGCTACCGGCGAGTTGCCGCCGATCGTATTGCGGCTTCGCATATCGTTGTACGTCTCAAGACCGTCCTTCAGGTCGTCGAATACCATGACGCCCTGCTCGTTCTTCTTGTATTGATAACCAAGTGCGCCCCAGTTCGTCTGAACGGACCAAGACGGGTCGTACAGGCCGTCCGCCCATCTGAGCACGGTTTTCGGATCTTTTGCTTTCTTCGTAATAACGAGCGCTGTCGGGTTATGCATTTCCGCAAAATTTTCACGCGTCCCGAATTCGCCCTTCGGCCCCTTCAGGTAAGGCACCGCTACATAATCCTTTGCTCTCGTTTTGTCCACAACGTCACTGATCGAGAACGTCATAAGCGAGCCGACGATGACTTCCGGTCCACGCATTTTCGCCTGCATTTTGGCACTATCGGTAACGGTGAATTCCGGGTCGATCAAGCCCTCTTTATACATCTCGTGCAGGTATTGAATGCCTTCTTTATAAGCATCCGTGGTCGCCGTGCTGAACACTTTGCCGTCCTGGCCTACACTCATGCTGTCGTTGCGGTCCGCCTGGCCCCATAGTCCGAAGAAGTGACCGAAATCATTAGCGTTTCTGGCCCAAGTGCCGATTCCCGACTTCGCTTCCTTGTTGGCCAGCGCTAGACCGATCTCATCCTTTTGGCCATTCTTGTTCATATCATTGGCGACGAATTTTTTCAAATCCTCGCGATATTCATCGATTGTAGTTGGAATCGGAAGTCCAAGCTCATCTAGCCATGGCTTATAGATGTGCAAAATGCCGTGGTTGGCCACAAGACCAAACATTTCCTCGACGTACGGAAGTCCATAGATGTGGCCATCCGGCGCAGTTATGAGTTTACGGTAATCCGGCCGCTGCTCGAGAACTTTGCTGAAATTAGGCATATCCTTGATGTAATCGTCCAGAGGGAGAAAAATATCCTGATCGATATAATTCATAAGCATAGCGGGATTTATCGTCTGGATGTACGCGTCCGGCAAATCTCCCGTCGAGAGCATCAGATTCACTTTTTCAGCTGCCGATTCTTGGGGGATCTCTTCCCAATCCACTTCGATCCCGGACACTTTCGTATATTCCTTATACCAGAACATCTCCTTAGCCGGCAGGTTTTGGGGGTTTTTGGATCGGGCGATTTTGATCGGTCCCGAAGAAGCTTTGTCCTCACCTGCGGTTTGAGCCTCGGAGCTATTGCCTCCTTTGTCCTCATTTGCGACTTTGTTCGAATTTCCTGTGCACCCAGCGAGCAGAGTCGCCAATAATAATGCGGACATAAGGATTGCGGTTGATTTTTTCAACACCGTTATTCGCCCCTTTAACGATTAATCAAACGTTTGACCCCTTGCCAATCGTGTACTATAACTTCGCACCTCTTTACAGCAACTATGTTGGGGCTCACCTCCCTTATAGAGTGCTCCGATTACCCTTTGATCGAGCCGATCATCACACCTTGGGTAAAATATCTCTGCAAAAATGGATAGGCAATCAGCAGCGGCAAACAGGAAGCGACGATAATGCCGTACTTCATCTGCTCGGCAATCCGCTGCTTGGCGGCAAGAGACATTGCGTCGGTCACCATCTGGCTGGTAACCTGATTGGAAATCAGCAGGTTGCGCAGGATAACCTGCAGCGGCATTTTATCATCGCTAGTCAGATAAATCAGCGGTTCGAAGAACATGTTCCAGTGCATAATGCCATAGAACAGAGCCATAACGGCGATGATAACCTTAGACAGCGGCAGCGCGATGGAAAAGAAGAATCGGAAGTCGGAGCACCCGTCGATATGAGCGGCATCCAGCAATTCGTCTGGCAGTGCCGTTTGGAAGAAGGTCCGCGTAATAATGAGGTTCCATACGGATGCGGCAGTAGGGAGAATAAAAGCCCACATCGTGTCGAGCAGGCCGAGCTTTGAAACGAGCAGGTAAGTGGGAATCAGTCCGCCGCTGAAAAACATCGTAAATGTAAAAAGCAGCATGAGGGTTGTTCTGCCTTTCAGGTCTTTTCTCGATAGGGCATAAGCAGCCGGGATTGTTACAATCAGATTCACCAGCGTCCCCGTGACCGTGTAGAGTATCGAATTCCCATATCCGGCCCATAGCGGCTCGTATTCAAAGATTTTCCGGTACCCGTCGAGGTAGAGCGAGGTCGGTAACAATACGGTTTTGCCGCTGTTCACCATAGTAGGATCGGAAAAAGAAGCAACAACTACAAAATAAAGCGGATACAAAATAGCGATTGTAATCAAGCCCATGATGAAATAGTTTCCTAATGTGAACATTCTGTCGCCTATCGTCAGCCGGTTCATGACCGCTCCTCCTTTACCACAAGCTGTAGCCGGACAGTTTTTTGGCACAGTAATTAGCAGCGATGAGCAAAGTAAAATTGATCACCGAGTTGAATAAACCGATTGCGGTCGCTAAGCTGTATTGAGCATTCAGGAGGCCGACCTTGTAAACGTAAGTAGAGATAATTTCGGATGCAGACAGATTCATCCCCTGCTGCATCAGAAACGCCTTTTCCCATCCGACCGACATGATGTTCCCTATGCCAAGAATGAACATGATGATAATGGTAGGGGCAATGGAAGGAAGATCGATATGCCAAATGCGCTGAAGTTTCGAAGCGCCGTCGACGGTGGCCACCTCGTGCAGCTCCGGGTTGACGCCGCTCAGTGAGGCCAAATAGATAATCGCGCTGAAGCCCATCGTTTGCCAGATCGTCGAGGAGATGTACACCGTCCGGAACCACTCGGCCCTTGCCATAAAATTGACAGCGCTTCCGCCAATGCCTTCGATCATATGATTAATGAAACCGGTTGTGGGGGCCAGAAAGACATTCAGCATCGAAACCAGGACAACGGTTGAGATAAAATAGGGCGCGTATGTCACTGTTTGTATAAAGCGTTTAGCCAATTGATGCCTTATCTGGTTGAGCAGGAGTGCGAATAATATCGGAATCGGAAAACCGATGAGAAGGGAGAAAAAGCTAAGTTTAACCGTATTGACCAATACGGAATCGAACACATAAGAAGTAAAGAATGTCCGGAAATTTGTCAACCCCGTCCATTCGCTGCCGAAGATGCCTTTCATAGGACTGAAATCCTTGAATGCAATCGTGACTCCGTACATGGGCACATACTGGAAAAGGATCAGGTACAACAGCGCCGGCAACAACAGCACATAAAGCTGCCAGCTGCTACTTAAGCGGTGAAGTGATTTGACGTTTATGGCAGGTCGCGCTCTCCTCTGAGGCAACTCCCGAGTAGCACGCTGTACCGTCGGTTTCACGCTCATCATCCCACCTCCTTCGTACCGGCCTTTAAACTATAAATCTTAATATTGCGGAACGTCACTGAGCCAAATTGCGCAAACAGTCTGATATGCGATTCATCGCCATGCAGGCGGCTGATCAGCGTTCGTTGTCCTCCCACGCACAGATCAATGATCCCTCGTTTAATTATTGCTTCCACGCGTACGGCCCCATCCAGTCCCGCCACATGATAGATGGAGGATGCTTCATCCTCCCGTAAACTTGAGGCGCCGATCCCGTGGATGCCAAGCTTAGCGGCCGAGGGCTCAAAGCGGATGTCGCTCCCCCGCTCGAAGCGATCGGAATCGGAGAGCGAGAAACCGAAATACATGGCTGGATAATCCGCCTCTGCTTCGAACGTAATCGCATACTCCCCTTCTACTTGAGTCAATACCAGGGAGGCAAAGCCCTCCATGTTGCTGAGACGGATCGGATCTTTGCTGCTCAAGTGTTCCTGCAGGCTGCCTGCACTCTTGAACACGGACAACTCCTCCGGCCACTTTAACCCGAGCATGCCGTTTTCGTGCTGCACCAGCTCGCGGATGACAAGTTCACCTGCATACCTATGGGGCTCAGAAAGGAAGCCCGCCGCGATACGCCTGTTATTTCCATAATTTGCTGTCTTCGGAACGCGAAGCTGAACGCAATCCATCGTGTCCATAGCCGGCCGAATCCATGGGCCGAACGGTGTTCGCGACATGCGGTAACGGGCCAATCCGTCATTGCTGAAGAGCAGGTAATACCATCCGTTCCATTCAAAATAATCCGCACACTCCGGTTCGTCGTGATAGCCGGGAATAAGGAAAGGATCCTGCTCACTCCAGCTCCGGAGGTCATTCGAAACAAGATGCGCCAGGCATCCGTCTCTTCGTCCGTCTTGTAAAATACTTGTTGTAATGATCATGTGATATTGATCGTTGTCATCTTTGAATACGTGGGGGTCGCGCACGGATGACAGCGAGTATCGGTCAGATAGCTTAATCTCCGTTTCCTGCTTATCAAATCGAATGCCGTCGGTGCTAATTGCGTATGTGAGTCTTGCTGGAGAGCCGTCTACTGCACGCACGGCATAGAAAGCATAATACCGGCCAAAATCGTGAATTACCGAACCAGTACAGATCGATCCTTCCCATTCTTCGGTTATAGCGATGGCCATGGGGTGGTGGCTCCAGTGCTGAAAATCCCTGGTCGATATATGAGCCCATTGGTGTGCGCCAATGCCCCATTTACTGCGATGCCCTCTCCGGTCAAATAAGTAGTAGATATGAAACTCATGGCCGTCAAAGAACGGCATGCAGTCGCCGACACCGGTATTGTGCCCGCAGGGCCGCCAGTATTGCATAAGGGACTTTTCCGGTCCAAGCCGGGTATTCTCCAGAGATCGAACGGACTCCTGAAGTCCAGCCAATGAAGCGAGGTCCTCCTGATCGACGGCATAGTTCCATGCCATCGCCTGTTCCACGCCGGGATGAAGGATGATTTCCGACCGATCGATAGGAAGGGTTCCATAGGGCCATTCTTCATCCATGAGCACGCCATCGACAAAAAGATCAACCCTATAACCTGCGTAGCGGGCAAGTATGAAATGCGGCCCTTCACCGACCAGGCAATAAGGCGCTGTCAGCGTAAGCGGCTCCGTACGGGCGTCCGTCCCTATTTCAAGCGTCATATCTCCTGCACCGTTCACAGAATCCGGCATGCCTTTAGTGATACGGATCAGTTGCTGGCCACTTTCTTCGATCACTTCCAATACATTCCCGCTAACTTCTTTAGGGATGAGAATAGAAATTGTAAACGCTTGCACATTTGTTAATCCTGCTTCGCTCGAGAGTTGCTTCCGAGCGAGCCGTGTTGGAGTTTTGACCGTTCTATTCATCATTGAATCACCCCTTCGTTCTTATTGTCTGGAGACTCCAGTTCGAGGAATAATCTTTGATTAGCGTCATATAGAGCGCGGTATACTTCATATTGCTGCCGGTATACATCGCGATTCCGGCCCTGCGGACGAATCGGTTCCTCATGGATTTGCACAACTTGCGCTATCCCCTGTTCTATGCTGTCGAACTGCCCGACGCCTACTCCGGCAATCAGGGCCGCACCGACGCACGCTTGTTCTGTCATGCGGCTTGCGTATACGTCCTGCTCCAGTATATCCGCCAGCATCTGGCTCCATAGTGCGCTCTTCGCTCCGCCGCCCGACACAATGATTTTTTTGGCATCCACACCCAGCGAATGAAAGATCTCCAGACTATCACGCAGGGAAAAGGCAACTCCCTCCATAACGGCACGCACCATGTGCGCCCCTGAGTGCTTAAGCGTCAGCCCGAAGAAGATTCCTTTGGCATAAGGATCCATATGAGGTGTCCGATCGCCAGTCAAATAAGGCAAGAACAACAATTTCTCGCTGCCTGCCGGGATGGTACTGGCTTTTTCGTCCAGCAGACGGTAATCGGTTTCGCCAAGAATTTGATTAGCGAGCCATTTTAACGATAAGCCGGCACTCATCGTTGCACCAAGCAAATACCAACGGCAGGGAAAAGCATGGACATAGCTGTGGGATCGTAGAAGGGGGTCATACACAGGAGCGTCGATGGGAGCGAACAACTGACCGCCTGTACCGATGGTACACGATATTGTTCCCGGATGAATGATACCGTTTCCAATTGCCTGCATAGGCTGATCGGCTCCGCCGTAAACGACGGGGGTTCCCTTTGCAAGACCGGATTCTTCGGCTGCCTGCCTTGTCACAGTACCGCTATGCTTCCATGGCTCTTGTACTGCCGGAAACAATTCCGGGTCCACATCGACAGCTTCCAACAGCCGCCGGGACCATTCGCGAGAAGCGGGACTAAACGCCGCAGTGCCTGAGGCATCGGTCATTTCTGAAGCGATTTCACCTGTCATTCGATACCGCACATAATCTTTGGGTGACATCACCTTGCGGATGTTGCGATAAATAAGAGGTTCATGTTCCTTGATCCAAAGAAGGGATAAAAGTTGAAACCCGGTTGCAACCGGGTTTTGAATCAAAGCGCCGAGCTGCTCGACGGATAAAGCTGATTCCAATGCTTCTTTTTGCGGGATCGTGCGTTGATCGCACCATATGATGGCGGGCCGCAGGACCTGACCTGATTCGTCGACAGCGACAAGTCCGTGCATTTGTCCGGAGAATCCGATTCCTGAAATATCAGCGTCCTTCGCCCCTGCCTGCCTCATCGCCTGCTTTAAGGTATCACAGGTAAGCCTCCACCATACAGCCGGATCCTGTTCCGCATACCCCGCTTTCGGAATTTGGATATCATACTCTTGTTGAGCAAGCCCCATGATTTGGCCTGAGGAATTCATGATGAGCGATTTCACACTTGAGGTACCGATGTCTATGCCCACCAATAACGATGACATGAATTTCCTCCTGTTCCTGTTCCTTCATTCTGCCATTTTTAATTCATTCAATGTATTATAATCATAATTGCATTTATTGATTTGATCAAGTAATTAATCAAAAAAAATGAAGTGATTTATCTTTATGTTCTCTATACGGTTTACATTCCTGCGGGCAGCAAGAATTTGGACGGATGTTCCAGAATATGATCGATCGCCAAAATAGCGGAACCTAATAAAATCAGGTCTTGTTCCCCTTCAGCTAATTCCAGTGTCATCTTCTTCGAAATGTCAGGAAGCACCTGTCTCTCAATCAATTCGCTCACAGTGTCTTTCAACAGTGTTCCGGCCGACGACAACTCGTCGCCAATTACGATACGGCTGGGATTAAATGTATTAATGAGATTTACAATCCCGAAGCCAAGGAACCAGGCTGCTTGGCGAACCGCCTCGACCGTAGCCGGGTCGCCTTCTTCCATAGACTTCCAAACCGACTGGAGGGATGTATGTTCTTTACCCAGCCCGTTCAGAAGGGTGGAAGTGGAACAGTACAATTCGAGGCATCCCCGATGGCCGCATTCGCATAGAGGGCCGTTGTAATCGATGCTCATATGCCCGATTTCCCCCGCCATACCGAGTGAACCCCGAAATATCGTTCCGTCCACAACAATGCCGGCGCCAACCCCCTGACCTGCCGCTACATAGATCATGACACCATGATCCAAGTGAGGTTGGCCAAACCACCAATGAGCAAGCGCCCCGGCATTCGCATCATGTTCGATATAAACAGGGAGACCGAACTCCTGCATGAGCTCCTCCTGGATGTTGATTTTGTCCCATCCGGGAAAGAACGTCATGAGCGCAATACGGCCTTCATTTCGGAACAGCGGACCAGGTGCGGCCAAGCCGATGGCAACCACGGATCCTGTGGGATTACCGTTTATCAATTCCGCAACGAGGTACTTCATTTTGTTCAATGCAATATCTGAACCGTCACCGGTATTAATCGGAATCTTCTTCTTGTTATGTTCCGTTCCCTCGAGGTCGTACAGGGTGACAGAAATGGATTTGCGGGTGAGACGGATCCCGATGACCTTCACCGAGTCCCCGTTCAGTTTGATTCCGATGGAACGGCGCCCTTTCTTGCCTTCTATGACGCCCGTCTCCACGATAACTCCCCAACTGATAAGCTCGTTAACAATATTCGTAATCGTAGACTGATTCAAGCCGGATGCCTGTGTGAGTTCGGCTCTGGAGCATACTGACCTTTTGCGCATTAACCGGATCACGAGCGAGCGGTTCATTTCCTGGACGTCTTCGAGGTTCGTGCCTTTTTTTCTTTTTCCTGCGAGCACAATACCCTCTCCTTCGAATATATTGATACAATCAATTATTATATTGAACAATCATAATCGAAAAATTAAACTTTCTCAATACCGTTTTACTATAATTTGGATTCCGGAACACCTACTCCACTTCACGCAGATTAATTCCCTTTACTATCAGCCAGATGGGAAGAATGATTTCAAATACAGCTCCTGGAATATAGAGGACGGGCCCCATATCTCGGCCGGCAATCGCCAGGCAGCTGCTTGTAAATAATGCCGCATACCCGAGGAAACCGATGACGGACATAAATTGAGGCACCAGCCTCGATTTATAGAGGAGATAGCAAAACAACAGGCTGCCCAAACTAAGCACGATCATAGCCATTTCAAAGAGCTTACCACGAGCTTCTGCCATTACATTTGCTATCGTTTGGAAATAGGAACCCCCTGAAGCGCCTGCGGCAATATAATCATTGCTCAGTGCAATAAGTAATAACGGACTGGTTAAACTTAGGATGAGCAGCCCGGACTCCATGATCCGGGAAGCGGCATATCCCCACGCTAACGTTTCGTTATGTTTTTTCAAAATGGGATACAGAAGCATGGCAATCCCCAAAACCGCTAAGGCGTTTATTAACTCTAAAAAAACTCCCGCAATAACGTTCGTTCGCTCTGAATATACGCCGGTGAGAATATCTGCGCGATCCAGGATAGGACCCAGAATCCCGTTTCCTGTCATAAATGCACCCGTCGATACCAGAAACAAGGCTCCTGCCACTCTTGCCATTTTATTCATATGGATCTCCTCTTGGCTATTTTTATTAGCAGTATAGCTTGAAGAGGATTGGAGCCTGTAGACACTTTAGTGTGGTTTACGGATGTTTTGAGAACAAGTTTAATTCGATAGCACGGGCGATGGCTTCTGTGCGTCTTTGCACTTGCAGTTTTTCAAAAATTCTGCGATTGTGCCCTTTGACCGTGTCCAAGGCCAGGAAAAGTTTCTCGCCGATTTCTCGGTTCGAAAGCCCCTTGGCAATGAGTTCGAGCACTTCGATTTCGCGTTGGCTCAGCGGTTCAATCAGATTTCCCTTCTTTCCCTTTTCCAAGACCATTTGTACACGATCCAGCCCCAATTGCGCTTCGTGAAGAGCGGGAAGCGGCAGGTCGCCGCCAAGACGTAAAGCTTCTTGGTAACTTTCTGCCGCCTCAGCCGGCCGATGTTCCGATTCCAGTATTTGACCTATCCCGATTAGGGCCATGACAGCCATCAGTTGATGACCCATCAGATGGCTGTACAGTATGGCTTGGTTATAGGCATCACGAGCCCCGGCATGATCTCCAAGCCGCTGACAGGCGACACCCAGCATCCAAGCGGTTGCCGTCCGAACAGGGAGATTTTCCGGACGCAGCAACTCCAACGCACGACGCGACTCCGCGATAACGATGTTGATCCCGGAGTTTCCGCTCATCTGATCAACACTAGGGTGAGCGATTACGCCGATAAGTTGATCTGTCTTGTCATCCGGGCCTGTTTGTTGCATGACCGCTTCGGCTTCCTGCAAATTTCGATTCGTGTGATCAGGGTGACCTGCCATCAGTAAAGAAGCCAATGCAGCCCGAGTAGCCGCAATCAGTCCGATAAGGTCTCTAATGCGGACGTCCTGCTCCATACCTTTAAGGGACACCTCCGCCGATAGCAGCTTGTGCTCTACCCCCGTTGGCTTTCCCGCAAGCAACAGAGCCGAACCGTACATTACCCATAACGCTGGTCTGGCATCAAGTTCCTCGGCAGGCAGCGACTCCAGCCAGTTTAGCGAAACGCCTGCAGCCCCGCGCAAATGAATCGGCATCCCTTCGCCTTCAAGCAGGCGTGCGGCGCGATCGGTGTCTCTGGATTTCACGGCATGATGAAACGCTTCAATGTCAAACCCATTCTCTTCATACCAAACGCTTGCGCGTTGATGTAATGTTGTCATCCGGCTCACATCCAGACTGTCCTGCAGCCGTTTGCGGAGCAGATCGGCAAACAAATGGTGATAACGGTACCAGCATCGTTCATGATCCAAGGGAACGACAAACAAATTCATGCGGTCAAGATCGAGTAAAACTTCCCTTCCGGACACTGAGGGATCGAGCATAACGGCATCGCAGAGGGATCCGCAAAGGCGGTCGAGGATCGATGTCCTCAGCAAAAAGGTCTGTACGGCTACCGGTTGCCGCTGCAGAACTTCTTCTAGTAGATAATCCAGCACAAAATGATGGTTGCCGTTGAAGGATTGAATCAATCGTTCAGCGCCATGATCTCCCTTAATGGATAGCGCAGCCAAGTGCAGACCCGCAATCCAACCTTCGGTGCGGGATTCCAGCACGGCTATATGATCGGGCGACAGGTTCAGGCTCATCACATGGTTGAAATATGTTTCGGCCTCAGAAAGTGTAAATCTTAAGTCCTTGGACCGCAATTCGGTAATTTGATCCATAGCCCGCAAACGGGCCAGTGGAAAACTAGGAGACTCGCGGGTCGCTATTACAATGTGCATTTGCGCCGGAAGATGGTCAAGAAGAAAGCACACGGCATCGTCAATCAGCTTTGATTTCACCATGTGATAATCTTCAAGAATGAGTAGAAAAGGAGCTTTCATTGCCGCGATTTCATGAAGAAGAGCTGTCAGCAGTGACTCCATCGGCGGCGGTTGGGGAGATTGAAGCACGACAAGCACACCTTCTCCTATCTTTTCCTCAAGTCTCTGTAGAGAGGAGATCATGCATACTAGAAAGCGTGTAAGCTCGTTGTCGTCTTTTTCCAGGGACAGCCATGCGGCAGACCGCCTGCAGTCAGCGAGCCATTCACAAAGTAAAGTAGTTTTGCCGTAACCCGCGGGTGCGGAGATCAGTGTCAATTTACGGTGAAGGCCCAAGCTCAATCTTTCGGTCAGCCGCCGGCGGAGAACCGCTTTCGGCCGAAACGCGGGAATATAAAATTTAGTAGCCAGGATGGGATTGTACATAGCTATATATGATCCACACTCCCTCTGGTATTTATAGTCGATGCAATTTAACCATACCATTCCCAAGGAAAAGTTCAAGCCTCTTGGATGCATTCAGCAAGGCTGAGGGCTGAACAAAAAAAAGACCCGATCATATTTGATCGAGTCCGGCAGTTAACCTTGGTCCTTACGGATCCAATAAGTCTCATATGGTTCAATGACCAGCGTCCGGCCCACAGTACGGTTACTAATTATGTCCGTTCCCTGTTCTAGTGAATGTAAAGTAACCCTCTCATCAGACACGTTAACCAACACGAGAATTTCCTCCATGGTTGCAGTGTTGAATCGGCGAATGGAGAAAATCCGGTCGTCAAGAAATTGAACTTCCTGCCCGGCCTGAGGACTGAAAGCACTTTGCTCTCTTCTGATCCGTGTCAAACGGCTCAGGCCGTTGAACACTTCTTTGCGATTATTATTATGTTCCAGCTCATGGTAAAGCGTCTCTTTATCCAACTTTTCCCGATTGATCCGCCGGTTAATTCCGGATTGTTCCACGCCCATGTAATCATTGCGGGAACCGACTAAGCTGTGAATGTAGATTCCCGGAACGCCCGCCAAAGACAGAAGAATGGCATGTGCGGCCAGAAATCTTTGGACGCGGCGTTCGTCGGAATCCTCAGGATGCGTTAAAGCGTCCTGGTAATTAATATTTAGTTCATAAGGACTCCTGGTCCCATCGCCGTTGTCCCTGTAAGAAACACGCCCGCCATGCGCCAGGACACGGTCTACCATGCTCTGCTTTTCCTCTGCCGTCAAGATTCCTTCCGTCGGCCTCATTCCGATACCGTCATGCGAGGCAAGGAAATTGAAGAAGCTGGTATGTTCCGTTGTAGGTTCCAGAATGTCGGCCCATTCCATCAATTTTCTCGCGTTCTTCGCATAGAAAGAATACAGCGTCAATGGAGGCAGCGGGAATTGGTAAACCATCTGCGCTTCGTCGTGACCGTTGCCGAAATAGCTGATGTTATGCTCGTGCGGAACATTCGTTTCGGTGATCAGGATCGTGCCCGGCGCCGCAAGTTCAAGAACTTCTCTTATCAGTTTAATCAAGGCATGCGTTTGCGGAAGATGCATGCATGTGGTCCCCAGCTCTTTCCACATGAATCCGATCGCATCCAACCGGATAAACCTTGCTCCGTTGAGTGAGTAATTGATCAAGATGTCCAGTATTTCCAGCAATACGTCCGGGTTTTTGAAGTTCAAATCAATTTGATCTTCGCTGAACGTTGTCCAAATATGTTTGACCCCGCGGGACGTATCGAATGCTGTCAATAGCGGCAATGCTCTCGGACGCGTCACCATGCTGTAATCTTCCGACGGATCAGCCTCGGTAAAATAATTCCGGTACTTGGCATCCCCCTTCAAATAACCTTGAAACCATTCGCTGCTCTTGGAGATATGGTTGATTACGGCGTCGAACATTAAATCAAAGTCTTCGGACATAGACTTCACATCCTGCCAATCCCCCAGGGCTGGATCGATTTCACGGTAATCGACTACGGAGAAACCGTCATCCGAAGTGTAGGGGAAAAACGGAAGCAGATGAACCGCACTAAGTGTGTCCTTAGCATACTTCCCTAAAAAATCGTGAAGGGTACGAAGCGGCTTAACCCCTTTCTCCTGAATAGAATCTCCGTATGTGATAAGCATAACATCACTTTCGGTGATCCATGGTTTGCCTTGCCGGTCCGGATCGGCATACTTTCCGACTAAAGCCGTAACACTTTGAAGAACTTCCTCTCCCCGATCCCCGTACAGCAGCTGGAGTTTATCCAGCAAGCTTGCCTGATGGGCTGAATTTACGAAATTGGGATTTGATTGCATGTAGACCTCCATAAATAATAGCTTTAATTTTATACCTTGTCAGTACGCCCGCCTGTAATCAGACGAACGGTGTTTTCTACGGTGAACTGGAGATTCTGCGGTCCTTGCTCCAATGCTTCCTTCAACGTTCCGGGTCCGGTCATAATACTTTGGACGGAAAGCAAGCCTCTAGCGTACAGCTCTTCATAGCCTGGACGGACCGTCCCGGCGAAAACAAGAACAGGCACGTTCCTGCTATGTGCCCTGCGGACAATTCCCGCAATAACTTTCCCCTCGGGGGTCTGGCTGTCGATCTTGCCTTCTCCGGTAAGAACATAATCGGCCCGCTCCAATTTCTCATCGAACGAAAGTAGATCCAATACGAGATCAATGCCTGACTTCAATACGCCGCCGCAGGCCAATAGAGCTGCGCCAAGTCCTCCTGCAGCCCCTGCGCCAGGCACATGCTGAAGGCCCATTCCGCTCTCCTGCTCCAATTTTTCCCCAAAGTTCTTCAGATAGGCATCCAGCTTCAGCACCATGTCGGGAGTAGCCCCCTTCTGCGGACCGAATACATGGCTTGCTCCCTTTTCCCCGGATAAGGGATTCGTGACATCACAGGCTACATCAAGAGTAATCTCTTTAAGCCGGGGATCCAGGCCGGCTAACCGAACAATGGCCGTATCCTTCAAAGATCCGCCGCCGAATCCGACGGGGCTCATTCGGCTGTCCAAAACTTCAGCGCCAAGTGCCTGCAGCATCCCCGCTCCCCCATCGTTTGTGGCGCTGCCGCCCAGCATGACCAGGAGATGCTGAATTCCATGATCCAGTGCGGCTTTCATCAGCTCACCTGTACCGAAGCTAGTGGTCAACATCGGGTTCCGCAAGTCAGGGGGCACCAGGTGAAGACCGCTTGCCTCCGCCATTTCCACGGCGGCTGTTTTCCCGTCTCCCAGCACGGCATATCTGGCTTTGACCGGTTGCCCTAAAGGTCCTGTGACTTCTTTCTCGTAAAATGCCCCTCCGGTTGCACGAACGAGCACGTCCATCGTCCCTTCACCGCCGTCTCCAACGGGCGCGAGTTCCGTATTCGCTGCGGGGTCCACACGTTCAATAGCCTCGCGCATGATTAACGCGGCCTGCCAGGCGCTCATACATTCTTTAAAGGAATCGGGAGCCAGCAAAAAATTCATGGATTTCCGCCTCGCTTTCATAGCTTAAAGCTTTATCTTTAAACTCCCGTTAACGGCGTACGTTTTATTGCCGGATAGGATTGTAAATTCACCCGCGGAGTCGCTCCGCACTTCCAGTTCTCCTGGGGTTACTGTAACGGTCAACCGTTTCCCCCTCCACATCAAAGGGAAGGTTAAACGGGTCCAGGATTCAGGAAGCCGGGGATTCAGGTGCAGTTCCCCATCTTTCATATGCACGCCTCCGAAACCGAATACGATGGACTTCCATATTCCGCCTAAGGAAGCGGCATGAATTCCCTCGTCAGAGGACTTCATATTAGGTCCCAGATCAATAGCCGCAGCTTCCGCGAAGCACTCGTAAGCAGCTTCCCGATCGCCGAAACGGTTCGCTGTAATGCTGTGTACAGCCATACTTAAGGATGAATCATGGATTGTCTTGGACTCGTAATACTTCCAGTTGGACTCTTGAACTTCTTCATTAAACCGGTCATTCATCAAGTACATGAGCATAACCAAATCAGCCTGTTTCGAAATCTGCATCCCGATGACCTGATCCCTGCTATAATCGCGGAGAATCGTCTGTACGGAGGAAGCCCGTTTATATTTCGTAATGTCAATGACAGGCTTAGATAAATACGTATCGTCCTGCGGAACAACGCCGTCTTCTTCCCGCGGTGCCGGCAAATAGAGGCGGTCGGCCAATTCGAGCCATTTCGGATAGCGCTCATCCAGAAGCAGCGCCGTATTGAGACGCTCATAGACGTCCGGCCGGTTTTCCCGGATATCCAGGTAATGAGCCGCAGCGGTTGCGATATTCCATTGCGCCATATAGTTCGTAAAAGCATTGTTATCCACATGCTCTTTGTATTCATCCGGACCTATGACGTTTTTGATGACATAAGCGTCTTTGGCCTCGTCCCATTCTACACGGCTCGCCCAGAAAGCGGCAGTCTCGAACAGCATTTCGCTCCCGCAGCGGTCCATGAATTCATCATCCCGCGTTGCCGTGAAATACTGCCATACCGCATAAGCGATATCCGCCGTAATGTGCTGTTCAATAAATCCGGACCAGATCTTGGTCGCCGTGCCGGTAACGACATTGGCGGCACCCCAAACGGGCGTCTCCTCTTCTCCCGTAAACCCGGATTCCCAAGGATACATCGCGCCTTCATAACCGTTTTCTCTGGCTTTCTTGCGTGCGCCGTCCAGCGTGTGGTAACGGTATTCCAGCAGGCCTCTGGCAAGATCAGGGTAGTTGTAGAGGAAGTAAGGCAAAATAAAGATCTCGGAGTCCCAAAAGGAATGTCCCTTGTACCCCTCTCCGGTTAACCCCTTCGCACCGATACCGAACCGGGTATCATGCGCCGGCGTCATGATCAGCAGGTGGTATTGGGCGAAGCGGATGGACAGCTGATCAAAGACATTCGGGCTGTCCAATTGAATATCCACATCTTCCCAATACTGCTTCCAACGGTTTCGGCTTTCCGAGAATAACGCATGATAGCCTTTGGCAAACTCGGCTGTCGAGGTTTCCAAGGCATACTGGCGGAGTTCGGCCGTCGCCATGTCCTGCGTCTGCAGATCTCTGCTGGTGTAATACATCGACAGCTTCTCCACGCTGACCGTTTGGCCTTCAGCCGCAGTGTACGAGTAAGAAGCATCGATCCTTCTGCGGCTCATGGTGGCGGCCGGTTCAACGAGAATTTCCTCTCCGTCGATTCTCCAATGATGGGCCGAATAAACCAGGAAGTCTATGTTCGATTCCGTTGTCGTTTGAAGCATCTCCAGAACCTGGCGGTTATAGATGCGTTTTTCACCCTCACGGAAATGCTGCGCCCCCGTATTCGTTAATTGGCCGTTGATCCCCGAAGTGATTTCAATTGTGCAGGAACCCGTTAAAGAGGTGATCTCGACTTCCGTTCCCGTCAAATGTTTATTTTCCAGCGAAACGAATCTTCGGAATTGGAGACGGTAACGGTTCCCCAAAGGACTTTGCCAAACAACCGTCCGCACAAGTTCTCCCGTATCCAAATGCAAGTTTCTCCGATAAGTTTCTATCACACCTTTTTCAAGGGAGAAATGCTCTTTATTCAGCACGATTTTCATTTCCGCTACATCCGGAACATTCGGCAGCTCTGTCGGTTCGTGGCCGTCGAATTTATTGAAGGTTCCGGCTATAAACGTATTTCGTTTCTGTTGAAGATAGGACTCTTCATAAGCGGAACGGATGCCCATGTACCCGTTGCCCAATGCCATAATGGATTCGCCTTTTCCCAGCATGCCGGAATCAAAATTGCTTTCCGACAGAATCCATCCGCGTTCTTCTCCGCTCCCATAATCATATTGCAGCATGTGTTTACTCCTTTGTCATGCACCGTCCCTATAGGGTCACTGATTCTCCGGTTTCCGCCGAACGATAAAGCCCATTAATTATTTTTTGCAAAATAATTCCCTGCTCCGCAGTAATGAGGGGCTTGTTCCCGTGAAGACAGCAATCGATAAAATGGCTGATGCTCTTCTCCTGCTTATCCTCCTCGTCCAAAAAAGGGATAACCGTATCTATAAGGGAGCCGTGTTTCTCTTGATATATTGTAGGCGGGAAGAGAGTTAACCCTCCTGCTTCGCCATATAAATGCACATTCATTACAGTTCTTTCTTTCATGTTTAAAGCAAACGAAGACTCCAATACCAGCGAAGCCCCATTTTTGAATCGAATCATTCCTGCAGCAAGGTCCTCTACCGTAAACAGGTCAGGATTCCAGGAGCCCATGAGCCCGACCCCCGGCCTATTTCCCAAACGCTGATGCGTCACGGCATAGACACTGGCCGGTTCCGGGAAGTCCATTAGATACAGAGCCGAATCCAGCATATGGATTCCGATATCGATGAGCGGCCCGCCGCCCTGAATTTCTTTATTAGTGAAAATCCCCCAGCCGGGGATCCCTCTTCTTCGTAAGGCTTGAACCTTGGCATGATACACCTCGCCCAGCTCTCCGCCGTCTACAAACTTCTTTAGAGCCCTTACCTCGGCGCTTTGCCGGAAGTGCAAATTATACGTTAAAATCTTGCCTGCCGAGCGGGCCGCCGCTGCCATTTCCGCGGCTTCCTCAACGGTTAACGCCGGCGGTTTCTCACAGAATACGTGGCATCCCGCTTGAAGGGCCGCTATAGCAGCAGCGGCGTGAAACTTATTTGGCGTACAGACGCTGACAGCGTCTAACTCGCACTCCCTCAGCATCTCCTCGTAGCTGTCGTAGACGTTCGGCACACCGTATTGAGCAGCCACCTCTTCCGCCTTGTCCCTGCTTCTGTTGCTGACAGCGACGATTTCCACTTCGTCCTTCCGCTTCAAATAACCAGGGATATGGGCGACTTGCGCAACTTGGCCGGTACCTATAATCCCTACCCTAAGCTTCTTCATGTTTCCCCTCCTTTACTTACGTGCCTATTGACTTCAGGAGGATAATTACAGTGCCGACTGCTGAATGCAGGATTGGATATATTGAACCGATTTCCGGTAAGCCGCTTCTTCGTCTTCGCCCAATACCCGGCATTCAAAAGCCATATAGCCTGAATATCCGATCTCCTTCAGAGCCTTGAATCCGGGAATGAAGTCCAAATGCCCGTCGCCGGGCTGATATCTGTGGCTGTCCGCCAAGTGTACATGCCCAATGTATTCTTTATGAAGGAGAAGGCTCTCCTCGATCTTGGGTTCCTCAATATTCATATGAAAGAAATCGGCGATGACCTTTACGTTCTTGAAATTCCCTTCCTGAATGATGCTGACCGCATCGGAAAGATGGTTCAGCATATGATCCTCATACCGGTTCAGAGGTTCGAGATATACAGTCGTACCGCTTTGCCCGGCGGTCTCATCCAATGCCCTAAGGGAGGCCAGCAGCGCTTGGCGGTCCCCCTCTTCGGATCTAGGGGGCACCATCGGCGGGAGACGCTTGGAGAACATGCCCCAAGCAGCCGGAACTACGATTCCTTTGCCTCCCAGTTTCCCTATATGTTCGAGAATGCCTTGAATATCCTCAACAGCCTGCAATCTCTTATCTTCCTCAAAATGCCCGATCCATCCGCGATAGCCGCCGCAGGCCATGACGACAGGAACACCTGTCGTTTTCATAGCATCCTGGACTTCTTCAAACCGGTCCACGAGCATTTTTCCGTCGATTTCAAAAGCTTCAAAGCCCATGGATTGAATTAGTTTCAACTTATCTGCGATCCGATCCGGAAAGAACGGTTTATCCTGAGTGGCCAATTTCATCTGGAGTCACTTCTTTCGTTTTATTGTTCGTCTACAATAATGCCCAATTTAATACTGGATTCGGGATGCTGATCCACATATTCGCAGTAAGCTTCCGCAGACTCCTCAAACGGAACGACCGGCGCCACGATATGCTCGCAATCGATCCATCCGCTGCTAAGCATTTCCCAGCAGACTTCTTCCACCCGTTTGCGGTCCCAGCGCGGATAGTCCGGATTAGGTTCGCTGGCTGCACGGGAGAAAACAATTTTGGCATTATTGAAATGCGCTTCTCTTCCGAAATTCAGTCCACCTTTAAATTCTCTTGCCCAGCCCACATAGGCGATTGTTCCTCCATAAGCAAGGCCCCGCAGTGCGGATTGCAATGCATGAACATTGGCACTGGTTTCGATAATCACATCAACACCCATTTTGTTGGTCGCTTTTTTAAGCTCTAACCCTATATCCTGTGTCATCGAGTCAAAGGCAGCATCGATTCCTGCTTGCAAGGCTACCTCACGGCGAATGGCGATCGGATCGGCAACCGCTACATAACTTGCTCCGGCCCGCTTGGCCATTTGGGCTGCAATCTGTCCGATGGCGCCTAAACCAATGACCGCGACTCTATCGCCGGGGCGGACATTGGCATCCCGCACACCGCTCAAAGCGAACTGGGCCGGATCATAGCACACCGCATTCTTCCAGGACATACCCGCAGGCACTTTTCTTAACCGGAAATTATCCACCGCGTTCACGATATGGGTCTCCCGGATTCCTCCGTAACTGCAAACCATATCCCCTAGGGCATAATCCTTTACGCTTGATCCTACTTCAATAATTTCGCCTACCCACTGATTGCCCAAATTCCATTCGCCGAATTTAACCCCCTTAGCTTCCGAAGGGTCTCTAGGCAGGAACATTTGCCACTCGGGGTCATACTGTTCTTCCAAAAACGGTGTTTCTCCCCTGAAATCGGCCAGCTCCGAACCATGTTTCGGCGAAGCATATTTCACTTTCACCCGGACTTCATTGGGTTGGATCGCTCTGTCTTCATATTCCAGCAATTGGGCTTCTCTTGGCGCTACAGCTACTAATTGTTTCATTGTTTTCCCTCCAGTGTAGTAATGGGTACTGTCACCCTTTTTCTCCGCCCTCGGTAAGGCCTCCGGCGAAATACTTTTCAACGAGACTGAACAAGACAATGACAGGAATGGCCGATAACAGGGATGCAGCCATCATACGGCCCCATACATAGTGTTTAGTATGGAACAAACTGCTTAATCCGATAGGCAGTGTCATGTTCTTCTCGCTTACGATGAAGATTGAGGCAAACAGATAGTCATTCCAGGCAATCATGAACACGTAGATGAACACCGACGCAATAGCCGGAATGGACAGCGGAACGATAATTTTATAGATCACTTGGAAGCGGCTTAAACCGTCAATGATGGCTGCTTCCTCCAAAGATTGGGGAATCGTCCTGAAATAGTTGCCAAGCATATATAATGTTACCGGCATCGTAAGCACCAGATAAGTGATGATCAAAGATAACTTGGTGTCATAAAGACCTGCTAATGTCACCATTTTGTATAAAGGAACGACCAGCAAAATACCGGAGAACATATAGATGAGAAGTACCCCTTTTTGAATAAGGCCGCGCCCTTTGTATTCAAGACGTGCAAAGCTGTAAGCGCCCAACGTACCAATAATGACCGATACCAGAGCGGTAAAGAAAGAAATCTGGAAGCTGTTCATAAAGTACTTCCAGAACGGGAAAATGTCCGGATTTAATACATCCTTAAAATGCTGGAGCGTAAATGTCTTGGGAATCAGATGCGGAACCACTTCCAACGCTTCTTCATTAGGCTTTAAGGCTGTACTTAACATCACAAGAAACGGAAACACGGTTGTGACCACTGTTAATAAAACCAGACAGTAAAGAATGATCCTATTGATGATTTTATTATTCGTTACCATTTCAACACCTTCTTCACTGCAAAGAGTACAAATGCCATAACCAGTACGAACAGCGTAACTGTAATCGCCGCCGCCAAACCGTGATTAAAGGTTGTAAATGCCAGTTCGTAAGTGTATACCCCGACTACCGGCACTTGCCTTGTCAACAGGTAGACATCGTCAAATTTATAGAAGTTCCATATAAATCTAAGGATCATAAGCGATCCCACTACGAAAGTGACCTCGGGGATCGTCACATATCTCAGCTTGTTCCAGCCGTTCGCTCCGTCAATCTCGGCGGCTTCATAAACCGAGTTGTCGATGGATTGCAGCTTGGCCAGAACCATCATGAACGTAAACGGGAACAGGTGCCATATATCGAACAGAGTGACAAGACCCAATGCAGCCTTAGGCGAATCCAGCCAGTCTACATTAGCGCCTAAAATTCCTAACTGCTCGACCAGCGAGTAGTTGACCATTCCATATACCGGATTAAACATATACTGCCACACAAAGACCAATGAAATGATTGGCGCAACATAGGGCAGAAGGATGACGGATCTGAAAATTCGTCTTCCTTTCAGTGCTTGATTTAACATCAAGGCCACTAGAATACCTACAGCGGTAGAACCGATTACGGTACCCAAGGTGAAAATTAATGTGACCCAAATGGAATTCCAGAACGACGGATCGGTCAACAGCGTCACATAGTTATCAAAGCCGATAAACAGGTTTTCACGACGGGGATTCAAAGCGACTTTCTGAAAGCTTAATGTAACGTTGTACACGATCGGATATAGAATAACCAAAGTGATCAAAATCAGGGACGGTGCAATCAACAAATAGCCCAAACGAGCTTCTTTCTGTTTCATGCTCGGTCTCTTTTTCTTAGGAGGACTCATTTCATTAGGAAAGT
The DNA here is from genome assembly GCF_042684925.1 of Paenibacillus gansuensis. Classification (NCBI taxonomy): domain Bacteria; kingdom Bacillati; phylum Bacillota; class Bacilli; order Caryophanales; family Paenibacillaceae; genus Paenibacillus; species Paenibacillus gansuensis. The sequence continues at coordinate 133,871 of NZ_JBHUME010000007.1, read as the reverse complement.
CCTTGTTCAACGCATCGCTTTGCATAATCTCACTTCCTTTACTTAATGGCGTTTAATGCGCTCTCTTAGCAATTTTCAGCATTTGCCCTTGTGCGTTGTCCGCAGCAGCGTTCACGCTCGATCTTCCTTCGGTAATCTGATTGATAGCTTCACCAATAATAAATTGTGCAGAAATATCCCCCATAGCCGGTTCAATTCTGCCCTTTTCAAAGCCAAATCGTTTCAAATCGTTTAAGCTTGCTGCAATTCTGACAGCCTCGGAACCGAATGCCTGAAGAACCTCATTCTGCAGATAAGCAGGGTCAGCAGCAACTATCTTTCTGGTAGGATTAGCGCCGCCCGGAGACATGTGCAGATACTTAATGTTAGTTTCCTTTTCCATAAGGAACATGGTGAATTTCTTCGCCGCTTCGGACTGCTGCGGACTGATGGTGTTCATAATAGATACCGATGTGATCTGGCCGAAGGTAGCCGCGCTCTTTTTCTCAGGTACGGTAAACCGTGTTTGTTTCACCAGATCCTTATTCGCTGCCAAATCGCCCATCAAATAAGAAGAGTACATCACCATCGGGGCACGTCCGGATAAAAACAATTCACGGGCTTCACGCCAGCTTTCAGCACCGGAAGGCGTAAACTTGGACAGCTTGTTATAGTATTCCAGCGTCTCCTTCATTTCAGGAGAATTGAAATTCACTTCCCCTTTATCGTTAAAGACCTGTGCATTGTTGGACAGGGCAAATTGGCTGAAGGTTTGTTCCGCGAAGTCATCTTTCGTTGTACCGATGACAATGCCGTATTGTTGTTTGGCTGGATTATGGATCGTTTGTGCAGCCTTTAAAATGTTGTCCCATGTAGAAGGAGGCTGCAATCCTTTTTCTTTAAACAATTTTTCGTTATACCAGATGCCTTGGACCCATCCTGAAATCGGCACGCCGTAATAACCTTGCTGGTCGGTTGTCCGCATAGTGTTTAATGCACCCGTGTAGAAAGTGTCGGGCCCCAATTGCTTAATGATCGCTTGATGGGCTGCATTATCCGTCACTTCTTCCGCGCCGAGAAACAGCATTTGATCGATGCCGCCTTCTATGAGGGCAGGCAATCGGTCGGCGCCCATAGCCGCCGAGATTTTGCTTGGAAAATTCTCCTCGGGAACCGGAACCTGTTGAACACGGATGCCCGGGTTTTTCGCTTCAAAGCTTTGAATTAAAGATTTAAGCTGTTCCACACGCTCTTCTTCCGTTTGGGTATGCCAGTACTGAATGTTGACTATACCATTTTTATCCACCCCGGATTGATCCGACCGGGCGCATCCCGCAAGGAAAATTGCAGATAATATACCGATGCAAAGGATTGAAATTATTTTTTTCATAAGTAGCCTCCCGTCTCCAAAAACGTTTTTGTAAATTCTCAAGGCAAAACGGCTGACGCCGTCCTTAAGTGAAACCTCGTTTCCATCCGCTATCATTAGCTCTTTTTGCAAATGGCCGTTGATTTCCTGACGATAAGCTCGCATGGAAGCACAACGTGCTGGCATATCGGGTCCTTACCGTCGATAAGATTTAAAAGAACTTCTGCAGCTACCGTTCCGAGCTTATACTTCTCCTGACGCACGGTAGTCAATGCCGGCTGGGCATAAACCGCCTCTCGTATGTCGTCGAAGCCGATCACGGAAACATCTTCCGGAACCCGGTACCCCATCTCATTCAGGGTTTGCATCGCCGCAATCGCCATCTCATCGCTGGCTGCAATGAATGCCGTAATTTGTTTGCCGCGCTCCATCAGCTTGCGGGTTTCTTCCGCCGCCCTGGATTTTTCAAAGTAACCCAGTGTAATCAGCGAAGGATCAAACCCGATTTTATGGTCCATCAGCGCCTGCTGATAACCTCTAAGCCGGTCATAGCTTGTTTTGCTGATTTCATCTCCGCCTATAAAGGCTATGCCGGTATGGCCAAGCGAGATCAAATGCTCCACTGCAGCACGGGTACCGTTGAAATTATCGGATTCGACATACCCGCATTTTACGCCGGACAAAGGGATGTCTATCGCGGTGCAAGGGATTCCGCTTTCCTGAAGTTCAAGCATATGCTCGTCCCTCTTTTTACCTTCCCCTGTCAGAAGCAGAACTATACCATCGACACTTCTTTCCCGGCTTAACGTTGTATAGGTGCCTCTTTCTCTTTTCTGATTCGTGAAGATCAGCATGTCATAGCCTGCATTCCCCACCACTTCCCTGACCGCCGAAATGACGTCCTGAAAGAAGGGGTGATCAAACCCGGAGTTGATTTTGTTGCCGAAAAAAACGCCGATCGTATTTGTTTTTTTCTGAACCAGGCTCCTGGCCACCGCATTGGGATAATAGTTAAGCTCCTTGGCAATTCGGAATATCTTTTCTTTGGTTTTCGGATTCACATCCGTATAGTTGTTCAATGTCCTGGAAACAGTGGAAATCGATACTCCCGCTTTTTGCGCTATGTCTTTGATTGATACCATGGTTATGACCTTCCCTCTAACCGAAAACGTTTTTGGTTACGTTTGCATGATTATATCAATTTGACATTTCCGGGTCAAGCGAACACACTTTCCTTTAATTCAAGATTTATTATGAATGATGGTAACGTTTTTTGATTTCGGGCCAAGAAAGAAGGCTTGTATTTTCAACTAGATAGTCGGCTTTGCCTAATAATTGCGGCTTCCCTACTCCAACAGCGAACATTCCCGCTCCTTGAATAGCCTCAATCCCCGCCTCCGCATCTTCAACGCCTATGCATCGGCTGCTTGGAACCTGCAGTGCCTCTGCCGCTTTGAGGAAGATTTCCGGATCCGGTTTGCCTTTGCTGACAGTGGAGGAATCCACGATATAGTCAAAATACTCGGCGATTTTCAGGCTTCCTACGACTTCAAACGCATTTTTACTTGCAGACGCCATGCCGATCTTGATACCGTCTTGCCTTATATCAACCAGAAGCTGTTTGATTCCCGGCAGGATATCGTCCGGAGTGACCCGCTTGATTAAGCGTTTATATTGCTCGTTTTTACGGGTTGCAAGCTTCTCCTTCTCCTGTTCGGTAAAGTCGTCCTGCCTGTTGCCGTGGCGAAGAAGCCTCTCCAACGATTCCATGCGGCTAACGCCTTTTAACTGCTCGTTAAACTCCTCATCGATCGCGATTCCGATACTTTCGCCAAGCTCCTTCCACGCCTCATAATGATAAGCGGCTGTGTCTGTTATGACGCCATCCAGATCAAAAATTACGGCCTCAACGGATTTCATCTGTGCTGTTCTCCTTTATTCGTTTAATTTAAAACCATTCATATCATACTATATTACAAAAACGTTTTAAATAACCGGAGTGCCTATTGTGAATATATCCCAATACCCTTTAGCCCCTTTCCTTGGTTTTGACGGTACATCTTCTATGGAGCAGATGCCAGGCATTGCAATAACAGCAAACGTCCGCTCCTTCGAGGAGACGGACGTTTACCTTGAGAACTTGCTTATTCCGGATAGAGGATGCGAGCATCTCCCCAATCCGCATGATCCCAATCCCCGCCGGCGCTGCCGTTGGTTACAACGAGCTTTAGTTCATTTACGCCGCTGATATCTAAGTCGATGAACTGCGTCTCAGAAGTTGCCGTCATGATACCGCTATCGAACGCCTTGACTCCGTCCAGCCACACCTCGAAGCTGACTTCTCCGTTGCCGTAAGTCTCATCATCGACGCCCACGGCCGATTGAAAGCGGGCATATTCTCCGCCGAGCGTGTAGACGATCGTCGATGCAGCATGCGTACCCAACCCTTTGGCATATACAACATCGTTCAGTGTGATCGGTTTGCCATCGGATGATTTATCCCTCTGGATATTGCCCCAGCCCGCTACACCGTAATCCCAGTTATAATCACTAAGATAGACTGTGGATGATGCCGGAGGAGCCAGAACGGCAGTCACTTCGTTGCTTGCGTCGGAGAGATTGCCCGCCGCGTCTTTCGCTTTCACCGTAAACGTACTTGCTGTTCCCGGAATCAGCCCGTTCACTGTGTAGGAAGTCTCCGCCGCACCGGACGTCGTCCCGATCTGGTTGCCGTTGCGGTAAACAATGTAACCCGTAACCGCTTTGTTATCTGCTGAAGCCGTCCAAGTCAGACTGGCACTGGTACCGGTTACGGCACCTACCGTCAGTCCGACCGGTGCCGTTGGCGCCGTCGAATCAGGAAGCTCCGTCGTTACACTAAGTGAGGGGCTGGCATCCGATACGTTACCCGCCGCATCACGGGATCGCAGCGTGATGTTGTATGTCGTAGCCGGTGACAAGCCCTTGATCGTGTAGGAAGTCTCACCTGGTTCTGTAGAGCCTGCAAGTATTCCGTCCTTATACACTTCATAAGCGACCACACCTATATTGTCGGCAGCGGGACTCCAGAGTAATGTAATCGTCTCATCGGTTTGGGATGGGGACGCGAGATTCGTAGGTACTGTCGGATTCTGCGTGTCCGTCCGGGTCGGACTAACCAGAACGAACTTCTCTTTTATGTTAGAACGTCCTTCATTATCCCACACGACAAGCGTCACCCTATAAAACCCCGCTTTTTCGTAAACGTAGGTCGGATTGGAGGAAGCGCTCGGCAAACCAGCCCCGAAATCCCACAAATAGGTCGAGATCGAACCGTTATCCGTCGAAGTGCTTTTAAACGTAACCGGTTCACCCACGCGAACAGTGACGGGATTTGTAAAGCCGGCAATGGGTTTCGGATTGATGAATCCGCGCGAGACAGGTTGAGTATTGTCACCGTTCTTGTAAACTATGTTCCCTGACCATTCCAGATGCTGCGCTGCCGCCGGATAAGGATCCATCGTCACGCCTTTGTTGCGGTAAATAAGGTTATTCGTGAAGCTGAGCTTGTCAACGCCGGGCGCGCCCGTGATTTCGATAGCCTTGCGTCCGTTGTTGGCGATGAGGTTGCTGTCGAACGACAGGTTCTCCGAGTTGCCGTGAATGCGAACGCCGTTACCCTCGTACCCTGGATAAGCAGCTTTTGGATTGCCGAGCTGCGTGTTAATAAAAGAGTTTTTGTAAAAGTATTGGAACTGTTCGGTTTCGCTAGAGCCTGCGCCTTGAAGCTGCATGCCCCACATGACCATGTTCTTGACGACGTTATATCCCCACAATTGGTGGCCCGTCCCCGGCGATTGCTGAATTCCTACTTGTTGGCCGCCGTCTACCACATTGTCTGTTGTTACAGCATTCTCCGCCATGATTTCGAGACCGATGGAACCTACACGTCCGTCGGTCGGATGAACGAGATTCCGGCGCACCGCAATATTCTTGGAACGAACTGCACTGATCCAGAAATCGACTTGATTATCCTCGATAATGGAATTATCCGTATTTGTGTGGAGCTCGATGGACAATCCGTGTTCCTTTAAGCCGGAGCCCGTGATTTTGTTGAAACGGACGATGGCTCCGGAGCTTCCGTCGTTGATAAGAATGCCTCCGCGTCCGGTATTCGCGATGACATTACGTTCAACCGTAACGTTTTTCGAATCCCAGCCGGCGCGAACTGCTGCGCCCCAAATGGAGCCTGCTCCGATATTAGAAACATGATTGTCCGTTACCCGAACGTTGTTGGAACCGATCACGTAAAGTGCGTGAGGACCGAACCCTTCTACCGCCGCGAAATCCTTGACCTTCAAACCGCTCATTTCGTTATTGCCTCCGAACTCGGAGACTGCCGCCGACATGGCAAGCAAGCTGTTATTACCGTCCAGCGTCAGGTTCTTGATGGATGCGTTCGTCACATTGTAGAAATAGAACATATACGTTTCTGAGTTGTCCAGGTACTTGATAATGGTGTTATCACGCGATTCTCCCCGAATGGTAACGCCCGTCTTTCCTCGCACGGTACCGGCAAGATAATACGTTCCGTTCGGAACGAGTACCGTATCCCCCGAAGATGCAGCGTCGACCGCCGCTTGAATCGCGGCTTTGTCATCAATCGCGTCCGTTCCGTTCGCCCCGTAATCAGTAACGGACAATGTGGCCGGTGCGGCGGCGTTTCCAGTCAGCGGAATTGCTGTGAGAACCATGACCAGCGACAAAAATAAGCTGATAACAGTTCTGGTGGATGACCTGATCTTCATTGTTTGATCCATCTCCTTCAAGCTAGAATGATCGGCTCTCTTTAGAAGAACTGACAATTCTATAGTGCATGAATAAAGGCTCTGCGTTTACTGTCCAATGCACGGATCGTTTATGATGGAACTATTACTTTTATACATTGCTATGACTTTAGAGCGGTTAAGGAGTTAACTGAACACAGGCGGGACGCTTGCCTTAATCAAATGAAAAGGGCTTTACTTCCTGAACTCCGGTGAACGAAAAAACCAAAACCGCTATATCGAATTATCAGCCTTCCAATGTCCTCCTTGATTCCCAACGTTCCCTTCCGTCCCAAGCGGCTTTTTCAGCTGCTAAACAAAGAACTGTTTCAAGAAGCAAATTCGCTTATGGTACCTTCAGAACGTTTCTTAGACACTTTCGCATTATTCATAGTTCTGTACAGATGATTTCTTGAAATGAACAGTAGAGCCCAAAGGTCTCCATATCATACAGTTGAGAAAAGGAGGTGAAAGCATTTTTCTTTAAGAAGCTGTGCTAAAAGACACTGAGAAACACGACATCAAGGAGGAAATGCAGACGAAACGAAAACAAAGCGAGGAGATGAAATTTAGTGATTGGAAAAAGCATGAAACGAAGAAAACGTATTGCCAGTGTATTGATGGCAATGTCTATTTTGTTCCCGATCCTTCCCATATCGCCCGCATCTGCCGCCACACTAAGCGTAACTGCTTATGGTGCAAACGGAGGAGACACCTCGGATGACCTGCAAGGGATTACCAACGCGATTTCGGCTGCGGCCAGCGGGGATACCGTATATTTTCCGTCAGGCACTTACTATATTACGGGAACGATTGCGGCTAAATCGGGTGTCAAGCTGATCGGTCAGAGCAAAGATACAACAATCATTAAGTACAGCGGAACGACGGATAACAACATGATTACTCTAAGCAATACAACTGGGGTTGAGGTAGCTCAATTGACGCTCGACGGAAATAATAATACGCACGTGGTCTCGGGAATTTGGGGAGAGCCCGGAGGCAGCCATAATATACATCATAATATCATTAAAGATCTGATTAAATCGGACGGATTCGCGCCGTTCGGCGTCTTATTATCCGCAACGAACAACTCCATTATCGCGGATAACACTTTCACGAATATTGGTGTCAATTCTACTTGGGGAGGCGCGATCCGGGCGGGTTGGGACTCGAACAATACGCAAATCCTTCGCAACACGATCACCAATACCGGTCGCGGGGGCATCTTCGCTAACGATAATTGCAGCGGCGTCGTGGTTAAGGGCAATACGGTAATGGGTTCGGGTTTGCATGAACACGGACTGGCGATCGAACTCCATACGAATTGTAACAATTCCGTTATTGAGGACAATACCACGGATCACTGGATCAGCGCTGTTCGTTCCTCTTATGTCGCAGTGAGACGGAATACGGTGCATACAACCGATGGTACCGTACAAGGGATGGGACTTGAAGTCATGGTCGACCATGGCGTCACTACCGATAACCTGGTGGACGGCGGCCAACAAGTCGGCATGCAGCAATCTCCCGGCACCGGATATCAATACTGGGGCTATAACACAATCCAGAACATGGTCATGTGGGGAATGCAGCTGCAAGGTGAAGGCACAGGTGCAATGGAGCAATTCCAGTATTTCTACAAAAACATTTTTCGGAACGGAGCGGCTGGCCATCCCGCTGCCGCATATCCCGGTTATGACGGAAATGCGATCCGCATTCACGGAAATTCACAGAACTTAACTTTCGATAGCAACCAGATTATTAATAACGGCAGGAAAGGAATTGAGATTACCAACGCTGCCGGTGTAGACCGCCTTAGCTTCATTAATAATATTATTACGGGTAACGGCGGAGCTTCCATTGATCAATATCCGTCGTCCGCTTCCCATCTGGAATGGAGCAACAATACGGTAAGCGGCAATGGCACGAACACGCAATTGACCAGCCGCGGCTTCAGCAATCCGAAACCGGTTGCAAACTTTAGCGCGCCGCTTAGTGTGCAGCTCGGACAGCCGATTACGTTCACGAATGCGTCCACGGATAACGGGTCGATATCTGAAAACCTATGGGATCTCGGCGAAGGTCCTCCGGTAAATACGGTCAGCCCGACTTATACTTACCAAAAAGCAGGCACCTATCGCGTTACTCTTGTTGTTTGGGATAATGAAGGACGCGCAAGCTTGAAAGAGCAGACCGTCAACGTTTATGCCGGGCCGCCGGATACGCAGGCACCAACGGCACCTGCATTGTCTTCCCCATCCAAGTCCAATGTTACGGTGGATCTCTCTTGGTCCGGTTCAACCGATAACGTCGGAGTTATCGGCTATGACATTTACAAGAACGGTACTTTGGCAGGCTCCACATCCGGTGCCGGCGCAACTACGTTTACGGTTACGGGGCTAACGCCCAGCACAGCTTACAGCTTCACGGTCAAAGCGAAGGATGCCGCGAACAACGTATCGGCTGCCAGCAATACGCTGAGCGTGACAACGGCTGCAGGCGATACGCAGGCTCCGACGACTCCCGCCAACTTAGCCTCGACAGGAAAGACGGATACAAGTGTAAGCTTGACCTGGTCGGCATCGTCTGACAATGTGGGCGTTACTGGTTACAATGTATACTATGGAACGACACTTGCCGGTTCAACGACCGGTCCGAGCGCTACCAACTTCACGGCAAGCGGACTAGCGCCAAATACGGCTTATACCTTTACGGTCAAAGCGAAGGATGCTTCGAATAACGTCTCCGCAGCGAGCAATTCCGTAACGGTAACCACGGATCCTCTCGCCAACTGGGTCCAATGCGCGGGCGAGAACAATACATGCAGCTTCACAGGCACGAAGCAAGTTCGCTTCGGCGCGAACGGGAGCTATTTCTATGGAACTTATACAAACTCAGTTATGTGTTCTACGAACCAATTCGGTGATCCGGCTCCAGGATCCTATAAGACATGCGAAGTGAACCTGGCCGGTACCGGCGGCGGAGGCGATTCACAGGCTCCTACGGCTCCGTCCGGCTTGACGGCTCCGTCCAAAACGGACACAAGCGTAAATCTATCCTGGACGGCTTCAACGGATAACGTTGCCGTTACCGGATATGATGTATACAGAGGCACAACGCTTGTCGGATCCACGACATCTGCTACGACGTTTAATGTGACTGGTCTTACGGCAAGCACAGCATATAGCTTCACAGTCAAAGCGAAAGATGCGGCGGGCAACGTTTCCGCGGCGAGTAATACAGTAAGCGTCACGACGAACGCAGGATCAGGCGCTAACTGGGTGTATTGCGCCAGCGAGAATGGTACCTGCACCTTCTCCGGCACGAAGGAAGTACGTTACGGCGCGAATGGAAGCTACAATTACGGAACGTTTACAAATTCCGTCAGCTGCAGTAACGGCACTTTCGGTGACCCGATTCCTGGTATCGGAAAATCCTGCGAAGTAAACACGGGCACCAGCGGCGGAGGCGATACACAAGCTCCAACGGCGCCTTCGAGCTTGACTTCACCTTCCAAAACCAGCACAAGTGTAAGCCTGTCCTGGTCAGCCTCGACCGATAACATCGGTGTTACCGGTTATGACGTGTATAATGGCTCCACGCTTGCGGGCTCCACATCCGGAACAACCTTCACAGTGAGCGGTTTGACCGCGAATACGGCTTATACCTTTACTGTCAAAGCCAAGGATGCGGCTAACAACGTATCGTCAGCAAGCAATGCATTAAGCGTTACGACCAATGCTTCCGGCGGCGGCAGCGGAAGCGTAACAAGAGAGTACTGGACGGGAATTTCCGGTACGTCCATTTCAAGTATCCCGACCGGCACTACGCCTTCCGGAACTTCCACGCTCACGACTTTGGAAGGACCAACGAACTGGGGCGACAACTATGGAACCCGGATCCGCGGCTACATCACTCCGACGACAACCGGATCCTATACGTTCTACGTCTCAGGCGATGACGAGTGCCAATTGTTCCTGAGCACGAACAACAGCCCGTCGAATAAATCCATGATCGCTAACGTCTACGAATACACCGGCGTCAGGGAATGGAATAAGTTCACGACCCAGCAATCCGCGGCCGTTACGCTTACCGCGGGGCAAGCTTACTACTTTGAGGTGCTCCATAAAGAGGGTGCCGGCGGCGATAATCTCGCGGTTGGCTGGACTGGACCGGGCATCAGTACGATCACCGTTATCGGTTCTTCTAATTTATCGGCATACTGATTCAGGTTTCTTTACCAAGACACTTAAAGCAGAACCACCGCTTTAAGTGTCTTTTTGCTCATCAAAACATCCCGTTCTCATTCGGAGAATTGTCTGGAATGGGCTGCCCCACATCCCAAAGCTCAACAATAAGACCGTCATGGAAACGGAACATATGAACCACAGCTCCCCCAAGATCATCATGATTCTGCTTTACATGTGAATGCACGGCAACAGTATTTCCCTCTTCGATGGCATGTTTGATCACAAGCGTCTTGTTCGGATTCTTTGCTGCATTCTCCTCCATCGCGAGCTTTAGAGAATCAACATCCCCGCGAAAATAGGGATTATGGTGACGGAAATCGGGATCTATGTAACGCTCGTATGCTTCTTGCACTTTCCCTAATGCTACTAATTGCAAAAAAGACACAGCCTTCTCTTTGAGTGATATCGTCATTTCAGTCATCCTTTCTTTGTAAGGGGTTCACATCATGAATTAAATTAGAAACATATTGTTAATATAGCATGTTTTCGAAGATGACTATAGTTTACTGTCCTATTGGCATAACAAAGCTGCCGTTCTATTTGAGCGGCAGCTTTGTAAGTGTCAATTACTGTATATATCCGATAGGGTCTAACGGCTTTCCGATACCATACGATTCGTCAAAGATCCCAGCTTCTCGATCTCGATAGTGACCGTGTCGCCCTCCCGGAGATAGACCTGCTTCTCCGGCGGATAACCCAGCACAACACCTTCAGGTGTCCCTGTCAAAATAATATCGCCGGGACTTAACGTCATATGCTGTGAAATATAGCTGACGATTTCATCAATATGGAAGATCATGTCCGACGTGTTGGAATGTTGGCGCACTTCCCCATTCACAGTACACTTAATGTCAAGCGAATTCGGGTCGCCCACTTCATCCGCAGTGACAAGATACGGTCCCAGCGGAGAGAATTTATCGCACGATTTCCCCAGAAGCCATTGCGCTGTGCGCATTTGCAGATCGCGCGCGGATAAGTCGTTCACCGCACAATATCCAAATACATAATCAAGCGCTTCTTCCTTCGCTACATACTTGGCACTCCTGCCGATCACGATGACGAGCTCCGCTTCATAATCGACTTTGTCCGTCACTCTCGGCAGCGGGATGTCGTCTCCATGACCGGCTAAAGTATTATTGAATTTGTTAAAAAGAATCGGATATTCCGGAATGGGCGCATTCGTTTCTTCCGCATGTTTGCGGTAATTTAGTCCGACACAGATGATTTTGCCAGGAGCCGTCACGCATGGAGCCCAAGTTAATTGTTCTTCATTTAACCAGAGGAAAGGCAGCTCTCCTCCTCTTTTCTCCACTTCCTCCATGTAAACTTGCAGCGCCTGCACTGCCGCGGTTCCGCCTTCGATCGCTTCATGCACCGTGGAAGGTACGCGAATCCCCGCAGAGGCCTGAACGGCTGCGAGTGCAGAGGCTATATCCAGCACGCCGTTCTTCGTGTTCACACCGAATTTTACGATACCATTGTCTATGAAATTTAACAGTTTCATTATGATTACAGCTCCTTAAGCATTTTTCCCGAACACTACGCCGCCGTCAATATATAAAGGGGAACCCATCATGAATTTCGACTCGTCCGACGCAAGGAATAAAGCGGCTAGCGCCACATCCTCAGGCTTGCCCAGCTCCTCGCTTAATTGGCGTTTTTTGATGCCGTGAAGCGCCTCTTCGGGATTGTCGTATGAGGTTTTCAGATATTGTTCAACAAACGGAGTCAATATTGTTCCCGGCAGCAGCGCATTCACCCGGATGCCATACGGCGCATAATCCACCTGCATGGACTTGGTAAGCGACAGCACCGCCCCTTTGGTTGCCGAATAGGAAGCCCTTCGCGCTAAACCGATTTCCGCAATGCAAGAGGACATGTTAATGATAACCCCGAATTTCTGATTCATCATATGCGGCAGCACCATTTTGCTGGGAAGGTACACTCCCCGGATATTGACGTTGATGACCCGGTCCCACGCCTCGGGCTCCACTTCGTGGACGGCCCCCACTCCGCTGATGCCAGCATTGTTGAACAATACGTCGATTTTGCCGAAAGCAGCCAGCGCTTGATCGACGACTCCCCGGATCGATTCCGGATCCGTCACATCGCCCTGAAGAAATAAGGCCGATCCTCCAGCTTGAACAATCTCCTCCGCTGTTTCGCGTCCTTTGGTCTCATCCAGGTCGTTCACAACAACCGACGCGCCCTCCCGCGCGAATAACAGCGCGGAGCTTTTGCCGATACCTGATCCAGAGCCTGTAATAAGAACTACTTTATTTTTTAATCGCATCCGCATCATCCTCCGCAACATCGAGCTTTATTTTGTAGAACCTGCGGGCATTCTCCCCGAATACGTTCGCCTTTTGCTGGTCTGTCCAATCGTCCGGCAGGGTGTCAAGCGCTGCATGCAGCACCTCTTCATAACTGGCTGCCAGCAGGCAAACCGGCCAATCGCTGCCGAACATCACCCGCTCAGGGCCAAAGATCCGGCACACTTCCCTGACATAGGGCGTGATCTGATCTACTGTCCAATGCCGATGATCCGCTTCCGTAACCAACCCGGAAAGTTTGCAATATACGTTGGGTAATGCGCCCGCGGCTTCCATCCACTCCAGCCACGGCTCTGTGACGCGGCCCGCAATGTCCGGTTTTGCGCAATGATTGATGACGGCCCTCAAGCCCGGTGTCTGTTCCAATAATGTCACGACATACGGCAAGTGCTGCGTCTTGACAAGCAGCTCCAAAACAACATCCCGGTTTGCAAGAATCCGGGCGGATTGCAATACGCGTTCGCGAACAATATAAGCGTTGTCGTCCAAGTCCTGCAGCATTGGGCGGATTCCCAGTAAATAAGGTGACTGGAGCAGACGGTCCAAGTCCTCGGCAAAGGTACTGGATTCAAGATCCAGCCAGCCGACCGCACCGGCCAAGGTCGGTTCCCGTTCGCATAAAGACAGAAGAAAGTCAGTCTCCTCCACGGTAGGTGCAGCCTGCACAACAATGGAAGCAGCGAAACCATGTTTATCGAGTTCCTTCCGGAGATCCTCCGGCATGTAGTCGTTGTATAAAACACCTGTCTCGGGTGTCAACCAGCCGTAATCCCCTCTGGAAATCCGCCAATAATGCTGGTGTGCATCGATTTTCAATGTCATGGGACTCTACCGCCTTTACCGGAAAGTTACCAAACCTTTTTTCAATATCAAATTCGCATACTGTGCCGTTTCCCCGGTCGCAACAACCGCAAAGGCCTGCTTTGCCCGCTCATAAAAAGCGAATCTCTCCACATATTCGAACGAGATGCCGCTCTCATGCCGATGCACAGTGTCCCGGTATTCGTCCCAGATGGATGGCGTAACCGGATCTCCCGTTACGACCTGCATAAGGGTGACCGGTCTTTCCACATAACGGTCCAGCGGATAAAACTGCAAAATAGCGTCCAGCAGTTCGATTGCTCCCAGCCCGTCTGCCCGAATCAGCCTCCTGGCAGTTGAAGCTGCCGGAAAATGACCGTCCGCAATGACCAACTCATCGCCGTGCCCCATTTCGCTCATCGTCTTCAGCAGCTCCGGCGAGAGAATCGGCGGAATTCCTTTCAGCATCAGCGCTTCCCCTCCTGTTCGATTTCGGCTAGCGTCACCGGCCGGTTCTCATCCATGGAACGATACGCGCCGAAAACCATTTGCAGTGTTTTCAAATTATCTTCGACACTGTTCTCCGGTTCCCGGTCCTCCTCAATGGCACGCATCAGTTCGCCCATCGTGCCGGCAAACGCATGCGGAAACCATTTGCCGTGCAGCCTGGGGGTAAACCAATAATCCGGATGTATGCGTTTGGAATAATAACTTAACGTATCTTCACGGCCGACCGGGTAATTATACAACGAGCCGTTCGTTCCTTTGATGATGCCCTCGGTTCCTTCAAAACGAAAGGTAGCGTACCAATCGTCTTCTCCGGCAATATGATTGTGATTATCATGAATCAGGCCTCTCGCTTCCCCCGGCAATTTGATGTGCAGCAGCGTCCGGGTCTCTCCGGCTACTTGCTGTCCGGGAAATCGCGCTCCGTCGGCATACACATACTCCGGCGTTCCGAACAGGTAACGGATGGAATCCATGTAATGAATGCTATGGTACATGAATTCCAAGGTTGGCATCGTTCTCAGCCATTCCCAACTCGCAAACTCTTGTTTTACGTTTACGGCAATCGAAGCTTGTGTCAGCTCGCCAAGCCATCCCCGCTGAATGATCGTCCGGCTTGCCTGGATGGAAGGCGACCATCGCATCTGTTGATTGACAGCGGCTTTCACGCCGCTTGATTTCACCGCCTCGGCCACCTTTACTGCATCCGCGTAGTTCTCTGCCAACGGTTTCTGGCACAGCATATGCTTTCCTGCAGCCGCAGCTTGTTCAGCGAGTGTAGGCTGAATGCTTGCCGGCACGGCGAAATCCACAACGGTTACTTCCCTGTCGGCTAACAATTCATCGTAACTCCCGTAAACTTTGCCGATCCCATGGGTACTAGCCAGTTTCTCCGCTTTCTCGCGGTTCACATCGTAGATGCCTTTCACTGCCAGACCGTTCTCCGCATAAGCGGGCAGGTGGCAGGCACTGATAATCTCTCCGGCGCCGACGATCGCGATGCCCATTCCCTTGTTTTTCGGCAGCGCCGGTTTATAGTTTAAATCCAGCCAGGGGGCGGACGGGCTGTTCATAAAGCTTCTCCTCCACTATTACAGGCTTGGTCCAATACGGTTAATGCTAAATTCCTGATGCCCGAGCACTTCAGCCTTCGTCAGTTTTCCATCCGCGACCTCGCAGATTTCCTGCCATATGCGTTCGCCTGCTTTATCCAGGCTTAGCTTACCGGTTAGCATATCGCTGACGTCGACATCCATGTTGTCCTCCATGTTCAGGAACGTCCTCTTGTTGCCTGTGATTTTAATGACAGGAACTACGGCCGAACCCGTAGGTGTACCTCTGCCTGTTGTGAAGCAGACGATGTGGACACCACCGGCTGCCATGCCGGAAACACATTCGATGTCATTCCCCGGCGAATCCATGAAGTACAATCCTTGCTCCGGGATATGCTCCGCATATTCAATAATGCCTCGGATGGGAGCCGTTCCGCATTTGCTGATGCAGCCTAATGACTTCTCTTCTATGGTGGACAGCCCTCCGGCGATATTCCCCGGGCTCGGGTTCCCTCCGCGCATATCCGCTCCCATCCGTTCGACTTCTTTCTCAAACCGGTCTACGATCGTATACAGCTGCTCTTCAATTTGCGGTGTATAACAGCGCTTTGCAAGCACGTGTTCCGCGCCGATAATTTCCGTCGTCTCACCGATGACAACGCTTCCACCTTTGTCAATCAATTCGTCTGCCGCAACACCCAGTGCCGGATTGGAAGCAAGCCCCGAGGTAGCATCGGATCCGCCGCATTTCACTGCGACTTTTAATTTGTTTAAAGGAACCGGCACTTTAAGCTGCTGCTCTAATTCGGCCATCATTTGCTTAGCTAACTCCACTCCATGGGCTATGGCTTTTACGGAACCTCCCACGGATTGAATATCGAACGCAACTACGGGTTTACCGGTAACTCTAATCGCTTCTTTCAGCGCAACCGGATCCACTACTTCACAGCCTAAACTGATAATGATGACCCCGCCTACGTTCGGATTCTTTCCCGTTCCCGCCAGCACATCAAATGTTCGATCCTTATCGGATCCGATCTGGCTGCAGCCGTGTTGATGCGGAATGGCGATCGTTCCCGGAACGAGCTGCGAAATGCGTGTGCACACTTGATTGGCACAGATCACGGTCGGAATAATTAGAAGATGATTTCGGATTCCAATTTCGCCGTTGGAACGTTCATATCCCATAATGCTATTCATTGGCCGCCTCCTTACTTTGGTTGCTTACCGCCTGTTCCTGCTTTGCTTTGTCTCCGCGGCCCCGTATGCCTTCCATGTTATGAACATGGACATGTCCGCCCGTTTCAATACCGGTCAAAGCTCTGCCGATGACTTCGCCGTATTTACGGACCTCCGTGCCCGAGGCAATCGGGCCAATCGCGATTTTGTGGCCAAACGGAATCGCATCAGCTGCTATGACGGTCTTTATACTCTCCCCCATCCGGAAGCGTACCGTATCCCCAGAGGCCAAATCTTTCAATGCCGTCGCCACATGATCGTTCTGTTCCATAACGAGAGCATCAGCTTCGTCTTCAAAATGATGCTGCAACTTGAACACCTCCGCGGTCGTTTTAAGTTTGTGTTACCGATAACTCTAACTTAGCAGGCGTACCCCCTTGCTGTCAATCAGGAACTTCTCTACAATAGGAATATCCTTTAGCGAAAATGGTGAACGCGTTGACCACGATTTACGATATTGCCAAGAAAGCCAACGTTTCTGCGATGACTGTATCCAGAGTCGTAAACAATACGGGACGAATCAGCGAGGCAACCCGCAAGCGCGTGAAGAAAGTCATGGAAGAGATGAATTATGTTCCTAACTCTATGGCTCGAAGCCTTGTACTCCAAAAAACAAAAATGCTTTCCTTGCTCATCACCGACATCACCAATCCGTTCTTTACAACACTCGCAAGGGGAGCGGAAGATACGGCGAAACGGTATGGCTATAAATTACTTTTTGGCAACAGCGATGAGGATTACGCCAAGGAAAAAGATTACGTCGACATGATTTTGTCCACACGTGTTGACGGCGTTCTTTTCGCCCCTGCAGGAGACCGTTCTCTCGAGCCGCTGCAACAGCTGCAAAATCATCAAATTCCGTTCGTGCTCCTTGACAGGGAAGTACCCGGCATGGAAGCGGATATGGTGCTTGGAGACAGCAAAGAAGGCGCCCGTATGCTTGTCGGGCACCTGATCGAGTTAGGGCATCGCCGTATTGCGCTTATTAACGGGGCACCGGATGTGTCAACGGCCCGGCTTCGTTCCGCGGGCTATTTGGAAGCACACAAGTTAGCCGGTCTGCCCGTTGACGAATCGCTGGTCATTTATGCGAACTACCGCGATTTTCATGAAGATTCCGCGCTGGACGGGCTTCTGCGGTTACCCTCGCCGCCAACAGCGATCTTTGCCGCCAATAACTTCCTGGCTATTGGCGTCATCCAAGCTTTGCGTCAGCGGGGCTATCGCGTACCCGAGGACCTTTCGGTGGTTTGCTTCGATGACTTTGGGCCTGCCGAATCGCTGAATCCTTTCCTGACCGTGGCTTCCCAGCAGGCTTACCAGTTCGGCAGTTTGGGCATGCAGCTGCTGATCGAACGCATTGACAGCGAATCGGACCTGCCCCGGCGCAAGCTGGTTTTGCCCTCGGAACTGCGGATCCGCTCTTCTACGGCAGCACCGACGTCTATAAACACAAAGGCTGCTGATCATTAGGATCTGCAGCCTTTGTGCTGTTCAAAGCCTTCCTATGTATCCCTTACCGGTCAGGTTCAGCAAATAACGCTTCAAGTCCACAATCCGATTCGTTTCCGGCCGCAGGGAAGTGCCGCTCACGATGAACGGGATCAGCGTATCCTCCTTATGCAAGGAACCGTGCGCTCCTCCCCCGTGATGCGACGGAGAATGCTTGTCGGCCAATTCATAGCCCGGCTTGGCGGACAATACCATATAATCGCCTTCATGGGAATGCAGCGCAGCCTGAAGCCTTTTTAGCCCATCCGGATACCGGTCATAAACCAGCCGGCCCAGGTCCATCCCCAGACCGAGTACGCCGTAGTCGCCCTGCACCGTCCACGCCTGCCCGTAGGGATCCGGCAGTTCCCCTCCCTGTCTGTATCTCAGTTCGCCGGCAGAGCCCGCTTTGACAACACGGATCCAATCCCCTTCCCGCCATGCGGCGAAATCGATTCGTTCGTCCTTCAGCAGCAGCCTCGCGATGTCGTCAAAGAGAAGATCGCCTTTCAGCTTATACAAATAAGCCATCGTCTCATTCACGGCCAGAACCAGCTCCGTTTCCTCCGTTACCTCTTTTCCGGTAAGATGCAAGCGATATGCTTGCAAAAGTCGGTCCAGCCTGATGAGGGCTTGCTTCTTCCCGGATTGGAGCTGCGATACCCCGCTGTCGCCCATAACGACAAACACTGCTTGCCTCAGCGCCTCCTCCGGCGATCCGAAAGATTGCAGCAGACGGCCTAACCGCCGATCCGATTTCATGACAAGCTCAAGCCCCGGCGGGCCCTGTTTATGCAGAGGCTTATCCAAATCCGGCATATACATATAAAGAAAATCCGGAAGCTGCTGCTGCCCGATTAGATACCGCGCGCTGTCCACTGCAAAATCGTCATTGAAGCCTAAACGCACCGTAAGCCCGTCGGAGAGGCTGGTTTTATGTTTTAACGGATTCAGGAACGATCCAAAGGACATAAAGTCGGGTCCTTTCACATCTAATCCTTTTGGCAGTGTCGTAAAAGCGCTCATCCACCAGGGAAACGACATCCTGTGGCTTGCTGACCCCCGGTACATAATCCCGTTTATCGAGCCCGAGGTGCAGCCCTGCTCTGCAAGCTGTTCATAAATAGTCGGCGTTTCTTTGCTTAGATGACGTTCGTTTAATTCTATGATGGAACTATGAAGGACCCGGTTGAGCCCGTGCCGCCATATTTCCATCGGACCCGTCCCGTAGTTGATCAGCCGCCGCTCTTGCTTGTCATACCAAATCAGCCCCGGCACACGGTGACGGTCAGGGTAAGTGCCGGTGATTAATGTGCTGTCAATCGCTACAGACATCGTAGGGAACGAACTGATCATTTCTTTCTCCAGGTAACCGTTCTTAATAAGGAAAGAAAATGCCGGCAGAAGGTTCTCTCTCAGCCCTTGCTCCAGAGCCTGAGTAAGCAGAGAATCGATTATGATGAGAATTACTTTTTTGGAGTGTTCCTTGGCGGTTTCATTCTGCTTTACCATCGTTCATGCAACGCTCCTTAGACCGGACTTGATATACAGTCGGGCTGGATCCGACAAGGCAAACAACCCCCGAACTGAGGTGCAGGGGCAGGTGTTATATCGGATCTTTTTTTATAAGTTGGTAATGTCCACCATAGTTTGTTTCAAAAGGGTACTGAGTATACGATAATAAAGGATTGTAGACTGCCTTTTTTCACAACTTCTGATATAAGAAAGACCGTTAGGAGTGCAGAAGCATCTCTAACGGTCTATTGTCTTGTGTTTGGATTATCAACGTGCGGAACATATGTGGAGTCCGGTGTGTGCAAAAGCGAAATTCAGCAAAATAACCGTATCACATTGGCACTCATGCCCCCCTACTCCCCGGTTGAGAAAATAACTTGTTCTGCAGGATACGCTCATCATTTGGCCGATAAAGTCTGGCGGCTTTATTATGCTTATAAGCCAACTCGTATTTCCCAAGTCGATCGTAGCACACGCACAACTGCAAGTGGGGTAACCAAGTGGAACACACTGGGTTTGCCAATCCCCAGTTATCTTTAGGATGTTCTAATTGTGTAGCTGCTGTGTACCAAAATACGGATGTCTGAATGTCGTTTCGTTGTAAAAAGTGATAACCTAGACGACAACAAAATTCAGTTCACTTTCCGCACGCGTTAGCTACACATGAAGTAGAATTTCACCACAGAAAATGCAAGAAATTATGGAACAATTTCAAAAATAGTACCTTGGTTAAAATCAGTCACATTCATAGAGCCATAAACCCCTAAGTATAGCCTGGTTTGATCAAGATTCGTTCCCAAACCAGTATAATAAGCAGATTGGGTCCCAAAATTGTAATCGGTTTCGATCATACTAACATCATTTAGTTTCCCGTCTGTTCTTACCCTGGTGTACGCTAAAACCCCGCTTTTCGGCCGTTGGGAACCTTCCTTCCGGGCAAAATCAGTAAACACAACACTCCCCGTTAAATCGGGTATTCCATACCCCATATACGGTTGTACTCCTGTAAGTGCAGTTCCTCCAAACTTATCGGGCCTGGGATCCTGATGAAAATAACTGGTCAGAGGCGGAAGACGCCGCATTGAAGTTTTTACTGCTTCATCGTAATAAGCAATGGTTTGCTGGTTCAGAGTCGGATTTGCAGGGCAGCCCCTTATAATCGAAGTGGGAAAAGCACCTTCCCACCCCCGCCAGCCAAAATTAATAAATCCTTCTTGGTCAAGTTCGGAATTCATTACAGAAGCTTGAACAAGCTGAGTAACCGGTATTGGTTTATAATGAACGAATGAAAAAATCGACTCCGCTAAGTCCTGTCCGACATTTCCTGCATATTTAATATACTGATTATAGAACTTTTGAAATGAAATGCCCGGTATATTGCGAACCCCTTTGGCGATCACCGTAAGCGTCTCCTGAATAGGTACGGGAAGCTCGTGAAAGCGTGTGACTACGGGCGGATGATCGATATATGGATTCTTATTAACATCAATTTCAATAATCTTCCCGCAAATTTCCATATCATCCTGACTTAAATTAAATGGATCATAGCCCGATCCGCCATCTCCGGTTGTCAAAACAAGTTTTCCTGTTTCAGGTGAAAAGTGTAAGCTATTGACACCATTATGATTAAAAAACGGTCTTCTTACATTAAGCAATGTCCGCCGTTTTTGAGGTTGGCCGTTCGTCTGTAAAATCCATTCTTCAACTGTATCTATATGGTCATATTGAATTTCTCTGTTTATCCACTTTAGGTTTAAGGTTCCTGGATCACACGGGTCAGGTTTAAAAGATTCCGCAAGAGCACCCGGACCTTGTGTTCCAGCTGCTGAATAATGAACATAAAACAGACCGTTATAATGAAATTGGGGATGAAACGCCAGTCCCAGCAATCCCCGTTCATCATATTTACCGCCAGCAGCGCCTAATTTTATGATTCGCGAGCGAATATCTAAAAAAGTCCTTATAACTCCGTTTCCTATGTAAAAAATCTCTCCTGTCTGGGTAGCAATGAACAATCTTTCGACAGAGTCACCCGGAAGCACAGTTGTTTTCAAAACTGTGGGTAAATTTATGTTACTAACAATGGGCTGTAAACTAACCTTGACTTTCATCAAAATACTCTCCCCCCTTCTTATAACCCTTGCACGGATTTTCCTAATTTCGCTGCTAACCGGAGGCTGATTTCCGTCCACATCCAGCTGTATAGCAGACTAAACAGAAATACATATGCGGTTGTGTCGATACGAAAGTTCATGGCGACCGACGTTCCTAGCAAAGGAAAGCGAAAGGCATGTAACACCAAAGTAATTCCTGCCCATAACGCGATGGCGGAAAATAAGACAACCTCAATGCGATTTTTGGAGCGCGCAATGAAGAATCCGAGTCCCAACCCAAGCAATCCTGTTGTAAACGGAAAGATGATGAGCTCGCTCGGTTGGATGAGGAGCAATAACAAGATGCTCAGTGTATAGGCAGTAAGGCCCGAGCGAAATGAAATGAGAGTCGCTAATACAATCGGGGCGGTAGAAAGAGGGCTGATCAAGTATCCCGATCCTGGTAAAAAACCTCCCGCAGATTGGAATAAGGCGGTTATGGCACTTAAAAAAGCAATGGTCACGATGGATTTGGTTTGATTTGCACCAACCCTGGCTAATGGTGATCCGGATTCCATTTGCGGCAGCGATTTTGCCCAATAATTGAGAAACGGTTCACGCATTGTTCAAAGGCCTCCTTATTGGGTCAATTGAGGTATAGAGGAACAAACGCAAACAGCAGAGCCAGGAGCAACACGACGATATCGTGCTTGCCTAGCTTCAATAGATAATAAGCGGTTCGGTCGCATCCGGGGCAATAGCAGCGGGACTCCATGGCCTCCGACAATCGTTCGGCACGTCTGAAGATGATGAAAAGTAAGGGGTTCAAAAGTAAAAACATATCTTTCCCTCTGCCCAATAAATTCCATCTACCGGGTTGTGGTCCGCGAGCCCTTTGTGCTTGCATAATTCGCATAAGATCTTCTAAGAGAAGCGGAAGATAGATTACAGCAATAGTGAACATAAAAACAAACG
The DNA here is from genome assembly GCF_042684925.1 of Paenibacillus gansuensis. Taxonomy (NCBI): domain Bacteria; kingdom Bacillati; phylum Bacillota; class Bacilli; order Caryophanales; family Paenibacillaceae; genus Paenibacillus; species Paenibacillus gansuensis. Next base: position 111,462 of record NZ_JBHUME010000007.1, on the reverse strand, counting down.
ATTCTGTCCTAACTCCCAGGTATCGCAAAGGGGACAATAATTTGTGCAGTCCCTCCATTTGTTTTTCAGGAGGCGTAGTGGAAAACATCAGCATCACCACCAGGAAAAAAGAAAGTGTTTTCAACGTCAGCAGCGCGGCTGCTTCTATTCCATGTAAACGGAATTGAAAGTAATTCAATATCAACAGGACGATTACAATCCCTCGAATATTTGTCCATACTGTAAGAAGGTGAAGCTTGGAAAGAGTAAACAACAAAAAGGCGATCAACGTATAGATCAAGCTCATTGTTAAAGAATGGGAAGAAACCAGATTTATGGAATAACTGACGACAAATCCGTATTTTGAGCGGGGATCAAGCCTGTGCAGTAAAGAATTGCCGGGTATATAGTGGATGGCGGATAAAGGGCCTAAGCTGTTCATTGTCCACCGCCTAGGTAGGTGTGAGCCGGTCGGTTATGAAAGTGAGAAGCTTGTGTTCCTGAACAAGCTCCGGATCGATTTTTCCAGGGAAAAAGGATTCAAGCTCCTCTTGTAAGCGTAGTAAAGGTGTTGAAGATAAAGGAATATCGGGAGCCTCAAGGGCACGCCGTATTTTGGTAATTTTCAAATCATAGATTAATTGTCCGTGACTTAAAATGACCAGACGATCTGCATGTTCCAAAGCATCCTGCAGATGATGTGTAATAAAGACTATGGTCATAAGCCGTGTTCGTTGAAGTGAGGTTAGCAAAGCTAGAAACTTCACACGGGTCAATGGATCAAGTCCGACCGTCGGCTCATCTAATATTAGGATCTGCGGCTCTAGGATCAGGGCCCCTGCCAATGCAACACGTTTCTTTTCTCCGCCGCTAAGCTGAAATGGGGAGCGATCCTTATATTGTTCAAAATCCAACCCTACACTTTCCATCGCTTCTTTTACTTTTACCGTTATTTCTTGATCATTATACTTCATCCTGCGAAGCCCATAGCGAATATCCCGAAATACCGTTTCTTCAATCAACTGATGCTCCGGGTGTTGAGATACATAAGTGACTTTGTTCAAGAAATCAGAACGTCTTTTTCTGTTGTTCCTCGGGATATTGTCCACATTTACGGTTCCCGTATCCGGATGTAATAAACCAGCAGCCAGTTGCCCCAAAGTGGATTTGCCGGACCCGGAAGGTCCCATGACCGCGACAAATTGTCCATCCGGAATAGAAAACGTTATATCGTTCATCACTTTATTCGCCAACGGTGATCTTTTGGCATGCGTATAGCTTACTTTGCAGAAATGGATTCCCATATGGATTTGGCCAATTCCTTTTCTGATCCGCAGTATTCGGGCAGGTCCATCCCTTTCCTGAGAAGCGCTTTATTGAAACGAACCAGAAACGGCGGAAGCGTCTGGGCCTCTTCGAGAATATCGGAGTGCTTTAATAACGTGAGGACGTCTCCATCAAAAGTAAGACGTCCATGATGTAATATCAGGACGCGATCCGCCCTCAAGATGTCTTCCGGATCATGCGTTACCTGGACGATGGTGAATCCCATCCGATGAAGGCCGGACATAACGTCATGCACTTTGCCGGCACTTTGAGGATCCAACATGGATGCAGCTTCATCGAAAATGATAACTTGCGGTTGCATGACGAGTATGCCCGCGATCGTAACCAATTGCTTTTGCCCGCCGGACAAGGTCCGAACGGAACGATTCCTTAGCTCTTCCAATTGCAGCAATTTCAGTATACGATCTATTCTTGACATCATCTCATCCCGCGGGATTCTTAGGTTTTGCAAACCAAACGCGATATCCTCTTCGACAGTATTGCCGACCATCTGTTCTTCCGGGTTTTGGAAAACAACCCCAACCAGCTGACGGATCTTTTGAATATTCCCAGGATCGGTATTTTCACCGAAAACAAGCACCTTTCCCAGACTTGGTTTCAATAAGCCATTCATTAACTTGACCAAGGTCGATTTCCCCGAACCGTTTCCTCCCACGATGGATACCCATTCACCCGCAGCAATGCTGAATTTGGTATCCTTTACGATCCAGCTGCCGTGATCCAGATAGCGGAACGATACGCCGTCAAAGACGACGGCTGGCGATGCGCCGGAATCGGTCATCCCGTTACCCCATTCCCGTTTCGTTTCTTCCGTTTTCATCCTATGATCAAACGGTTGTACTTTATGTTACATGGCGGTGCCGGGTCCGCTGCTTGCTTTAAGGCAGGACATAAGTGTACCCTCACTTTCTGTTATTCGTTATTTCCTTGACTCCTGTGGCACTTGCGCAGCTCCGCCGGTGTATACCCCCTATGCAACTGTTATTGAATGTGGGGAAACTGTATGATTTGCAAAAATAGGAAAAGGGGTGTCCCCAGTCATCTCATGACTTTTGGGACACCCCTTCTATCGATTATGAATTCCTTGGTTGGAGTCCCAGCTCACGCATGTAATCCGCTAATCCTTTGTTTCCATCGGTCGCTTTCGGTTTGAACTTTCCGTGTAGATCCGGATCTACACGCAAGAAGTTCTTCTCGACGAGACGAACATCTTTCTCATCTACGATTTCATCCTGGTTGAGATCCTCCTTCTTGGAGGGTTTTCCATAAGCTTTGACTAGTAACTTAAGATCCTCAATGTCGATCATTTGGTCTCCATTGACATCTCCTGCGTAGTTAATAGGCTGTTCGGCAGGTAGCCATGGGTCCGTCCCAATGAGCTCGCCATCTTCCAATCGACTCAAATGCACCGTTAGCTTGCTTTTCAAGTGCCCAGGAATCTCAACGATGATATCATAAGCTTTTGTTGAAACAGGAAGGTCATAAATGTAGAACGTTCCGCCTGGATCGATCATTCCTTTATACGTTTTTCCATCTGCTGCCTTAGCATATACTTTGGAACCGATCTGAGTATAATCCCTATTTGAGTCTAACCAGCCGTTCTCGTCCAGGAAAGCTTCGCCCCAAGTAACCGATGCGGCAATCGAACGTTTCGGTATAATCTGAAACCCGTTGATCTGGTTGAATACGGGCGCTATGGTCGGTTCCGTCTCACCGTCTTTCATATAGACAAACTCTTCGATATTCTGTTCGATATTCATTGTATCTTTCTGGTTGTAGTACTTATCATCCGCCAATTTGAAAGTCACATCGAGGAAAGCGAAGTCACCGTCCAAGCCATGGAAATCGTTCCCCGTTATCGAGGCGCCCACCTTCACTTGTTTGATGTTGGTATTCCACTCGTGCTCGCTGACGATGGCTTTATCGAGCTTTACTTTAAGCTCCTTCTTGGCAGCCATCGCTTGAAAAGCAGGATTTACCTGAACGTCTGCAAATTCAAAATGCTTATAGTAATCGACCGTATAGTTTCCTGAGATCAGCTTTTGAACATTGTTCAGGCTCAATGTCATCGTAATGTTGTCGCCCAAATACACTTTTTTCTTATCGTATTGAGGTACGACGTAATCAGACCCTGCTTGGATAAAGCCATAATGGCGGAAATCTCTCACCAGCCGGCCATTGGTTGCCATATCCACCGGGAACAGGGCAAGCGTTACTGGCTGATCTTTGATATCCTCCGGAGTGATCCCGAATTTCGTATCACCTGTAGGCCCAATCGGGAATTCGCCATCCGGAAAGACGTTTTGATTCTGATAATAGTAAAGATGATTGAATGATTGCGTTATGTTGGACGCTGCCAGATAATCAAGGGCTTTGTCATGCAGGTTAGCATGCACCCATAAGGCGCGGTAACTTTTGCCGTCGATTTCTTCCGTCGTGTACATATCATCGCTGACTTCATAGACACCCGGAGCTTTGTCCAGGAATTGGAGTTCAGGCACAGTATTATCCACGACAAATGCTTGTTCTTTGGAGTAAGTACGGCCATCTGCATCGGTTGCGATCATCTTGATCCTGTAGCCGCCTTCCGGCAATTCTTCTGCAATCGGACTGACTCTCGAATTTGCAGGATCCCCGATAAACGGGTACATCCACCCGCCAACCGGAAAGATATTGATCTCTTCGTCCAACGGCGCATCTAAGGCATTAATGGATTGCGGACTGGTTCTTCCCAACGCGCGTCCATCTTTATCGGTAATAAGCACATCAATCGTTTTCATCGGACTATTAAGTTTAAAGAACAGAACTTTAGCCGGACTTTCTAAAAATGGATGGTTCACTTCAGGCAATCGGGTCATGATCGCCTGGTTGCTCAATTGAATATAGTCAATTCCCGGCTGGACCACGCGGAAAGCGAATGGAATCTGATACTTCTCTCCAGCTTGTTCGATGTGAATATAACCCTCATATCTTCCTAATGCAGCTGAAGCCGGGATCTTAAGATCAGCCGTTACCTCAAGCGACTGATTTGCCGCTACACGGACAGAGTCCGGCAAGCTCACTGCAATACCTTGTTCTGCCCCATTTGGAAGACCAGGCTTTGCCGGCAGATACTCGACTGTAATATTGTACTGCTTGTTATCCTTGCTGTTATTTTCGATGACGAGCTTTCGGCTGTCCACTGTTGCCGCGTTCTTCTCGCGCTTGGAGTAGTTTCCAAAGAAGATGGAGCCTGTTCGATCCTCGATCTCAACGATTTGGTCGTTCACAATATGATTTGTTTTGTCCATGACTTGAATCGAAGTTCTCGCAAAGACCGCCTCGGTGACATCAACCTCTCCGGCACCCACTTCATAAACCGAGTATTCTCCCTTAAGATCGTCTGCTGTGTTCATCAACGCAGCTTTCACATCAAAGGGTGTATAATCCGGATTGTGCTGCAAAATCAGAGCCGCGACACCCGCCAAATGTGGAGTTGCCATCGACGTACCTGAAATGCGTGCGTAAGCCGTCGAGTAATCGACACCGTCTTCAGGACTGTTTACAAATTCCGGATAACTGGAATATACCGCTACCCCTGGTCCAACGAGATCCGGTTTGATATCGTAATTCGTATTTACCGGGCCTCTTCCGCTGAAATCAGCCAATTCATTGCCCGATGTAACAATAGAGCTTACCGCTCCAAAAGTAATCTTAGGCTGCTCAAGGGATAATAGGAATTCCCCATCCGCTTTCGTTACCTTGAAGGAAGGAACGAATTTAGGTCCTTGACCCGTGTAGTGTGGAATTTCTCCATCTACGTTATTATAGATAAGCACTGCTTTGGCTCCCGCTGCGTAGGCATTGGCAATCTTCTCGTCCAAGCCGTTCTCTCCCCGCTGCATAAGAGCCACTTTCCCCGTAAAATCTTTCCCTTCAAAATCTGTGCTCATCCCGAGCCCGGCAAATTCAATTGGGAATGTTTGACCGGTGAGATCATTCAGGTTATCGGTGAAATTTTTGGCGAGCAGCTTCAATTCCGGAAACGGCTTATAAACGCTGGAATACACGCTAGCCGAAATCGTTGGAATGACCATCGAGAAATTGCTGGCGCCTACAGTAATGCCAAGGGCTGCTGTTCCTGGAACGCTTAACGTTTTCTCTTTGGGCCCTGCATTCCCTGCCGCTACCAGACAAGTCACTCCTGCGAGTGTCGCATTGTTAATGGCAATGGATTCAGGTGCAAGCGGGTGATTGTACATGGCACCCAAAGATAGATTGATGACATCCATCCCGTCTTCTACCGCTTTATCGATACCTGCGATAATCCCGCTTTCAGGTCCGCTTCCGTAAGGGCCCAGCACCCTGTAAGCATATAGATCCACTTCCGGGGCTACACCTAAAGCCGGGGATTCCACGCTATTGGCTCCTTGTCCGGCAATCGTTCCCGATACATGGGTGCCGTGCGAAGTGTAGTAAGTGCCGCCTCCGGGTTTGCCTTGGTTTACCCAATCCTGATAGGTCGTTTCCATGGGATCCGCATCGTTATCGATAAAATCCCAGCCGCCTCTATACACTTCTTTTAAATCCGGATGATTGTAGTCGATGCCGGTATCAAGAACGCCTACTTTAATTCCCTTTCCTTTAATTCCTTGATTGTGAAGGGAGTCAATCCCTTCTAATGGAATCGCATTTTCAGCTGTTTGCTGCTGAACTTGCGGTTTAGGGGCCGAAGTTATGGCCGCTTCCATAGGATCAAGCTTAACGATGTTGTCTTTCCAGATTCTTTTTACCACACCGGACTCTACCAGTCTTTCAATTTCTGTTCCCGGCAGGGACATCGCAACACCATTGAAGGCAGAGCGGTATTCTCTGGTAATCGTCGCTTCTTTCTTCTCTTGTGACCCGAATGCTGAAGGTTTCTTGCCCTCTTTCATTTTCTGTAAGTGCTTCTTGAAAGTTTCATGATCGTTTTCTGCTTTTTCACTCGCACTAGAAAGGGCTACCCTCTTCCCTTTTCCCGCCTGCTTCGCCACTTGCACTCTAGCCGGATCTTGTTTAAATTCCACAATAACGTTGGTCAATTCATAGCTTCTGAGGTTAATCTCCGGGGATATTACCGGTTGTCCAACTTGGATCTTGCTTGGAGCTGGCAGTTGTCTTTGCTCGGCAAACACTTGATACGGAATCATAGAAGTTAATAGGAAGCTGGCTGCTATTGTCTTTACTATAATTTGGTTAAATCTACCTTTTTTCACAATCGTTCCTCCTCGTTTTTCGTCTGTTATACTAGGATGTGTGAGTTTAGAATATTTTGATAATTAACCTTTGTTTGATTAAGTTTATAAGAGCTTCCGGGACCCGTAAATTGGGGGAATTGAGCTATATCTAAAGCACTAGAACTTCCCAAAACACTGCCTATTTTTCGAAAACCTATAGGGTTGCACTAGAATGGATAGCCCATTTTGGGGGAATTTCGATAGACAATTACAAAATATAGGAGAATCGCCTATGCACGAGGGAAAAATCATCAAATATTACCGTGAAAAAGCTGGTTTAACACAAAGCCAACTGGGAGAAGGCATATGCTCAGACACTCATATTAGTAAAATAGAACGAGGACTGACCGACTACTCTCCGGAAATTACCCGGCTGCTTTCTCAGCGTTTAGGCATCGATATCCCGCAAGAACTGTGCCGCGCCATCCAAATCAAACAGCGGTTGCTGCGTTGGCAGGAAACCATTGTCATGCACCAAATGAATGAGATGGATGAGATTCATCACGAATTAAAGCATATGACCCTGCTCCGGATTTCAGATTACAAAATGATGTACCAGCTGCTGCTGGCCCGTTATGAACTCATGCGGAACAATCCGGATTCGGCCTATCGAATCATGAAGGAGCTTCAGAAGCTTCAATCCACTCTCCCGCCTTATGAAAACAATCTGCTAAAACATGTCTGGGGACTCTACTATTTGTCCAAGCAAGACTATGTGCAAGCGATCTCCACGCTTAACCAAATCACGGAGTTGGATTATCCCAATCCTGAATACTTCTATCATTTAGCGGTGGCCTATCATATGGTTCAATCGCAAATTATGTGTTACTACTACGCTGAAAAATCACTGAAGTATTTTAAGGAAATGAACTACTTTCTAAGAGGAATCGACGCCGAGATGCTGATGCTCATTCAGCTGAAGGACGAGGAAAATCTAGAGTTTCGGGATTCCATTGAGAGGTTCCATAATCTGCTGCAAAGCTGTGACATGTGTCATGCACCCGACCGGAAAGCAAAAGTATTGCATAACCTCGCTTATGAATACTACAGAAGGAAGGAATACGAGTCCGCCAGCCGCTACTACCAGCAATCAATGGAGCTAAAAAACAAGTTGACCGGCCCCTATCTTCTCTCATTGGAAGGGTATATCCGCAGCAGTCTGGAAGGAAATCTGATCCCTCGTGAGGATCTATCCCCTCTCATCTCTGATGGACTAAGTATAGCCACGAAATTGAAAGAGTCATTGTATATCGTTCTGTTCAACTTGCTGAAGCATTTTATTCAGGATGAGGAAGAGGCTTACCATGAGTACTTGCAGCACAAAGCCTTACCTATGTATCGCCAACAGGGATATACGTATTTGGTGATACGGTCGGAGAAAGAACTTTTCAGCTATTATGTAAACCGAAACCAGCTTGCACAGGCGTTAGAAATTGCAGCTTGTTTGATTACTCCAAAATAGAAGAGTTGGTAATACAACCTGTTAACCCAACCACCTTCCCAAACATCACGGCTGATTGAAGAAGTTTGTCCTTTAGTTGGAAAAGGCTGCAGATCGTCGGATCTGCAGCCTTTATTGTAATTATGCTATCGTCTATCGAAATTAAGGGTAGTTCGATTTCTCTGTATTAAGTTCGATAAAAGGACAGCACCCAGCACACACCGTTTCGGTCGGTAACGATGGCCAGCAGTCCATGAAACGGAGCTTCGTACACTTCTGTATTAACAGTTCCGCCAGCCGCAAATTCTCCGTAGATCCTTCGGAACGCTTCCTCCGTCTCGATTCTCAAGAAAACTCTCACGTAATCACCTTTCAGTACCGGCTTCGCTGCTTGAGTATCGGCAAACTTAAGGGTTGCCCCCTCTACATGCAGGTCCGCGTTAAGAACCTCTTCCCCTTGCTTTCGCAGAATGGTAATTTCGCCGCCAAAAACGCTTTGATAGTACTTGATTTCGTCTTTGCAGTTCTCCACAACGATAAACGGATTGGCTATCATCATCTCTACATCTCCTCCGACTCGCTCAGATTGTGTAGCATGGTTTTCAGCAGGCTTACCAACAAGTCATACTCCTCATCGGTAATGCCCTTCCGGGTTTTGTTCTTGACGCGGCCCAGCGCTTCCTGTACCTTCGGCACCACCTCACGCCCTGATTCTGTCAGGTAGAGCAGTTGATAGCGGTTGTCGGCGGGATTGGCTTCCCTCCGAACGTATCCTTCTGCCTCCAGCTTGGCAATCGCCTTGGCGGCAGTTGTCTTGTCAATGAGGAGCTTCTCGCTTAGCGCCTTCTGCGTAATTGGCTGCTGAAAAGCAATCGCCATCAGAAAAATATACTGTCCGCTTCCGATTCGATATGGCGCCAGCTCGGCTGAGATCAATATCTGCATGTGGCGATAGATGGCTGAGATGTATTGGCCGTGCGATTCCGTTATGTCCTTATCATTTTGCCTCCCATGCTCGTTCAGTTTACTTCCCCCTTAAATAGGATGTTATTGCAACTAATTTTATGTCATATAGGGTGCTATTGCAACTATTATTTTGTAAAATTTGTCCAAATTATCGGATTTCAAATATGACGCCGTCTTGTAGAATAAAAAATCCGCATGACAAAAAGCAGGGAACTGACCGCAACAAGGGGTTCCCGGCCTCCGAAATTGGAAATGAAATTATTACATTATGACACCACTCATTACCAGTGAGTGGCTTCAGCAATCCTGAGAGAATGAAGATCACATAGCTTGATTTATCAAGGGACATTTTCACAATTGCTGGTATTGAAAATCGCCGAGCAAAGCTAAATATCCCCCTTTAATTACAGACATTCCCGTTACCGACGGTTCTTGTGCCATCGGCTTCTACTCCAATGCTCCCCAAGGAGTATGGGCATCTTTTGATAATGTACAGTTCTTGGAACAATGATCATAGAAACCCCCGATCCTGCCGGATCGGGGGTTTCCATGTTTTGTTACCAATTGTTGCCGGAACCCGTTACAGTAAAGCTCGCTGAATCATTTTTAAACTTGCCGGAAGGAGCGACATTAACCGTATTATTGTTGAACGCCGCGGAACCGTTGGCCGAGCCTCTTATATACACGCCGTAAGTACCTGAATTGTTCATCGTATTGGACGTATAGTTCACTGCTGCACTGGAACTTGGCTCTTCGATAAATACGCCTGAATAGGTGCTGCTGTCAATGAGATTGTTGCTGACGTTGATCGTAAGTCCTTGTACAAGGCCGTTATGGTTGACCCAGTACCCCCACACTGCACCGATCTGGTATCCATAATCATGATGGTAGGAGCCGCAGCGCACAAGCTTGTTATTCGTAATATTCAACGTTCCTGTAAAAGCCGATGGCGCGTGATTTGTGCCGAACTGAATACCGGAACCGTTATCCACCGTATCCATGATGAGATTGTTGCTTACCGTGTTATTTTTGCCTCCATAAATGCCGATCCCGTTCGCAAGGTTCGGGATTTGTACCGTATTATAGCGGAACGTAACGTCTTCCACCGTACCTGTGCCGCCATTCAACGACTTGGACCACATGGCCATGCCGTCGTCGCCGTTATTGCGGAAGCTGCTTTGCTCCACAATGCTAGATTTCGCGCCACCGTTCAGGTTAATGCCGTCCGCCCACGTATCTCTGATCCGGCAGCCGGTAACAAGCGCATTAGCCGTTCCCTCGTTCAACCAAAAGCCGACCTTCGTATGCTGAATCCACAAATTTCTGAATGTAGAATTCAGCGCGTTTCCTTCCACCCCGGCGATACCCGATGCATTCGACCGGTACGTCTCCTCCGCCTTGATCGTGAAATCCGAGAGCGTCACATTACCGCCCTGCAACATAAATCCAGCATAAGCGCCCTGAAGAGTAGACCTCCACATACCCGCCCCCTTCACAGAAACTCCGCTTGGAAGCCTGATTTTGGTTGCGCCTCTTGTTCCATTTTTGAAATCGAAAGTACCCTCCGGGATCCAGACACCTTTAACTGTAGTTCCATTCACAGCCGTAATCGCAGACGTCATCGCTGCCGTATCGTCGGCGCCGTCATTGGCAGCCGCCCCGTAATTTGTTATCGATACATAATCCGACGGCTTGGCAAGCGCTGCAGGCACCGCTTCCGTTTCAATCAAGTCAATGAGGATATAGGTTGACCCGGAAGGATTCGTATCGTTAGCGTCCCACTGGAGCTTCAGCTTCGTACCGGCAGCATACTGCTGTCCCAACAGCACACGGGTTTCATCAAAATATCTGTGATGGTTAATCCCCGGCGTATTCGACCATTGCATTTCGCCGCCGTCCGAACCGTACTGGCCGTATTGATGGGTATACCTGTTAGTCAAAGTAACATCCGCAGTATGGACCGAGTTCATGTACAAGCTTATATTCTGTGAAATATCCGAACCTGTTGCGCTGTCCGGCATCGAGTATCTCACTACAATGCCTTGCGCGGGATTTGCCAGCGTCAATTCCACAGATTGGCCGACAGCCAGCCTTACCGCTTTCCTTCCGGACGCTTCCGATTCCGCTGTAGTCCAGGTTGTGTTCGGGCCCGTTACCGATCCGCCCGAAATCGTTGCATTCTCGGCCTCATAACTGTCATAAGGCACGGTTGCGCCATAAGTTTGGACCGCCCCGATTGTGAGGCTTTCGCTAAATCCGTTGTTGGCTTCATCCAGCTCGCTGATAAGCGATGTCTCATCAACGACCGCAGTAATCGTATGAATTCCGTTTACCCCTGTCCACGATCCTGAGTTTTGTGTCAGGGTCACGGAAGCGCCCGCCGCGATGGATGTGGTGTAATTGAGCACAGAACTCGCCTTGGTACCGTTTACATAAAAAGCAACCTGGACCGATGTTCCCGCCGCTGTAGCTGCCGTTCCCTGATTTTTCACCACCGCGCTGAAAGTCACCGCATTTCCGGCCGCGGGTGCTGACGGGGACCAAGAAATATCCGTCACGACTAAATCAGGCTTGCTCGGCACACTCACGGCAACGCTTTCTTCGAGTGTATTGTTGTTGTCGTTGGATTCTGTAATCCTGTTTAGGTCATCGACAAAAGCTCTGACGGTCTGGGTGCCGGAGACGGCTGTCCACGAAGCTTTAGAATTAGGGCCTCCATTGGCCGTAACCGTTACGGAGCCGCCTGGAGCAATGGAGCTCGTATAATTGTCGCTCCAATTGACAGTAGTCCCGTTAATGGAGAACACAACCCCATGGATTGTATTGGCAGGAGTGGCTGCCGTACCCTGATTTTTGATAACGGCTTTAAAGGTAACTTCATTTCCGGTCTGGGGAGAAGCCGGCGTCCATGAGATGTCTGTTACTGCCAGGTCCGATGTACCGACCCCGGTCCCCATTGTTATCGTTTCTTCTAATGTATTGTTGGAATCGTTCGATTCCCCAATCCGGTTAATATCGTCAACAAAAGCTCTCACCGTATGCGAACCTGCTGCTGCTGTCCAGGAAGCTTTGGACCCGGGACCACCGGAAGCGGTTACTGTGACGGATGAGCCTGCAGGTATGGATGACGTATAGGTATCGCTCCAGCTTACGGAAGTGCCGTCCACCGAAAATAACACCCCATGCACCTTCCCTGCCGGTGATGCCGCGGTTCCCTGGTTTTTGACGACGGCGCTGAAGGTGACTTCATTGCCCGTCTGGGGTGACGCCGGTGTCCACGTGATGTCCGTTACTACTAAATCCGGAGTGCCTGCGCCGCCCGGGGTGAAACTTTGATTCAAGGTGTTGTTGCTTTCATTCGACTCGCCAATCCGGTTCACATCGTCCACATAAGCGGTTACGGTATGTGTTCCAGCTGTAGCTGTCCAAGAAGCCTTGGCATTGGGGCCGCCGGTAGCGGTTACCGTTACGGATGCACCAGCCGCAATGGATGCGGTGTGGTTATCGCTCCAGCTTACGGAAGTGCCGTTCACCGAAAACAAGACGCCGTGTACTGCACCAGCCGGGCTTGGGTCGGCTCCCTGATTTTTAATCGTGGCGCTGAAAGTAATTTCATTACCGGCAGCAGGGTTTGCAGGAGTCCAACTGATGCCTGTTACTACGAGGTCCGGCCCTCCTGCCGCTTTCACTTCGTACGGAACCATTCCCAGCTGGGAAACAATGAGAGCCAGGGCCATCAACAATACAACATAACTGTTTTTCATACGCATCAATATGCCTCCTTCGAATATAAGCCGAAACTATCCAACAAAAACATACTTTCATATCGCCGGAAAATCTGAGCTCTTTGAGAAATCACCTCCTTCGTAAAATCAATTCACCAGAATTGTAACCGCATTCATTTTTATCTATTAATGAAGCCCGGATCATACCGGACTCCTTTGTTCACTTTGTGTAAATCAAATACTCCCAAGGCTTTAAATCCACTGGCTGCTCTGTCTGCATTTCCGCCGCTGTCTGTGAAGGAAACAGCTTATAGCTGCCTGCCATGTCAGCCATAGAAACGGAACTCTTCACCGCCTCACCGGATAAATTCATGACCACAACTACCGTATTGCTGCCCTTCGTTCTCTCAAAAGCAAGAATGCGCTTGTCGCCGACGCCCAGCGAACGAAATGGACCTCCTGCCGATCCGTTCCACAATGCCTCGTTCTCATGCTTCAGCCGGATGAGGTCCTGGTACAACGGAGTCATCGAAAGATTGTCCCAAGAGATTTCATCCTTTTCAAAAAAAGCGAGCCTCTTGTTCAATCCGGCCTCCTGGCCCGAATAGATCAAAGGCATGCCCGGCAAAGTGAAACTCAGGGCCGCCATCGGTTTTACGGCATCCTTCAGCCTCTCGAATTCGGTCCCCACCCAGGAATTCTCATCATGGTTGGACGTGAAATTCAAAGGGTAGGCGCCTTGAGGATACGTGGTCTCGAACCGGTCTCCGTATTTCTGAATTTGCTCCGCATTCCCCAGCCCTTTGGCAATCCGGTTCATCATGTGATATACTTGCCAGCCGTAATTGGAATGGAAAGCTTTGGTCAACAAGCCGATTTGTTGATCGTCTTCCGCCAGCAAGTACACCGGTTTGATCTCCTCAAGCTCCGTCCGCACTTTTTCCCAGAAGGCCTTAGGCACGCCCCCGGCATAATCGCAGCGGTAGCCGTCGATTCCATATTCCGAAACCCAATATTTCATGGCATCCAGCATGGCTGCCTGCATATCGGAATTTTCATAGTTCAGATCCGCAACATCCGCCCAATTCGTGCCGGCGGGCTGCACAATCTTCCCGGTTTCGTCCGTTGTATGCCAGCCCGGATTCTCCGTCCAAGGATGGTCCCAACCTGTATGATTGGCAACCCAATCCAAAATGACCTTAAAGCCCATCTCATGCGCCTTCTCCACCAAGCTCCGGAAATCTTCCGCTGTTCCGAATTCGGAGTTCACCTTTTTATAATCCTGAACCGCGTAGTAGGAACCTAAGCTTCCGATCCGGTTTTTCTCGGAAATCGGGTGGATAGGCATGAGCCATAACATATCAACGCCCAGTTCCTTGAGCCGCGGCAGATGCGCTTCGAACGCCTTGAACGTCCCTTCTTTCGTGTATTGGCGGACATTCACTTCGTACATGACCGCTTTATTCGACCATTCCGGCACAGTAACTCCCTTCTTGGCTCCCTGCTGCTGTTTCTGCACAGCCGGTGACTGGTCCGCCTGCGGCTTTGACCCGCTGCAGCCTGTCAAGCCTGCCAAACTGACTAAGCAAATTGAGAGAGACCATGCCAGCATGTAGTTTGTCCGTTTCATCCTGCACCTTCTACCCTTTCACGGAACCTAAGGTGATTCCTTTGACGAAATATTTTTGGAAAAACGGATAGATAATCAATAAAGGAAGCATGGAAATGAAAATTTTGGCCGCATTCAGCGTCTGATTGGATAGGACCGTCATTTGTTTGACCGTCTCCTCATTCATTTTCGTGGGATCGATCACCACCGCAACTTGCCGGATGTAGGATTGCAGCGGATACATATCGGATTTATTCATCAGGACGAGCGCCTGAAAAAATTCGTTCCAGTGGTACACGATCGTAAATACGAGAACGGTAGCCAGCACCGGCATCGCCAACGGCAGGAAGATGCGGAACAAAATCCGCCACGGGCCGGCCCCGTCCATCAATGCGGATTCCTCCAGCTCTTTCGGCATATTCCGGAAATAATTCATCACCAGGATCACGTTGAATACAGGCAGTCCGCCGCCGAGCACCAATCCCCAGATGCTGTTGATCATGCCCAGCGATTTCATGGTCAGGTACCAAGGCACCAGTCCTCCATTGAAAAGCATCGCAAACACGAGCAGCCACATAATGATGTTTCTGGGTTTAAACTCTTTTGCAGTTTTGGAGAGCGGATAGGCCATCAGCAAGATGACAAAAAAGGAAATCGCAGCCCCGTACGCCACTCTTTGCACGGAAATGAAGAACGAATTGAGAAAGTGGCCGTCCTGCACGATCGTCTCATACGAACCCAGCGTGAATCCTTTAGGCCATAAAAATACCTGCCCCGCCGATGCTGCAGCCTTATCGCTCAATGAAATGGCTAACGTATACCAGACCGGCAGCAAGCATAACAGCATCATTGCGAGGAGCAGCGCGACATTCAATCCGTTAAAGAGTCTGGTAATTGCCGAACGCTCGGTAATCATATACTTTCATCCTTTGCTAGAAAATTCTGTAGTTCGCAAACCGGTAAGCCAAGCCGTACGAAACCGCAATAAGGACGAATCCGACAACCGATTTCAATAAACCCACCGCCGTTGCCAGCCCATACTGCATATCAATCAGTCCTGCCCGGTATACCCAAGTATCAATAATATCGCCCGTGGAATAGACGGTCGGGTTATACAAGTTAAAAATTTGATCGAATCCCGCATTCAGAATATTGCCCATGCTTAACGTGGCAAGAAGAACGGCAACAGGCAGGATGCTTGGAAGCGTGATACGGGTCAGTCGCTTCCACTGAGAAGCACCGTCGATCGCGGCAGCTTCGTACATTTCCGGGTTAATGGAGGTCAGGGCCGCGAAGAAAATAATCGCATTAAAGCCGAATTCCTTCCAAATATCGCTTCCGACAACCAACACGGGAAAGAGCTGCGCGTTTGCGAAAAACAATCCTTTTTCGATCCCGAAGACTGACAACAGCTGATTCACAGGACCTGAATAAGCGAAAATATCCAGCATCATCCCCGCCACAATGACCCACGATAAAAAATGAGGAAGATACACCACGGTTTGAATCGTCCGCGTAAACACTCGATTCCTAACTTCGTTCAACATCAGCGCAAACACTAGGGGAACGATCAGATTACCCGCCATTTTGGCAAAGGCAATCAGGATCGTATTCCGGAAAATGATCTTGCTGTCGTCCAGCTCAAACATATACTCAAAGTTTTCCAACCCGATCCAGGGAGACTTTAGTATTCCGACGCCAGGATTAAAATCTTTAAAAGCCGCCAAAATCCCGTACATAGGAAACAGATTATAAAAGAACAGCCAGATCAGTCCGGGCAGAAGCATAAAATAATAATGTTTGGCAAAGCCTTTTGTCTGCATCCCTTTATTTCCCCTATCCGAAAGTCAAGACGAGTAGCAGATACCCGTCTTGACCGCTTTGATCTATTTTAATTCGTTAACTTCTTCCGTAATCTTATCTCCGCCCTGGTCGTTCCATTTCTGGACGAAGGTGTCAAATGCGCTCAACTCTTCGCTGCCCATAATGATTTTCAGGAACGTTTCGTCTTCCAGCTTCTTCAGGTTGGTCCAGCGGGATTCCATCGTTTTCGTTTGCGCTGTCGCAATACTCCGCACCCAGTTGATGTCCGCATCGACGAAGGTCGATCCGCCGTTCAAATGTGCATAAATATGGGTGAAAAATCCTTCATCAGCCTTTTGGTCGAAGTATTGGATGTCATAATTGTCAAAAGGTTCTTTTTTGATGGCTGCCGCATGTTTCGCCATTTCATATGCCCAGCCGTAGTTCGCCTGGTCGAAGTCTTCCAGCTTCATCTCGCCCTTCAGGAATTTGCGCAGGGAATTTACCGCATACTCCAATTGGTCGCCTGCGCCGAGGATCAGGAACAGCGGCACTTCTTGTGAAGTCATTTGCTTGCCTTCTGTCAATTTGCTGAACTCTTCGTCTTTTCCCCACTTATGGATCGAGGTCATCTTGATCACAGCTTCCGGGTGTTTCGCTTCCTTGCTTACCACGATAAAGCTGCTTCCGGTAGCCTGGTTCGAGTTGAATTTTCCTGCAGCGTCAACTGGTGCGGCATAAGGTCTCCAGTTTGCCTTCGGATCGTTCTTAATGTTATCCGGGATATTATTATAAGCGGACCACCAAGGTCCGAAGAAAATACCCGCCTGACCGCTCGCAACGACTTCCGCCGTGCTTTTCCGCACACCCAGTTCCTTGTCCAAAATTCCTTTTGCATACAGATCTCTCATCATGCCAAGCGCCCGCTTCGTCTCCGCCGTAGTGGATCCGTAGACTGCGTTGCCGTCCTTATCCTTTATCCAGATGCCGGGGTAGGCATTGTTAGCGAAGAAAATAGGCGAGAAATTGTACCAGTGGTCTGTGGAATTCAGGAATGTGGAATACAGCGAACCTCCCTGTTGAGTTCCTACGATTCCGATCGTTTTCTCCCCGCCCATTTTGTTATCAATGAACGCTTTGGCGATGTTCTCAAGATCCTGCAGCGTTTTCGGCGGCTGTAAGCCAAGTTTGTCTAACCAGTCTTTGCGGATCCACGTCATAGGCGCGGAAGGCAGCGTCGTTTCCGGAAGGGCATACAGCTTTCCGTCGAATGTTACGCTGTCGAGCAGGCCTGGGTTGGAATCGTAAACCGCCTTCAATTCAGGGCTTGCGTACTTGTTGTACACTTCGTTCAAATCCGCCAGCTGGCCCGCCTTGACCATCTGTCTAAGCTGGGTTTCATTAACGACCATCGCATCAGGCAGATCGTTGCTGGAGATCGAGAGGCTGACTTTTTGCTGGTAGTCCGTGCCTTGAGCCGCTTCCCATGCATGTTTGACTTCGATGTTGAATCTATCTTTCAGCCATTTCGTATAGACGTTCTCTTCCGCCGTATCCGTACCGTCGAACTTGTAGTTAGGATCGATCGCTCTGCCGATAGACACTTCTACCGGTTCAGTGAACTTCCCGAACGGGTCAATGACTTCTTCCTCCGCCGGCGCTGAGGTACCGTTGTTGCCGCCTTGGGCATTATTTCCGGTATTCGCCGCCTGATTGTTACCGTTATTGTTGCTGCAAGCGGCCAAGCTGCTAAATACCAGCACCAAAGCCATCATTAGAAATACAAACCTTTTCATCTTGCTCCCCCTCATAAACGAATCGTCTTTGTGACAATCCCAATATATCACGCTTCCGCCTTCCCTCTGGATAGAGCCCCATTTCGGATAAGGTAGATAAATTTCCGCAGCATAAAGAATGCGTACGAAAAATGTCTACCCCTTTTTCGTACGCACATCTAACCTGCTTGGGTCAATCGTTGTCCGTGATCTGGATTTGCCGGAACTCGCTTGGCAGCACTCCGGTATGATCCCGGAACAGACGGCTGAAATACTTTTCATCGTTGTACCCGATTTGCTCCGCGATCCATTGGATCGTTTTCGTTGTCGTTCTCAAATATTCCTTGGCTCTCTCCATCCGGATATCCCTCACGTAATCCGTATAGGTTTGTCCTGCATACTGCTTAAAGCATTGGCTGAAATAGCTGCTGCTCATATTGACCATATGGGCGATCTCGGCCGCTGGAATCGGTTCGCTTACTTTCGTTTGCGCCAAATTCATCGCTTTTATGATACTGTTCTGGATCTCTTTGGAAAATAACGGCTTTGCATTCGCTGCGCCGATCCGTTCCCGGACCTCCCTGAGCCATTCCTCAAACCGATACCAGCTGGAAAAGAAATCTTCGACCAGGATCGGTTCAGGCAAAACTTGCTGATACAGCCTGTTCCACTCGTCCGTAAGCGAGTAGAACATACGTGCCAGCCGGATCGGCGGCATTCTGTACGACTTCAGTTCTGCTGCCATCGACTCATATGTTTCCGTGTCATAAATCCAATCCGCGGCCGCCCACCTTGCTTTGATGTGCTCTATGCCGAAACGCCCTTCCGCCTTTTCGCGCTGCGCCAGTTCCCCTGCATCCACTACAAGATAAGGCCCTGCCGGATCGTATTCGTAAAACAACCCGCTTTTTCTATAGGATCTCATCAGCTGCATCAACGTCTTGCGGTCCATGCGGGATATATTCCGGAAACAGACGAGCGCGGTGTCGGGCTCCGGCGAGTAAGGACGCGCCAGCCCGCCGCTCCAATACCACATCCCGGGTTCCGCTTCAACAGCCTGATCCGGTAAGGGATAATCTCCTTTCGACTCCTCTGTAAGCGAAGAGAGAGAATACAAAACAAACCGCTCTTCCTCCGCTCCCCATTCATTCTCCTGTACTATGGAGAGTTTCAGGCCTTCTTTTTGCCCCATGAGCGTTCTGATTCTTCCCAATACTTCCTCAAACTGCTCTCTTTCCAGCTGAACTTTGGCAATATAATCGATGGCGCCCAACCTTAACGCTTCCTGGACGTACTCAAAATCCTGGTGCAGCGTAAGCACAACGATTTGAATGTGCGGATATTCCGCCCGGACGATTCTCATCAGTTCAATGCCGGACATAACAGGCATCGACAAGTCTGTAATGAGGAGGTCCACTTTCGTTTCCTGAATCAGCTTAAGGGCGTTCTCCCCGTTATTGGCCTCGCCGATGATTTCCATGCCGAACTCCTTCCACGGCATCGAAGAAGCCAGCCCTTTTCGCACCAGTTTATCATCGTCTACAATCAACACGCGAATCACAGGTTTTGTTCACCTCCGGTTATTGGAAGACGCAGCTGTACCATCGTCCCGGCTCCAGGCTCACTTTTGATTTCCATGGCTGCTGTCTCCCCGTACGTAGCGTAAAGAATGCGTTTTACATATTTCATGCCGATCCCCATTCCCACTTTGTGGCTTTCCTTCGCGTCATCGTCGAGCAGCCGATCGATCATCTCCTGCTGCATGCCTGCTCCGTTATCCTGAATCGTAACCAGCAGTTCCTGCTCCTTCCATTCCACGCCCGCATAAATATAACCGTCGTCGCTAACGCCATGGTACAGGGCATTTTCCACGATCGGCTGCAGGAGAAAACGGGGACACGGAATCAGTAATGCTTTTTCGTCCACGTCCATGTCTACATCAAACTGAAAATCATAGCGGATCTGCTGCAGCTGCAAATATTCTTTCAGCGCTTCAATTTCATCTCCGATGGTGGAGGTTTCGCCCATTTTTCCTAAATTGTAATGCAGCAGTTTGTTCAAGGAGAGCACCAGCCTGTCGATTTCTTTCTGCCCGTTCATCAAAGCAAGCCAGTGCACCGTATCCAATGTATTCATGAGAAAATGGGGATTAATCTGGTACAAGAGCTTTTCCACCTCCAGATCCGCCCTCCGCTTCTCCTTCACCTCAATCTCTTCGTACAGCGACCAAATCTTCCCCTTCATCCTTCGCGTCTGATACAGCAAATAATCAAATTCCGGGATATGCGTAACTTCAACAGGTTCTTCCGGATGGGAGTCAACGAGCGACTTGATTTCTTTGTGAAACTTATCGAGCGGCCGGTACACCATTTTCCATAACACCCAGGAGAAAAAGGTGGCAACGAACAGGAAAGCCAGAAAAATTACCGTTATTTGAACCAGCCAGCGGTTTCGCTCCCGGTTCAATTCTTTCTCCGGCGTGACCGAGACGATACTCCAGCCTTGATTGCTCTGCTCCCTGTTCCAGAAATAATCGCCGTGAATGCCCGACTTTGCGTTTGAAGCGAGCTGGCTGAAGGAGACATTCTCAGGAAAAGCTTCCGGCACTTCACTGAAGGCAATCCGGCCCTTATTGTCCAATATCAGCAGCCGGCGGGAACTGTCTTTCCGATTTTGCGGCGCGAACAGCGATTGAATCGCATTGCGGCCTGTTTCGATATATAAATAGGCGTTCTGCTCTTGTAGATTGACTTTCCGCATAATGCTGAACACGTACTGATTGATAGAACCATTGTAACTTTTATAGGGACCGTAATAGGTAATCTCGGGATATTCGGCCATTACCGGAAGGCGTTCCGGCTTGAACGTTCCCCTCACCCGGAAGTTTTCAAAGTTGTAAGTGCCTTGACCGGCATCATAATACATCAGTAAGCCCACATTCGGATTGGAAAAAGAAATCACGTTGAGCTCCGTCTTGATCTCGTTCATGATTCGCAGCCTTTCGTATGGTTCGCTCTCCGCCTGGAGCTGTTCCAGAAGCCGATTGGTCCCTCCGCCGTAAGCCAATTGCTGGGAAACATGGTTCAGGTTATTGATGGCATTCTCGAGCGTGGTCAAATCCTGCTTTAAATTGCTTTGAAGCGCGTTTTCCACTTTATTTCCGATAATGGAGTCGATGGTGTAAAAAGATATAAACCCGAGACAAATAAACGGCGTTAAACTGCTGATCAGAAAAATCCATATAATCCTGTTTTTAAAGGTTACATTTTTGAGAGTTAGCCAGTTCGTCTTCGTAAGTAACCCATCCCTTCTAATTTCTGTTTATATCGATCTGCTGACATATAAGAGCTTCCCACTCTAATGATAGCCGGAAACGGGAAAAAGGGAATGAGAGATTTTGCTTGAAATAGGTGGGAGGATTTTTTCATAGATTCAGAGGAAGATTTAATTTGTGATTTTAATGAAGTTCTGCCGTTTCCGGAGAGTTTCCTAACTTGCTAACATTGACAGTTGAATTAAACTATTTTTTATATATTTATGCATACTAATGTATATTCTCTGAATATCTGACCGTTTATTATCTCAAACACTGCAAATGTTCTCAACAAATTTGAAAAATTGAAGGAATCCTTGTTACCATTCTTTTCAACCTGTTAAAGCATTTTATTCTGGATGAGGAAGAGTCTTACCATGATTACTTGCAGCACACAGCATTACCCATGTATCGCCAACAGGGTTATACGTATCTGGTGAAACGGTCGGAGAAAGAACTGCAATTATGTAAAACGAAATCAGCTTGCACAGGCGTTAGAAATTGCTGCTTCTTTGATGACTCGAAAATAGGAACGCCGGTAATAAGAGCAGTTACTCTTTAAGAAGTTTGTGCTCTAGTTGAATCAAGGCTGCATGCTATCAGGCCTTTGGACCTGCTGCGAACGTTCGTAACTTTATGGAAGAAGGCCTGCCTGCATCAAAAAATCCCTGGCCGCTTGTTCCGCGGATCTTCCTTTCACGTTGACCTCATAATTCATTCTGCTCATCTCTTCATTCGTAATATGATCTGCGAGCTTATTCAGAATACGTCCAAGTTCCGGGTACTTCTCCAGCGTTTCCTTCTTCAAGAGCGGTGCTCCTTGATAAGGCGGGAACAGCTTCTTATCGTCTTCCAATGTAATCATGTTATACTGCTGCAGTTCGCTGTCCGTTGAATAGGCATCCACAAGGTTGACGTCACCGGATTGAACTGCGCTGTATCGCACCTTCGGCTCCATCGTTTTCAGATTGGCAAGCCGCAGGCCGTATAGTTTTTGCAGCCCGAGGTACCCGTCTTCCCGATCGGAAAATTCCAGGGTAAAGCCTGCCCGGATTTCCGAAGACACCCTACCCAAATCGGAAATGGTTTTAAGTTTAAATGTCTCCGCCAGAGATTTTGGTACAGCTAGAGCATATGTATTGTTATATTTCATCGGTTGCATCAGGACCATCCGGTTCGTGCGAAGAATCCCTTTTCGCGCCTGCTCGTAAACTTCCTCACTATTCGTGCTTACAGCTTTTTCTTTCAGGAAGGTAGATACGATCGTACCTGTAAACTCCGGATAAATGTCAATGTCCCCGGATTGAAGCGCGCTGAACACAAAAGACGTTTTTCCTAAGCCAGGCTTTAATTCTACTTTCAAATCGGACTCTTGTTCTATAAGCAGCTTATACATGTTGATCAAAATTTCAGGCTCCGAGCCCAGCTTTCCTCCGATTACAAGGTTTCCTCCGCCTCCTGCTCCCCGGAAAAGCGGAAACACGACGAGTGCAGCGGCAATCAAGGCGACGCCGAAGACGCGCCAAAGGCGAATGCCTGAATTCCGTTCAACGAACCGGAGAACGGCGTCGAACCCAATGGCAAGCAGAGCAACCGGCACGGCGCCAAGGATAATCAAGTCGTGGTTGTTTCTGTCAATGCCAAGTAAAATAAGCGTACCCAGTCCCCCCGCTCCGATGAGCGCGGCAATGGTGGTGGTACCGATAATAAGCACCATGGCGTTGCGGATGCCTGACATGATAAACGGCATGGCGATCGGCAGTTCTACACGCCACAGCCGCTGCCACCCGCTCATTCCCATCGCATGGGAAGCCTCAATCAAATTCGGATCAATCTGCCGAATGCCGGTGTATGTGTTCCGCAATATCGGCAGCAGCGCATAAACACAAAGCGCGATCACGGCGGGTGTTTTGCCGATCCCTACCAAGGGAATGAGCAAACCCAGCAAGGCTAAGGAAGGGATCGTTTGCAGAACCGCTGATATTCCGATAATGCCTTCAGCCCAGCGGGGATGCCTTGTCCCATAGATGGCGATCGGCACTGCGATAAACACGGCAATAAGCAGCGCAATCAAGGAAATTTGGAGATGTTCGAATATCGCGGCAAGAAGTTCGGCTCTGCGGTCCATAAAGAGTTGAATCAACGGATATCCCCCCTGTCCGAATCGTCCGATCCCGTTCCCAAAGCGGAACCGACAAAATGCCGGACAAACTCCGTTGCCGGGCTTTGGATTAACTCCTCTGCGGGGCCGACTTGAACGATGTTGCCTTCCTGAAGCAAACAGATCCGGTCTCCAAGCTTGACGGCTTCTTTCATGTCGTGCGTCACGAATACGATCGTTTTGGAGATGCTTTTCTGCAATTCCTTCATATCCTGCTGAAGCTGCTCTCTTGTGAGCGGATCCAATGCGCTGAATGGCTCGTCCATAAGGATAATTTCGGGATTTGCTGCCAATGCCCTGACAACGCCTATTCGCTGCTGCTGTCCGCCAGACAGCTCAGCTGGCCTTCGGTTTCTGAAAACGGAAGGATCCAACCCAACCATCGCGAGAAGTTCGCTTACCCTTGCACGAATTTCCTTCCTATTCCAGCCGAGAAGCTCCGGCACAATTGAAATATTCTCCTCAACAGTCATATGTGGAAACAAAGCGATGGATTGGAGGACGTACCCGATATTCCATCTCAGCTCGTGGAGGTTATACTCGTGAACGGGCTTGTCATGCAGGAAGATCGTACCCGAAGTCGGCTCGATCAGCCGGTTGATCATTTTGAGCAGGGTGGTCTTCCCCGATCCGCTGGGACCGATCAGTACAAAAAACTCCCCTTTTTCAATAGTCAAGGTTACTCATCGTACAGCGGGCGATTGCTCAGAATACTTTTTCGTTACTTGCTCAAAGCGGATCATGCACTTCCCACCCCCAAATATTGCTTATTCTATATAGTAACCATTTCCTCATTTCTGCCTTCAAAAAGATTTAACTACACTCCATTGCAATCAAGAAAAGGCGACCTCTTCCCGATGTTGTTCTGAGGCAAGGCTCATTCGACGGTACCCTGGAGGCATAAATAAAGGCGGCTGCCGAAGCAACCGCCATCCTCTTTAACGCAGCGTCCTGAAGGTCGCGCGAATTTCTTCCGCCAAATATCTTGGCTGCTCCCATGCCGCGAAGTGCCCGCCTTTTGGAAGCTTATTGTAATGTATAAGTTTCGGATACGCCTTTTGTGACCAGCTTTTCGGCGCTTCATACATCTCGTCTGGAAATACGCTGACGCCTGTTGGAAGCTGAACTCCCTTAACGGCGAAGAAGGAAATGTTCTTTTCCTTTGCTTCCCAATACAAACGAGACGCGGATACTGCTGTTTTCGTCAACCAGAAGAGCGTGATATTGTCGAGGACATCATCTCTGGTTAAACCTGTTCGTTTTCCGGCAAAAGCCCTCGAAATCAATTCAAGGCTCTTTGCATCATGGTCGATCATAAAGGCTGCCAATCCAACAGGGGAATCCTCTAAAGCGGTTAACGTCTGTGGCCGCGTTCCCATCAAGAAGGCGTAGCCGCTGTGTTTATAGAAAAACCTCAGCTGCTTAACAGTCCGCCTTTCCTCTGATGATAGCCCCGAAGGGATCGGATTTTTCGTTTGGGACTGGACTGCAATATCAATATCCTTCGGAACTACGCCAGGCATATTAGTGTGAATCCCGATGAGTCCCGGCGCCTTCTGCACCGCCATCATATCGGCGATCAACGCTCCCCAGTCCCCGCCCTGTGCCACATATTTTGAATAGCCTAGCCGATTCATCAGCTTCGCCCAGGTTTTTGCTATGTGCTCGGGGCCCCAGCCGGTCGTTGCCGGTTTCTCCGAGAATCCATATCCGGGCATAGATGGAATCACGACGTCAAACGCATCGGATGCCTTCCCGCCGTAGGCGGTAGGATTCGTCAGCGGATCGATCAGCTTCAGCTGTTCGATGATCGATCCCGGCCATCCATGCATAATCAGGAGCGGCATTGCATTGGGGTGTTTCGATTTTACTTGAATATAGTGAATATCCAACCCGTCGATATTCATCATGTATTGCGGCAAGGAGTTCAGCCTTGCTTCCACTTTGCGCCAATCGTAATTATTGGCCCAATATTTCGCAACTCTTTGAATGGTTTCAAGCGGTACGCCCTGAGATTGGTCGGATACGGTCTCCTTATCCGGCCACCTTGTTGCAAGGATCCGTTGACGCAGGTCGGCTAGAGCTGCATCCGGAAAATGAACTTGAATTTTACGGATATCTGCGTTTTTTGTTGGTTGTTCACTTATGACAGATTCATTGTTGCTTGCCTTTGTTACCTTATTGGGTTGATTCGCTGACTGTGTCTTGACGCCCTGTTCTTTGCCGGCGCCTTGCGATTCATTGCCTTTCTTTGCATCGTTGGTGCCGCCGCATGCCGATAATGTAAAAGAAATAAGCAAGATAATCGACATGATCAACGGGAATCGAAGCATGGTTCTGATGTTCATTAGGTGGAGCTCCTTTCTGGAATGGACTAGTTATAGATTCCATTTGAAAGGAGGTTTTTATTCCCATTATTTTATTAGATTTTGGCAATGTTTCCCCCAAGCCGGGTTTCATGCAAAAAAGCCCCGGTATTGTTAGTATCGATCCTTCGAATTGCTGTTCCATCGACTGAGAATCTGCCGTAACTTAAACGTCTTGTTCCTGCTTGCGGGCTCATATAATTCAGGTATGAATCCAATAAACGACGAAGAGGTGTAACAATGGGGTATTACGTAACGGGTGGAAGCAGGCGTTAAAGTTTATGTGGAGGATATCAATCCCCGCGGCAGGAAAACGTTATTTTTTATCCATGGATGGCCCTTGAATCACAAGCAGTTTGAATATCAGTATAACGTTCTGCCAGGCATGGGGTACCGGGTCATAGCAATGGATTGGAGGGGTTACGGTAAGTCCGACAAGCCTTACACAGGTTACTCCTTCAACAGGCTGTCCGACGACGTATATGCGATTTTCCAAGCTTTGAAGCTGCAAAATGTGACTCTTATCGGACATTCCACAGGAAGCGCCATAAGCATCCGCTATTCTACCCGTTATAGGAACTACGGGGTTTCCAACATGATTCTGGCAAGTGCCGCCTCACCCACGGCCTTTACGCAGGAGACAGCCAATGATGCGATCAACATGATTATGAATGACCGCCCTAGATACCTGAGCACCCTGCCTGACGCTTTCTTTTTTCAATACGCTTCTCAGCCGCTTCAAGAATGGTTTTTCGATTTGGGATTAGAAGCCGCTGGATATTCTACCATTGCCATTGCCAGAACATTACGGGACGAAAATCTGTACGATGACCTGCCGAAAGTGGATCTTCCTACTGTGCTTGTTCATGGTATCCATGATAAGGTGATACCGTTCTCCCAAGCTCAGGAAACGCAACGCTTGATTCGCGGCTCGGTCCTGATTCCATTTGAATACAGCGGTCATGCACCTTTTTATGATGAGCGCGACCGGTTCAACCAAGTTATAGCGCAGTATGCTAAATAAGGTCATCCATAGGTTTACTTACACAAGAACAGCAGCTCTCCTGTCGTACAGGGAAGCTGCTGTTTCCTTTTCCTTGAAAGGCCTTTAAACATGTTGAGGGCTCTTTAACGCTTACGTTGATAGCACTCTCGTTCTAAAATGTCATGAAAGGACTTTTAGAAAAAGAGCATGAAAAGCTCTAGAAGCACTAGGCTGAACAAACCTTAGAGAGGGGAATAGTCATCATAATACAATAAACTAAACTCGATTTTATTTTAGTGGTATTAGTGTCTATTATGGATTCACCTGTGTAATTTGGCATATTGAAATAGCAGCATCTACTAATGAACCTCCTCCTAAATCCAATTGTCCATAAACAATTCCAAGTCCCGTTCTTTCTACGTTAAAATTTTCCGCCATTGAGCCAGTATTACTCCGAAAATTAACTGTTGTATTAATAAGAGTATCAAATACCTCTCTAAGAGGTCTTTCACGACAATCACATTCGCCCGGGAAATCCATAGGAGTATCTAACTCGATTTCAGGACCAGGTGCAAAGAGGACTGCATGCACATCTGCAATGCTGACTATAGAGGTTGTATTAGTCTCTTCGTCTATTACCGTAATCCTGCTGGTCCTGGAACTCCTGATGGCCCTTGCGGTCCAGCTGATCCTGGAACTCCTGAAGGCCCTGCTGCGCCAATTGCTCCTGCAAGCCCTGCTATTCCTTGAGGTCCCAAGGCTCCCGCAATTCCTTCGGGACCAAGCGGGCCTATTGCTCCTATAAGTCCAGCAACTCCTAGGGGTCCAAGAGCTCCAGCCAGTCCTTCTGGGCCAAGTGCGCCGATTGCTCCTGCAAGCCCTGCACCTCCTTGCGGTCCAAGAGCTCTAGCGAGTCTTTCTTGGCCGAGTGCGCCAATTGCTCCTGCAAGGACTTCAAGTCCTTGGGGTCCAAGTGCAGCTGCAAGTCCTTGAGTTCCTACCTCTGCGATGGCTCCCCCAAGTCCTTGAAGTAACTTTTGACCTGTTGGACCTGTAGGTGAGGTTACCCGCACTATTCTTTTAATAACTCGAATACAGCGTTTCTTTTGTTTGCCCTTTGATGGGCAAACAATTACTGATTTCTTTTTACACCGTTTCTTTTTATCCCTATGCTGATCTGTTGATTTATGAGATCCTGTTCGTTCATTGGGGCATGTTTCTCGCACCATTGTAGTACCTCGAAAGCGCCGTTTTCTTTCTCTCTTTGATGGACAAACAATTATTGTTTTCTTTTTACACTGTTTCTGTTTATCCGGACAACTCAACAACGACACCTCCCCATATGATGTTCAGTGTACGTGAGTTGTCTTCATTAGGCATGGACAAATAGCCGTCTATTGGCTAGACAAAAACTATTTCCAGAAAATCAGGTTAACGTACAGTGCTTCTTCTGTAGCCCCCTATACCCCACACTTTAACAATTAATCATTATATATTTTTAGAACAGGGACAACTCATACATCCCTAATTAACCCAAGTCACATTTGTGTCTTTTATTATATATCTGCCAATCCACGGTAAGCGTCAAAGAAAACCCATGTATATTCTCTGTATATATATCATGGATATCCACAGATGATTGCTGATACGGGGGCCACGGGTAGCATGTAGTGCTTAAAAACGGCCTTATCTTAATCTAAGTACTAACTTTATTTTCTTTATGCAATATACAAAATAAAAAACCATTGCTCTAGGCAATGGTTATTCTGTGAATTCTTCGGTCATTCTGTTTAGAATTCACTTTACAAATTTTTATACTGTCTCAGAATTTTATTTAAGTCTTCCCGTTTTACTGGCTTGCTGACGTAGTCATGCATTCCTGCTTCCATGCATTTCTCACGGTCACCTTTCAAAGCGTTAGCAGTTACAGCCACAATTCTGGGGCAGTTTCCGGGTTCCAACTTTTCTTTGATGATCCTTGTCGCTTCCAGACCATTAATAATGGGCATATGGATGTCCATAAAAATTAAATCAAAGTGTTCTTTTAGCGCCATTTCAATCACTTCTTTGCCGTTTACCGCCACAGAAACCTTGTGACCCATCTTTTCAAGCATTTTTTTAAGCACTAGGGTGTTGATTGGGTTATCCTCAGCAATCAGAATGCTGGCTTGTTCTAAAGCTTCGTATAGAAATTCCCCGGGTTCTTCTACCTGATCTGCTACTTTTTCGTTTAGCCGAATTGTGAAATGAAAGGAGGCGCCATTTTTACCGTCGCTTTCAGCATGGATCTCTCCACCCATCAACTCTACAATACGTCTGCTTATAGAAAGGCCTAAACCGGTTCCCTCATGTTTACGCGTCATAAAGCTGTCAATTTGAGAAAATGGTTCAAAAATTTCTTCAAGCCGCTGCGGTGGAATTCCAATGCCTGTATCCTTTATCGTAAACTTAAGGTACGGTTGCTCCCCTTTTATTTTCTTAGTAGATATGGTTACCTTCCCACTCGGTGTAAATTTTACCGCATTGCCCAGCAGATTGATAAGCACCTGTTTTAGCCGATCGGCATCTCCGTAAATGTAATCCGGCAAATCATGATTGATCGAATAGGAAAGCTCCAGGTTCTTTTCGTCTGCCTGGGCGGACACGACCGAAATGCTGTCCTTAATACAATTCCTCAGATCAAATAGTTCTTCTTTCAACTCACTTCTTCCTGACTCTATCTTTGCAAGGTCAAGAATATCATTGATAATGGCAAGAAGGGTTTCCCCGCTTTTGCGGATGATTTCTAAATACACTTTATACTCTTCATCTAAATCTGCATCTGATAAAAGGTCTGTCATGCCAATTACACCATTCATCGGCGTCCGGATTTCATGGCTCACCATAGCCAGAAATTCGCTCTTGGCTTTGTTAGTGGCTTCCGCCATTTCCTTTGCCAGTACCAGCTGCTTTTGTTCTGAAATGTCTTTGCAGATGAGATAAAAACCAATGTTTTGCCGGTTTACAAAGATTGGTGCGATACTTGTGAGTACTTCTACAGTATCACCCTCTTTTGTAACAAGAGTGTCTATGCCTCGCTCTACCGAATTGTCATGAAGAGCATCTTCCAAAATACGGTCCACATTAGACTGTCCGATAAGGTTGGCAAGTTCCATACCGATTAGTTCTTTATTGATGTCGTATCCAGTCAGTTTCTCAGCCATTGAGTTTGCATTGATCACTCTGCCCTCTAAATCAAAAGAAACCACGGCATCGTGGTTATATTTCTTAAGCGAAGTATAGCGTTCTACAGATTCTTGCAGCCGCTGTTCGGAATCCTTCTGATGTGAGATATCGATGATTTGGGCGATGTAATACAGAGGGTTTCCTGCTTCATCTGGAAATAACCTGATGGTAAGAAGTGTCCATACCACCTTACCATCTTTTCTGTAAAAGCGTTTTTCCAACTGCAATTCTGTTTTGCTTTCACCCATCATTTTTTTGAGATCGTCTATGTTTGTGAGTGGCTCATTCGGATAGGAGAAACATCCGAATCGCTTTCCCTCAAATTCTTCTTTTGTATATCCAAATATCCGCTCCATGGCAGGGTTAATGGTTAAAAACAATCCATCTGGTGCAATGAGCGCGATGCCAAATGAAGCATATTCAAATACCTGTGCATTGAAGGAATTCTGGTCTAAGTTAACGCGATGCATGAGTGACCCCCAAATTCTATCGTGGTGTGTGTTTCCAGTTGCGCCATGAAGGAAATAAGCACATTAAATTTATTATTAACCATTTTCTACGACTTGTGAATCATCTTCAGTGTTGTTCCCTTTCTCCAATATATGGTTATTTTATTCTTAATTGGTATTATTTATATTTTTTCACAATACAAAAGCTTCTCAACCTGCCCTTTTATATTCTTGGCAGCATCCAAGTCTCCTTTTTTTGACTATCGTTCTTACTATGACCCGTTGAGTACTTCCATCGTACCGAGGCGCTCTTTTTTATGCAAAGCTCGTAATTAACGCTCTACAGGAATGCTATCGTGCCCCGTTAACCAAAGCCTACTTATAATCTAAACTAACCGACTGCCTCAGATTTATTGAATAAATATACAAAGTTATGTATATTCTCTGTATATCTGACCGTTTACTATCTCAAACTCTGCAAATCTTCTCAACAATTCTGACACCACTTGCCCCTTGACATGTGCCCTCCTATACTATAAATTAGT
Organism: Paenibacillus gansuensis; assembly: GCF_042684925.1. Taxonomy (NCBI): domain Bacteria; kingdom Bacillati; phylum Bacillota; class Bacilli; order Caryophanales; family Paenibacillaceae; genus Paenibacillus; species Paenibacillus gansuensis. Next base: position 80,515 of record NZ_JBHUME010000007.1, on the reverse strand, counting down.
ACCAGATACTAATACAAAGTACTAATATTAAACTTCACTTATAAAAAGGAGCGATCCCCATGCCAAACGAAGCCCGGCCAGCAACAGCAGCAACTATGTATCACGCGAACATCACTGCCATCGGAACGTACCGTCCGGAGAAGGTGCTGACCAACGCCGACCTGGAGGCATTGGTCGAGACAACGGACGAGTGGATTGTGCAGCGCACCGGGATCCGGGAACGGCGCATTGCGCGGCCTGATGAGTTTACGAGTGATTTATGCGCTGCGGCTGTCAGGGATATGGTCGGGCGGTATGCCGTAGAGGTGGCGGATGTGGATTACATCATCGCCTGCACCGCTACGCCCGACTATCCGTTTCCCGGCGTTTCGGCGCGGCTGCAGCACGCGCTGGGCATCGCCAAAGCGGGCGCGGTGGACGTGAACGCCACGTGCGCCGGGTTCGTGTACGGCCTGCAGCTCGCGAACGCGCTGGTGGCCTCGGGCATGTACCGCAAGGTGCTTGTAGCGGCTGGAGATACGTTATCGAAGATTACGGATTATACCGACCGCACCACGTGCATCTTGTTCGGGGACGGGGCCGGCGCGGTGCTTGTGGAGCGCGGGCCGGAAGCCAGCTTCCTTGCCTTCAACGCCGACTCGGACGGCAGCGGGGGCAAGCACGTGTACCGCGCCGGCCTGGCTGCGGCGATGGACGGGGTCGAACTGGAGGGGAACGGCTGCTTCGTGCAAAACGGCCGCGAGGTGTACAAGTGGGCGGTATCCACGGTACCGAACGGCATGGCGGAGCTGGCAGCATCTGCCGGCCTCACGCTGGCCGACATCGACTGGTTCGCGCCGCACAGCGCCAACCTGCGCATGATCGAATCGATCTGCGAGCGGAGCGGCGTACCGCTCGCGAAAACGCTGTACTCCCTCGAGTACAGCGGCAACACCTCCTCGGCCACCATCCCGCTGTCGCTGGATGCTGCCGTGAAAGACGGCCGTCTCGCCGCAGGCCAGACCCTGCTGCTTTACGGCTTCGGCGGCGGCCTCGTGCAGGCCGGCGCGCTAATGAAATGGAACCCGCTCGCTCCCCTAAGGGAGTAAGCGGGTTCTATTTTTCATTTCAGCCACTGGGCTAGGATGCTGTTCAACTGTTTTACCGTTTTCTCGGATGTCCCTTTTACAGCAGCTTCCTTTACAGCGGCTTCTGTGTGCCTTTCCAGCAGGGTCAGGCCGGCCTTATTGATAGCGGACTTGATGGCGGACAATTGCACCAGAATCTCTTCTGCCGGCCTCTCTTCCTCAACCATAGTCCGGATTCCCCGAACCTGGCCCTCCACCCGCTTGAGCCGGTTTACCAGCTTCACATCACCCGGATGAAGAGCTGACTCCTCCCCTTCCGGCTCCCTGCTTGCAGACGGTTCTTCACGTAAGGCTTCCTTCTTGGACTTCTTGGACGGCTTATCTTTTGCCATAGGGACATCCCTCCTTACGGTTAAATATATCCTCCTTGCCTACCCTCGTCAACGACTGCCTTTCCTCTCAAAACCGGATAAAGGCAAGTTCCGAAGCATGAAGCAATTCATCCAGCAGCATCCGGTGAAGCAGTTCTTTCGCCGCAGGGTCCGGCACCTGCCTGACCAGCTTGCGCAGCATCCGGAAACCTTCCGCTTCCCGCACGAAGGCTTCCTTTAAACCCGTGTGAAACTGTTCCGGCCTCGGAAGCGCTTCCGGAAGCTTCAGCGCTTTCCCTTTCATTTCCGTGTACAGCTCTTGAAGCTGGAGAAGATGTGCCCGCTCCTCTTCCCTCATTCGCCTGAGCATGGCTTGAGTAACGCTTCCGGGCGCAAGCTCGGCCAGCCCGTCGTAATATTCCGCGGCACCCGCCTTAGCATAAACAGCCTCTCTAATTCCGGCCAAAAGCCGGTAATACCCCGTGAACGAGTGCCCGAACTTGTGAAGAAGCGGCGCTGATCTATTGTCCGGTCTTGCTGCACGTTCCATCCGCTATCACCCCGGCGATCTTAAGTGTACTTCTACTTTATGCGGGGAAATCCGGGTTTAAGCTGGTAAACAAGCAGAGAGCTTGGCGCAAAATATTTTTCCAATATATGGAGACAAACGCCGTTTTTTTACATTTATCTGGGAACCTATATACTCGTCTATAACCAAACCTCCGTTCGACCATTACTATAAATAGATCTTGTAAAGCAATTTAGATTGAAGGTGAGGTTTTTACACTGGCTATCGTCATTTATCCGCCTACGATTGATTGGGCCTATATGAAACAACGACCTCAACATCTCATGAGTATGTTTGCTAAACACGGATTCCCCGTTTTATATTTCAATAAACAAAACTCCGGCGACCAGGTTGTCCAGAAAATATCGGATCGGCTTTATGTAATCAATCACACCGAATACTTTATGAAATACATGTTCCCCAAGTTGCAGAATACCAAAAAATTGTACTGGACCTCCTGGAGCAAAATGCTTCCAAAAGCATCCCGCTTTCATGCCGATACCGTCGTTTACGACTGCGTGGATGATTTTCCCGATTGGGAGCAGGATGAGATCCAATGGGTTGATTCGGCGGATCTCATCGTTTGCACAGCTGAGCCGCTCATGGAGAAGATGCACAAACTGGTGCCGCACAAACCGATCCATCTCGTCCGAAACGGGTGCGACTGGGATTTCTTTGCCGGTGCTCTCTCGATGACAACGGAACACTTAGCTTCCGTTCCGGCAGCGCCCGGCGGAAAAATCGGCTATATCGGAGCTTGGGCGCCTTGGGTGGATGAGGAGCTGCTGCGTAAGGCAGCCGCCTCTTTGCCGGACTCCCAGTTTATTATCGTGGGCCCACAGCTTCGGGAGGATTTGCCCGATATGGGAGAGAACGTGCATTATCTTGGGTACCGGGATTATACGGAACTCCCCCGTATTCTGTCTTACCTGGATGTTTGCATTATCCCTTTCCGTCTCAACCGGATCACAGCCAGCACAAACCCCATCAAGGTATATGAATACATGGCTGCCGGGAAACCCGTCATCTCAACGGATTTGCCTGAGGTCCGAAAACTCCGTCCTTACGTTCACGTCGCTGAATCTGACTCTGAGTTTATCGAGCTGATCCGGCAGAATTTGTCCGTTTCCAAGAAAGAAAGCACCCGGCTCTCGGAGTTTGCCAAATCCTCTGACTGGGAGCAGCGGTTCGATCAAATTCACAACATGCTGAAGGATCACGATCCGCAAATTACTCCTGCCTGGACTACAGGAATTCTTGACGGGATGACCAAAGGGCACAAAACGCGTTCCATCCCGCTCGGGCATTGCACCGTTAATTCTTACTACGCTAACCTGAACCTGGAGAAGGACCCCTCGCTCATCGGTTTTATGTCTACAGCAGAATACCAGTGCTATTTCAAACCCCTAACTACCCATCCGGTCTTATCATCATCCAAAGTTTTTCTGGAATTCAATCTGGCGAGCAACGGTCCGGGTACAGATGATGCCTGGGTAGACGTAGGTATTTTATATTCAGATTGGAATTTGCGGTCCTTAACCTTTCAGAACAAGCCTGTGAGCACCAATGTCGCTTCCGTACGCCGCTGCGACAGCCTCACGGAAACGATAACCCTGGAACTCACCTCCTATTTCCGGCAAGGGGCCATGCCTTCGTTTCATTTTACGTCAAGGCATCCGCAGCTGCTGGCCGTTCATGGCGCCCGGTTAACGATCATCGACAAATAGAACGGGGGAGTTCAACTATGAAAATATGTGTATGCGGGTATTACGGTTTCGGAAATTTCGGAGACGAGTTATTTTTGAAAACACTGCAGCAAATTTTTACGGAGGACACGGTGTTTCCCTTTACCGGGCCTGCATCCATTGAGGCGGATGCCGTCATTATCGGCGGAGGGGATTTGATCACGCCTTATCATTTCAACAACCATTACTTCCCCGAACAGCTCGCCGGTTTGCCAACCTGGGTCTACGGCGTTGGCATGGTCGACAGCTATCCGGAAAGCACCTGGCCGGCGGAAGAGGTTGAGAAATATAAGGAACGCCTGCAAAGAACGAAAGGACTGTATGTGCGGGACCTATGGTCAGCCGACATCGCCCGCAAGTACGGGTTCCATTCCATGGTAAAAGTCGTACCGGATATCGTGTTCGGGTACAAAGAGCCAATCAACCCGATCACGTTCCCTGGCAAGCCTGTTGTCGGTGTATGCTGCTTCTCTTATGCAGAATTTCCGTTTCAAAACATGGCCGGTGTCCTCACGGAACTGGCGACGGGCGGCTTCCACGTCGTTCTCATCCCTGTCGTGTTAAATCCCGCCAACCCTTACGCCGACCGGGATGTTTGCTTGAGGCTGCAGGAACGAATATTGACAGCCGAGCCCCTTGCAGCGGTTACAGTTACCGGTCCCACCGAGGATCTGAATCTTACTTACAATTACATCCAATGCGTGGACTATTTAATTTCCTTCAAGCTCCATCCCGCCCTGGTCGCGTTGCGAAAAGGCATACCCGTACTCTGTCTGAGTAAAATGGGAAAAGTGAAAAGCCTTCTGGAAGCTTTTCATCTGGAGAACTACATGGCGGATTACGACACGTCCTATGAAGCAATTCTCGAAAAAGTAACTATGCTCCTTACTAAAGGGATGCAGGACATGGCTGCAGCAGCCCCTCTCATTCGCGCCAAAGAAAGCCAGGGAGAGGCCGAGCTGCAGCACTTGAAGTTGAGCATCAAATCCATGTTAGGCTAACCGGGTTAGAAAAGCCTCGATTTGCTTCACCCTATGCTGCCACGTCTGAGTTAATGCGTATTGAGTCCGTTCGGAAGCGGGACCTGGATCGCTGATTCTTTCCGCTGCAAGTTCGGAAAATGCCGATCTGGTATGAGTAACATCCACGTAAGGCTGCAGTAAGCGGCATTCCGGCAAATTGGTCGAAATAACCGGCTTGCCTGCAGCCAAATATTCATATGCCTTTACCGGGTTCGTCGACAGCGTGATCGGATTGATCCGGAAAGGGATGATACATACGGACAGATGGGCTAAATAAGCGGAAAGCTGCTCATGGCGTTTCAGGCCCAGGAAATGAATATCCTTCCGGTTCTGAATATACTTGCTTCCGAACTCTGGCCCGATGACGGCAACCTGTGCTCCCTTTACATATTTCGGCAGTCCCAGGACAAGCAGCTGGTCAACCCAAGGCGCCCAAGCTCCGATATATCCGACAACGGGGCCCTCCGGGAGATCAACCGGTCTCGGGAGCGACCGGATCCCAGGCAGGTGCAGCCCCATGTCAGGGTCATAAGCGTTTCGGACAAGCTCGAGCGGTTTGCGGGGATAAAGGCGGGACAGCCGCTGGTAAAGCCTTTCCGAAGTGCAGGTCACCCCTTGGGCAACCCGGACCATCTCCCGCTCGTAAGGCATCCATTCGGCAAACTCGTCGACACAGTCGTAAATAATCCGGTCGGCGCCATAGATGCCCAAGGAATCGGCCAATTTAGGAAAAGAACACCAGACGATCACCTGCTCGCCTTTCTTGCTTTTGCGCAGAGAAGGCCAATCATGAAGAATCCACTTATCGTGGTCATGAACAATATATAAGTTGGGCTCCGCTTCTTCCTCAGGAACGTCTTTTGCATTTTTATTGCAGTAATAGACGGTGTGTCCGCAACGGGCAAAATGCTTCATTAACTGCTGGGGCCTCTGCTTCATCCAAGCCCAGTCTATTGTCGGCGGATAAATAATGATAGCCATGGAACAAATCCTCCCTAACCGGTCATGCACCACATTATGTCGCGGATTGGGCTTTTGTTCTTCTCACCATTCGGAAAGATGCAACATATGATTAAGTAAGATCTGCTTAAGAAAAGTGAGAGCTTGCGTATGCTTGTATTTATACTCCCTGCCGCAGGGAAGGGATCGTCCGGGCTGACAGCCTCCCATATCCGGCAAGTGCTCCCCGGTTCCCATGTTCATACAGTCTCAAGCCCCATGGCATCGTATATGAATGATATTATCGCCAAAAGCGCATCTTCCCTGTTTCTGACTCTTACGGACGGAACCATACTGGAACCGGACTTCCTGAGGGATATGAAGCGGGCCTGTACCGAACTTCATCCGGAAGAGGAAGGTTGGGTTACCTTTGCCTCTTCGGAGCAGCCTATGCAGCCGGCTCCGGTACTATGGCATCGGAATTGCCTTCAAGGCGGACTTGTAAACGGTTTCCCGGACCTTGCCCACTTGCCTTTTGAAACATTCGTGCTTGCTGACATGCAAATTCAAGCAGGGTCTCTGGGGTGGAAAGGCCGTACCGTATATTCCCCTAACTGGAGAATAGATAAGGCCCGCATCCCCCGCTGGAGAAAACCTGAGAAAGAAATAGAGTATATCCAGCCTATTATCACCCGCCCGCAGGCTATTCCCAGGACCGCCACGCAGCCGGGCATCAGTGTCGTTTTGTGTACTTATAACGATGGCCGGTATGTGCCGTGGGCCATTCGAAGCGTACTTGCCCAGACCCTCCCTGCATGGGAGCTGATCATTGTAAATGACGGCTCTACGGACCACACGGCAATGCAACTGATCCCGTTTCAGCGGGATCCCCGGATCCGGATCCTTGAGAACCGCGCCAACCTTGGAAAATCCCGCAGCCTGAATCTTGCTTTAAAAGAAGCAAGAGGTGATTGGATTCTTGAATTGGACGCAGATGATTGGCTCGCACCCGACTGCCTGGAAACGATGCTGCAGGCAGCTTCAGTCTCTGATCCGCGGACAGCGCTTTGGCACAGCCATTTCCACAGGTGGACAGAGCGAAGCACAGGGGAAGTAACCTATAAGAAAGTCATCGTAACAGGAGAGCAATTTCATAGAGACCTGCTGATGGACCGCGCAGTTCCCCCTATTCCGCGGTTTTACAGGAAACAGGCCTTGCTGCAGCTGAAAGGCTGGTGCCTGGATGATCCCTCTCTTGGCAGGCTTTATGAGGATTTGGAGATCGTGATGAGAATCTCGGTATCTTACTATGTAACTTGTATCCCCAAAGCTTTATACCATCAGAGAATGAGATTAACCAGCATCTCCCAGGCCGACAAGTCTCTCTACGAATTGTGGAAATCGTGGATGAATACCAGAATCAAAGAGTAAAGCAGGGAAAGGGGAGCATACGCCCCCTCGGACATGAAGTTCTGGTTACACTAATACGCGGATATATACGACACTGGCTAATTGAAGAGTAGCCGTTTGAGGCTGATAAGTGTCGGAAATATTGACTACAAATACGCCGTTTCCTACGGATACCAGCACACCAGTATAGAATTCTTCCCCTAAGAACACTTCTATCGTACGGCCGATATATGTGGCCAGCAGTTGTTCAAAACTCATGAAGATACCTCCCTATCACAGTCTATTAGACAATGCCGTTTACTTGAGACAAAGGAATCAGAACAACAGTGCCTCCCGGCTCTGTAATTTGAATAACGTCGGTTCCGACTAACGTCAGTGTGCCGCTGACTTCTCCCGCATCTGTCAGGACGGTAATGGTCGTATTCAAACGCTCCTGCAGCACAGGAATCAACGGATTCTCTGCCGTCGGCGGAGCATTGCGGATAAATACCATGGTGATCCCTTTTTCATCGGAATCATCTGAGAGGATTGTGAAATTCTGCTCGTTAATCAAATATTGCGCAGCTTTTGCTATATTTCCTACCCGCAGCCGGTCTAAATCCAGGCCTTCAAAATTCCCGCTGACATATCTGACTCTTACCTTTTTGTTAAGATATTTAGCTCTTAACACTACTACTTCTGCCATTGTGTCTACCTCCTAGTCAATTTGTAATTCATTTATTGTAGGAATCGTGACCTTTCTAGCAGACCCTTACATAGAAACCCCCTCCTTTAGAAGCTTCCTGATATCATATTCATGTTTCGGCGATTGGAATGTACGATAGCCAAATTATGGTAAATATTATCCAAAAAACAGTTGCGTCCAAGCCCTGTCTTCCCCTCTCCAGTCCGCCCCTTTTGGCAGGATTGCTTCGTGAAGATGTTGATTTCCCCATCGGTTGTAAATGACATCCTGCCGTCCTTGATCCTCGTGATCGTTCACTAGAAGCAATAGATAATTGGCTGTCTTGATCATCGGGTGCAGTGCTTTCTGAATGGCCTCGCCCTGTTCCTTCGTTGTTGCCGTTCTTACCAGCAGTAGTGACGAACTTGATTGCAGTGTGTGCAGGAATCGCTGAACCCGCCGGTCCACTTTGGCTTTGTACTGTCCGTAATTCTGGTTCCACAAATGGTCAGGCACCGTAAAAGGGAAATCATGATAAGAATCCACCTGGTATGCCGTATCCCGAATTACGTAGTGTAATTGGGCCCTGCCTATCATTTGCACCTGTCCGGGATCCATGAAATGCTGAAACCTTTGCTCCAAAAGCCGGATCAGCCCCGCCGCGGACTGGGTAATATTCCAATCTACCGGTCCTGCAAAGGTTCGAAGCTGCAGTCTTCTAAGTTGATATGCAGTCTGACAGCTGGAACCCAAACTAATAATATCTTTGTAGCTGCTTAATGAACGGACCATCATCCTATGCTCACCCCGGTTCGCCGCAGATCCGTCTTTTTTGGATGTACGGATGCGGTCCATTTTGTTGTGTTCGCTTCGATCGATATTCTGCAACGTGATAATTCCATATTATGTAAAATATTTTTGGTGGTGAGGGCTTACATGACAGCCGGAAACAAAACTGCCCGCAGACTCTTTCCGAGCCTGCGGGTTTCTAATTTCCCTAATGATTGCGTTTCATCTATTTCCGGACGGTAACGGTGAGCCGCCGATGCAGCCAAGGTCTGCCTGGTAATCCGTATCTTTTGGAGTGGACTGTAATGCCTGACATCTTACTGGCTAAGCTGAGTTGATACTTGCTAAGGGCCTGCATGTTCTCCGCCAGATTCTCCGATAAACCATGAGCATGTTCCGTTTGTTCAGCCATGTTCTCTATGATCTTCGCAAGTGCTTTCTGGCTTCGGGCCAAGGACTCAAGGATATCAATCTTCAGCTCATCCTGCTTTCTCACAAGATCCATCAGCTTTCATTGCCGGAATCGAACAATCCTTCCAAGCCCGATCCGCCGCCCCCAAAGTCTCCAAAGTCGGAGGACCCCTGGTTTTTGTTCAGGACCACCTTTAGGTTCCGGGCAAGGCTGTTTTCCAGTTTTGCTAAGCCGTCGATGCTTTCCGTCATCTTTGCATGGAACTTCAACGGTGCTGACAACTGCTCTGTATGCTCCGTATAGCTTGTAGAGAGCAGGTGGTTGCAGATCCATTTCTTTGTTTTTTCGGCCTCGCGGGCTTTGGCCTCCAGGATCAGGGAAATATTATATTGAATCGAGGACACCGCCTCCAGCATTTGCAAAAACGATTGATTTCTATCCATAACCTACGCTCCTCCTATCCTCCCGGCTGCCGGACCGGATGTTATTCTTCCTCGCTGTCGGTGCTCAACTCCTGCATAACCGATGTCAAATTCTCTGCGATCGCTTCCTCCAGGTCCGCGATGCTGTTCAAATAGCTTGTCACGCTGTCTACAACCAGAACAGAACTTTGTGTCATCTGCTGCAGCTCGCAAAACGAAGGGTAATCCGGAATCTCATCCATAATGGACGCCATCTGAACAATGATATGCCTTTTCGATTCGATAATTTTAGCCATTTCCATATGGGATTTTGCTAAATGCCCAATGATGGAGGTTACTTGCTGTTCCACGGAATGATCCGCTCCTCTCCCTTGCCGTCGGCCTGCCTAACTCCGTCTATGTATACCATATGTCGCACTGGCAGCAATGGTTAATGAAAAAAAGCAGCCGGTCAAGGCTGCCTGTTCCAGACGCAGTTCTATTCAATTTTCTTGGTTATGTGGGGGACGTAATCGCGGGTATGGCGAAGGAATTTACAGCTGGCCATGTAGGCACTGGTAGGTTTCTTCTGCGTATGCGTACTTATATCCCTTCTGCGGATGCAGACATAGTTCATTTTGGACACAGAGTAGACCTTGAAGCCTGTTCTGCAACAGTCAGCCAGCCATCGTGCATCGCTGCCGGCTACCCGGTCCTCGGCGAATTTTACTTTGTTCCACACTTTTTTCTTGAAAATAAGCGTGCCGCCTTTTACTTTCCGCAATAACGCGTTCTCCTTACCGCCCCGATATTCCATAAGGGCATTGCTCTCTTCAAAATATACAAAACAGGTATGCTTTCCTACGATCGGTGCCTTCCTGCTCCTTAACGCATAGATGGATTCCCGTACATACTGGGGGGCATAGTAGTCGTCGTCGTCAAATTTGGCGATGGCGCTTCCTCTTGCCTTCCTGATCGCCCAATTTAAACATTTGCCGAGTACATATTGCTCGGGGAGCTTATACACCCTGACATTCGTGGAACGTTTAGCCCTGTCTCTCCAAGTGGAAAGACTCATATCATCCCTGTTAAGAATAACAATCATTTCCTTATTTTTCCAATCCTGTCTTTCGTAATTTTGAAACAGGTTCTCCATTTGAGACGATCTCATCGTACAGGCTATGATCGAAATCACATGCGTTACCTCCTCTTCCAGGACCGTTTCGCCGTGATCTTATTCCATTTGGAGTTCGATATAAGCTTATATTCCTTTTTCCGGATTATTCTTTTGTAGAGTTTCAGAAAGTTATCCGCCATGATTTTGTCGGAGTAATGGTGCCTCACATATCTGCGGCATTCGCGTGCGGTAGGGAAGTTCTTCCTTGACAGTACCTTCTCGGCCATCTCGTCCGCATCTTTACAAAGGAGCTGAGGAAGCCCTCCTAACACCTCGGGAACCGCCCCTGCATACTTGAAACCAAGCACCGGCGTACCGCAGGCTAATGCCTCGATGAGGACCAGGCCAAACGGTTCATCCCATGTGGAAGGGAACAGCACACAGCTTGCGTTGGACAGCAGCTCTTGTTTTTTGTCTCCGCCAACAGGGCCTACATAACGGATTTGATCGTTCAGCTGCGGCTTGATTTCCGTATTGAAATACTCGATATAGTTGGCATTGTCATTCAGAGTTCCGGCGATCAGCAGCTTCTTGCCTGTTTTTTTGGCTACCTCGATGGCAAGATGAACTCCTTTCATCCTGGAAACCCTGCCTACAAAGAGAAGATAGTCTTTCTTCTTCCTGCTGAATTTATAGTCGCTGAGCCTGATTCCGTTATATACGTAATACCCTTTGTTGCTTCCGTATGTTTTCAGAATCGTTTCACTGACATATACCGGAATTTGGACGCCTTCCACGGTTTTGGAGTGTGAGTTTCGGATCGTGGGAATCGGCGGGTTAGCTTTCGCTACAATGCCGTAATGATCGTGAATGATATCCGTATCCTTGGGGAGATGGCGCATGATAAATTCCAGCTGCTCCCTTTTGTCTGAGGATGGGTATTCGTAGGTTTCCGTAGCCCGGGTGTTGGACCCTTTTTTGGCAAAAAGAATGACTTCATGTCCCCGCCGGACAAGTTCTTCCGTTAAATAATAGACATCCCGCTGGGTTCCGCCGTAATCGATAGGAGGAACGGGCAGGGAATTCGTAGATATCTGGACGATTTTCAAATCTCGCATCCCCTTCTTCTCATTTACAAGACTCTTCATAGCATATGACTCGGTCCCTTTCGTAAGGAACGGCGAATTCATCAGATGCTTTGTCCATACCAAATGAGGCTGCCCTTCATAGTTTGGTATAGGTTACAAAACGGGTTAGGGGAGATGGAAGTTGAACATTTTAATTATTGGCACAGGCTATGTGGGTACCACAACCGCACTTGTCTTTGCGGAAATGGGCTGGAAAGTGACAGGCCTTGATACCGAACTTCGTAAGATTGAGAATCTTCGCCAAGGCTTGCTTTACTTTTATGAACCAGGTCTAGATGAGATGCTGATCAAGCACACAGGCAGCGGCCGGCTTCAATTTACAACCGATAAAGCCAAGGCGATCCGGGACAACGATGTAATCTTCATTTGTGTGGGGACGCCTTCCCGTCCGGACGGCAGCGCGGATCTCCGGTACGTACAGCAGGTTGCTGAAGATATCGGAGAACATATGAACGGATATAAGCTGATCGTAAATAAAAGCACGGTTCCTGTAGGTACGCAAGAGCGGGTAACGGACTGGGTCAGGGAAGCGCAGGTGCACCCGCACCCTTACGATGTTGCGTCGAATCCGGAATTTCTGCGGGAAGGCAAGGCGTTGGAAGATGCCCTTCATCCGGAACGCATTGTCATCGGTGCGGACAGCGATCATGCGTCCGGGCTCCTTCAGCAACTGTATGCATCCATAAACTGCCCTGTCATCGTCACTTCTCCCAGAACCGCCGAGTTGATCAAGTATGCGTCCAATGCCTTTCTGGCGGCGAAAATCTCTTTCGTAAACGAGCTGGCGCGGCTTTGCGACCCGCTCGAAGTGAACATTAAGGAAGTCGCATTGGGCATGGGGCTGGATTCACGCATCGGCCCGAAGTTTCTGCAAGCCGGCATCGGCTACGGGGGTTCCTGTTTTCCTAAAGATGTAGCTGCCCTGCTGCTTACAGCGCAAGAACTGAATGTGCGATTGCAGGTGCTTCAGCACGTTGTAGATGTGAATCAGACTCAGTATCTGTATCTGCTGGATAAAGTGCGAAACCGTTTAGGGACGCTCGCACACAAGAAAATCGCTTTGTTCGGCCTGGCGTTTAAACCGGACACGGACGATATCCGGGAGGCTCCTGCGGTCCGAATCATCCAAACCCTGCTTCAGGAAGAAGCTGAAGTGCGGATATGCGATCCTGTAGCTCAGCTTCCTGCAGAACTAAAGGTGTCCTCCGTTGCGTTCAGCACTAGTCCGGAGGAGGTTCTGGACGGGGCGGACGCGGTGCTCTTATGTACGGAATGGCCGATGTTCCGCGATTTGGATTGGACCCGTTTGAAAGACCGGATGAGCCGGCCTAATCTGTTTGACGGGAGAAATTTCCTGGATGCAGGACGGATGACGGAACTGGGCTTTTACTATGAAGGGATAGGATATAAATAACGGCAGAAAGAACAGCCGCGGTTCAGGAACCGCAGCTGTTCTTTTATCTTAATCTGATTTTTCTGCTGCTTTTCCACGGTTCGTAACGGACTAATTTTTGCTGCCGCCCGGGCCTCATAAATACTTTTGCTCTTTCATTAAGTAAACTGGCTGAAAAAGAAAAGGTGCTGTTCGAGATGGCTAACAGATCGCACTGGGTCAGGAAGTAAAAGTCCGGATAGAAGGACGGATCCAACTGGTTATATCGGGGGGTCGCCGGGAAAGACGAAATCAGATCCGCTGAAGTGACGGGCTTGAATTTACTAAAATCGGCCTTTACAGCGTTGAGATCATCGCTGGCGAGGAACAATACCGGCCGGTCCAGCAGCGGCCAGATCCGACTCAGCCATTCTACATACCAGGATGTCGGGACCGCCACATATTTGGGATGATTCGTATACTTTGTATAGTCCCCTCTTCGAATATGAATGCCGACCACTGTTTTCCCCATGAGTTGAAGCTTGGCCCGCCCTTTGCGCAGCTTCCGGTTCAGATGGGGAGCGGGCTGAAACAGCGAGCGAAAATATTGTTTATACGGGGCATATGCACTCATATTTTTCATGCTGTTCCCCTTCAAATCCATATCCACATAGGGAGGTTCTTTGAAATGAAGCAGCCGGTTTTCCTTAATGCTTTGAATTCCCGCTTCCCGCAGCGTCGGAAACTTATGCGTGATCAGCGGGTCCCGCAGTTCGAACAAGTATTGTCCGATCCATGGATTCGTCTTCGTCTTCAGTGAATAATGGGCTGCATAAATTTTTAATAAACCGTAATTCAACAGCTGATTGCCGAAGCGTCCATGCTTCTTCGAGCCTAGCCCGCTCATCGTAATATACTTATGCTTGCCGCCCATATGCTTCCTCCGTATTCGCAGTATACCAGTCTATCGTTTTTTGCAAACCTTCCTCTAATGCAGTTTTAGCAGTGAAACCTAGCAGGTCTTTGGCTCTGGTTACATCCAGACACCTCCGGGGCTGTCCGTCCGGCTTCGTCGGATCCCAGACGATCTCCCCCTTGAATCCTGTTTTTTCAGCGATCAACGCAGCTAAATCGCGAATAGAAATCTCTCTACCCGTCCCGATATTCAATGGTTCTCTTCCTTCATAGTTATCCGCTGCCAAGACAATGGCCTGCGCCGCATCCTCAACGTATAGAAATTCTCTCGTTGCCTGCCCTGTCCCCCATACCGTGATGCTGGGCAGCCCCTGCTTCCTCGCTTCCAAACACTTTCTGATCAAAGCAGGGATCACATGGGAAGTGACAGGATCGAAATTATCCCTGGGACCATACAAGTTTACAGGGAGTAAATACACTGAATTGAAACCATATTGGTCGCGGTATGCCTGGGATTGGACAAGCAGCATCTTTTTCGCCAGGCCGTAAGGAGCGTTCGTTTCTTCCGGATATCCGTCCCACAATTCCTCCTCTTTCAGGGGGATCGCCCCGTATTTGGGATAAGAGCATATGGTTCCGCAGGTTACGTATTTCCTCACTTTGGACAATCGGGCGGCTTCCATTAAGTGAATACCCATGACAGCATTGTCATAAAAAAAGGAGGCGGGGTAGAGCCGGTTAGCTTCGATACCTCCTACCGATGCAGCCAGGTGAATGATCATATCCGGTCTCGTCTCTTCCAGCAAGGACATGCAGACGGAAGGATTCCGCAGATCGTACTCCCGGCTTCGCGGGATGATCGGACTTTCTCCCCTTTTTATCAACAGTTCCGCTACATGGGAACCGAGGAACCCCGAACCTCCCGTGACCAAAATTCTTTGCCCGGTCATAGACTCATCCCCAATCTACCGCGTACCTCTTTCAGGTCGCTTTCCATCATCTCTTTGACCAGATCCTGCAAATCGTACTTAGGGCTCCATCCCAGCAGATCCTTTGCTTTTCGGGGATCGCCCAGCAGTAAATCCACTTCAGTCGGCCTGAAATATTTGCGGTCCACAGCTACCACTTCACTGCCGATCTCCAGCTGATAATCCGGATGGCGGCAAGCCTCCACGTAACCTTTCTCCTCTTCCCCCTCACCCTCAAACCTCACATCAATACCCGCCTGTGCAAAAGCCAGAAGGACGAAACGGCGCACCTCCGTCGTCACTCCAGTGGCAATTACATAATCGCCCGGCTGATCCTGCTGAAGCATAAGCCACATCGCTTCCACATAATCCCTGGCATGCCCCCAGTCCCGTTTGGAATTCAAATTGCCCAGATACAGCTTCGTCTGCTGCCCTAACGCTATTTTGGAAACAGCACGGGTTATTTTGCGGGTGACGAACGTTTCTCCCCGAAGCGGACTTTCATGATTGAACAAAATGCCGTTAGACGCATGCATTCCATATGCTTCCCTGTAGTTTACCGTGATCCAATAAGCATAGAGCTTGGCTGCCGCGTAAGGGCTTCTTGGATAAAAGGGTGTGCTTTCAGATTGCGGTGTCTCCCGTACCAAGCCGTACAGCTCCGAAGTGGATGCCTGATATATTCTTGTCTGATTTACGAGACCCAGAAGGCGGACACCCTCCAAAATGCGAAGCGTCCCCAGGCCGTCGGCATTGGCCGTATATTCAGGTAATTCGAAGCTGGCCTGCACATGGCTCATCGCTGCCAGATTGTATATCTCATCGGGACGGATGACAGCTAACAGCCGGATCAGATTAGCGGAATCCGTCATATCCCCATAGTGCAGTATAAACTTAGGATGCTGTTCATAGGGCTCCTGATACAAGTGGTCGATTCGAGCCGTATTGATGAGAGAGCTTCTTCGTTTCATTCCATGTACTGTGTAACCTTTACTCAGCAGCAATTCCGCCAGATAGGCGCCATCCTGGCCTGTTACTCCTGTAATGAATGCCGTTTTAGCCATAGATACCTCCCCCGATAACAATAGTTTACTGAAGCGGCATGTCTCTAGTAATTCTATGATTTGACATAGAGAAACGGCACGGCAAAGACTATTATTCTTTCGTCCGCAGTTACCCGTTTCGTCTGCTAACCTATCAACATATGATTGAAAGAACCCTATCTGAATTATTGAGGTGAGAGGATGCAAAAAGTTGTGATTACGGCGGCAGTTACCGGAGGTGTAACCACCCGGGAACAAAACCCGAATTTGCCCATAACCCCGGTTGAGATCGCCCAGTCAGTATACGAATGCTGGAATGCAGGCGCTTCGATCGCACATATCCATGCCCGTGAAACGGACGGGACCCCGAGCCAGCGAGTGGAACTGTATCAGGAAATCGTCACGCGGATCAGAGAGCGCTGTGATATCCTTATCAACTTAACTACGACCGGATGGGGCCAATCCAGCGGTGAGGAGGACAGATGGAAGCCGCTGCAGTGCAGACCGGAAATCGCCACGTTCACGCCGGGTTCGATGAACCGGAAGAACGGGGTCATGCTTAATTCGCCCGTCTTTGTCCGCAAGC
The DNA here is from genome assembly GCF_042684925.1 of Paenibacillus gansuensis. Lineage (NCBI taxonomy): Bacteria > Bacillati > Bacillota > Bacilli > Caryophanales > Paenibacillaceae > Paenibacillus > Paenibacillus gansuensis. The sequence goes on along the minus strand of NZ_JBHUME010000007.1, from coordinate 63,978 downwards.
TGGCACAAAAAATTCTGGAAGCCGATGCCATGCCTGAGATTGAAATCTTCGATTTCGGCATGATCAACCAGGCGGTTAAAATCGCCAAGGAAGGTCTGCTGCGTTCACCGCTGCACTTTCAGTTTGTGTTGGGAGTAGACGGAGGAATCCCGGCGTCGGCCAAAAACCTGCTGCATCTGTCGGAGAGCATCCCTTCCGAAAGCACCTGGTCCGTTGCGGCTGTAGGAAGGCACCAGCTGCCGATGAACCTGCTTGGGATTATGCTGGGCGGCCATATCCGAACCGGCTTTGAAGATAATGTCTACATGAACTACGGCAAATTAGCCGTTAGCAATGCCCAGCTGGTGGAACGGCTCGCTACTTATTCCGCGGAATTAGGCAGAGAAGTAGCCTCCCCTTCGGAAGCGAGAAGCATATTAAAGATTGGAGGAGCCACCCAATGAACATCAAGCTGAAGCTTAGCGACGTGCTGCTGTTCCTGGAGAGCAAAGGGATCCTTTGTAGGCTGACCAGTGGACCGAGACAGGCCGGAACCGTCCTTTCGGGCTTCTCCTCGATTTATGATACAAAGCCGGGCACGTTAACCTGGATGACAGCTCAGGATCTGGATTGGTCCACCGTGCAAGCAGCGGCCGTAATCTGTTCCCATAAGGCCGTAGTGCCGGAGGGAACAGGCATCCCGTTCATCGCTGTGGAACACCCCAAACATGCTTTTGCGTTGGTGATGCAGGAGTATGTCCCAAAAACCGCGGCCGCAGGGATTTCACCCACCGCTGTCATCGGCGAGCATTGTACGATTGGAAAGAACGTGCACATCGGACATTATACTGTGCTTGGGGACCGGGTTGCGATCGGAGACAACACCCGGATCGAAAGCCATGTCACGATACATGACCGTGTATCCGTCGGCTCAGGGTGTACGATCCACAGCGGGGTTGTGATCGGTACCGACGGATTTGGCTATGAGACCGGCACGGACGGCACCGCTTTTAAAATTCCTCATGTCGGCGGCGTAAGAATTCAGGACGGTGTGGAGATCGGCAGCAATTCCTGCATTGCCAGAGGGGTACTGTCGGATACGGTCATCGGAAACCATACGAAAATCGGGAACTTAACTCACATTTCTCATAATGTGTCCATCGGGGAGCATACCATGATCACCCATCTTGCCCATATCGGCGGCAGCCTCACCGTCGGGAATCATTGCTGGATCGGGCCCGGTTCGGTTTACAAGCAGGGCCTTACCGTCGGTGATCACTCTCTCACAGGGCTTGGAGCCGTCGTCATCCGGGACGTCCTGCCTTCGGATGTAGTAGCAGGCGTACCCGCCAAACCCTTGAAGAAGACGAAAGCCGATGAGTAAAAAATTAAAGAACAAGTTTAAAGTCAGCATCATCATTCCCTCATATAATCGCTTTCCCCTGAATCGCAACACACTGTATGCCCTGGCGCGGCAGAAGTTTCCCATGCAGGACATGGAGGTGATCTTCATAGACGATACCTCTACGGACCTTACCTCCTTACTGCAGCACCGTCGCTACCCGTTTGCTTTCCGCTACATTAGAAATAAACGAAAAGCAGGCGTCGCCGCTTCGCGGAATATTGGAATCCGGGCAGCCAGAGGGGAGGTTGTTCTGTTTCTGGATGCGGAAATGGTCGTCGGGCCCAATTATGTAAGGATTCATTACGCCCGCCACCGCAGGAGTAATAAAGATCTTGTCGTTTTAGGGGTGAATAGAGCCAAGTTATATACGCATCTATTTAGGGGTTTTTACTCGAATCAAGTCCAGGAGATCGTAAAGCTGTCCCGCCGGTCCCCATCCAAATGGAACGGTCTGTACTCTAAACTTCGGGGCGATGTCAGCCGCAGCAGCCTTCAGGCTTACCTTAAGGGCCTGCGCAAACCGGTCCGTTTGATAGGTAAGCTTGGCCTTCAGGACATTTCACGCCTGCACGCCTGCTCTACACCGAAAAATCGGGACATTAATTTGGCCCGATACGTTAGGCGGCATCCGGACAGCCGGTTAGCCTGGCAGTTATGCCTTGGCTCCAACCATTCCGTCAAAAGGAGCCTGTTGGAGCGTACTGGAGGCTACGATGAAAAATTTCAAGGCTGGGGACTGGAAGATAATGAGTTTGCCTACCGCCTGTACAAAGCGGGTGCGGTCTTTACTGTGGATACCCGTTTATACCGCTTTCATCAGGAACACCCCATTGCTGCCGACAAACGATCTCACTGGAGAGAGAACAAGCGGCTGTTTAAAGACAAACATCCGGGCATCGATTTGTATTCTGTGACTATGCACAAAATAGACGCCGGGGATTTCGCCTTTATTGATCATGTACTTGCCGAATATCACTCGCTGGAAAAGCAGAACCCCGGTAACTATAAAGCCTTCCGGACCGCCATTCTGCAGCTTCTGGGACAAACGGAACAATTAAGGTCCGCCCGTCGTCCGATTCAAGGCCTGTTGAAATGTACGGGCATCAGGAGGGACCGCAAGCGGAAACGGCTCATTTACTCACAGCGTAAAACTTTGGCGGCTAACGGGGGTTACGGCCACCTGATCCGGTTGTTCGACATGCTTGCCAAACGGTAATGACTTCAAACGGGAAGAAGGGCGGATACATGCTGGAAAGTGGAAATGAAAGAATACTGATCTTCGTTCCGCATGCCGATGACGAGGTGCTGGGCTGCGGCGGATTAATTGAGAAAGCCTGCCGGCACGGCAATGAAGTAAAGGTTGTTTTGGCTTCCGTGGGCAATGCTTTCTTTTGGCATCGGGAACAGCCGCTCAGCCCCCAAGCGCGCAAACAGGAATTTATGGAGGCCCTGCACTATCTCGGCTGCCAAAACATGGAGATCATGTTCGATGATAAGGAAAATGTGTTGGATACAGTGCCCCGCAAGGAATTAATAACAAAGATCGACACCTGCTTAGACCAGTTTAAGCCTACTATGGTTTTTATTCCGTATCCGAGCTATCATCAGGACCATCAAGCGTTATTTGAAGCATGCATGGCAGGATTGCGCCCTGTCCCTGACCGCAGGTACAACCTCATCGCCATGTATGAATACCCTCTGATCGTGTGGCAATACCCTAAGCTGAATGATGTAGGCGAATTATATCTGGATATCAGCGATACGATTGATAAGAAGGTGGAAGCGCTGCGGAAGCATCAATCACAGTTGAGAGAGGCCCGCCACCTCATTTCCCCGGAATCCGTGATGCAATGGGCTGCGAAGCGGGGTATGGAGTCAGGTATGGCTTATGCCGAGAAATACCACTTACTGAAAGCTATGCTGTTATAGGGGGAAGGGCATGAAAACTTACCTGACTGCATTGACGACGGATTCTTATTTGCCGGGCGTTCTTGCGCTTCATAAATCGCTGCTGAAGACGAAACCGAAGTATGGCTTCAGGGTTCTGGTAACGGAAAATGTATCCGGTGCATGCCTGAGTAAGCTAAAACGGCACAGAATTGATGTTATGAAAATAAAACGCCTGCCTTCCATGCGCGAGAAGGCCTCGGAAAGTGAGAACCGAAAGAGAAATAACTTCAGTAAAATTCTCATGTTTCAATTAACGGAATTTGAAAAAATCGTCTATTTGGACAGCGATATGATGGTCATGCGGAATATCGACCACTTGTTCCACAAGCCGCATATGTCCGCTGTCCCCGCCGGATCCTTGTATCCGCGCTACCGGCACTGGACCGAATTGAATTCAGGATTGCTGATCGTGAAGCCCGAGAAAGGCCTAACCGAAGCGATCATGGCCCATCTCCCCAAGAAGGTCCATCATAATTACGGTGACCAGAAGCTGTTAATCGCCCATTATCCCCAGTGGTCCCCTAAAAATCCGAGGCTGCACTTAGATCACAAGTACAACATGATCATAGGTACAATTGATTTTCACATCCGGAAGCATGGATATAACGTCAACTATCATTCCCCGGACCGCAGAACGGTGGCTGTCGTCCATTTCATCGGCCCAAAGCCGTGGCTGCAAACGAGAAAAGAACAGACGGATACCATCCGCAGTTATAGGAGGAAAGACAAACACTCGGATGCAGATATGTTGGCGAAATATCAGGAACTGCTGCGCAGCTTCCGATAGAACAAGGAGGGATCCGCATGGCTGCAGATCCGGCAATAACGGAAAAACTGATCCGAAGAAAATGGCGGAAACTGGGTTTATCCGCTGATTTTCACGGTTTTGGCGGCGACGTTGCCTTAGCCGGAACGAGAATGCAATGTTTGAAAGATTCCTACAAAACGAGCATTTGGCGTTTAAAAATTAGAGCGGGAAATACCAAACATACCGTCATCCTCAAAGTGTTCAAATCGTATTCCCGCAAAAAGCGCCCCGGAAACATTACGGAACTGAATATGTACCGTAAAGCTAGGCCCCTCCTCAAAGGCGCCATGCCAAAAATATACAGCACACACCGTAAAGTAAACGGGGATGACCGCTGGGTCTTCATGGAGTATATCCGCCAGCTGGAAGGAAACATTGACTATACTCCGGAACAGTTTAGCCGCATTATACCTGCTCTTGCGAAAATGCACGCACGTACCTATGAGGATAAATTCAATAAACAACTCGACACATTTGTGCCATGGCTGCCCAGATACAACTCCAGGACGATGGGGAGAAACCGGAAGGAACTTCAAAAGTCCACCTTATTGTACCTTGACGAAGCTATGAAAAGGCCGGATCTGCGGGAAGTGCTTTCCCCTTCCTATAAAAAACTCCGGAGAATTCTGCGCAAGGGCCCCGATTATTTCCCGGAAGTGGTCGAAGCAGGGCAAAGCATAATCCACTGCGACCTTTCTGCAAGAAATATCGGCTGCAATAATGTAAAAGATGCCGTCTGGGATATCAAATTACTGGACTGGGAAAGCGCCAAATATGCCCCATGCTGGTTCGACGTTATTCACCTGGCCGGCATTTATCTGGGCTACCGGCAGGAATATGCGAAGCAGGAAGAAGCCATCATCCGCAAATGCGCACTTCATTACGCCAAGGAAATGAAGAAGCATGGAATTACGTTTAAAACCGATCCTGTGAAGTTATACAAAATGGCCTATTTGCAGCTGATTTTGGAACGGTTTCTGTACCATCAGCTCAGCTGGGAGATTCACGGAAGAAAAGAAGGGAAACTTCTGCGCTATTTTCTGCGAAAAATCGAGGAGTGGGGTCCGGAATTGGGGCTTTAGCGCCAAGCCGGCCTTCATAAAACAAGCGATCCAAGCCTGTTTCGGCCGGATCGCTTGTTTATTTTCGTAGTAACCGTTGTTACATCCGCTTGCTGGCATAAGGCCTGTAATCGTCCGTACGGCGGATCAGCCTGCATCTCTTCATGTATTTTTCGGTCGCTGTCTTCTGAGTATGACTGCCGGTATCCGCTCTTCGGACACAAACGTAATTGTACCGGGACACGGAATAGAGCTTGTAACCTGCCAGCTTGCAGTGTCTCAGGAACGAGGCGTCGCTGCCGCGGACCCGTTTCTCCGAGAACTTCACATGCTCCCAGACGGATTTCCGGAACACCAGCGTACCTCCCATCAGCTTGCCTGAAACGTACTCCCGCTCCTTCCCTCCTCGGAACAGCATCAACGCCTTCTCTTTCTCGAAATATACAAAGCCCGAATGCTTACCTATAATCCTTGCTTTGCCCCTGTCCAGCGCCCGAACCGATTCTTTCAAGAAATCCGGCCCATAATAGTCGTCATCGTCAAATTTAGCGATCAACCTGTGTTTCGCCTTGCGGATACCGAAATTCAGGCATTTTCCGAGGTTATATTTCTCATCCACATGATAAACTCTTACATTCGGGTAATATTTGGCTTTTCTTCTCCATCTCCTCATATTGATATCGTTATTGTTTATGACAAGAATCAATTCCTTTTCCACGTCTCTCTGCCGTTCATAGTTGCGGAAGATGTTTCTCATAAACTCGGGCCTCATGGTGCAAGCGACGATAGATACCAATTCGTAGCCAACTCCTTCTTCTATAACTGTGTTCTTATAATATATGTGCCGTTATTTCCACAGGAACGGCGCTTACAGCAGTAAGTATGTCTATACCAAAAGGATCTATCCGCCATAGATTGGTTAAAGAGAGAATTCCACCTGTAAAGGAGCTGCCCTATGAAAGGTCTTATCCTCTGTGCCGGCAAAGGCACCCGGCTTTACCCGATTACCCTTTCATATCCCAAAACCCTCCTGCCCGTCGCAAATGTTCCTTTATTGCAGAATTGCATTGATAAACTAGCGGAACTGGAGATCACCGAAATTGGAATCGTGATTCATCCCTCGCAGCAGCCGATGATTGAAGAAGTGCTCGGCTCCGGAAGCTTGATGGGTATCAATCTGCAATACATCTACCAGCACGAACCCAAGGGGATTTCAGATGCGGTTCACAAGGCGCAGCCTTTCATTGGCGGGGACGCGTTTGTACTTCTTCTTGGCGACAATCTCATACGTCAGCCTCTTTCCGTATTAAAGGAAAGTTTGATGGTTCACGGGCACGATGCTTCGCTGCTTCTTGCCGAAGTTACCAGTCCCGGCGATTTCGGAATTGCTGAGGTGCAGAACGGCCGGATCGTCGGACTGGAGGAAAAACCGGCTCAGCCGAAATCTAACCTGGCAGTGGTAGGGGCATATGCTTTCAAGTCTTCTATTTTTGAGGCGGTTACTTCCATTGCGCCTTCCCGGAGAGGTGAGCTGGAGATCACGGATGCCATCCAGTGGCTTATTGATCAGAGGTACTCCGTTGCCTATGACCTGTGCCGAAAGGGAAGCATTGATGTCGGTACCTTCGGACGGTGGCTGGAGGCCAACCGGTGGCTGCTTGACGAACAATCCGAACCCGTTACGATACATGAAACGGCTGTCGTACAAAACTGCCGGTTCATCCCGCCGGTAACTGTCGGACATGGTTGTTTCCTAAAGGACTCTATCATCGGGCCCTATGTTTCCGTCAGTTCCGGAGCCATGATTGAACAATGCCACCTGGAAAACAGCATCGTTCTGCATCAAGCCCGCCTGCAGCATCTTCCCGGGACCATCAGAAACCAGTTTATCGGATTTAAAGCTGCGTTGGCCGGCATACCAACCGAAAGGAGTGCAACGAAAGGAGATAAGATGTAATGGGCGATCGGGAGAGCATCATACGCACTTGCCGCAGAATGAGGATCGAACGGAAGCTATCCGCCTACTTTCATAAAAGGGTGACCTTGGCCGAAGGAGATATACGCTGCCTGAAAGATACCCAGAAAAGCCAAGTTTGGCGGCTGGGCATCCGCAAAGACGGAAAAGCGGGCTATATCGTGCTGAAGATCATCAAGCCGCTTCCTTTCACCAGGGAAAAAAGCCTGGTCGAGATCAACATGTACCGGAAGGCCAAACCCGTCCTGAACCGGTTCATGCCGGACGTGTATTATACCGAGTCGCTCGTAAACGGAGGGGAATTTTGGGCCTTTATGCAGTATGTGCGCCCCACCTCCAAAAGAAAGCGGATAAGCATTCATGAATTAGAGACCGTGATGAAAAATTTAGCCCAGTTTCACAGCCTAACCTATAACAGGCGGTTTTCCCGCCACCGACGCAGGTTTGAAGGATGGCTGCCCTTTCACTATTCGTCCGACCAAAAACAGCTCAGGCTTGTCACAATGCAAAAAACGCTGGCTTATTTGGATCAAGCCATGCAGAGGCCTGATCTTCACTCTATTCTCGCTCCGCATTATTCCTTTCTTGAGGGACAGCTCAGGAAGGGACCGGATTTTTTCCGCAGGCTGAAACGCGCGGGGCAAAGTGTCGTGCATCAGGACCTAATCTCACTAAATATTAGTTTTACCGGCTCCTCCTCACAACAAGTCGCATTTATCGACTGGGAAAGCGCTAAATTCGCTCCCTGCTGGTTCGATGTGGTGCATGCCGTCCGCATGTATATCATGGAACATCCCGAGTGGGAGAACAGGGAAGCTCAGCTTGCGGAACGGTGCGCACGCACCTATGCCAGAGCGATGAAGCGCCTCGGGATCCGGTTCGGGTCCCCCGCTGTAACTTTATATAAAATGGCTTCCGTTCAAATGATTTTGCAGCATTACCTGTATTTGTTTTTGCGAAGGGCAATGAAAGGAAGGCAACCGGCCCCGGATTTGGTGAGAGATTTACAAAAACTCAATATTTGGGGCCAACAATTGGGCTTGCATTAGACGGATGTGCTTCTTTCCCCCTCACTCCTCGGGTCCTTCTGCATAAAATATAGGACGAAGGAGTGAGGTGAATGGCCGGAAAGACCATCAACGGCAGTACGATTATCCACTTTTGGAACGAACATCAACTCTCGAAGCACATCGAATCGGCCTTCGGCAAAGAGGCGGAACTGAATCGGCGGGGAATGAAATGCTTTAAGGATTCCTTCAAAAGCAGCATATGGAAGCTGAATCTCCTTACGAAAAAAGGCCCCTCTTCGATTATCCTGAAAGTCTTCAAATCGTACGACCGGGAAAAGAATGCCGTAGAGCTGAATATGTACAGCAAGGCCCGAAAAGCTTTCGGTGACTTTATGCCCGAAATCTATCATGCCGAATACAGTAAGGAAAGCAAAAATGTCTGGGTCCTGATGGAAACCATTCAGTCCCTGGAAAGCCAGGTGGTTTACACTCCGCATCATTTTGACCAAATCATCCCCGCTCTGGCCAAGATGCATGCCCGTATGCACGGACACCGTTTTTACGAACACCGGGATGTGTTCGCGGGGTGGTTGCCCGAATATCATTCCGAAGAAAAGATCCAACGGAGGAATGAAATCAAGGAACTCACCTTGGCGTATTTGGAAAAGGCGATGAACCGTCCCGACCTGAATGCCGTCCTGGCTCCCTCCTATTCTCAGATACAGCGAATCATACGGAAAGGCCCCCACTATTTTCCGGAGCTTCTGGAGGCGGGGCAAAGCATCTGCCACAGCGACCTGCAAGCGCTGAACATCGGATGCAACAACATCAAAGACGCCCGATGGAATGTAAAGTTTCTCGATTGGGAAGGGGCCCGCTACGACCCCTGCTGGTTCGATCTGGTCAGCCTGGTTGGCGTTTTTCTATCTTACCGGGATGACTGGAGGAAAGACGAGACTGCCATCGTAGCCCGTTGTGCCCGGCTTTATGCCGATGAAATGCGCAAATACGGCATTGTCTTTAAGCAGGACCCCGTTACGCTTTATACAATGGCGGAGATGCAGTTGATCCTTGAAAAAAATCTGTACCTGCAGCTGTATTGGGAAGTGGAAGGTGTAAAAAGAGGATACCTGCTGCGCGGATATATGGAAAAGATCAACAAGGCAGGCAAACAAATGGGACTCTGATAACACTTCCTGCATTGAACAGAAAGGAACGAATCGGATGAGCAAAGATGTAACGACCTTTCATACTTTCAATCTTCTGCTCGGAAAGCTGCCTGCGAGAAAGCATCTGCTCAGGCTCCCCGCATTTCCAATAGACCGCAAAATTCATATCCGGGTGGAGCGTACGCTTCCTTTTGAATTTATCAGCAGTGTCCTTCCCCCCTTCATGGGGTTGTGGGGCTGCGGATATACAATCAGCTATTCCGACTATGACCCCAGCCTTTCCCGCATGACGTCCTCAGCAAATGCGGATGTTTATTTGTTGTGGATGGATTGGCGGGTGTATCGGAAAGCCATGACGGCGGAGCAAGCCGCCGATTGGCTGAGGGACAGGATTCAAGTACTGAGAAAGTCTACCGACAGACCCGTCTTAATAAATACCTGGCTGGAAGAAAACGAGGCCTCGGATGTGCTGTGGAGTCCGCAAATGAGCGGCCGGGGCTGGGTCAGGGAACTGAATCTGCGTCTTGGCGCCCTGGCCGGCGACCTTCCCGGATGTGCGCTGATTGATTTGGCCAGCGTCGCCGGGGATACGGACGGGGCATTTTACGATGGCAGGAACGATAAGCTGAGCAACTACCCGTTCTCCGATCAGGCTTCGGTATCCATTGCCCGTCATTTGGGAGTGCATCTTTTCCCAGCCGTTCTCGCCCCGCGCTTAAAGGCGCTCGCGCTGGATCTGGACGATACGTTATATAAAGGTGTACTTGGGGAGGACGGCATCGAGGGCGTGAAGCTGACGGAAGGACATGAGAGGCTGCAGCGGCTTCTGCTGCAGCTGAAGGAATCCGGCCTGCTGCTTACGTTATGCAGCCGCAACGAAGAAGCCGATGTGAGAGCATTGTTCGAAGCGCGCAAGGACTTCCCTTTGAGCTGGAACGATTTCGCCGCTGTGCAGGCCAACTGGAAGCCGAAGGAACACAATATCCGGTCGTTAGCGAAAACTTTGAATATCGACCCGTCGGCTTTTCTGTTTATCGACGATAACCCGGCGGAGCTCCTTAAAGTATCCCGGGCTTTGCCTCAGGTAAAACTGCTGCCCGCCGATGAAGACGGCATGGCTACTTTTCTTCGTCTCTGCCACTATCCGGGTCTCTATCAGCTTCGCGCGGATGCAACGGCTTCGGTAAGAACCGCCGATATTCAAGCTAATCAGGTACGAGAAACCCTCAAGAGTAATGCAGAAAACTTTCATTCTTATTTAGAAAGCCTGCAGATGGTCATCCGGCTTGGCAGAAATCGTCCGGATCATAAGAAAAGGCTTCATGAATTAAGCCACAAAACCAATCAATTTAATATGGCATTACAGAGGTACAGCGAACAGGCGGTTGACCGGTTTCTGGAGACGCCGGAGCATTCCGTATTTACGGTACAGCTGGAAGACGCCTTGACGGACAGCGGCGTTGTAGGCGCCTTTGTCTGCCGCTTGAAAGACGGAACGGCGGATATATCCGAAATCCTGTTCAGCTGCCGGGCGCTGGGAAGAGAAGTGGAAACTGTCTCCTTCGCGTATGTATTGAAACAGCTGGTTCAGCAAGGGGCGGAACAAATTCGCATTGCCGTTAAGGAAGGCCCGCGAAACCGCCCCGCGCGGGAGTGGCTGGCCCGTTTCACGGCGAAAGGCGAATCGTCCTTTCCTGCTGCGGCACTGCTGCAGCGGGTAGAAGCATCTTGTTCCCAACATCCTGCTAGAGTGGAGGAAATGCGATGACACACGATATTCGTGCCCGCGCCGCTGACGTGCTTTCGGAGGCGCTGGGCACTTCCTTATCTGCAGAAGAGAATCCCCAGCGCCATCAACTGGACGCTTGGGATTCCCTGAAGCATATGGAATTAATTCTCCTGCTGGAAGAGGAATTTAATGTCCGGTTCAGCATGGAGCAGGCTGTAAATCTAAACAGTCTCGATGACATTGTAAACATCCTCGGAGAGCTGCAATGAATCACAACATCACTGCAGCGAAGTTTGGCGTAACAATAAGGCCTGTTTCCATGGAGGATGCGGAATTCATACACAAACTCCGGCGGGATCCGGTACTGTCTGAACATATCGGTGAAGTGGATGAGCGATTGTCCGTACATGCCTCGTGGATGGAGAGATATTTTGAAAGGGACGGAGACTATTATTTCTGCATTGCATTAGACGGAGACGGAGAAACTCCCGTTGGTACGATCGCCCTTTATGATGTGGCGGACGGGTCTGCCGAATGGGGCCGATGGATCATGAAGCCGTCCGTGCCCGCGGCTGCGGCCAGCGCCTGGCTGGTATATCACGTTGCATTCGATGTCCTCGGTTTACACAGCGTATACTGCCGCAGTGTTTCGGATAACAAGCATGTGCTCTCCTTCCATGACCGGTCCGGATTACGACGTACGGGCATCGAGCGCAACGGCCTCTGCATCCGCGGAGCATGGAAAGACATGGTAGTTCATACGGCATTACGTTCCGACTGGAGTGCGATCCAGAAAAATTTAGAACCGGCTGCCCAATTGGCGATGCGGTTCCTGCAAAGGTGACACCTATGAATAATGGAACGCTGGACCTCCGATTTCATCATGTCGGTTTAGCCTGCCGGAGGCTGGAGGCGGAGCGAAAAGCACATGAATTGCTCGGCTATGTGGCGGAAGGAGAGACTTTTGTAGATCCCGTTCAACGCATCCGGGGCCTGTTTATGACCAACGGGGGAATGCGCATCGAGCTGCTTGAACCTGCCGCTTCCCCCTCCCCTGTAGATGAGATTCTGCAGCGCGGTCAGAAGATGTACCATCAGGGCTTTCTATGCAGCGATATTCGGGCGGCCGTCGCCTATCTGGAGCAGAACGGAGCAAGGGTCATTTCCCCTCCTGTTCCGGCTGTCGCATTCGGCGGTAAGGAGATTTCGTTTCTGATGCTCCGGACTTTGATGATTGTGGAATTGATTGAGAGGTGAAATAAACAAAGAAGATGGCCCCGTCCTTTGGGGCCATCTTCTTTGTTTATCGGTGAGGTTAAGCCTTAAAAGCTTTCAATGTTTGAATGATGCGCTCCTGATCCGCTTCCGTTATGTTCGGGTGGATCGGCAGCGTCAAAATCCGTTTCCAGATTTCCGAAGTAACCGGCACCACAGTCTTGATATCATTGTAGCAAGGATGCATATGGCAAGGATAATAATGCACACCGGTTGCGATGTTATGCTCCTGCATATGGCCGATTAGACGGTCCCGAAGCCGTTCCTCCGGAAGCTTGATCTGATATAGATGCCAAGAGCTCTTAGCGTACGGTTTCTCCTTCGGCAGTTCGCTTATCCAAGAAATGTCCTTCAGTTCTTCGCCGTACCTTTCCGCAATTTCCCGCCTCCTGCCGTTCAGCTGAGACAGCTTCTTGAGTTGAACAAGGCCCATAGCTGCCTGCATGTCGCTCATGTGGTATTTGTACCCTACTTTATCCACAAAGTACTGCCAGGCATAAACGCGTTCCGTCGAGGAGCGGATCCATGTATCCTTAGATATGCCTACCCAGCGTTTCTCCCGGAACTTTCTGGCCATCCATTCCGCATTGCAGGTGATGGCTCCGCCCTCGCCGGTGGTCAAGTTTTTCACGGCATGAAAGCTGAAGCAAGTCAGATCGCTTACGGAGCCGATCGGTTTCCCTTTATATTCCGCACCGCAGGCATGGGCTGCATCTTCCACTACCTTGATGCCCTTGGCGTTAGCCAAAGCATGAATCGCATCCATATCGCAGGGATGGCCGCCCATGTGTACCGCTAGAATCGCTTTGGTTTTATCCGTAATTTTCCGCTCTATATCAGCTGGGGATAAATTCATCGTATCCGGCTCAATATCGGCAAAGACCGGTGTTGCCCCTACATAACTGACTGCATGTATGGTCGAGATAAAGGTCATCGACGGGACGATAACTTCGTCTCCCGGGCCTACTCCTAATGCCTCCATGGCCAGATGAAGTGCAGCTGTGCCTGAATTCAGGGCTACGGAGAAGCGGCTTCCCGCAAACGAGGCGAACTCCTTCTCGAACTGCTCCGTCTTAGGTCCGATGCCAAGCCAACCGGAACGCATCACTTCCGCTACCGCGTCAATCTCTTCCTGCCCGATACAGGGCTGCAGAACAGGAATCAGTTTGTTATCCATTGTCCACTACGTCCCTTACGTTTATTTTTAAACGCCTAGAACCAGTTTATGCCACTGCTCAGCACAGCGTGCGATACTGTAATGCTTTCTTGCGTACTCACCGGCATTAAGCCTGATCTTTCTTCTCAACTCCGCGTCTTCGATTAACTGTTCCATGCATGAAGCCCAGCTGTCCGGGTTCGATGCTGCGTACATGCCGGTTTCCCGGTGGATTACGCCGTCCCTGTAAGCCGGAGTGGCACTGTAAATTCCGGGAACGGAACAAGCGGCATATTCCCTGAATTTATTGTTGGTCTTGCAGTCGTCAAACAAAGTATGTTCCAGCGGCGCAAGCCCGATATCCCATGAAGCCTGCTTAAACCGCTTAAGAAATGATCTGTAGTTCGGATCGCCTTCAATATAAGTCACTCGATGATGACTCTTCAGTGCGGAAGGAATATACCCCATGAACTCCACCCTTACACGACCCCGGTACTTCTCCAAAATACGGAGTATAGCCGGAACGACCGGGGAAAATGCCGAATCCTTGCTTCCGCCTTCATAACCGATGACGATGGTGTTGTCTGTGCGCTGGCGCGCTTCTAATTTATCTACGTAGGAAAAATCAACACTAGCCGGAAAATACACGGCATTCCGGTTGAAATGGGTGCGGATATGCTGGCTGAAAAAAGAGGAGTCCACTTTTACCACATCCGCTTTCCTCAGAAATTCGGTATACAGCCTTCGTATTTCGGGATCTGCATACCGTTTTCCTAAGCTCGCCTTCATGGGGATAGCCAGAAAGTGGTCATCAATGAAATACACGGTTTTCTTGCCCAGCTCCTTGGCCCACATGAGGCAGTCCAGAGAACGCTGCTTTACAGTACGGAATAAAATGACGACATCAAATTTCGAGATGGTTTCTTTCGTTACTTCCCAATCCCATTTCGTTTCAAAGCGGTAGTCCTTTTCTTTTTCAAGCAAAAGGAACGGCTGCCTGATTCCGATCTGATATGAAGGAGTATACGCGTTTCCGATGATCAGAACATTTCTTCTGCCCAACGATGTACCTCCTCTCCGGTTTAGGTATAAAAAATGAGTTCGTTCCAACGGTCGGCACAAGAATCCACCCGAAAATGTTCGCGCGATAATTCGGCCGCCTTGCTTTTGATCGTTGCCCGCATAGCAGGATTCTCAATCAGCTGTTTTATCCCCGCGAACCAAGAATCCTCTGTATGCAGCGGCAGCAAGTACCCGGTCTCTCCGTGCTTAATCCATTCCGTGTAGAGCGGCAGGGCCGAATAGATTCCGGCAATCCCGCAAGCGGAGTAATCCCTGAATTTATTGTTTGTTTTGCTGTTATTAAACGGTGTGTCGGCCAGCGGCGCCAGTCCGATATCCCACCCCCGCTGGTAAAGCTTTAGAAGAAACTGCTTGTAATCCGTCTCCATCGGGAGGAACGAAACGTTGCTGGACTCCGGAATGCCGGCGGGAGCAAAGCCGAAAAATTCCAGCCTGACGAATCCGCCGTAATAATCCAAAATCCGTTGCAAAGCGGGCACGACAGGGGCAAACGTTTCTTCCTTATATCCTCCCGCATAACCGATTACTATAGCGGCTGAATCTTTCTGCGGTGCGGATGCCTGATCCAAAAGCGCAAAATTTACACTAGCCGGGAAATAGATCACATTCGGATTAAAATGAGTCCGGATATAGTCGGCGAAGTACGTAGCGTCCACTTTTATCATTTGGGAATGCTTCAGAAATTTGCGGAACGTCTCCCTGCGGGATTCATCTTGGTAATACACCCCAATCGGCGTAGTGGCGGGAATATCCAGGAAGTTATCGTCGATCACATAAACGGTACGCTTGCCCATTTCATGAGCCCATTCCAAGTACCGGTAAGCGGCCGGCTCTACGTTGCGCAAAAATACGACGACGTCCGCCGCGGCAATATCTTCCCGGGTAACCTCTTCTTCCAGCTTCACCTTATATGCGAACCCGCCCCGGTTGCTTAATTCCTCAAAAGGCTGGATGATCCCGATATTTAACGAAGCAATATAGCCTGAGGCGATCACCAGGGCGTTCTTGAGCGCAGCCGTTGCAACGATTCCCGGAGATTCCGCTTTAGATCCTTGTTCGAACCCTGCCTGCAGGCCGTCTCCCCAGCCCTTGGCATAGCCGTCGATCCGCCCCTGTTGATAACCGGCCGCGCTGGAACTCCTCGCTTTGCTGCTCAGGGGCGGCTTACGCCTGAATATGCTCCTCTTCCGGTTTTTCACGACCATAGGTCATTCTCCCTTATAAGCTTCTTGTTGTCCTTTTTCCAGCCCTTCCGCATACCCGGAGTTGTATCCCTCGTTATATGCCTCGTCAAATCCTGCATTATAGGCTGTATTGTAGGCGCTGCGAAAAACCCTGACCCCCGTTCGCTTCGTGACGCCCTTCGCCCGTTTCCCGATTGTTTTTCTGCGGAGCTTCAGCCTGGTTTTCGTGTTTCGAACCCGCGCAGCTGATAAGGACCTGCGTCTTTTGCTTACTGCCATGCTCGGATCACCTCACACTATAAATTGTCAGCCTTTAAAACCGGAGGCGCAATGATGGGGAGGCCTTGCGGAAAGCCCGCCAAGTCTTTATCCTGTATTTCCGTCCTGTTGTACTCATGAAAGTTCCAGGAAGCCAGGGCATGCCCGTTCACAATCCAGCGAAGGGTGCCTCCTTCCAAGCGATAGCACCGGCCGTCCGGCGCACTTGCGATAGTTCCTTCCCTCATCTGCTGATCAGGATGCTGCAAATCCGCTAGTTTTGTGTGCAGTTCCTCAAGCGACACCGTTCCTGTCAGCGGCCAACTCCTCAAATCGGGCCGGGATATACGGGTCGCTGCGTAATCGGCCGGACCGCCTTCAATTTGGTACCTCAATCCGCCCTCGATCCAATAAGCTGCCGAATCCGGTCCCCGGACTGCGACACGGTCCGGATACAAATCAATCGTACGAAGCGTATGGTCAGAGAGGATGCGGTCAAGGACGAATTGGGGCTCCCCCCATTTACTGATGTAAAACATCATGTTCTTCTCATACACTTCCTGGAACCTGGATTGAAGTGTTTTCATGCTTACGCTGCCATAGTGGTGTATGAAAGCATCCCTTGCAATAACAAGCTTCAATCCCAGCATCCGGAGGCGGAGGCCATAGTCGTCATCCTCACAATTGCCGATTTCAAATCCTTCATCAAAGTATCCCAGCCGATGAAACACATCCCGGGTCATAAGCATGCAAAAACCGGTCATCCGGGCGGTTACCGTCCATCGCGCCGGGTCGGACACATTGTTCTCCGCTGCATACCGCTGCATCTCTTCTACCGACCGGTAAGACGTATCGACCAGTTGTTCTCCGCTGATATAATTGGTAACAGGACCTACAATACCCGCTCCGGGATATTCATGCAGGCATCTCATGAGATTGGACAGCCAGTTGGCGGTAACCACCGTATCATTATTTAAAAGCAGCAGGGTAGATCCTCTGGCCATTTGCAGTCCCTGGTTTACCGCACCTGCGAATCCCAAATTATGTCCGACCGCCCGATATCTCAGGTTTCCCCCGCCAACCGATTGAAGGTAAGGCACGGTACCGTCCGTCGATCCGTTGTCGACAACAATGATTTCATAAGGCTGCGGAGTAAAGGCACGGATGCTCTCTATGCATTCCTGCAGGAACCCTTGCTGGTTGTATGTCGGAATGATAATGCTGGTACCTTCGAACAGCCTGCCCCCCGCTTCCCAGCCTTGATTAAAGCCTTCGTCAAAGCCTTTATTGAAACCCGCCCCATAGCCTGCCTGATATCCTAGCCTGGAACGCAGTCCGGCCGGTCTTTTGCGCGGCTGTGCTTTCAAATGGAATCACCTTCTCCCTTTTCCTCCAGTAACAAGGTTCTACAGCGGAGCTTCCCCTTTGATCATCGAATCCGCTAGATGCCCGAAGTCGATAGCGACTTTTCCCATCTGCCCGGCGATTCTCTGCGAGATGACGACTGCGGGAATCCCTGCGCCTACCAAAGCAAGGTCGAAGTCGTGCCGATGGATCTCTTCCATGACTCTGGGAATGTCGAACATCCCATGCACAGGGGACACGGCACCCGCCACATGAACCCCGCTGCTGCCGAGGAACCGGGATAACGGTTCTGCGGAATTCCCTACAGTGAGCACACGGCGTCCCGCCAAAATCGTACGGAAAAAGCCTTCCAGATATAAAGAGTAATTGATAGTGGAAAGCGTCAGCGCCATGTCCCTGTATTCCATTCCGTGAGCCTTCAAGACTGCAAAGGCCAACGGTTGAAAATAAGGGAGCCTGATCTTGGGGATGCCGACAATATCCGCCAGCTTGACGGAAGCCAGAAGCTGGTCACGCGATGCAAGATCCGGCACCTGCACACCTGCATATGCAAGAAAGGAGCCTGCACTTTGCACCTCTTCAACGGGCATTACCGTTTCCTGAGCCAGCGTAAGCAATTCTCCATCCCCCAGCCGCACAACAGACAGCGGGGCTTTCGCCTCCAGTGCCTGCAAGATCCGTTCTGCCACCTCCGGCGCTCCCATGACCCGGTGCTGCAGCGGTCGCAGCTGTTCGATGCCTGCCGCCAGTATTTGGGTGACATGGACCTCAGGAAGAAGGTCCAGATCAGGCAGGATCGAATCTACAATGCCGTCGCCGCCTGCGTAAAACCCTCTTCGAAAACCCTCGTCATACCTTTGATTTTCATCATGTGCAGAAGATCCGCCGAGCTCCAGCAAAGCCCGGTTATATCCTGTATCATACCCCTTGTCATAAGCGGCTGAGGTTTGCTGCGCCGCAGCTGCTGCGCTGATTCTCTTTCCCAATGGCTTTCTTGCTGCCGCTTTTCGATTGGACCTCGACCGGTAACGGGTCCGGCTTCTCCGTACGGCCGTCTTTGGCGCTGCAGCACGAGGCATGATGATCCCCCCATCCAGTGCTTAACCTATCATATTCGTGTCAAGTCCCCAGGAAACGGGGACAGCCAACTAATTTATCGATTTGTCGGAAAAATAACCGACAGCATTTCATACAGCCTTTTCTTGTACGTATGATCCTTCATCGTCCTTCGCAAGCCGTGTAGTGCAATTTCCTGCCGTTCCTCTTCATGAGTCAAATAATAGTCGATTTTCTGCATCAGCTCTTCGGGAGTCGTATATGAGGCTATTTCAACACCGGGTGTAAATACGCTCGCCATATCCCCCCGGAGATCGGCAAGCTGCAGCGTACCGCAGCCCGCAATCTCGAACGTTCTTGGATTTACCGAAACAGCCCCGATATTCCGCCCGTTCCGGTTAATCTCCGAATCTTCCGAAGATCGGTGCAGGTTGATTACAATCTTGGCGCCGTTGTAATAATTTGCCGTTTCCTCAGCGCTCATCCAATCACCTAAACGGATACTTCCGCTTAACTTGGAATAATTCTGCAGACGGTCCCACCACCAGCCCGAAATGAGAACTTTTCTGCCGGAGAATACAGGATAGATCCGGTCGATCCACGATACCCGGTTCCAATACGCCGTTCCGATGAAACAAATATCGGTATGATAGGATGTATCTACCCGCTTGGGACGGAAGGTTTCCGGATCCAGTCCGAACGGCAGATAGTGAACATGGCGGCAGCCGAGCTCCTGATAAAAAGGAACGCAGTTTAATTCCAAGGTGAAGACATAGTCATAGTTCGGTGCAATGGAAACCGTCCAATCGGTATAATAAGGATCGTCGGTAAACCAGATGGCCGTAACGATGCCTTTATCTCTTAAGCTTCGAAGCTGCTCCGCAGGCAGTACCACTCCATTAATGGCCAGCACCAGGTCCGGCCTGTTCTGCTCCGCCCGACCGGCAATGTCCTCTGAAGGGCTGATGACCTCAAGCCCGCTTACCAAGCCTTGCAATGCTTTGATAATTGCGTGATCTATAGCCGGGTAAGGCACTCCGATTCCTGTAGTAACATAAAGGACTTTGCGGTCGAGAAGAGGAAAAGCCCCGTTCCTGGCCAGCGCTTCGCCGAGCGCAGCGTCGCATTGGCCGTCGAAATATCCCCGCTGCCAGCCTCTCATGCGCCCGTCTTCCAACCCCTTTGCCCTCCCTTGGGCAGCTGTGGTCCCGCTTCCGTTCAACGGACCGTTCCTCCTAACCACTTGAATCACCTCCATTACTCGTCTTTCTTCCCTTGATCCCCTTTGCCTTTAGCTAACCTGCTGCCGGCTTCCAGCAGAGAGGCATGTGTTCCCGCGTCGGTCCACCAGCCTTTCAGCAAGTTGTATGACAGGCGGGAAGATGCGGCATACACGTTGTTCACGTCTGTAATTTCCAATTCTCCGCGGCTGGACGGCTTAATTTGCTGAATGATGTCAAAAACGCCGAAATCGTACATATAAATTCCTGTGACGCAATAATTAGACTTAGGGACAGTCGGCTTCTCCTCAATCCAGATGATCTTATCTTCCAGCAGGATAGGAACCCCGTATCTTCTCGGATCCGCCACCTCTTTAAGCAGCACTTTCGCGCCTTCTTCCTGCTTAGCGAAATCGGCTGCGAACTCCTTGATGGAGTCTTCAAACAGATTGTCGCCCAGCAGGACGACGAATTTATCGCCCGGATAGACAAATCCCTTGGCCAAATTCAAGGCCTCCGCGATGCCTCCGGCCTCTTCCTGAATTCTGTAAGTGAGACGGACGCCCCACTCTTTTCCTCCGCCCAGGAACTCCGTATACAGCCCTGCCGATTGCTTTCCCATGACGATCAGAATGTCTTCTATTCCCGCTTCCTTTAATTTCTCGACCCCATAATAAATCATCGGGTATTTCCATACGGGAAGCAGATGCTTGTTAACGATTTTCGTCAACGGGTAAAGTCGGGTACCTGTTCCCCCGGCAAGAATAATACCTTTCATCCCGGAACCACCTTTCGTTGTATTCACCTGCTACATGTAAATGGAAGGATCTACGCCCCACTTGGCTATAAACTTCTCCCGGTTTCGGATCAGCAGCTCCTTTACCTGCTCCTGATCCTCTTTACCGAAGCTCTTGCTTCCCAGGTGATATATGAACGAATCCCCTGCGATCATGAGCCGGTATCCCTCTAACCTGACCCGGAAGCAATAATCGTCGTCTTCATAATGGCCGGGTGAAAATCGTTCATCGAGCAGACCGACCCGGTCAAACACTTCCCGTTTCATCAGATAGCACAAGCCGACGATGCGGTCCGCAACCTGCCACTTCCCCCGGTCGCGGGTACTGAATTGCGCCAGCACCTCTTCTTGCTGCATTCCTGACACATCTAACTGCTGTCTCCCGCTGGCATAATCGGTTACCGGTCCCACTACCCCGATATCCGCGCTGCTGTGGAGGCAGTCCAGCATTCTCTCCAGCCATTCCCGCGTGACCAGAACATCGTTATTCAGCAGCAGGAGGTTGTCTCCGCGGGAAAGTTGAAGCCCGATATTACAGGCAGCCGGAAAGCCGCGGTTTTCCGGCAGAGAGACGAACGTAATTTGTTCCTGCCGGCAGAACTCCGTACTTCCGTCGGTTGAACCGTTATCCACCACGATAATTTCGTAAGGAACATCGGTATGCTGCCGGATCGAGTAAATACAGTCGGCAAGGAGAGTTCTCCCGTTATAGTTCGGAATGATAATGCTTGTTAAGTTCATGCCTGCTTCATCTCCGCCATCGTTCTGTTCCGGATTTGGTCGCCGTAAGACAACCTGCTTCCTCCGGCTTCAAGCGCCTCCTGAAGTCCCTCCAGGTGATCGCCGACAATCATTTCCGCCACCAGGTTGTTCGAACCGGCATTGTTCCTCTTCAGCTTATTCCTCGTAATTACATCTACGCTGGATGGCGCAGTAACCCGTAAGCCGCGCTGTAATGCCGCTGTCTGAGCGGCAGGAGGGATCATTAGTTTCCGGCAGCCCAGCTCCTCGATCGCTCTGCGGGATAACGCGTGAGGAACGGCTGTGAGGGAATTTGCATGCAGGTCCGCCCTTCCTAAGGCACGATTGACAAACTCCTTCATCACGGTCACGTTATCGCGATACATAAAAGCAGAAAGATAAGGAGTGATGTTATTAAGAGCCAGGTCGCTTCCCTGCTGAACGGCATGGACAAACGGAACCAAATGCTCGGCTTGAATTGCAAAATCCCCGTCCAGAAACAAAACGATATCCGCCGTGGTCAACTTGGCTCCAACGGAACGCCCGACATCATGACCCAACGGTTGGGCGTAATGGACAATGACTGCAGGGAGTGTGCTTCTTAGTAATGGGAAACTCCTGTCGGACGTACCATTTACAACGATCACCAGTTCATCCAGAGGAAGCCTCGCCAGCTGCTCCGACACACTCGGAATGCTATCCTCTTCATTCATGACCGTAAGCACAGCACCCACCGTACCTTGAACCGGCAGCAGGACCCACGGGGGTACGGGGGCGGCCGACTTATGGTATATGCCTTTCAGAAAAGCTTTGGCTGCCAGTTGATATACGGCCCAGGGCATATGCTTTTCGCTTGCAAGAAACCATTTCGCCCACAGCCTGTTCACGGCCAGTTTGTCGCCTGCCGTGTGCCCGAAAGCCTGTTGCGACCCTTCCTGGAGACCGGCTTCATAGGCGATGTTCGTCCAGTTCCTCCGCGCTGCCGAATTGCTTTTTCTCGCTGTTTTCAGGCGAATCCGCCCGATTCGGCTTCGTAACCCCTTCCGGCTTCCCGGGAACGCTCTCTTTCCCTTCGTCCGGATTCTTCCCTTTCTGCCGCTCCGCCCGGGAAGCATTTTGCTCCGTTTGGTTTTGCGGCCGGGTAACCTGCGCTTCATACACTCACCTCACGATGTCCCTATCACGCCATAAGTCCGTCATATTGGCACGTCGATTCGTATTTTCGAGATACCAGTCCATGGCTTCCAGATGATCCCCGATGATTAACGGCTCTAAAGGGTCTACTCTGAATTGCCTTCTCCGCCTCGGATTGGTCTTTCCCACTTCAATGTACTGAACAGCCTTCACAGTAAGCCCTTGATAAACCGCAGCCGCCAGCGCTTTCGGAGGGACCGCCAGCTGCTCGGCTCCGATCTGCTGAAGCGCGTTCCGGCTGAGGGCATGCGGGATTGTCGTTAAGGAAGCTCCCCCCAGATCGGGGCGGGACAATGCGATATTCAGACTATGCTTGGCAAGAATCACGCCATGTACTCTCGTTTTATCCGTAGGACCCGTATACCGGTTTAAGGCTACGTCTATCCCTCCGGCAACCGCGTTTACAAGCGGAATCAGCAGCTCTGCTCTGATGACGATATCCCCGTCGGTGAACAGAAGGATATTCCCTTTGGCTGCTGCGGCTCCGATCGATCTGCCTACATCATGTCCCACTTTATGGGCAATCCAGATGACCTTGGCCCCTAAGTTCTCTGCCAGTTCACGTGTGCCGTCGGTCGAGCCGTTGGCTACGATAATCACTTCGGTTTTGGGATGCACGCGGTAAGCCTGTCGAATGACTTGAGCGATCGTAGCTCTTTCATTTACAACAGGTATGATCACGGATACCTCAGGAGATTCGCTGTTCGTGTATCGGATCCCGGTCCAGCCCCGCCATCGTCTGCCCCCGGGCCTTGCTTTTCTCTTGAGCAGTTTCTTTTTCATGCAGCTCACCTCCTCAAGCCAAGCGGGACTACTGTTTACAACCCATAGTATGTATTTATCTCGTGTTTGTAAGGGCGATTTGATCACTCCCGAGAAAAAGGCGCCGTCTTGTCCCGCCCAAAGGGTCCATTCGCACTTCCCCTCCATTTCATATCGGGCACCGCCCATTCCTTCATCTCCGTTTGCCTATTGGGCCGAAACCGAAAAAAAAAATGGCAGTGCGGGAGTAACCTCCCGACTGCCATTTCTCTATCTTTTTTCACCCATTGCAATCCAATTCAACAACCCGGTCGTCTCCGGCGTAAATTTAATCCGGACGACATGCAGCGTAAAAGAGGACTCTGACTTCGCTTTCAGCGATACGCTATACGCGCTTTGATTCGTCATAGCCACAGCAGCATACCCTTGATGGGCAAAAGGTTCATGCAGCTGCACAGTCACATCTGCCGATTCTTCATGCGCTGCAAAAGTAAACATTGTAACCCCGCACTGCTGGAGTGTCTGGGTTTGGGAGGCCGGCGCTTCCACGGGACGAAAATTCAGCTTGGAGGCCGGAATGCTGTTATCCTTTAAGTGTTCACCGCTTAACGCAGCAGCTGCAACTTTTTCACCGGTGATGCTGTTCGGCGCCAGTTTCTCCTCCGTTACCGCCTCGACTGCGAGCTGGAAAGACGTGATGCTTTCCTCCTGAATATGCTCTCCGCCGATACACTGTTCGCTCAAATGTTCGGATGTGATCGCTTCATTGGCAATATGGCAGCCCATCACACTATCGAAAGCCAGTTTATCAGCCGTTACGGAAGCGTTGGCCAGATGTTCCGTGTCGACACTTACTTTCGCCAGCTTCTCTCCGCCGATACTCTCATCCGACAGCATTTCACCGTGAAAAGCGCCGGGCTGAAGATGCCTTCCTTGTACAGCCCCTTCGGCAATATGCCTGCTTTCCACTGCCGAAGACTGCAGGTGCTCGACACCCACAGACTCTCCCGCTATCGTCCTTGAATCGACAGACCGGTCAGCCAGATGTCTCCCTTGCACCGCCCCTTCAGCAATATGCCTGCTTTCTACTGCCAAAGACTGCAGGTGCTCCGCTCCTACCGCCTCTCCCGCTATCGTCCTCGAATCGACAGACTGGTCAGCCAGATGTCTGGCCTGTATGCCGCCGTCAAACAATTTTTCAGCCGTAACGGAAGCGTCAGCAAGGTGTTCTGTACCGACAGATGCCTTCGCCAGCTTATCACCGCTGATGCTCTCATCCGACAGAATTTCACCCTGAACAGTCCCTGCTTGGAGATGCTTACCTTGTACAGCCCCTTCGGCGATATGCCTGCTTTCCACTGCCGAAGACTGCAGGTGCTCCGTACCTATTGCCTCTTCAGCAATTGACCTCGAATCGACAGTTCGGTCAGCCAGATGACTCCCTTGCACCGCCCCTTCAGCAATATGCCTGCTTTCTACTGCCAAAGACTGCAGGTGCCCCGCTCCTACCGCCTCTCCCGCTATCGTCCTCGAATCGACAGACTGGTCAGCCAGATGTTTGGCCTGTATGCCGCCGTCAGACAGTTTTTCAGCCGTAACGGAAGCCTCAGCAAGGTGTTCTGTACGTACAGATGCCTTCGCCAGCTTATCACCGCTGATGCTCTTATCCGACAGGATTTCACCGTGAATAGCGCCGGGCTGAAGATGCTTTCCTTGTACCGCCCCTTCGGCAATATGCCTGCTTTCCACTGCCGAAGACTGCAGGTGCTCCACACCCACCGCCTCTCCCGCTATCGTCCTCGAATCGACAGTCCGCTCAGCCAGATGTCTCGCCTGTATGCTGCCTTCAGCCAATTTTTCGGCCGTAAATCCGCCGTCTGCAAGATGCTCCTGAGCAATGCTTCCCAAGGCAAGCTTGCTGCCCTCTATGCTAGCGTCCAGCAAATGCTCCGCTGCAAAAATCTGCGGCGCAAGATGATAGGGAAGGATCGTTCCCCTGCGCAGATGGTAGCCGTGCAAAGTCTCCGCTTTGATGTGCTGGCCGGAGATTTCTTCAATGCCTATTTTCTCTCCAGTGACCGCCTCCGCCGCCAGCTTCGCTGCGCTCACCGCGCCGTCCTGCAGTGCGGCTTCTCTCACCGCTCCGGCACTCACATGCCGCGCGGTCACGGCGCCTTCGGCGAGATGCGCCGTTTGCACCGCCTCATCCGCCAGCTTCGCTGCGCTCACCGCGCCGTCCTGCAGCGCGGCTTCTCCCACCGCTCCGGCACCCACGTGCCGCGCGGTCACGGCGCCTTCGGCGAGATGCGCCGCCTGCACGGCCTCCGCCGCCAGCTTCGCTGCGCTTACCGCGCCGTCCTGCAGCGCCGCTTCTCCTACCGCGCCGGAACTCACGTGCCGCGCGGTCACGGCGCCTTCGGCGAGATGCGCCGCCTGCACCGCCTCATCCGCCAGCTTCGCTGCGCTCACCGCGCCGTCCTGCAGCGCGGCTTCTCCCACCGCTCCGGCACTCACATGCCGCGCGGTCACGGCGCCTTCGGCGAGATGCGCCGCCTGCACGGCCTCCGCCGCCAGCTTCGCTGCGCTGACCGCGCCGTCCTGCAGCGCGGATTCTCCCACCGCGCCGGCACTCACGTGCCGCGCGGTCACGG
This sequence comes from Paenibacillus gansuensis, assembly GCF_042684925.1. Taxonomy (NCBI): domain Bacteria; kingdom Bacillati; phylum Bacillota; class Bacilli; order Caryophanales; family Paenibacillaceae; genus Paenibacillus; species Paenibacillus gansuensis. The sequence goes on along the minus strand of NZ_JBHUME010000007.1, from coordinate 38,151 downwards.
CGCCTTCGGCGAGATGCGCCGCCTGCACAGCCTCCGCCGCCAGCTTCGCAGCGCTCACCGCGCCGTCCTGCAGCGCGGCTTCTCCCACCGCTCCGGCACTCACATGCCGCGCGGTCACGGCGCCTTCGGCGAGATGCGCCGCCTGCACCGCCTCCGCCGCCAGCTTCGCAGCGCTTACCGCGCCGAACTGCAGCGCTGCTTCTCCTACCGCGCCGGAACTCACGTGCAGCGCGGTTACGGCGCCTTCGGCGAGGTGCGCCGACCCGATTGAACCGGCCTGCACATGCTGCCCCGTCAGAGCATCCGCCGAGATAAGTTCGCCGGTCACGGCTCCGGGCTCAATATGACGGGTCTGGACGGAGCCTGGAAGAATATGCTCACTTTCCACAGATTCCGCCTTCAAATGACGTCCTTGAACCGCATCATCCGCAATTGTTCTTTCCGTCACGGCTCCTTCCAGCAGCACCCGTCCAGACACCGCATGATCCTGAAGATGGCACTCCGCAACGGAAGAAATAGCCAGATGCCGTTCGGTTATGCTTTCATCCGCAATGACCCGGGACACAACGGCCCCGGTTGCCAGCTGACGCTCGGTTACCGTGTTGTTTGCCAGCTTGCTTCCCGTTACGGCCTCCTGATTTAAATGGCGGGTATCGACTGCAAACTCCATCAGCTTTTCACCGTTAACAGAGCGGCCGGCTATTTTATCTGCAGTAACCGACTCCTGGCCAAGCAGCTCCGTAGTGATAGAGTCTCTCGCAATGTGGGCGCTTAAAACTGCACCTTCACCGAGCTTATCGGAGGTCACCGCACCCGGAGACAGATGTTTCTCCTGAACCGCACCGCCGCTCAGATGCACTGAGGAAACCGCCGCCTCTGCAATCTGTCTGCCGCCTACGGAACCTGCTGCCAGCTTATCGGATGTCACGGCTTCCGATTCCAGATGAACTGACTTTACGGAACTTTCAGACAGCTGCTTTGAGCCGACCGCATGTTTCCCGATATGTTCCGCCTTCACCGAACCGGCTGCCAGTTTGTCGGCAGTTACCGCCCCTGAAGCCAAATGGGATTCTTTTACCGCTTCCGCAGCTACGTGAGCCGAAGTGACCGTTTTCTCCGCAATATGGCCGGATAATACCGAACCTGAAGCCAGCTTCGAGGAAGTAACGGCGGAACCGGCTAAATGGATGCTCTGAACGGAGTCTTTAGCCAAATGAGAGGAACCGACCGCCTTCTCTCCAATATGGCCGCTCAGAATTGCTGCCTCCTTCAGGTGACCGGAGGCCACCGACCCGGGAGCCAGCGCTTTGCCGGTTACCGCCCGGTCGGCAAGCTTCTCTCCCGTAACCGCTTTGGCAGCCAGATGTCCTTCCCCTACTGCCCCTTGGATCAGATGCTCCGGTCCAACGGCCTGAGGGGACAAGTGAGTTCCGCCGACAGCACCCTGGGCAATGGCATCTCCGGTTACGGCAGCGCGGGATATATGCTCCGCCTGCAGTGCCTGCTTCGCCACTTTCGCCGAAGTTACCGCCCCGTCGGCCAACTTTGCCGTTGTGATGGAACGGTCGGTCAGCTTATCGCTGGATACGCTCTCCTGCGCTAATTTCGAGGTGGTAATCGCATGGTCGGCAAGATGGTGCGTGATGAGAGAGCCCGTTCGGATATGGCTCCCCTGAACGGCTTGCGGAGCAAGAATTTCGGAAGTGACACTTTCTTTAGCCAATAGTTCGCCGGTAACAGTTCCGGAACCGATATGCGACGTGGTAACCGCCTTATCGGCCAGATGCCGGGACTGTACCGCACGATCCGCCAGATGCGCGGCATTCACAACTTCCGTACCCAGATGCTCGCTTTGGATTGCCTGCACCGCCAACTTGTCAAAGGTAACCGACTGCTGGGCTAAATGAACCGTCGTTACTGCTCCTGCGGCCAGATGTTCGGACCGCACCGCCTCGTCGGCTAGTTGAGCCGATGAAACGGCCTTTTCGCCCAAATGCCGGTTTGCTATCGACTGAGGCGCTACATGTTCCGAACCGACAGCCTCCTGCTGTATATGTCCGCTTTGCACGGATGCAGAAGACAAATGCCGGCTGAGTACGGAATCATTCCCCAAATGAGCGGCTCCGACCGCTCCCTCAGCAAGGTGTTCCCCCTGTATCAATCCGCTTCCTATATGATTCCCCTTTATTGAACCGTCGGCCAGATGCCTGCTTTGCACCGATTCACCGGCAAGATGGACGGACTCCACACTGCCTTGGGCCAGCTTGGAGGACGTCACCGCACCGTCTCTGATTTTCTGCGTGATGACGGCGCCATCCGCCAATTTAGCCGCATCGATCGCTTCATTAGAAAGATGGCTCGGTTCGATACTTCCCGCACGGAGCTTGCCCGGAGTAACCGCGCCGTCTTGAATTAATTCCTCGGTAATAAGAAAACGGCTCAAATGCTTGGACAGAATGGATCCTTCCGCAATTTTCATGGAATCGATCGTCTTATCCGCCAGCTTCTCCGAAGTAATTGAATTATCCTGAAGCTTCTCTCCTGTAATGGAGCGGTCCATTAACTTATCACCGGAGATGGAACCTCCGGCAAGATGCCGCTGGTCCACCGAATGTTCCGCAAGCTTCGACCCGGTAACCGTTCCATCAGCTATTTTTCCGCCTGTGACGGCATAATCGGATAAAGCGGACGTTCCGATACTTTCCGGCCTGATTTTCGTTCCGTCAATCGAAGCCGCAGCCAGTTTAGAATCGACAATCGATCCGTCTGCGATATCGTCAGCATAAATAAAGGGTGCCCGCCCCTCGTTCTTGCGGTTCAACAGGGTTTCGGACGAAACTTCAGATATTAGGGATTCTTCCGGTTCCTCGTGCCCGGGCGGCGTTTCAGCTGCAACGGTCTCTTCCGGTTCCCCCTGTTTCAAATCTCCCCCCCCGGATGTTTCAGCCTCCGTGGCAGAAACTGCTTCCTCTTCCGCTTGATCTGTGACAGCGGGGTCAGACGTTCCCGGCTGGTCCTCTGCCAGGGCTACAGATCGGATTTGTACCGCGTCCTGTTTGGCGTTTTTCCTGAGAGCCAGCTCTCTTGCTTCCTCAATCAGTTTAAGTTCCATCATATTCGGGTTATCAACGATAAATTTAGGGCGGTTCGAATGCTTCGTATTGCTGCGTCTGGAAGATTTCTTCATGACGAATCCCCTTTCTAAAATATAAGAATGGATAAGCAATCCTTATCCTTGTTCTTCTATTTATCCGGTTTGGAACGGACAGCTCCGCTTAGGAACGGCGGCCGCCGTCTCACCTTGTATGGACTTCCGCTTAGATCAGGTTATGCAGGGACCCGGGCAGAAGTCACGGGATTCGTGGCAAACGCACAAAAATTAGGCTTAACCATACGTTTTACATCTTTCTCGGCAGCTCCCGGTACATGGCAGCCAGCCGCTCCGCCGTGTGGATCCAGCGGAAGCGGGCGCCGGCACGCAGCATACCGTCTTTCCCCATTCGCTCTCTTAGCTCTTTGTTCCCCAGCAGCTGAAGCAGACTCAAAAGCAGCTCCGCCTGAATGGCCTCAGGCCTGACAAGGTACCCCGTAACGCCGTCCTCCACGATTTCAGTAATCCCTCCGGCCTTGGCTGCCACTACAGGAACACCGGCCGCCATCGCCTCTACATTGACAAGCCCAAAAGCTTCATTCCGCTCGGACGGAACAACGGCCGCATCCGCTAATTCAAACCACCTGCGCATCTCATTGTAAGGCACGTAGGGAACAAACAGGACGTGGTTCGGCATCTTCTTGCCCGCCTGATGAAGCCGCCGCACATAAGGCGTCGTTCTGTGGCTGCCGTAGAATGCGCTTCCTACTACAACCAGCAGGGCATCAGGCTCGGTTTCGATCAGGGACTGCATAACCGGGAATAAATGATGAACTCCCTTAATCGGGATCAGCCTGCCTGCATACAAAATCACTTTCCTGCCTTGTATCCCAAGTGATTGAAGCTGCAGCTGCCGCCGTATTTCCCCTTCCGGTGCCCACCTGGATCCGTCCTCGACCCAATCTACGCCTAGATGATTTACAACCAGCCTGTCGGCCAGAATCGGATAGCGGGACAGCAGGTATTGCTTCAAAAATTCGCTATTCACAATAATCCGGTCCGTGCGGATCAGATGCCTTCTTAATTCGGATGGGGTAATGTTGGGCCTGCTAAGAAAGGTGACGGAGTGCAGGGACAGCCAGACCGGGATGCGGGGATGCTTTTTTTTAAGATAGGAAGCGATGCGCGGCCGATTCTCCACTTGAATGACATCCGGTCCGAGCGCGGACAGCCGCCGGCTGATCCATGGAAGGTATCGGCCTTTGCCGCCGGGATGCCGCATAAACACTGCGCCCTCTATCGATTCCACCCGGGCCTGCCCGCGGCCTTTTCGGCCGAATACCCAAATACGGGCGCTCCCTTGCAGAAGAGGAACGACTTTCTCTACGACGCGTTCCACCGAACTGCTCCTGGGGGAAGGAATAGGGAAACTCCCGGGAGTAATAATCGCTACTTTGGGGATGCATGTATCGGTAATGGACATGAGCGTCACCCTTTGTTTTTTCTACTATAGTATCCATGGAAGCAGGGTTGTTGAGAAAAATAGACGAACACATACCACTCTCGTCCATACCTCCCTCCCCGCTGTAACATATTGTGAATAAAGGCATGTAACCTGGAGGTGAACCGTGATTGTGGAAAACCGGATGATTGGCATACTGGTTAATCAGTCTTTATATAAAAGAATTCCTGCAGGTAAAACCGGACACGAAATGCTTTCCTTCTACGAAGAAGCAGCCAAAGAACACGGCCTGCAGCCGGCTTTCATCAGCCTGGAGAACGGGATGAGCAGGAACGGCATGAACGGCATGGTACGGGCATATGTCCGCGTGAACGGGAACTATGTGCAGCAGACGATTCCGGTCCCCAAAGTGATCCACAACCGCGCTCTCTATTTTCAGCCGAGCATGCACAAGAGGATGGAAAAGCTTCGGACCCGGGGCACGGTCGTCTATAATCAGCGGAACAGGTACGGTAAAATGCAGATCCACCGGCTCCTTCTCCTTAACGAGGAGCTCAGGCCGCATGTACCCGTTTCCTATGTCGCCGGAGTCGAAGCCATCCGATCCATGATGAAAACGAACCGGGAATTAATTATAAAGCCCAACAATAGCAGCATCGGACGAGGGGTCATGAAGCTGCAAAGCACGGCCAGAGGCTGGAAACTGAGCTACCCTGTGCACCGGAACTCCTCTCAAACGCGCAGCATCTACTTAAAAGGAAAGCTTCCGCTGCTGCTTCGCCGGCGGATTCGCCGGGAAACCTATCTGGTGCAGCAATGCATCCCTTTGGCAGCTTATCAGGGCAGGCCATTTGACCTGAGAGTATCGGTCCAGCGGAACAGGTCCGGCATCTGGCAGGTCACGGGAATTATAGGAAAAGTAGCCGCCAAACAGAAATTTGTAACGAATGTGGCCAAAGGAGGGAGTGTCCAGCCGCTGAATGAGCTGCTGAGCGGGTACCCCGAGCTGCAGCCGGACCAGGTCCGTTGGCAGATAGAGTCGCTCTCTCTTCGTATAGCCGAGCATCTGAGTCTTCATCTGCCGCAACTTGCCGATATTGGCCTTGACATCGGGATTACGGAAACGGGATTCCCAATGTTTATCGAATGTAACGGAAGAGATCAGCGTTACAGTTTCGGGGAAGGCAATCTGATGGACGAATGGAAGGCGACTTACGCTAATCCAATTGCTTATGGGAAATTTTTAATGGAGCAGACACAATAGCCGGATTCTTTACACCGGTATAAACACCCAATCATACCGCTGCATAGGTTCATAAGATACATCAGCAATAACGAAAGGAGGCAGAAGAACATGGGTGGAGTCGGTCAAGGCCTGTATACTTCTACTGGAGCAATTTTGGTTCTTTTTATTCTGTTGGTAATCATTTCCCGCAGTTTCCTCTACTAACAACAACTTTGAATGAGCCATCTCCCTTAGGGGCGGTGGTTTTTATTTACATACCCTAAAAGACGCGTACGCCGTTTCCATGTCCGGGAGGTTTGGAACAGGAGATGGTTGTACATAATTTGTAACGTATAGTGAAATTCAGAATTCACGATCATAAGGAGCTGTTTCTATGAACAAAATAGTATATTCCTCGATCGCCCTTGCCTGCACTCTGCTTCTCCCTGCATGCGGGTTCAAATCGCTGGCGACCCAAGCCGATGCGGTTTCGGCGAAACCGGTACAAGTGAAGCTGGTAGATACAAAAGGAAAACCGGCTGGTACGGCAGCGATAACACAACAGGCCAAGGGTGTGCTGATAACTATTGAAGCAGCGGGCCTGACTCCCGGCAAGCACGGATTTCACATTCACGAGAACGGAAAATGCGAACCTCCGAAATTTACCTCTGCCGGCAGCCACTTCAATCCGGGCGGCGCCGAACACGGCTTTAACAATCCGAAAGGGTATCACGGAGGAGATTTGCCAAACCTGGTTGCCGATGCAAGCGGAACAGCCAAAGGGGAAATTTTCGTAGATTATGTTACGCTAGCCAAAGGGAAAGCCAATTCCTTGCTGAAGCCCGGCGGCACCTCGATTGTCATTCATGCGGGGGAAGACGACTATGTGACGAACCCGGCAGGCAATTCCGGTGACCGTGTCGTGTGCGGTATCATCAGCGAATAACTGCAGAAAAAAGGACGAGCCCTCACGGGTTCGTCCTTTTTTCATATGCGCTTCTTTCCAGCCGTCCAGCCCGACCACAGCAGAAGATGAATAGCGTACACTCCCAAATACCCAGCGGCCCCAAGAAACAAGGGATTCAAAAAGATACGGTGGACCGTAGTCATAAACACTTCATGATGCTGCAAAATATCATACACCGTGCCTGCCGCGATCACTCCGGCGGTATAAAGTGAAGCTGCAGCCAAATAATGAAGCCATGCCGCCGCGGGTTTCCACATTGCGCGCAGCAGCAGGAAAGCTGCGGGTATAACGATAGCCATTGCGTAAATCAGCCAGAGCATGTGAATCACCTCAACATCAAGCTTGGTCATCAGCGGTGAAAACCATACTCTGCTTTACCCCATTCCCTACAATTTGAACTGGGAAACAGCCTGCCGCATTTCCTGCGCAGCATCGCTCAACGACTCTGCGGATGATGCAATCTTCTCCAGGGATGCCGACTGTTCCTCAGCGCCTGCCGATACCTGGCTGAACTGCTGTTCGGTTTGCCTGCAGATCGTAACAATGCCTTCCATCGTCGCTGTCACCTGCTCCGTACCGGCCGACAGCTCCTCGGTCGCTGCGGAAACCTCCGTAATCTGCTCGGCCACGAGTTCCACCCGGTCCTGAATCCGGTCGAATACGCGGCCTGTCTCCGTAATCAGCTGCATGCCGTCGCGGACATCCTTCATCCCTGCCTGCATGGAGGCGACTGCCTCTTGCGTAGCCTGAGTCATCGCCTGAATCATAGCATGGATACGGCCCGCCGATTGCTTCGTCTGATCCGCCAGCTTGCTGACCTCCCCGGCAACTACCGCAAATCCCTTCCCGTGTTCGCCGGCTCTTGCCGCTTCAATGGAAGCATTCAAAGACAGCAGTTGGGTTTGCTTGGAAATATCGGCGATGACGTCAACAATTTTGCCTACTTCCTTTGAACTTTTACCCAGATCGGCTACCACTTGCGAAGCTTTGCCCACCGTTTCGCTGATGACGCTCATCTGTTTTACTGCATTATGCACGGATTCCGCACCCTGCTTGGCCTCTCTGGATCCGTCAAGCGCGGATTCCGAGACGGTGGATGACGTTTCCGCAATCCGTTGAATGCCCGCCGCCATCTCCCCGAGTGCAATGGCATTTTCCCTTGAAGCCTCCAGTTGGGCATGAGCTCCTTTGGCGGCATCCCGAACGGCCGATAAAATTTGTTCGGTCGAGGCTGCTGACGACTGCGCCGTCGCGGTAAGCTGCTCGGAAGAAGCCGCCACATGCTCAGCCGTGTTCTTATTCATCCTCATCATTACTTGGAACGATTCAATCATCCGGTTAAATCCTTCGCTTACTTGCGCGAATTCATCTTTTGTCAGTACCGGCATCCGGACGGTTAGATTGCCCTGTGAAAGCTCGGAAGAGGTATGAGATAAATGCGTGACGACCCGGGAAACCGAAATGTAAAACGAAGTAAACAGATAGAATGCAATGAGCAGGATCAGCACTACCGATAAAATCAGCAGGTTCCGTTTCAGCACGAGATCGCCCGAACGTTCACTCAGAAGCTGCTCCAATTCCGCCCCTGTCTGCTGCAGAAGCGCGCCCGCAGCATCAATTGCCGGGGCAACGGCTTTGCCGTAGTCTTCCCCGCTGATCTTCACGCCGCCCATGGCAAGCAGCTTCAAATCCAGCGTATCGGAAAATACATTCATAGCTTGAATATATTTCTGAACGTTAGCGTTCAAGAGGTTCATTAGTGCAGGATTCGCTGTATTGGTGTTCTGCAGCGTAAGGCGTACCAGATCGTTCGTTCCTGCAATTTGCTCCTTAAGCAGCAGCAATTGCGTCTTCTCTCTGATGTCCGGTTCGCCTCCCGCCTTGGCCACCGCCGTCCCGCGTGCCTTCGCCTGCTCCAGCTGTTCAATGATCACAGGGAGGCTGCCTGTAGTCAGTTCCATTAAGGCAAAGCTGTCCGCATCCGGGTCGCGGTTAAGGCCTGATGCGCTTTTTGCCTGCGATAGCAGCAGCTGCAGCTTTTGAAGGATGCTTGTGTGGCGGGCATAGACTTCTTCCGGCTTTGATGCGGCATCATCAGCCGATTTCTGAATGACGTCCCATTCCACAGGAACCTTCTGCCAGGTCTCCGTTGTTCCGAACGCGGCCCCGTATTGGGCGTCCATCTTCGTCTGCCGGTCTGCCGACGCCTGTACGGAGGGGGCCAGTGCCCGTAGTTGGCTTTCCGCATCCTTGCTGCCGGCGTTTGCAAGCGCGGCTGCTTCTCTATGCTTCCTCACTTCGTCAAATAACTTCAAAATGCCGGCCGAATAGGCCAGCCCTTCACGTTCTTTTTTCGTGGTATCCAGAGATTTGCCGATTTCAGAGGAGAACAGGAACAGCATATAACCGATCGGAATCAGAAACACGAGGGAGATGAGGATGAATTTCTGAAAATAACGCATCCGGTTCATCAATCTGACTGAGGGCTCGAAAATTTTAAGGGAAGCTTGTCCTAACTTGTTATTACGCATGAAAAGTTCCGCCTTTACATTGGTCAATTAATGGAATGAATAATTTTATATTAAGGGAAAATGATGGTAACCGCAATATAATGTAAAAGAAACTTACGTATTTTGCGACTAAAAAAACACCCCTGCTACGAAGGGGTGCCTGGTGCTTCTATTTGCTATTCAAACGGGTTCAATATTTGGACGTTAAATTTTGTCTTTATTGGCAGCCGTGGGTAGTCCTCCCGCCAATTCATGGATTTCCATAGATCCGGATGATACGCCCTCAAATGCTTGCCTATACCCAGTACATCGGCATTTGCTTGCTGCAGTGACTTTACGGTGCCGTCAGCGAGATGTTCCATATGCTGATTCAGCTCTCGTTCATAGCTTTTTATGGTGTCCGTTGTAAGCACGCGTCCGCTCCGCCCTAAATCCAAAACTGTTATTTTCATTTTGACGCTTATCATAATGGAGGGCGATCCCTTGGGTCTTGCTTTCACCTTGATTGCAGAGGTGTTTTTATTGATCAAAAATGCGTACTGAAAATCGTCCGTATGGCCAGCTAAAGGTCTCCTGACCGTTGAACCCGACAGCTTCGCTGACATTCGCTGCCTGCCGTTATTGCCTCCCAGCAGCAGTCTTAAGATGCGTACCTGCTCCTTGGTGATTACTTTCCCTGAACTTTTGCCCTGAGTGAATAAGAGCGCACCCTTTAACTCAATCCCTGAATCGGATTGTTGAACCAGCGGCAGAGCTGCATCCTCCAATGGCTCCTTTTGGGACAGGATTAGGTGCATCATCGAGATGGTAGGCATAATTCCTCTCGGGTCCAAGGAATTGATAAAATCGCTCAATTGATTCGTGAATTCTTTTGGAGGATGCTTTAGCAGCTCCGCCATGGGTCCATCGTATACGGCTACGGGTGTATTGATCGACGCATAGGGGGCATGCAGCAAAATTGACATTTCTTTTGAGATGTCCCTGGATGCAAATGCTTTACTTATTAAATAGATTCTGGAGTTGATGCCAATAAAAGGCCCCCTATCTTTGTATTCTCCCTCCCCAATGGCTTCCATCAGACTCGGACCTGTAAGCTCCGTCGTTTCCGAAAGCGGTTCCCCCTCTCCTTGTCCTGCTTTGTTGAGCTCAGTCACCACTTGATACACAATGACGCCTCCGTTTTTTTTATCTACATCTACACCTGCCACATCCACTAAATGAATCTTGCGAAGCGGCACTTGATCCCAACAACCCGTCAGCAGCAACAAGACAGCAGCTGCATATACCGCTTTCCTCATCCTAACGCCGCCCTCCGTCCTCTCACCAATGAAACGGCAAGCAGTATGGCGGGAACGATAGCAATGATTCCGATGGTTGCGGCATTATGAAATACGGAAAACTGAAGGAACCGCTGCCGGTCTTCTCCCCAAAGCCCAACGATATAACAGACCGCGGCCAGCATCCACACGAGTATACGGTGATGCGGATTCTCTTTGACACCGACGAAGGCAAGGTAACGGGCTGACAGAAATAAATACACATACAACGTTACTGTGGTAACCGAAAGCCATATTGTCATGAACAAAATATCCAGGCTTTGCACAACCGGCCAATTAAATTGGCGTAGAAGGAAGATCATCGGTTCCGGGATGAATTTCAGCTGGTTCTCACTGAAATTGAAGGTAACGATAACTGAAATCAAGACGTAAAATAACGTCGTAAAACCGTTTGCCGCCGATACGGTGATCAATATCGCTCTTTTCTTGCGGCTATTTATGTAGGGAAACACATACAGAAGAAGCTCATAGCCGGCATAAGCCCATAAGGAGGGTACGACCCCCTTTAGAATTGGCAGGAATCCATGCATCCCGACCGGGAGGAAATGTAGAACGTCCCCTTTTCCCATACCGCTTACAAAGATAATGATCAAGCATAACAAAAACATCAGCATAATGGACTGCGTAACCGTGGCAAGGGAAATTAGAGAGGAAGAAGCGATATAAGCTGCTGTAAACAGCGAAATCCCAGTTAACACGAACCAGGGGGTCGAAAATAATACCCAGCGGCTGATCACATCGGAATAAGATACACAGACGATAAGACTTGATCCTAGACAATAAACTGCTATGAACAGGTTCAACAACGAACCCAGCGGTTTTCCCGCAAGACCGAAAATGAATTGGGGCAGCGAAGCGTTCGGATGACGCCCGTTTAACAGATATATCATCCAAATGACGAATTGTGAGATAACCCCGCCGATCAATAGCGAGATCCAAGAGTCGTAGCCTGCAAAGCGGGACTCCTCATATGGGATGGTTAAAACATGGACACCGACCTGAGTAAGGACGACCAGGCAAAACACTTGAAAAAGGGATATCTGATTCAGTTTGTTCATGTTTGATGTCCGCCCTCTTTTATATCGTATTCTTGGTTGTACTAGAAACCCTTACATTATTTCGGACGTTTTTTAAGCTTTCGAATCGGGCCTCTGATCACCGTATCCAGTATCGAATCACTAAACCCGTTGAAAAAGTAAGGAATCCCCATTGTGTTGATGCGGGCCAAATGCGTGATCAGAAGAAGGAAAGAAATCTCCAAACCGATCAGCCCGAACATGAAGGACAACCAGATGACCGGATAGGCCAAATACCTGGCAGCAGCGCTCATCTCATAGGAAGGAATGATAAAAGAGGCCACGGCCGTAAAAGCCACAACGATGACCATCATATTGGAAATCAAATTGGATTGAACGACAACCGTTCCAAGCACGATACCTCCGACGACACCGATCGTCTGGCCGATCGGGCTGGGAAGGCGAATGGTAGCTTCCCGAAGAATATCCAAAGTAATCAGCATGAAAATTGCCTCGAATATAGGAGGCATGGCGATATATTGCATCGAGCTCTGCAGCGTAAGCGCAATTTCAAATGGGAGGATTCGCGGATCGAAGGTAACTAGCGCAACGTAAGCACCGGGTAACCCGATGGCAAAAATAAAGCATAAGATCCGGAGAAAACGTAAAGCGCTGCCGAGCAGCCACCCCAGCTGATAATCTTCCGGGCTTTGAAAGAAAGCCCAAAAGGAAACCGGAAAGATAAGACAGTCCGGGGAGCCCTCCGTTAAGACGGCGATTTTTCCATCCATCAAATTAGCCCTGACCCGGTCCGGCCTTTCAGTGACCAGCATGCGCGGAAACAAAGAGAACTTCCGGTCCTGGATCAACTCCTGCAGAAACCCCGGTGCTTCTACGTAATCCAAATCAATATTTCCGATTCTTTTTTCAAATTCCGACAACATGTCTTTATCTGCTATGGAGTGCATAGAAAGGACTGCAACATTTGTATTGGACTGCCGGCCCAGCTTATATGTCTTTACGACCAGATCCGGGGTAGCAATGAGTTTCCTCATCAAGTTTAAATTTGTCTGCAAATTCTCTATTAGAGCTTGATTGGATCCGCGCAAAACCCGCTCGTTTACCGGGATGTTGATCGACCGCTCTTTATCCAGAGCTGTTTTCAGCAAGTATAACCGGGCTTGGCCTTCGATTTGAACCACAGTTTTACCTTCCACAAGCGCTGTCGCTGCTTCCGAAATCAGTACCGTTTCACCGTAATCAAGAACAGTGACGGCTTCCCGGATGCCCGCAAAGGAATGGCTCAACAGCGGCCGTATTACATGTTCCTGGATGATGGCCGGGTCAATCATAGAATCCATATAAAACAGACGGATGCGGCGTTCGCCGACAAGGAGGTCACTGGTTTTAAAATCTGTGCTTTCCGACAAGGAGGCCTTCAGCAGCTTCTCGTTTGTATCTAGAAATGAAGAGGAATTCATAAGAAGAGCACCTCACCGCATGCAGGGTTTTCCTTATTTTTCCCAATGCAATGATTCCTATTCTTTCGCCGGCGCCTATCATCCCTTATATGCAAAAAACACCCCTTCTAAGAAGAGGTGCCGTCAGGCTGGCGGTCTGGTTTTAACAGTTCATAAATCGTCCGGCGCAGCTCGGTAAATTCGGGTAAAAGCTTAACTGCATCGGTTCGGGGCCTTGCAAAAGGAACTTGAATTTCCCGGATCACAGCGGCAGGCTTTGACGACAAAATGAAGATCCGGTCCGACAGCAGCAGCGCTTCCTCGATCGAGTGCGTGACGAACAGTACCGAGCGTCCGCTGCCTTCCCACATGGACAGCAGCCAATGCTGCATTTCTTCGCGTGTCAACGCGTCCAGCGCGCCAAAGGGCTCATCCAGGCACAGCAGTTCCTGAGGGCTGAGCAGTGCCCGAAGGAAAGCGGCCCGCTGCTGCATCCCCCCGGACAGCACATGCGGATAAGCGTCTGCATAAGCTTCAAGCCCGATTCTGCGCAGTCCCTCCATCGCCTCCGCTTTGGCGCCCGCATGGATTGTTCCTTCCACTTCCTGAACAAGCAGAATATTCTGCAGCACCGTGCGCCAGGGCAGCAGCGTATTGTTCTGCGGCATATAACTGATCAGTCCGCGCCGTCCCGTTACATCAACACCGTCCATATGCACGGTGCCGCTGTCCGGCTGAAGCACGCCTCCGATAATATGAAACAGCGTACTTTTGCCGCTGCCCGAAGGCCCGATTACAGACACGAACTCCCCATCCTCTACCTGCAGGGTCAGATTCTTAAGGACAGGAGGCGGAGATACTTCCCTTTTTCTATTGGGGCGGAATCTCCTCCTCCAGCCGGAAGCCCCGGCTTCCGCCGGAAACGTCAGTGTAATTCCGTTCACTTCCAGCTTACTCATGAACTTTCCCCCTTCCGCCTTTCCGGTTCCACGGTATCAAATAACGTTCCAGCACTTGAACCAGGCCGAATAACAACAAGCTTAAGGCCACAATGACGCCGATCGCCACGAATACCCGGTCCGCCCGGTACGAAGAGGAGGCCAGCGTCATATATACCCCGATCCCTTTTTCCGCGCCAAGCCACTCCGCGATCACCGCTCCTGTAATGCTATAGGTTGCCGAAATCCGCAGACCTGAGAATAGGGCGGGAAGGGCGCCGGGAAACTCCAGCTTGCGGAAAATCTGCAATCTCGAACTTCCGATCATCTGCAGATACTGCAGCATAGTCCGGTCAGCCTGAGCGAACCCGCCAAGGGCGGCGATCAATACCGGAAAGAAGCAGACCAGCACAATAATGACCAGCTTTGGCATTATGCCGAAACCCAGCCACAGCACAAGCAATGGGGCAAGCACAATGCTCGGCACACTTTGGGATAAGATGAGAAAGGGCTGTGCCAGTTCCCTGAGCAGGGGAAACAGATGCAGCAGCACGGCGCAGAGAAGTCCCATTGCGACACTCAAGGCAAAGCCGCCTGCCGCCAGCATCGCTGTAGATTGGCTGTGCATCCACACGCGGTCCGCCGAGACGAACGCCTCCTTGGCGACCTGCCAAGGACTGGGGAGCAGCCACTCCGATATGGCAAAGACCGAGGTCGCCGCCTGCCAGATCAGCAGAAATGCGGCGATCCCGGCCAGGGCGGACCATAAAGGCCGATTGCGGTGTCCGTTCATGTTATCTGTATTTCTCCGTCAACTTGTCCATGGATGCTCCGTCCGGCTTATGCAGGATTTTGATCTGCGAAATGATGCTCGGACATTCTGCTTCCACCATCGCATCGTTCATGTCCTTTACAATGTCCAGCAGCTGCGGAAGTTCGCCTTCCATCGTCGTTTCCAGCGCATTCACCTGATGCTTTACGCCGGAACGCTGAATGATTTCAATCGCACGGTCCACATAAGGAATCACGTCGCCGCCCCCGGGAACGCTCGGTATGATTTGTATACTTAACAGCGTAGTAGCCATAGTAGGATTCATCTCCTTAAGTTATCTATTATTTTGAAGGCAAGAAGTCATTGGTAAACGCGGATTCCGCATCAAGCTGCTTCTCCATCAGCTTGTTCTCATACATCCATTCCGCATAGCCCTTCCACACTTCCAGCTTCTGCTCGCCCCATCGGGGAGCGTCGTCCTGATATTTCGGGCTCAGCCATTTCTGGGAAGCCCGGACAAGGTCCGCGTTCAAATCCGGAACGGCCTTGATCAGCAGCTCGGCAGCCTCGGAAGGATGATCTATCGCATACTGATATCCCTTCGCGGTCGCCGCCATAAATGTTTTGACAAGTTCGGACTGTTCTTTGACATGCTTCTCGTTTGTGATGAGAACCGGTGTATAGTAATCCAGTTTCTTCGAATACTTGTTCAAATAAACCATATCGATCTTTTCTCCGCGGAGCTCCGCTTCCACACCGGTCCATGCATAATAGATCCAGGCAAAATCTATATCTTTCTTGGTCATGGTAAAAAAGTCAGCATCGCCCGCGTTCACGATTTTTACTTTCTTCACATCGGCATTCTCCGTGCGCATCAAAGAGTCGATCACCGCTTCTTCTGCTGGAGAACCCCAGCCTCCGTAAGTTTTGCCTTCAAAATCCTTCGGCGTCTTGATGTTCAGCGCAGCCGGAGCGGCAAAGCCTGAGGTGTTATGCTGTATGACAGCCGCCAGCGAAACGATGGGCACATTCTGCATCCGCGCCAGCGTCACGCCTTCCTGATAGCTTACCCCGAAGTCTGCGCTGCCCGTGGCAACCATCTGATCGGCGCCGCTCTGGCCCGGCTGAATGATCTCCACATTTAATCCCAGCTCTTTATAGTAACCTAAGTCCCGGGCCGCATAGAGTCCGGTGTGATTCGTGTTAGGCGTCCAGTCGAGCACCACTTTTACATCGGTAAGCTTAGCCGGAGCCGCAGCATTGCCCGTCTCCTCTTTCTTCGCTGTGCCGCATCCCGCAAGCAGCAAAGCTGCAGCCACGAGAATTGCAGATGTTTGCCGCATCCATTTGTTCATAACCTTCATCTCCCCATATATGTTTGTTGATCATGGAAATGAGAGATTCGCCCGCTCAGACAACAAAAAAGACCCCAAGGATCTCCATCTGCGGTCTAATAGGACGGTACGCCAAACGGCGGTGTACCGTGAAATTCTCTCCGCTGGCATTATCCAGTTCAGATTGACGGTCAGCGGCAGGCGGCCGCACTCTCAGCCCGACTTCATCGAGCTCCCGTATTTCCATATTCAGTTCGTTACAAGGATACAATGAAACGGTGTACCCGTCAATCCCGTGCTAAGAGTAAAGTATATTCTCATTTACAAAAACTTCATTGTAGAAATCTGACATTCTACTAACAAACAGTTACCAATACCAAACTTTTGTGTTACATTATAATTTAGAAATATATAGAAAATATTAGGAGATGGACGACAGACCTCATTTTCATTTAGGTCAGGAGCGTGTTCATGGACGTATTGAAGCAGATTAAATCCGATTTGCTGAAAGTGACGACTGAATTAATTTCTCCCTGCAGCTATTGTACTCTCATCTCTACTGATCCCGAATCCAAAGCTCCCATCCAGTGCACCAAGTTTTCCGGGTCCTCGTATCCGATTAACGTCAATGCTGCTGCCTGCCTTTCGTGCAGAGAATATGAGAAACCGCAGAGCCGTTCTCATCCGCGCCATGCCTCTTAGATAGTAGTTCCATAGAAATATGCTGCTAAGAATGAAGGCCTATGCAGGCCTTTTTTTCTTTGCCTTGCCATGGTTTTCAGGTCTGCGGGCGGATGCTTTCCGGCACGGTATCCATTGATTTGTCCCTGAAATTATGTCAAGATGAGATAAACCTCTGTAGAGGTCAAACCCCTTATATTTATGCATTTTCATGTGGTAAGTAAATAGATGGATTGAAAGAGAAGGAACAGGTGAACGAAGACCATGATGAAATCTGCAATGCGAATGTTAACCGAACTCTCTTCGCGCAAGTTTATTTCCAGAATCACCGGTTCATTTGCCGCCTCGCGTGCCAGCCGGAAACTGATTCCCCGCTTCGCTAAAATTTACGGTATCCGCCTGGAAGACGCGGAGAAAGCCGTCCATGAATATCAATCGCTGAATGAATTTTTTACGCGCCGTCTGAAGCCGGGACTCCGGCCGATTACTGAAGATACATCCGCATTGGTCAGCCCGGTCGACGCGCTGATTACCGGAATGGGAGCCATTCAGGACGGTACGATCCTGAATGTGAAGGGGCAGGATTATACGCTCGAAGAGCTGCTCCACTACTCACCTAGACAAGAAAACTACAAGCACGGCTTCTACTATGTGCTTTACCTGAGCCCGACGGATTATCATCGGATCCATACGCCGGTTGGCGGCGAGATCGTAGAAACGGAACACATTCCCGGCAAAGTATATCCGGTGAATGATTTCGGCCTGAGGCACATGCCCCGGGTGCTGAGCCGCAATGAGAGGCTGATCTCGTATATCCGGCATGCAGGCGGCGAAGTAGCGGTAGTCAAGGTCGGTGCCATGAACGTCAGCAGCATTAAATTTACCGATGAGACTGTGAAATCATTACACAAGGGCCAGGAATTAGCCTACTTCCAGTTCGGATCAACCGTCGTGTTATTGATGGAAGACGATACGTTTGCCCCAAGGGAAGATCTCAAGGTAGGAAGCAGAGTGAATATGGGTGAGGCACTAGGTTTACTGCTTGCTGACTAACTGAATTGTCGGATGGGAGAACGGCCTTAGGGCCGTTTGTTTTTTTTCCGGCGAGTCCCACTCTGCCGCATCTCCGACGGATCAGTTGTGAAAGAAACTATCCGCATACGCATTCAGGGCATCTCTTCACGAATAGGCGGCCCGGTTGTCCCAACCCGGTCGGTACATGCTATAATGAGTACATCTAAACTGTAAGCGTAACCGTTTTGGTTCCGAGGGAGAATGATTCGATGATAATCCGTAACTTGACGAAAGAGATCCAGCATCAGCCGATACTTACCAAAATCAGCCTTGAAATTAATGAAGGTGAATTCGTTGCGGTGTTAGGCGCCAGCGGGAGCGGTAAAACTACCTTTTTAAAGTGCCTTGCACTCCGTGAAGCTTGGGACGAGGGGCAATACATTTATGAAGGGAAGGATATTTCGAAGGCCGGCTGGCTCGAAAAACTGAAGCTGAACAAACACTGGGCGTTTTTGGAAGAGAAAGCCGATGTACAGCCGAGGAAAAGCGCTTTGAAGAACGTCCTGCGCGGAAGGCTGTTCCATACTCCTATTTGGCGGCTAATGACCGGCAGGGTATCCACTGAAGAATATGCTAACGCTATGGATTATTTGGAGAATGTCGGGCTGCTGGATAAAGCGTCCATGGCTGCCGAAAAGCTCAGCGGCGGAGAAAGGCAGCGGATTGCGCTGGCAAGGGGATTTGTGCAGCGGGCTAAGGTTATTTTTGCCGACGAGCCCATCTCGGGGATTGATCCCGCCGGAGCGGAAAGAGTCATGCAGGATTTCAGATACGTCTGCCAACGCGACAAAGCTACCGTCATCTGCACGATGCACAACGCCGAGTTCGCGCAGCGCTATGCAAGCCGTATTCTGGGCCTAGCGGGCGGCAAAATCGTAGTGGACGTCACCGGCCGGCCGCTCACGCAGCGGGAGAAGAGCCTGATTTTTGAGTAGCATATCCCCCTAATCGCGGGGCCGATACCTTTAAAAAGCCCTTACCGGATCTCGGAAGGGCTTTTCCCCGTATATTGCTTGAACTGGCGGCTGAAGAAGAAAATATCCCGGTACCCGAGCGCGTCCGCCACTTCCGTCACGTTCATTCCCGCATGATGCAGCAGATGCTCCGCGCGTTCGATCCGGGTTTTGATCATATAATTTTGGACCGAATGGCCGATAATCTCTTTAAATTTGATCGAAAAATAACGCGGCGAAAGGCCGGCCCGTGCGGCAAGCTCCTCCACCCTATGGGATATCCCCGGATTTTGCCGCACATAATTCGCCACCTCATGGATGACCTCCGTCAACTGGTTGCTGTATTTCTTGGTTTCCCCGAGTTCCTGGCGGTCCTCCCGGAGCAGGTGAATCATCATTTGCTTCAAGATCAGCTTCGCTTCTTCCTCGGCTGCGAACGTCTCCACCAGAAACAGGCGCACATAACGTGCCAGTAAATATTCGAAATCCAGTGTCTCCCTCATCACCCGGTAACGTTCCGGAATTTGCATCAGCTCTTCGTTCCCGTCCACGCCAAAATGAATATAAGTAAGTACCAGCGGCTTCTGAGGGTTATGCGTCGCATGGGTAAAGTCGCCGGGGCGAAACAGGAAGCAGCTCCCTTTGCCGACCGCGTATGGCCTGTCGTTCAGCACGACTTCCCCCTCACCGCTCCACACGTAGAATAGATCATAGTTTTCAAAAGGTTTCTCCCGTTTCAGCCATTTCCAGGACGGTTCACACACAATTTTGGCAAAGGCAGGCTTCAGCCTGAAGGCATCGGGCAAAACGTGCAGCACAATCATCGCTCCTCAACATCTGTCTCAACTGTTCATCTGCTTCCATATGCCGGCTAACCTTTCTACACCCCGCTCCATTTCGCTCTCCGTCAGGTGAGCGAACCCGAGGCAGGCCGCCGGACGGGCCTCCAGAAAATCATAGGAGGAAGCATCGGTCCATTCAGCTCCCGCTTGGACACAAGCGTTCCTATACGTATTATACAAGCTGGTTTCGCCTTTCCACCAGCCAAACATATGCAGCCCCGCATCCGACTTCACCCAGTCGAAAGCTCCGTTAAGCCTGCTGCGCAGCAGGCCGGACAGCAGCTGCGCCTTCCGGCCGTAATGCCGCGTCATCCGCCGCAGATGACGCTCATAGCCGCCGCTGTTCATGAACGCGGCGAGCGCGCGCTGTTCCACAGCCGCACTCGGATGCGGCTCGAACAGCGCCTTGGCCTGCACTGCCGCGCGCACCAGGCTGCGCGGCAGCAAAGCGTAGCCGATGCGCACCTCCGGCAGCATCGTCTTGGTGAACGTGCCGACGTAGATGACGCGTCCGGCACGGTCCATGCCCTTGAGCGGTGTAAGCGGCCGCCCGGCCCAGCGGAACTCGCTGTCGTAATCGTCTTCGACGATGACGGCACCGCGGCGTTCCGCCCAGGCCAGCAGCGCCTGCCGCCGCTCCAGGGGCAGCACCGCAC
The DNA here is from genome assembly GCF_042684925.1 of Paenibacillus gansuensis. Taxonomy (NCBI): domain Bacteria; kingdom Bacillati; phylum Bacillota; class Bacilli; order Caryophanales; family Paenibacillaceae; genus Paenibacillus; species Paenibacillus gansuensis. The sequence goes on along the minus strand of NZ_JBHUME010000007.1, from coordinate 17,833 downwards.
CCGTCGGGTACTGGCGCGCGGCGCCGGTGAAGAGCACGCGGGCCGGCCAGTCCTCCGGGGCCAGCCCCTGCCCGTCCACCCGGGCGAACAGCGGCACCGCGCCGGCCGCCTCTACGGCCCGGAGCGTTCCCGGGTAGCCCGGGTTCTCGAGCACGGCGGGCTCGCCCGGGTCCAGCAGCAGCAGGGCGAGCATAGCCAGTGCCTGTGAGGAGCCGCTGTACACGACGATGTCTGCGGCCTCGGCGTCGATGCCCCGGGCGCGGCGCAGGTACTGGGCGATTCCCTCACGCAGCGGCAGATGTCCCTGCGCTCCATCAGACCCTCGCCGCCCTGTCCGGCTGGACCGCCGGACCTCCCGGCTCACAAGCCGGCTCCACTCTTGCGCCGGAAACATGGATAGATCGGGCTCCCCCAAATGGAAGCTCACCCGCTCCCCGGCAACCTCTGCCGCAGTGCTCACGGAGGAATCTGCGCGTTCGCGCACTTCCCCGGCGAGCCCACTGTCCCCGCCGCGTTTCCTGCCTGCCTTTCCTTGTGCGGCTCCTTGCACCGCTCCAGGCTTCCCTTCAGCTGCAGAGCCATTTGCGTTCTTCCGAGCCGCTCCTCCCGCGGTCCGGATGCCCGGCGCGGGCCTCATCAGCTGATTCCTATCCCATCCCGTTACCCTGTTTGCCCAAGCAGACAGCTTCGGCGGTTCTCCCGGCTCCTGTCCCGTCGCATCTTCCTGCCGGACACGATATAAAACATACGTGCCGCTTCCTCTCTCAGCGGCCGCATACCCTTCCGAGATCAGCATGTCGTACGCCCGGTTTACGCTGCCCCGGGACAGCCCATACCTGGCTGACAGCTCTCTGCTTGACGGCAGCTTCGTACCGTAAGCAAGTCTTCCTTGCAGCATCGCATCTTTCAAGGCCTCGTACAAAGCCAGATAGGCATAGCGGAACTTCTCCCTGTAAGCGTCCATGGGCAGCATTACGTCCATAGTCCCGAAGCCTCCTCTACACGCCTAGTTCCGTTCTTTCATGTCTCTCTATTATAAATCTTGAAGAGCGAAAACTACAAACACGCCAAAAAGGCCCCCGAAGGAACCTGCCTGAATCCATTGCAGTTTTATTCACCATTGAGCTGCTGCCTGCCGGAGTCTTTGCCTTCCCACGACGCCGCGCGGATCGCTGACGGCGTGAGCCCGGTCCGCTGTTTCACACTTCTTGCAAAATGATAAGACGTCTGAAACCCGCACCGCTCCGCAATTTCGGAGATGGACAATCCCGTATAGGCCAGCATTTCCTGCGCTTTCAAAACCCTGTAATTCCACAAAAACTTCATCGGCGTCACCTGCTCGTACCGTTGAAACAAGCGGACCAGATGTTCCGGAGAGACGCCCCCTGCTTCGGCCATCGCCCGCAAGGTCCAGCTTTCCGCGTAGCTGTTCTGAATTTCCCGTTTGACAGCCGCTACGGATGGATGAGCTTCCAGCTTGGCACGGATACGCTGCTGTTCGGCCGCAAACAGCTCTAACGCGCTGATCCCGAGAGCCTTTAACGTTTCATAAGCCGGCTCGCCTTCCCCCTGCAGGGAAAGCATCACATCGGTTAATCGGTTCAATTCCTCTGAAATAGGCACATTCCAGGGGAGCTTTTCCAATAACCGTTTTTGCTCTGCCCCTCCGGGTTCCAATTCGATGGAAATCCAACGGTGCCACGTGCTCTGCTCCTCTGCAAAATAAAACATTTCATGATGCCCCGGCTTCAGCAGTATCACGGTTCCCGGCTGGACTTGACGGGCTTCGCCGTCCACCTGGATGTTCAGCATCCCTGTATGCAAGAGCACCAGTTGAATATCCTGCTGGACCCTCGGACCGTAACGCCCGCCAGGGGGATAGACGATGGAACCTGCCCAAACGGATCGTACGGCAGGAAATAAGGCAGCGGCTGCCCCTCTTTCCATCACATCTCCCCCTTTAAAGCTATTTTTACTCTAGTACAATGGGTATTTCTCCCTCAAATCTTCCCTCAACGTAACAGCGGAATCTTCACGAATGTAGTGGCAGACATAGGATCTTCTCCAGCGGTCTTTGCTGCGGTTGCGGTTGGAAGAGTGAATCAGCAGCTCATGAAAAAACAGAATATCTCCCTTTTCCATAATGACCGGAATCTGCTTAGTAAGGTCTATGCCTTCCGTTTCGTCCGTCCACGGCTCGTGCTCATCAAGATTCTTCACTGCACCATGCGGCAGCAGCCCGAGTTTGTGCGTTCCCGGAATGACCCACAAGCAGCCGTTTTCTTCGTCCACTTGATCTTCCATGGCGGTCCAGGCTGCAACCATGGTCATCGGATCATTTTTGATGTAATAATAGTCCTGGTGCGCGGCTTGGCCTGGAGAACCCGGTTCTTTATAAAAATACATGCTTTGCACGCAGACCGCTTCCTTGCCCATCAACTGTGCGAGTGCCCCGCGAATGACAGGCAGCTTCATCAGCTGTCTGGAGAAACTGTCGTGCTGATGCGGGTTGAACAGTCTCAAAGTGAATCGGGATTCTTCATTAGTACGCGCCCAGTCCTGCATTTGCTCCAGCGGAACTGCCCGCAGCTCATAGATGTGTCTATTAAAGGCATCGATCAGGTCGGAACTGCATCCCTTTTTGATCAGAATATACCCATCTCTTTCATATTGAGCAAGCTGTTCATCATTCAAAGGCTTCAGCAAAGGATTCTGTACTGTTAACATTGTATACGACTCCCTTTCATGGGGCAAGTTGTTTACTACATCTTCACTATAGTGGGAGAGCAGTCCTCCGGCAATGCTTCTGGCTATCCACTTTGTGTCTGAAATTGATTTCCTTCCTTTTTTTAAAGTGGTATATATTTTTTTACCATTTGTGGATCTTTTCTAACTCCACTTTTCTGACTATGCTTAATACCAAAAGGAGAGGTGAACCATGCGCAGAAAAGAGTTTACTATAGAAGACCAGGCGGAACTGGAGGAGTTTTTGACGGAGGAAAGCTTCGGATATTTGGCTACGGCCGGTGTGGACGGGCTTCCGAACATCAAGCCGTTGAATTTTGTATATACGGAAGGAGCGGTTTATTTTCACGGCAGCCGCGGCGGAGAAAAAATGAAAGACCTGAAGCGGAACAACAGCGCTACCTTTGCCGTTGCGAGGGAGTTTGCCCTCATTCCTTCCTACTTTACGGATGATACATTTGCCTGTCCGGCTACGGCCTTTTTCAAGTCGGTGCAGATGCGGGGAACGATCGAAGTTGTCGAGGACCTCGAAGAAAAAGCGCGGGCCTTCACTGCTTTCATGGGTAAGCTCCAGCCGGAGGGCGGCTTTCGGCCTTTCGATCACGTAGACCCTGACTACATCCCGCGCTTAAAAGGGGTAGCGCTTCTGAAATTGAATCCTGATGAAATTTCGGCTAAATTCAAATTTGGCCAAAATATGCGCGAAGCAGATCGGGACAACATTATGACAGGGCTGGAGCAGCGCGATCGGCCGCTCGATGAGGAAACGGTTCGCCTTATGAAGAAGTATTGTCCCGCTCACAAGGAGAATTGATGTTTTGTAATGACTGGATTGGGCTAAAGTGGTATAATAGCACACAAAACTTGGCTAACGGCTGCCGCTTGCGCGGCGTCGCCGATCCACTCATTTATTTTCCGGAAGGATGGACAGGATGAACGCTTTAGTACAGCAGTTGAATGAAACAATCAAACGTGAAAACCGCAATGTCTACGACATGCTTTCTGCTTTGGGCAAACAGATTTATTTTCCGAAAGAGGGCATTCTGAGTCAGTCGGCGGAAGCAAAGGCGAAAGCGAAGAAGTTTAATGCAACCATCGGGATCGCTCTGGAGAATGGCGAGCCGATGCATTTGCCGTTGATTCAAGATACGCTGTCGGCCTATGCGCCGAAGGATCTTTATGAATATGCACCCCCGGCGGGCAAACCCGAGCTGCGTTCGGCCTGGCGTTCCAAAATGCTGAAGGAAAACCCTTCGCTGCAAGGCCGCAGCTATGGCAATCCGATTGTTACCAATGCGCTGACCCATGGCTTAAGCATCGTGGCCGACTTGTTTGCGGACGCGGGGGATGCGGTTATTTTTCCGGATAAAAATTGGGAAAATTACGAGTTGACCTTCGGGATTCGCCGCGGCGCCGAGATTGTGAATTTCCCGCTGTACGACGACGCCGGCCAATTTAATGCGGACGGGCTGCGCGAAGCGATTCTGTCCCGGAAAGAGCAAGGCAAAGCGATTGTCGTTCTGAACTTCCCGAACAATCCGACAGGCTACACGCCTGACGCGGAAGAAGGCCGCCGTATTGTAGAGGCGATCCGCGCCGGTGCGGAAGCAGGCATCAACATTGTTGCCGTGACGGATGACGCTTACTTCGGCCTGTTCTTCGAGGATTCATTGCAGGAATCGTTGTTCGGCCAACTGGCAGAACTGCATCCAAGAGTTCTGGCAGTGAAAGTGGACGGGGCTACGAAGGAAGAGTTCGTTTGGGGCTTCCGTGTAGGATTCATCACGTACGCTTCGGAAAGCGACGCTTTACTGAGTGCATTGGAGCAAAAGACGATGGGCATCATCCGCGCCACCATTTCCAGCGGAGCTCATCCGTCTCAGACGTTCGTGCTGCATGCACTGCAATCGCCGGAATTCGAGAAGCAGAAACAGGAGAAATTCGAGATCATGAAGGGCCGTGCCAACCGTGTGAAGCAGCTGCTGGACAGCGGGAAATACGGGGATGTATGGAGTTATTACCCGTTCAACTCCGGGTACTTTATGTGCCTCAAGCTGAGAACGACCGACGCCGAAACACTGCGCGTCCACCTGCTGAACCAATACGGCATCGGCACCATCGCTCTAGGCGAGACCGATCTCCGTATCGCCTTCTCCTGTATCGAAGAAAGGGACTTGGAAGAACTGTACGACACCATCTACCAGGCTGTCCTCGATTTGCAGAAATAGCCTGAATAAATGAAGGCTGCCCTTCTATTTTGAGGGGCAGCCTTTTTGCGGTTCTATCATACTGGAAATGGTTCAGCATTCAACCGGTGACTCTGTTAATGATACGTCATATCACTAACCATGTCAGTGCCCGCTGCTAGTGATACCTCATATCACTAACCATATCGTGCCCACTGCTAGTGTTACCTCATATCATTAACTCTCCACCAGACGCCGAATTCCCACCATTATGCCTGAGTTTGCGCGAGCTAGTGATACGTCATATCACTAACCATGTCCGTACCCACCGCTAGTGATACCTCATATCATTAACTCTCCCCCAGACGCCGAATTCCCACCATTATACCTAAGTTTGTGCGAGTTAGTGATACGTCATATCACTAACCATGTCAACGCCTGCTGTTAGTGATACCTCATATCATTAACTCTCCCCCAGACCTATTGCCACCGAAAGGCCGGAGTTTGTGCGCGTTAGTAAAACCTCATATCACTAACCACGTTAACCCCCCTGCTAGTGATACTCATATCACTAACAAGGGGCACCAACAGCTCATTACTCTACTTCTTCACCGCCAGCGCGTGGTTCACCAACTCCACGACCTCCTCAGCCGTGTCGAAGTTCAGTGCCTCGGCAGCCAGTGCTTCGCAGTCCGCCTTGGAGAGGCTGCGCAGCAAGGTGCGTGCGCGTAGGATCGAACTGGCGCTCATGCTGAACTCGTCGAGGCCCATGCCCAGCAGCAGAGGTATCGCCGTGGGGTCGCCGGCCATTTCACCGCACATCCCCGCCCACTTCCCTTCGGCATGGGCCGCGTCGATGACCTGCTTCACCATCCGCAGAATGGCCGGGTTATACGGCTGATACAAGTAGGAAATCCGCTCATTCAAGCGGTCCGCCGCCAAAGTGTACTGGATCAGGTCGTTCGTGCCGATGGAGAAAAAATCGGCCTCTTTGGCAAACCGGTCCGCCAACACCGCGGTGGACGGAATCTCTACCATAATGCCGATCTGAATCGTTTCGGATATGGCGGTACCGCCATCCATGAGCTTCTGTTTCTCTTCCAGCAGCACTTCTTTGGCTTCCCGGAACTCGCCCAGCGTCGCAATCATAGGGAACATGATTTTCAAGTTCCCCTGAACACTTGAGCGGAGCAATGCCCGCAGCTGTGTCCGGAACAAATCCTTCCGGTCCAGGCATAAACGGATCGCGCGATAGCCGAGAAACGGATTGGCTTCTTTGGGCAGCTGCAAATACGGCAGTTCCTTGTCGCCCCCGATGTCCAGCGTCCTCACGACAACAGGCTTTCCTTCCATCTGCCTTAACACTGAAGAATAAGCCTCGTACTGCTCCTCTTCTGTCGGCATCGTATCCCGGCCCATATAAAGAAATTCTGTCCGGTACAGCCCAATGCCTTCTCCGCCGTGTTCCTTCACACCGGCTACATCCTTCGGAGTCCCGATATTCGCTCCGATTTCCACCCGGTGCCCGTCTGCAGAAATAGACGGCTGATCCTTCGCTTTCAGCCATTCTTCCCTCAGTCGGGCATATTCTTCCTGCTTCCCCCGGAACTCCCGTATTTCCTCTTCGGAAGGGTCCACAATGACCTGGCCGGAAGTGCCGTCCACAATGACCATCATCCCGGCCTCCGCCTGGGTTGTCACCGATTTGGTCCCGACCACCGCGGGAATTTCAAGCGACCTGGCCATAATCGCAGAATGCGATGTACGCCCGCCTATGTCGGTCACAAATCCCTTAACAAACGTCCGGTTCAGCTGTGCCGTATCGGACGGAGTCAAATCCTCGGCTATCAGCACTACCTCTTCTGAGATCGAAGCCAAATCCGCCGTCTGCACACCCATTAGATGGGACAGCACCCGTTTCGTCACATCCCGGATATCTGCCGCACGTTCTTTTATATAATCCGATTCCATAGTGAGAAAAAAATTAATGGTTGCGTCGCTAACTTCCTGCAGCGCAAACTCTGCATTCACCTTCTCCGATTCGATCTTGCCGATCGCCTCATCCACGAATTCAGGATCTTCCAGCACAAGCAGGTGGGAGGCGAAGATTTCCGCCTTATCTTCGCCTAGCTGCTGCTCCGTCCTATCTCGAATCGCCTCAAGCTCCCGTGTCGATTTCTCGACCGCCTCCCGGAAACGCCGAACCTCCGCATCCGGATCCTGCACGCTTCCCCGTTTTATGGTCAGATCAGGGTGCTCCAGACGAAACACCTTGGCGATAGCAATCCCGTTAGAAGCCCCGATCCCCATAATGGTCGCCGACATTACGCTCCTAACCCTTCCTTCGTCATGGTCTCCGCAATGCCTTCCAGCGCCTCGGCAGCCTGTTCTCCCTCAGCCGTAAACTTGATGACCGCCCCCTGTTGTATCCCAAGCTTCACCACTGCAAGGAATGATTTCAAGCTAACGGTTTTGCCGTTGTATTCCAACTGTACGTCCGCATTATATTTTTTGGCCGTGTTTACAAGAGCAGTGGCCGGCCGTGCGTGAAAACCGTCTTCGTTCGTTACCGTAAACGTTTTTTCCATCATCGACACTCCTTTTTATCTAATCTCAATAATGCCGGTCGCCCCATGGGACAGCTCCCCGGTTTTCAATAGAGCCAAGGTTTGTCCTTCTTGCAGGTCCGTAAATACGATCGGGGTAATAACAGACTCCGCATGTTCTTTAACATACGCCAAATCCACCGTCATCAGATGCTGCCCTAACGTTACCCTGTCGCCTTCCGCGATATGTGGATGAAAGCCTTCTCCCTTGAGTTTCACCGTGTTTACGCCAAAATGGATCAATACCTCCTTGCCCCCGACTGACCGCAAAATGATTGCATGCTTCGTCGGAAACACATTTTCGACTACGCCATTGACCGGGGAGTAGATCTCGCCGGATTTCGGCACTATGGCGAAGCCTTCGCCCATCATTTTGTCCGCAAAAGTCGGATCCGGCACTTTGGAGATGTCGACCAGTTCCCCGTCAAGGGGCATGGCAAACGGATCGACTCCTCCCTTCTGTAAAGGAACGGTGCGTTGTTCAATAGCGACCGCCGCGGCTTTAGCTTGAAAAGGATCCACATCCGGAACCGGTTTCCGGCCCGCCATGACATCCTGAATTTGAGATTTCAATGTATCCGACCGTGTGCCAAAAATCGCCTGAACGTTATCCCCTACCTGAAGCACACCTGACGCGCCAAGCTCCTTTAACCTTGTTTTGTCCACACTGCCGCTGTCTTTGACCTGTACCCTTAGCCGGGTAATACAGGCATCCAGGTTTGAGATATTAGAGGTCCCGCCCAATGCCGTCAAAATATTCCGCGGTAAATCCTCAGCAGACGAAGCTGCCGCTTTTTTCTGTCCGGTCCCCCCCTTCTTTCCTGCCGGAGGAGCCGCTGTATCTGCAGCCATTTCCTCACGGCCCGGGGTGGCCAAGTTCCATTTACGGATCGCAAACCGGAACCCGAAATAATAGATGACCGCAAATACGAGCCCCACTGGGATGACCAGCCACCACTGGGTCCGGTTCGGCAGCACCCCGAACAGCAGGAAGTCAATAACGCCACCGGAAAAGGTCATCCCGATTTTCACGCCCAGCATGTGCATGATCATAAACGAGAGGCCTGCAAATATCGCATGAATTCCGAACAGAACCGGAGCTACGAACAAGAACGAAAACTCCAGCGGCTCGGTAATCCCTGTCAGGAAAGAAGTTAATGCGGCAGAGCCCATGATGCCTGCGACCATTTTTTTATGCTCCGGCCGCGCTTCATGGTACATTGCCAGAGCAGCAGCAGGAAGGCCGAACATCATAAAAGGGAATTTCCCCGTCATAAACGTGCCTGCTGTAAACGGAACGCCGTCTTTCAGCTGTTCGAAAAAGATTTTCTGGTCCCCTCGCACCAGTTGTCCTGCTTTGTTCGTATACTCCCCGAATTCAAACCAGAACGGGGAATAGAAAATATGATGAAGCCCGAACGGAATGAGCGATCTTTCGATAATCCCGAAGATGAGAGCCGCCAGTGTCCGGTTTGCATCGATCATGCTGTGCGAGAAATAATTTAAAAACTGCTGAATCGGAGGCCAGACAATGGTCATCACAATTCCGAGTATCAGCGCACTGGCCGCCGTGATGATCGGTACAAACCTTTTGCCCGCAAAAAAACCGAGATAAGAAGGCAGCTCGATCCGGAAAAACCGGTTATACAAAAACGCCGCCATTAACCCGACGATAATTCCTCCGAAAACCCCTGTCTGCAGTGTATTGATACCGAGTACGTTCGCGTAGGAGAAATCCGTCTCCGCCATCTTGGGAGTCACGCGCATAATGACACTCATGACTACATTCATTACAAGGAACCCGATAATGGCTGCCAGACCGGCAACGCCTTCCCCGCCTGCAAGACCAACCGCTACACCGACGGCAAATAATAACGCCAAATTGGCAAAAACGATACCGCCTGCCTGTTCCAGTAAATTCGCGAACAACGCCACGTTATCACCGGCAAGCCAGGGAAGCCGTTCTACCAAGGCTCCGTTTTGCAACGCATTTCCAATCGCCAGCAGAATACCTGCCGCAGGCAGAATCGCTACCGGAAGCATAAGCGCCTTACCGACGCTTTGCAGCACGCCGAATATTTTTTTGAACATAGGGGCCCCTCCTCATCTTGATTACCAAAGTTATCTATACTTAGTAGTTACCAAAGTGGGACCAAATCATGTTTACAATGAAAAAACCCTTGCCGGAAGGCAAGGGCTTTTCACCGTTCAAAATAGTCCTCCGCAGACCATTTCCGGATCAACCGTTTGTTATATAGCAGAGGGAATCCGATGCAGAGTATGACGCAGAAACACAGGCTGGGCAAGGACTGGCTGGTAAACAGAACTGTAAGCAGCAACACGCCTGCGGAAGCCGTATGGGCTCTTAAGACGGTTTTTGCCATCGCCCCGGTTTTATATTCCGGCTGCAGCGGATAAATATGGGTCCAGAACACAAAACGGTGATGTTGATCCAAGGCGGAAAGCTGGACTCCTGCTAACCACAAAGCCGCTGCTGTAAAACCTGCCTGCGCCCACGGCCCCCGAAACAACAGCAGGCCAACCGCACCGATTAAGGTGATCCGGATCACAATGGAAGACAGTTCCGTCCGCGTGATGGTTTTCGTATACAAGTAGTAGAACGTGTTGCGGGGCTCAAACGGGATCCTCCCCGTCCAGCCCTCCAGCCAACGCCTCCGGGACAGCCTCACAGGAAGCTCGCTTACATCCGTAAACCAGCTGAAAAACCGGAAGTATGCCCCCCGATGCCGCTGTTCCCTGTTAATCAGCTCCGACCAATGCAATTTGTACCGGCGGAAGAATCTCAATCCTGCCATATATACGGCCCATACGAGGACGATAAAGAGCAGCGCCTGAGGTCCGGTATAGGCAAGAAGCACATAAAGAGCTGCTGCATTGCAAATCAGTCGGACCCCTTGGTACAGCTTACGGCTAAGGGGCTCAGCTATATTGACTTCCGCCCAGCTCCCGAGCAAATTGACACTTTTTACAGCAAGCAAAACCACCCAAATGTAGTAGAAGGAATGCTCAGGTAAGTCAGCAGACCGGCTGTACATTGGAAACAGGACACCCCACACAACGGAAATCTGCACCCATTGGATAACCGCGCTTCTAAGCAGACAGGACCGGATATACTCGTCCATCTTCCATTCCAGCGGGAGAAGATACACAGAATCTGCTGCCGCCATGTAGGTACGTACCGGGCTGACTTGCAGTACAGGGAGTAGAAGAGCCAAACAAACCCACAACACCGGGAAGGTACTCGGCATCCCCTTTAAAAAACCTGCATACACAATCGAACAGACAACGAGCAGCATAATAACAAAACCGGGAAATCCGCTGCGCAGCACATAGGACCAGTAGGGAAACGTTTCCTTACGGAAGCCGGCTCTCCGACGCTGCAGCAGCTTGTTCATATCCGCCTTCATCATGCAGTGGGACCGTCCTTAACGAGAGCGTAAAAAGCATCCTCCAGCGGCTGACCCGGACATCCCGCCTGCTCTGTAATCTGTTCCAGTGTGCCGGTCGCCGCCATGCGCCCTTTATGCAGCACAACATAGCTGTCACAATATTTTTCGATGGTTGCAAGAATATGGGAGCTCATTAATATGGCCGCGCCTTCTTCCTTCATGGATACCATTAAATCAAGCAGCGAGCGGATCCCCAACGGGTCGAGCCCTAGAAAGGGTTCGTCAATGATATACAAGGCGGGTTCCACCATAAAAGCGTTCATAATCATCATTTTCTGACGCATGCCTTTGGACAGATGCTGGGAAAACCCGTTCAGCTTCTCTTCCATCTGGAATTCACGCACCAGCTTGGTCCTTCTGCTTTCATATGCTTCCTTCGAAAGTCCGTAAGCCATGGCCGTCAGCTCCAAATGCTCCCGAACGGTCAACTCATCATACATCAAAGGAGATTCGGGAACGTAAGCCAGGGCCGAACGGTATTGCTGCGGATCTTCCGATAATTGTTTTCCATTCACTCTGATGCTTCCCTTGTGAGCTTGAAGCAGTCCTAGAATATGTTTGATGGTCGTACTTTTCCCGGCGCCGTTCAATCCGATTAAGCCTACCATTTCGCCTGGCTTTACCTGAAAGTCGATGTTATGTAAGACCGGCCTTCCTACGCTATAGCCTCCGGTCAGTTGTGATACCGATAAAATCGCGTCCATAAGTTCACCTCCCTTCTATTATAACGAACGGCCTGCCAATAACGCAAAACAACCCCTCCCTGCCTTCCGGCAAAAAGGGGCTGTTCCTATTTAAGTTTACCAATTCCTATTATTATTGAATTTCAATCGTTTGGACCACTTGATTCTCGCCCTTAACGATGACGACTTGATCTTTCTGGAGCTTGGAAACATCACCTTTGATTACTACATTCGAAGCAACGTTGTAGGTGACGATCTGATCAGCGCCGTTCACGTTCTTGATCAGAGTGATCGTGGACAAACGAAGTTCAGCATTCATTGTTGTGTAGCTGATTTTGCCTACATCCACGAAAGGAACCTTGACCGGTGCCGGTTCAGCTTCTTTTCTCACTTCCATGTAGACCACTACGTTGTTAAAAGAACGAGCCAGCACTAGATCCCCTGCAACCAGAGCGTTTACGCCGACTCTCACGTTATTGCGGAAAATAAACGCGTTCGGATCCACGATCAGCGCGGTGGAAGTACCATCTTTCTTCTTGATCGTAACAATGTTGTTGGAAATTCCGGTAACCGTTCCGGTGACAGCGGTCTTATCTTCCTTATCCGGAAGCTGTTCATCTGTGCGGCCCAGCAGCGCGGCCAGCTCTGCACGGGTTACCGGCTGGTTCGGACGGAACGTCCGGTCGTCATATCCGGCAATCAGTTTCTTTTCCAAGGCGACTGCAACATAGCCTACGGAACCTGCAGGAATTTTATCAGCATCTTTAAAATCAAGCTTGGTGTTCATTTTAGCTTTGGCTTCCCCGTCTAATTTGAGGGCTTTCACCAGTAGGGTAGTTGCCCATAAACGGTCGGCCGGTCTTTCAGGTTGCACTGCCGTCTCCGTCTCGCTGAAGAGGTCATTCTCCACTGCTACGGCAATATAGCCGACAGCCCAAGGGAATTTCTCTTCAATTTTTTTGGCATCGGTGAAATTCAGCTTCGTTGCTTTTTCTTCCGCGGACTCCGCTTTGTCTTTCAGCCCCATTAGCCGTACCGCTGCGGTAATTGCTTCGGCCCGTGTCACTTTTTTCTGAGGAAGGAAGTTTCCTTTCCCGTCTCCGCTAAACACATCTTTGGACGCCAGGCCCATAATATATTGCAAAGCCCACTGCAGCTGCTTTTCGTCAATGTCTTTGAATTGAATAGTTACATTCGATTTGGCTTGTACACCCGGTTTGTGGTCGTCATGGCCTTTCCCCTTGCCCTTGCCGTGATCATCCTTCGCAAAAGCCGCCGCAGGACCGCCTACAGCTAACGCCAGCGCCAACGCCGATACCGTCAATACCTTGAATCTGCTCTTCTTTTCCATCTAAATCCCTCTCCCTAATCGGATTTCAGTTCCTGTTGTTTGAAAGATAATCTTTGTGAAATGAGAAGAACCTTCGCGAAGTTCTGCTTTCACTTATACATTCGCCCAGGACAATCCTAATTGGGGGGGTGATGAAAAAATATTTCTCGGCTACAGCAAACTAAACCTGAATTTTACACGGACCGACTTGGCTTCAAATGTTACTTTGGAGATGCTGAAGCCTAGTGGCAGCTGGTCTCCAATCGGAATAACAACAGGCTGTAAACCCGCTTGTGCTGCCGTTACTTTGGCTCGTTTCACCTGAACTTCTACCGGTTCCGCGATCAGGTTCGGGTTGTCCCATGTTAAACGGTACACCGCTGTTGCGCCGACAGGCACCCGGCCGGCATACAATACATTTACATCCACATCCATCCGTTCGCCGTTCAAGCGTCCTTGCGCACCGGTTATTTCCCAATGTTCCGATAGAAAATTGTTCGCAGCGAGCCATTCCTTCAAAGCCTGATTGAGCTCCTCTTCCGTAAAAGCAGTCTCAAGCTTTCTGCTGCTGATCATCTCCAGAACCTTATTTTCGATAGCCAGCGGCTTATATTCCAAGTCTAACGGCTGTTCAGGGCGGACGTACCACAGCATCCCCAAGCCGGCGGAAACGATCAAAACACATACGAGCAAAAGGCTAACGGCCGCTTTCTTCATTCCGATTCTCCTTTCTAAGCAGATAAAGGCAGCTTTCCTTTCGGAAGCTGCCTTTGTTGCCACATAACAACCGTTCAGATTACTCTTGCGGACGCTTGGCTTTCAGCCACTTGGGAGCACCTTTATTTTTACGGTCGCGTTCCCGATCCGCTTTGCGCTTTGGAGGCTGCGTTCTGTTTGTATATTCAGAACGTACTGCCTGCATCCCGGTCCGTCCTTCAAGCGCATCGGCTGTATCCGCACCAAATTCCTTAAGGGTATTGATTGGACGAGCACTTTCCGAGATCCGGACTTTGCTTTGGGGAGATTTCCGCCTTACCTCTGTACGCGGTCTTGTACCTGGCTCAATCAAATTCCCTTGGAACATGTCTTTTTCCGGAATGTCAATGTTCAGCTGTTTGGAGAACTTCGATATGATAAAACGTTCTTTCGGCGTAATAATGGAAATGGCTGTTCCCGCGCGACCCATTCTGCCGGTCCGTCCCACCCTGTGAACATAATGATCGGCATCTACAGGAGGATCCAAGTTGATAACATGGGTGACGCCTTTAATGTCCAATCCTCTGGCAGCCACATCCGTTGCGAGCAGCAGCTGAAACTTTCCTTCGCGGAACTGCTGCAGCACTCGGGCACGTTCTTGCTTATCCGCTTCCCCATAGATCGCTTCAATGGATAAACCGACATAACGCATCTTCTCCAGCACTTCGGCAAGCGCGTTGATCTCATTGACAAACACAATGGCCATCTGGGGATTGAACATCCTGACAATTCTGCGCAGATGGTCAATCTTCTCCCGTTCCTCACAAACAAAGTATAGATGCTCCAGAGTTTCCGCAGTACGTTGTGTAGGTTCGATTGAAATTCGCACAGGTTCCTTCATCCATCTGGCAGCTACATCTTCAATGGCATGAGGGATGGTCGCCGAAAAGAAAACGATTTGCCGGTCCCTCAAGGCGCTCTTAAAGATGCCTTCTACTTCATCGATGCTGCCCAGATCAAAAACTTGGTCTACTTCGTCCACTACAATCGTCTTCACTACATGCATTTTCAGTTTACGGACTTTGATCAGCTCCAAAATTCGCCCCGGTGTTCCGACGATCAGCTGAGGGTGCTGCTTCAATTTTTCAATCTGCCTTTGGACGGAGACGCCCCCAATCAGCGCTTGTGCCCCGATCTCCTGATTGGGGTGGAGCATCTCCACTTCCCTTAATATCTGCATACCCAACTCACGCGTAGGTACGAGAATTAAAGCCTGCAGTTCTTTCCGCCCGCGGTCTATCCGCTGCAGCAATGGCAGCAGGTAAGCAAGCGTTTTTCCTGTTCCGGTCTGGGACTGAGCTATAACATCCTTGCCCGAAGCAACCGCAGGAATGGCCTGCTCCTGTATGTAACTTGGTGTAACGATTTCCTGTTGTTCCAAAATAGCAGTGTACTCTTCCGAAACCGAAAGAGCGGTAAACGTTGTACTCATCTACTGATTCCTCTTTTCCTTGCCGGCTCTATAAATTCTAAACGGACTTACAGCCTAGAGCTCAAATGCAGCATGCGTTCTCCGGGCACAAACATTTTAAAAGGCTGATCCGGATACGCACGGTGCAAATAATCCACAAAATAAGCAGGATTGTCCGTATTAAAAGCAAATAAATCATAATGCATAGGAACGACCAGATCTGCCCCGATTTCTTCCGTCAAATCAGCTGCTTCCCTAAAGGTCATGTTCCCTGCGAGATTCTGATTGTTCCTTCTAAAGTCATGCCCGTTGATGGGCAGGCATGCTACTTCGATCCGCAGCGGTTTGAGCTGCTCAATCAGTTCCGGGAAAATCACCGTATCCCCTGCATGGTACAAAACCAGTCCATCCCAATCAAATACATATCCCAAAAATTTATGATGGCCCTTCTCATCCTGTTCAAATTGTTCATGCATACAGGCAACCGGTGTTACCTCAAGCCCCTCGGCCTTTATAGGTTCTGCTGCATAAGCCAAAATCATCCGCTCCGGTGAGATGCCCAAATCCGTTAAATTTTGCTTAAAAGGGGCGGGTACAACAAACCGGGCGCCCGGAGATCCCTCCGCTATTCCCTTAATACTTACAGGATCCAAGTGATCCGCATGCTCGTGCGTGATGAATACATAGTCTGCATTCGTTACCTGGTTTGGCTCTACGGGCGTAGGAAAGCTTCGGGGAGCACCGCCGTACATTTCGTCAATGGAGTTGCTTAAATATGGATCAATGTACACGATAAGGCCGCCTCGTTTAAACACCATGCTTTCCTGCCCCAGATGCCACATAGCCATGCCGTCTGAAGGCACTTCTGTTCGGTTTATCTGATCAATCAATTCGGTACCGGTTTTGACATGTTTATAAAAAGTAGACATTAGGCCAATCCCTCCTAGGAAAATGCTCGTTCAGAATGTCACCTGTAAAATTACCACCGAAAAGCAATAAAAAAACAGCCAGAACCAAGATTCCGGCTGTCTGTTCGTATGTATGGAGCGGGTGATGGGAATCGAACCCACGCTACCAGCTTGGAAGGCCGGAGTTCTACCATTGAACTACACCCGCGCAATCATCAGTAGAGATACTTTACCATATCTCCAAAGTAAAATCAAGGAAACAGCAATCGATACTCCGCCAATATACAAAAAAACACCTTCCTGCAATTCCTTGCAAGCGATGTAATTTCGAGAAAGATTAACCTTTAAATCGGGACGACACGATTTGAACATGCGACCCCCTGGTCCCAAACCAGGTGCTCTACCAAGCTGAGCTACGTCCCGTAAAGATGGAGCGGAAGACGGGAATCGAACCCGCGACCCTCGCCTTGGCAAGGCGATGCTCTACCGCTGAGCCACTTCCGCGTAAGAAATAAGTGCGCGTGGAGGGACTTGAACCCCCACGTCAAAGACGCTAGATCCTAAGTCTAGTGCGTCTGCCAATTCCGCCACACGCGCATGAAAGTAAATGGGGCGATCGATGGGACTTGAACCCACGAATGCCGGAGCCACAGACCGGTGCGTTAACCCCTTCGCCACGACCGCCATAATATCATGAAATTTAAATGATTGTCAAGCATCGATTCAGAAGTTGATTATCCTAGAGGATAAATGGCGGAGCCGACGGGATTCGAACCCGCGGTCTCCTGCGTGACAGGCAGGCATGTTAGGCCTCTACACCACGGCTCCACACTTTACTTCTGGTTCTTTGCTATGTAAAGCAATTGCGGGGGCAGGATTTGAACCTGCGGCCTTCGGGTTATGAGCCCGACGAGCTACCGAGCTGCTCCACCCCGCGACGGTATATTGATGGTGACCCGTAGGGGATTCGAACCCCTGTTACCTCCGTGAAAGGGAGGTGTCTTAACCCCTTGACCAACGGGCCTTACTCAAGAACGGAGAGAGAGGGATTCGAACCCTCGCACCACTTACGCAGTCTAACCCCTTAGCAGAGGGTCCCCTTGAGCCACTTGGGTATCTCTCCAAATAATTGGTAGCGGCGGAGGGGATCGAACCCCCGACCTTACGGGTATGAACCGTACGCTCTAGCCAGCTGAGCTACACCGCCAAGAAGAATGTTACTGACGGAGAGGGTGGGATTCGAACCCACGTGGACTTGCGCCCTAACGGTTTTCAAGACCGCCCCGTTATGACCACTTCGGTACCTCTCCGTATCTGTTTCAAAGAAATGGCTCCCCGAACAGGACTCGAACCTGTGACAACTCGATTAACAGTCGAGTGCTCTACCAACTGAGCTATCAGGGAACATCATGGTGGAGCCAAGCGGGATCGAACCGCTGACCTCCTGCTTGCAAGGCAGGCGCTCTCCCAGCTGAGCTATGGCCCCATGAAAAAGCCCACTTACTTTAGGAAGTGGGTTCCGCTTGGCAACGTCCTACTCTCCCAGGACCCTGCGGTCCAAGTACCATCGGCGCTGAAAGGCTTAACGGTCGTGTTCGAGATGGGTACGCGTGGTTCCCTTTCGCCATTGTTACCAAACGGTTTTAAGTTTTCGTTAGAAAACTCTGTTTTCAGGATTTGCACCCTGAAAACTGGATGTGAAGTAAAGTGTAAGTCTGCGCAGACTCTGTTCATTCAG